>JAEYMI010000105.1 GCA_023461275.1 Actinomycetes bacterium | reverse complement strand
CGATAGAATCGAGACCTTAGCCGTCAAATCGCGAGATGAACTGACCGACTTGCGCGCCTTGGTTGTTCAGCAGGCTCTTCAGGGTGCATTTGCTGCTTCTCCAATCAGATAACCGCTAGGTAATGAGCGAGTGTGGAGGCACATTCGTAACTGCAGAGATGGGGAACCTTGTGACGCACCACCGACACTTTTTGACGCCCACCCATACCTTTTGACGGTGGCCTGCACTTTTTGACGCCCTCGGGCGCTCGGACCAGCAGGACGCACGTCAGATGCCCAAATCAGCCACAGCCGAGCCTCCCCAACCACCACTCTGCATCCAGCCAGAACACGCGGAACCCCTCGGGTTACGCGCCTGACTAGGCAAAACACGTAACCCGAGGGGTTCAGATCGCACTCGAATCTTTGTATCAAAATGAGCGTCCTAATGGTGGAGCTAACGGGACTCGAACCCGTGACCCCCACACTGCCAGTGTGGTGCGCTACCAGCTGCGCCATAGCCCCGTGTGAAGTTGTTACCCCCTGCATCAAGGGCAAAGGCGAAACTACACTATCTCCGCGACCGGCTCCAAATCCCCTGCGACCACCGACACCGCTATCAGTTCTTCGAGCCGGCGAGGAGTTTGTCCAGCCAGCCGGGGCCGTCCATGATCCCGTTGATCGGCGATCCGCCACTGAGCACCGTAGGCGTCCCGGCCTGACCGCCGGTGGCCTTGGAGAGCTGATTGTTGGACTCCTCGGCGGCCTTGTTCGCCGCGTCGACCTTTGCGCCGTCGGTGATGCACTTCTGGGTCGCGGGGCCGGCGCCCTGCTGTGCGGCGAGGTTCGCGAGGTCGGCGTTGCTGTGATCCGTGGAGCCACCTTCGCTCGGCTGGTTGGCGAACAGGGCGGAATGGAACTTCAGGAACACTTCCCGTTTCTCGCCCTCGGCGACGCACTGGGCGGCACCGGCGGCGCGCGAGGAATAGTCCTTCGATGCCGACGATCGGTTCAGGAACGTCAGCAAGTGATAGCGCACGCGCAGCTTGCCCGCGTCGATCGCCTTCACCATCGGCTCACCCGATTGCTGTTCGAACTCTTTGCAATACGGGCACATGAAGTCCTCGAAGACGTCGATGGTCTGCGGCGCATTGGGCGCTCCGATGATGAGCGCAGCGTTCGAGCTGAGCACCGCATCGTCGACGCCGCCCTTGTCGCGCCGGCCGTTCCAAATGATGCCGCCGATCACCAGCGCCGCGATCACCAGGACTGCGGCACCGGCGAGCACGTAGGTTGATCGGCTCGACGTGGCGCTCGGCTGATACTTCGACGTCGCCTGCTGCACGCCGGACTTCTTGTTGGACACGGTTACGACTGTAACCTCAGACCTCGAGCACCGAATCCACCAGCGCCTGGGCCTCTTTCTGCACGGTGGCCAGATGTTCTGTGCCCTTGAAGGATTCGGCGTAGATCTTGTACACGTCCTCAGTGCCCGACGGCCGTGCGGCGAACCAGGAGTTCTCGGTGGTCACCTTCAGCCCGCCGATCGCTGCGCCGTTGCCGGGTGCTTCGGTGAGGATCGCGGTGATCGGTTCGCCGGCCAGTTCGGTCGCCGACACCTGATCGGCAGATAGCTTGGCCAACACCGCTTTCTGCTCGCGGCTGGCCGGTGCGTCAATGCGGGCGTACGACGTCTCGCCGTACTGATCGGCGAGTTCGCGGTACCGCTCCGACGGAGTCTGCCCGGTCTTGGCGAGGATCTCCGACGCCAACAACGCCATGATGATGCCGTCCTTGTCGGTCGACCACGGCGCACCGTCGAAGGTGAGAAACGATGCCCCGGCGCTCTCCTCACCGCCGAAAGCGATACTGCCGTCGAGCAATCCGTCGACGAACCACTTGAACCCGACCGGCACCTCATAGAGTCGACGGCCGATCCCGGCGACCACCCGGTCGATCAGTGACGAACTCACCAACGTCTTGCCCACAGCCGCCGATTCGGCCCAGCCGGGGCGATGGGTGAACAGGTAGTCGATGGCGACGGCCAGATAGTGGTTGGGATTCATCAGGCCGGCGTCGGGGGTCACGATGCCGTGGCGGTCGGAGTCGGCGTCGTTTCCGGTGGCGATGTCGTAGTGGTCGCGCGCGGAGATCAACGACGCCATCGCATTCGGCGACGAGCAGTCCATCCGGATCTTGCCGTCGGTGTCCAGCGTCATGAAGCCGAATGTCGGGTCCACCGTGGGGTTGACGACGGTCAGGTTCTCGAGGTTGTAGCGGAAGCCGATGTAAGCCCAGTACCCCACCGACGCGCCGCCCAACGGATCGGCGCCGATCCGGATCCCGGCGTCGCGGATCGCGGTCATGTCGAGGACGTTCTGTAAGCCGTCGACGTAGTTCCCCTGGAACTCGTACTCGGTCACCAGATCGCTGGCGCGGGCGCGCTCGAACGGGATGCGGTTGACCCCGGCCAGCTTGTCGGCGAGCAGTTCGTTGGCCCGGGCGGCGACCACCGAGGTGATCGAGGTGTCTGCGGGACCTCCGCTGGGCGGGTTGTATTTGAATCCGCCGTCGCGGGGTGGGTTGTGCGACGGGGTGACCACGATGCCGTCGGCGAGTGTGCCCGGATAGTCGCGGTTGAACGCGAGGATGGCGTGGCTGACCGCCGGAGTCGGAGTGAACGCATCCTGGCGTGCGGTGCGCACGGTGACGTCGTTGGCGACGAGCACCTCCAGGGCACTGCGCCAGGCCGGGATCGACAGCGCATGCGTATCGAAACCGATGTAGAGCGGGCCGGTGATCCCCGCCCCCCTGCGGTACTCGACGATCGCCTGGGTGGTGGCCAGGATATGTGCCTCATTGAACGCGCCATCCAGGCTGGAACCGCGGTGACCCGACGTCCCGAATACCACCTGCTGCAACGGATTCGACGGATCTGGTGAGATCTCGTAGTACGCGCGATCCACGGCGTCGACGTCGATCAGATCCTCGGGAAGGGCTGGTGTTCCTGCGCGCGGATGAGCCATGCGCTCGATTGTGCCATCGACCCGGCCGATCCGAGTGCTGTCCGACGCCGAATGATCACCGTGAACGGTGATGTGTTGAAGTGGACGTCGTGGTGATGGCTGCCGTCTCGAAGCTTCTCGGACTCGTTCGCGCGCCCGCGGACCCCCAACTGTGCGTGCTCGTCTTCCCAGGCGGCACGGATTTCAGCTACCGCCCGTTCAGCCCGCGGCAGGGCTCCGCGCTGCGGATGTACCCGTTCACCTGGTCGATCCGGCTCCGATTCGGGCCACGCGTCGACGTCCGCCAGGCCCGTTACCGCGTGTACGGCTGGAACGGCGGCCAGGCGAGCCCGATGCCCTACGCACGGGCGGCTCTCGAACAGATCAGCCGCGACCATCCGGGCGTGCCCATCGTCGTCATCGGGCATTCGATGGGCGGGCGCATCGTCGCCCAACTCGGTGCCGATCCGCGGGTCGTCGCAGTGCTGGCGCTGGCCCCGTGGTGGCAGTTCGCCGACTGGCGGGTGATCCACGACGGTGTCCGTGTCGTCGCCGTCCACGGTGAAGCCGACACCCTCACCCGGCCTCGACGCACCGAGAAGGGCATCGCCGAACTGCACGAACGCGGATTCGACGCCACGTTCATCTCCGTCCCGGGCGGCGGACACGCGATGCTCGACCACATCGGGCTGTGGCAACGCACCGCGCTCGACGTGGTCCGGGTGGCGCTGGAGAAGACCGCAATCGCTGGTATCGCGACGGACCTTTCGAGACACTGACCAGGTGACCGATCACGCTGTGTCGACGCCGCCTGGTCCGGTGCCTGCCGGCCCGCTCGACGGCGTGCGGGTCCTCGAACTCGGTGCGCTGATCGCCGGTCCGCTCGCGGCGCGGTTCCTCGGCGACATGGGTGCCGACGTCATCAAGATCGAGGCTCCCGGACGTCCCGATCCGATCCGCACGTGGGGCCAGGCCGAGGTCGACGGCCACCGTTTCTACTGGACCGTGCACGGCCGCAACAAGCGGGCGATCACCCTCGACATCCGATCCGACCGTGGCCGCGAGATCTTCCTTGATCTCGTGCAGCGCAGCGACATCGTCGTCGAGAACTTTCGGCCGGGCACCCTCGAGCGCCTCGGCATCGGACCCGACGTGCTGCGCGCGCGAAACCGGGGCATCGTCGTGGTGCGGGTGTCGGGGTACGGGCAAGACGGACCCGACGCACAACGGGCCGGCTACGCGTCGGTGGCCGAGGCGGCCAGCGGCCTGCGCCACATCAACGGCTACCCCGGGCAGTTGCCACCACGTTTGTCGCTGTCTCTGGGTGACACCCTAGGCGGCATGTTCGCCGCGCAGGGCGCACTGGCCGCGCTCTATCGCCGAATGGTCACCGGTGAGGGGCAGGTCGTCGACACGTCGTTGCTGGAATCGTGTGTGGCGGTGCAGGAGTCGACGATCGCCGACTATGCGATGGGCGGCGTGGTGCGCGGGCCGTCGGGAACTCGGCTCGACGGTATCGCACCGTCGAACCTCTACCCCACCGCCGACGGCACCCACGTGATCATTGCGGCCAACCAGGATTCGGTGTTCGCCCGGCTGTGCGCGGCGATGGGTACGCCGGAGCTCGCCACCGATGATCGGTTCTGCGATCACGCCGCGCGCGGCCGCAATCAGGACGAGCTCGACGAGCTGATCGGGGCGTGGTCGGCGCAGTTGTCGTCGGAGAAGCTCACCGAAGTGCTCTCGGACGCGGGAGTTGTTGTGGGACCGGTCAATACCGTCGCCGAAGTCGTGACCGACCCGCAACTGCTCGCACGCGGGATGATCGCCGAACACTTCGACGCCAGGATCGGCCGAAACGTTCTCGGGCCGGGCGTGGTGCCACGATTCAGCGACACCCCCGGCGGCATCCGTAGTGCCGGACCGCCAAAACCCGGCTGCGACAACGACTTCGTTTATCACGAGCTCCTCGGATTCGACGATGACGAACTCGCCGAGCTGCGCGAGACGGGAGTGATCTGATGGCCGCACCCGAACCTGTTCGCGCGGTCACCATCCGCGATGTCGCCCTGCGCGATGGCCTGCAGATCGAGGAACCGATCGGGACCGACGCGAAACTCGAACTGCTGCAAGCGATCGCGGCCACCGGAGTGCGCGAGATCGAGGCGACCGCGTTCGTCTCCCCGAGCAAGGTGCCCGCCCTCGCCGATGCACCGGAACTGGCCACCCACCTGGCCGACTACCCCGGCATCACCTTCTCCGCGTTGGTCGCGAGCCCCAACGGTGCACGACGCGCCGTCGACGCCGGGTTCACCCACCTCGAGTACGTGGTGTCGGCGGCCGATGGACACAGCCGCGCCAACGTCGGGCGCGACAGCGCGGCGGCGACTGCACTGATCAGCGACGTCGTGGCGGTGGCTCGTACGGCCGGCGCCGAGGTCGAGGTCGAGGTCATCATCGCCACCGCCTGGGACTGCCCGTTCGACGGCCCGACGCCACCGGATCGCGTGATCGACGTCGTGAAGTCCGCGGTCGCCGAGGGCGCACACCGCATCAGCATCGCCGACACCATCGGCACGACGACCCCGCGTCGGGTCACGGAGTTGGTGGAACTGGTGTCGCCGCTGATCGGCGACCTGCCGCTGGGCGCCCATTTCCACAACACCCGCGGCACCGGCCTGGCCAGTGCATACGCGGCGGTTCAGGCGGGCGTCAGCCGACTCGACGCATCGGTCGGCGGGCTGGGCGGATGCCCGTTCGCGCCCGGCGCCAGCGGCAACATCGCGACCGAGGACCTCACCTACCTGCTGCGCGACTGCGGCATCGAGACCGGCATCGACCTGAGCGCGGCAATTCACGCCGGCCGCATCGCCAACGGGCTGGTCGGGTCAGAGTCGGGATCTGCCCTGATGCGCGCCGGGGATCGCAAGCTGGACTGACGGCTTGGGCTGACGGCTTAAACTGGCTGCTTGGACTGACGCCGGCGCCGACTCAGGACCCGATTCGGTTCCATACCCGGCCGCGGCCGATTCCCGTCGACTCGACATACTTCGACAGCGCCAACGAGTCGGGAAACTTCTCCGCGATCGCGGCGATCAGATCCTGACCCAGCGCCTCCCGGAGCCGAGTGGTCTGCTCCGCGCTGAACGTCTCGAGCGCCTCATAGTCGGGCGCACCGAAAAATTTCTCCACCGCTGGGCCAGAATCATCCGTCGTGATCGCCAACAGCCCGTCGGCGTCGAGGTGAGCGGAGCTATAACGTCGGGTTCCGTCACCGTCGACCCGGTTCTCGAACACATACCGATCAGTCATGTGTCGAAGAGTAGCCGTGCGGCGGGACCCTCCGACGACGCCGTCCAGCGTTCCCGCGACCTCAGCTGGTTCCCGCGACCATAGCTACGTTCGCGGGAACCAGTTGAAGTCGCGGGAGTTCGCCACGCCCAGCAAAAAAGCGCCCCACCTGCGTAAACAGGTGGGGCGCTTTTCGTGGAGCTGCCGGGAATTGAACCCGGGTCCTCCGTCGCTTCAGTGGGGCTTCTCCGTGTGCAGTCCGCTGTGTCTCTACTCGGATCTCTCAGTCACGCGAACAAGCCGAGATGACGATCCCAGTCGCTGTGATTTGTCCCGTCGGTATCCGCGACCGATACCGACGGTGAGTTCCCTGAATGATGCCGGGGACCGGAGCGGGAACGCCTCCGGGCCGACAGACTAGCTCTGCTGTCAGGCAGCGAGAGCGTAGTCGCGCTGATTCTTATCGGCGCTTAATTGGTTGCTGCGACGCTTAACGGTGGTCTCTAGCCTGCACCGACACGCTTCCCCCACCTCGACGCACGTAGTCGAAACCGATCAGCCCCGAGGAGGTACTCGCTGAACTTCAGCGAGCACTCCAGTCTAACAACTCGTCACCGTCTGGTCATTCCCCTTTTCCACGGAGGCTGTCGACGATGCCGGTGAGGTGGCGTTCGAACCGGACATCGGGGTCACCGTAGAGGATCGCGCCCGCGGCCGCGACCAGCGCGAACTCCTCGCCTACCAGGGCGCTTCGCTCCTCGAGCGAGTACCGCTGCGGCCCTGATTGGCTTCGTTCCTGCTCCTCGATGACGAAGCCGACGACGAACGCGGTGACCAGAACCACGCTCTCCAGCGCACGCCCTGGCCGACGGCCTCGGACAAGCACGTCGAGATCACTCACCCGCCGAGAGATGATGGCCCGCATACCCACACTCATCGCGCACATCGCGTCCGGCGAACTCCAAGTGCCCGCGGCATCACTGCGACAGAGTCAGGTTGAGCTCGTTAGAGGAATCGGCATTCGACCTTGGCTGAAGCACGCTGCGCAGTTGCGAAGGGGTCATCTGCATATCGGATCGGAGCCGGCTACGCAGGGTGGCCGCGCTGGCGAAACCCGTTGCAGCTGCGACATCGTCGAGCGTCATGGTCGGTGACGCCCGGAGCAGCGCCCTGACCTCGCGCAGTCGTCGAGAAGCAATCATGGCCGACGGCGATTCGCCCATTGACGTCATGTATCGATGCAGGTTTCGTCGGCTCATATGGATCTCGGCCGCGATGGCGGCTGCCGTCAGACCCGGATCACGGAATCGATCCTCGATGATCATCGCCACCGAGTGGTAGACCGACATTGCGTCGGTGCGCAGCGACGCACCCCGCGACACCGAGCTGGTGATCACGTTGTGCAGCAACCTGATTGCGGCGATCTCTTCGTCGTGCGTGATCTCACGGCGGGCCACCGCAGCGTCCACGACCAGTTGCCGCAGGAATCCGGTTGCCGACCTCGACGCCAAAGAGTCTGCGGCACAAAGCAACTCGGTAACCGACAGTTGGTCCCAGTTCCCACCGAGCAACCGGCGGGGAAAGACGATCGCCGCCATATCACCCTCGGTCTCGATCGCCTGGAACGGAAGATTCGACGAGCTGACGACCATGATCTTTCCGGGAGCGTAGACGTGTTCGCCATCCGGTCCGACGATGGTGGACGTGCCGTTGGACGACCACGCGACGATCACCAGTGGAGTGGGGCTGCGCACCGACTGTCCGGCGAACTCGATGCACCGCGCGCTGTGGAGTTCGCAGTGGACCGCCATCGTCGACAGGCGGCGATGGAAGACGTAGCTCTCGTAGCGGAGTGGGCACGCGGTGGTCACCGGAACGAACTCCGCCGAGTACGCGGCAAGGCCGGGCGCACCCCGAAACACCTGGGCACGCGCACTATTTCCAGGGTTTCGTGCACCGACCCGACTCAACCACTCGGCGACGACCACCGGGTCCAGACCACGCTCGACGGTCACGACATCTCCCCGGCGTCGCAGTGATCACACCGACGGAACTCGTCCGGGGTCATGCCGTGAACCGCGCGAAAACGGTTCCGCAGCGTCGCGACAGAGCCGAACCCGGAGGCGCGCGCGACTCGTTCCAGGGAGATCCGATTCTCCGTGCCGAGCAGATGCTCGGCACACCGCAACCGTCGTCGCGCGATCAGATCCGTTGGTGTCGCACCGATGTCGGCGAACACCCGGAACAATTGTCGACGACTGACATGCAGAGTCGAAGCGATCTCGTCCGGCCCGAAAGCCGGGTCTCGATAACACTTTTCGATGACGGACTGGGCCGCGGTACGCACAACAGACGAACTCTTGGGCGTCGATGAGCCGCCGACATTGTCCAGCGCGGCACGAACCATATCGACAACGACCAGTTCGTCTTCGACCTGCACATCCATTCGCCGCACCGCGGCATCACACGCGAAGTTGCGCACGAAGGCGGCGACCGCGCGCGCCAGCGCATCATCGAGAATTGTCGTACAGCGACTCGCCATGGTCGGGTGGTCCGGCGTGCCGAGCAGGTCCGCCGGAATGCAGACACCGACCGGGTCCGAGATCGACAAGGCGGTATAGGAGCCCTGCCGAGTGCCGTCGAACACTGCCAAGGAACCCGGATTCCACAGTCGCTGAACATGATCGGCAGTCTCCAGCCAGCCGGTCCCGTGCAGTGAACTGCTGTGGACGTACACATAGGGCGACGGACACTCCGCGATCCGCTCGGCAGTTCTTTCCGTGCGACACGGCGTACGCAGGACCGCGAACGTGATCAGCGTCGACAAGGGTCGCCAGTAGGCGATCTCAGCGAAGCTGTTCTCGTGGCCGGTACACGAAACCTCAAACGCCGGACCGGCTTCGGCCAAACCCGACGATCCTGATAGAGACGCGGTGTGCGTCGGATTCACGCCCGCCGGATCGTCGGCGCCCACATCGGCTCGCCAACGCCGGACCAGATCATCGGGCAGGCCGACAGGTGTCTCGGCGAACATCAGCCATCACCTCCGCTGACTACCCATCGAAAATGTACCAGCCGCAATATTCTATCCGCTCTTGGCGATGCTACGGCGCGGAAGCACGATCAGTGACGAGAGGAAGAAGCAGATGGCGCCGATGAACGTGCCCATATTGGCGAGAATGGCGTCGACGGTGACACCCGAGACCGTCACATAGGCGCCGATGGCGCTGACGCCGAATGCCACGCAACCCACCCAGTTGAGATGGGTTGACCACCAGGCCGCGCTGTGCGGCGCCCACACCATCCCTTCGGCGCGATAGAACGCGACATAGGCCACTGCGCCGCTGACGAGGAACGCCACCGACCCGGCCGCGTCCGGACTCCACACGATGTGTCGTTCACCGGCGACCGAATGCGCGGCAATGGCACCGGCGGTGCTGACGTTGAACAACACCGTACCCAGCGACTGCGCCGACGCCGTCAACCATTCCGCGCGAACCATCTTTCCGGTGCCGTAGGACACCTCCGCCACGCGTGGACCACTCAGCAGAAGTTGGATCGCACCGGCAGTGGTGAAGAACCACGCTCCGACGAAATAGCAGATGTTCACCACCGAGGCGCCCGCCCAGGATCCGAAGCCGGGCGCCGACCCGAGCGCAAACAATGCGGATCCGATCATGAATCCAATGCATTGTTTGCGCAGGGTCGGCGTGAGAAGCGAGTTGAATCTGGCGGAGTTCACCGAGATAACCGATTCACCGAGACAACCGCGGTCAGTGGTGGAAGTGCGAGCCGGTTCCTTCTCGCGGCAGAGGCGCCGCGAGGTTGTTCAGGAAACTGACTTCGCTCTCCATATCCCCCAGCAGTGCGTTGGCCAGATCATGGCTCAAGCCGGCACGAACCACGATGCGCTGCAACGTCATATCCGCCAAATCGTCGGCCATCGGATACGCCGGCACAAGCCAGCCCTTCATCCGCAACCGGTCGGAGAGGTCGTACAGATTCCACTTGTCGGTGTAGTCGTCCTTGAGCCGCCACGCGAAGACCGGAATCGTGTCGCCCCGGCTGACCAACTCGAACGGACCCATCTTCTCGATCTGTGCCGAAAGGTATTGCGCCACATCCAACGAGCCCTGCTGGACCTGACGGTAGCCCTCTCGTCCCAGGCGCAGGAAGTTGTAGTACTGCAACAGCACCTGAGCGCCGGGACGTGAAAAGTTCAGCGCCAGGGTCGGCATGTTGCCGCCGAGGTAGCTGCAGTGAAACACCATGCTCTCCGGCAGAGCTTCCTTGTCGCGCCAGACGATCCAGCCCAGCCCCGGATACACCAACCCGTACTTGTGACCCGACGTGTTGATCGACACCACACGATCGACCCGGAAGTCCCATTCGAGGTCGGGCTGACAGAACGGCGCGACCATCGCACCCGACGCCCCGTCGACGTGAATCTTGACGTCCAGACCCGTATTCGCCTGGATCTCATCGAGTTTCGCTGCGATCTCCTTCACCGGCTCGTACAGGCCGTTGAAGGTCACGCCCATGATCGCGACCACGCCGATGGTGTTCTCGTCGACGTACTTCTCCAGCTCATGCCCGTCGAAGACGAAATGTTCCTGCGACACCGGAACCCAACGGGGTTCGACCTCGAAGTAGTTCAGAAACTTCTCCCAGCACACCTGAACCGCGGTGGACAACACCAGGTTTGGCTTGTCGATCGGCTTGCCCTCGGCTTTGCGTCGGGCCTGCCAGTGACGCTTGAGGGCGAGCCCACCCAGCATCGCCGCCTCCGACGACCCGATCGTCGAGGTGCCGATCGCGTTGTCGACGCTGGGCACGTGCCACAGATCGGCGATGATCTTCCAGCACCGGTCCTCGATCGCGGCGGTCTGCGGATACTCGTCCTTGTCGATCATGTTCTTGTCGTAGGTCTCGGCATAGAGTTGCCGGGCTTCGGGATCCATCCACGTCGACACGAACGTCGCCAGGTTCAACCGCGCATTGCCATCGAGCATCGCCTCGTCGTGGACGATCTGATAGGCGGTCTCCGGCAGGCTCATCTCGTCCGGAATCGTGAACTTGGGCAACTCCGTCGACTCCCCCGGCCGGACGAAGACCGGGTTCAAGGTAAGGGTGTCCCCGTCGTTGGTGGTGTGCCGGGCATTGGTGTGCTGCGACATAACTACTCCTGTGTTCGTCGTTCGAGGTCTAATTCCATTGTGGCGCTTAATGAACTCGTTGTGTCCGTTTCTGAACTTTATTTATGCACATCGACCGCCATCTATACTTCGACCGGCGGATAGAGCCGATCCATGTTGTATTGCCTGTTGCGACGGGCGGCCCACGTCGATACCGCGAGGAATGTCAACGTCAGTACGACGAGCACCGCAATCGATCCCCACAATCGATAGTCGATTCCGCCCACCGTCAACTGTCTGAGTCCGGTGACGGTATAGGTCATCGGGTCCACCCAGTGGATGTATTGGAAGGGTTTCGTCGTGGTGGGCACCGGATAGATACCGCCGGCCGAGGTCAACATGACCATCAGGAATGCCAACGTCACCACACGACCGACCGCGGGTCCGAACAATGCGTTGAACATTTGAATCATCGATAGGAACACCGCAACCATCAGCAGCATGAAGGCGAACGTCCCTATTGGATGAGTGGGGCGCAGGCCAACCGCGAAGACGACCACGAGATAGAGGATGATCGCCTGCAGCATGCCGACAGCGAAGGTCGGAGCGAAGGAGGCCAGCACGACCCGCAATGAATTCAGGCCCTGAGCGATCGGCCGGGATTGCAACGGCGTGAACAACATCCACGCGATGATGCTGCCGACGAACAACGCGAGACCGAAGAAGAACGGCGTGAATCCGGTACCGAAGGTATCCGCTTGGTTGAGCGTGTTCTCCTTCAAGGCCACCGGCTTCGACAACGTCGAGGCCAGTGCGTTCTTCTGCTCCTGCGACCACGACGGCACCGCGTCGACGGCTCCGTTCACCTGCGTGGCCAGTTGCTGTGTCCCAGAGGCTAGTTGGACCGTTCCGGAAGAGAGCTGATTGGCACCGGCACTGAGCTCACCGAGACCGGTATTGAGCTGATTGGCACCCGAGCTCAACTCACCGGCGGCATTTCTAGCAGCAGCGATGTCATTGCCCAACGTGCCGCTCTCCAGAAGGGAGAGAGCAGCCCGGGCCGGGCTCTGTGGGTTACCGAGCTGCGCGGAGAGCACCTTGGCATCGGTCTGCACCTGGGTGAGCTGGTTGTTGGCGTCCGGCCCGAGCCCGCGCGTGGCGAGGAAGTCCTCGACCGGCCCGAGCTGATCGGCCAGGAACCGAACATTCGGATCACTACTGGCGCGCAGTTGCGCCCGCACGCCGGTCACCAACTGGCTGGCCTGAGATTGTGCACCGGCCACGGTACCGAACTGATCCGACAACGTGGTCGAGGTCGTACTGAGCCGACTGACGGTCTCGTTGAGTTGCTGAGCGGACAGACCACTTCCACCAGAGTTGTTGAGCGCGTTGACGATCGGGTCGGTGGCACGAGTTACCGCCGAGTCGAGTTCGGTGAGGCCGCCGGCGAGTTGTCCCGCGCCGTTCTTTGCCGTGACCAGGTTGGTGGCGAGCTCTTGGGCGCCGGTATTGGCTTGCTGCATACCACTATTGAGCTTGTCGACCCCGGCCTTGGCCTGCTGCAACTTCGGCATCAGACCGGTGACACCATTGATGACAATGTCGAACGTCTGATCTCCCACCTGCGCGCCGACCTGGTTCACCACTTGCTCGGCGGCATCCTGGCCCATCACCGTCGACAGATAATTGTTGGCGTCGTTGTAGGTGAAGATCAGTTCGGCCGAACGCGGATCCTTGGAGGACGGCGAGGCGACGGCCTCACTGAAATCCGGTGGCAACGTGATCGAGAAGTAGTACTTCCCATGCTCGACACCCTTTTTGGCGTCCGCTTCGGACACCAGGTGCAGGTCCAGCTGTTTGGAGTCGATGAGCCCCTGCGCAACCTGCTGGCCGGCGTTGAGCGGCTTGCCCTCCACTGTGGCGCCTCGGTCGGAGTTGACCAGGGCGACCGGGATCTTGTTGACGGCGTCGAACGGATTCCAGAACGCCCACAGATACAGGGCACCGTAGAGCAACGGCATCAGAATGATGACGGCGAGTGCCAGGCGCGGCATCCGCCCGCGGTAGTACCGCTTGAAATCACTGCCCGGTGAGAATGCGGCAAACATCAGCCAAGGTCCTGTTCTTCGATCCGGATGAACTCGTCATCGGTCAGGTTGTGCACTGTCACGGCATCGCGCACGTGCGAGTCGGCAAACACCCCATTGACGTCGGCGGTGATCACCGTCTGCTCACTGCCAAGTGCGACAAGACGATTCAGCAATTGCTGGGCACTATCGATTCTGGTGAGGCGATCGACACCCCCGACCACCAAAAGCGGCGGTTTGCGGATGTTGGCCATCGCGATCCGGAGTAGTGCCCCGGTCAGTTCGGGCAGTTCTTCGACGTAGGCGTCCATGCTCGGAATCGAGAGGTCACCGAACACGGGTCGGCACAGTCGCTCCAGGTCTTCCTGCCTCGACTGCGGAACCCACTTGTACCACTTGGCCTGCCAGCGGAGCTGCTCGGTGACGACGTCATGCACGCGAATGGTCTGCTCGATTCCGTCGACTTCATCGATATCGGCGATGGCCGCCCGGTTGAACAGATGCTGGGCGTCGTTGGTCCGGCCGAAGGCCGTCAGCGTGCCCGACGTCGGCTTCATCCGCCCGGACAGCGTCAGCAACAGTGCCGTCCGGCCGCGGCCGCCGGAACCGACCAGGACGGTCACTCCACCCGGCGCGACGGACAGACTGGTGGGTCCGTAGATCGGACCCCACGAGGCACGAACTGCAATGTCTTCGGCATACAACAGTGGTTCTGTCATTGCGGTTATACCGTCGCGTTCTTGACGACTGCTCCGTCCTTGATGATCACCCGCAGATTCTTCTCAGGGTCGGCAATCACCGAGATGTCCGCCATTGGATCACCGTCGAACAGCAGCAGGTCCGCCCAGGCACCCTCTTTGATGACGCCCAGTGATGCCCCGTGATAAGGGTTGCGTTCACCGGCCATCTCGAACAACGAGGCGTTGCCCGATGTCAGCATGGTGAGCGCCTCCGCATTGGTGAAGAACTCGCCGAGGCGGGCAGCCATGGCGCTTTGGAGCGCAGCCGATTCCGGCTCGAGCAGCAGATCGGTCCCGAAAGCCGTCTTCACGCCGTGCTTCTTGGCCCAGCCGTACACAGCTGCGGTGCCGTTGCAGATCTGACGGTTCTTGTCCGCACGATCGGGATCTGGATAGTGGTGATCGTCTTCGGCGAAGGGCTGCATCGACAACCAGATGTCCTTCTCACCGATGAGTGCGACCGTCGCCTCGTCGGCGAGATGCCCGTGTTCGATCGACCGCACCCCTGCCTCGATGGCCCGGGTGATACCGGGCACCGTGTACACGTGCGTCGCAACGTACGTGCCGTAGTCCTCGGCGGCCTGCACGGCGGCCCGCATTTCCTCTGGTGTGAATTGCAGCGTGTACAGGGGGTCATACATCGACGCAGCACCGCCGCCGATGGTGAGCTTGATCTGCGACGCACCTCGACGCAGTTGCTCACGCACCGCGGTCAGGACGTGCGCGACACCGTCGACGGTTCGCGTGAATCCGATGGAATCGGTCCGGCTCGGTCCACCACCGAAGTCGATGGGGGTCTCGTGGACGAAGGCGAAGTCGCCGTGGCCTGATGTCTGCGACACCATCGCTTGGCTGGGGAAAATGCGTGGACCCTCGAAAACGCCTCGGTCGATCAGGGTCTTGACCGGCGCGGTATCGCCGCCCATGTCCCGCACCGAGGTGAATCCGCGCAGGAGCATGCGTTTTGCCTCGGCGATGGTGTTGCCGACCAATAATCCGTTGGGTCCGGCCACGAAATCCAGATAGCCATTCGCATTTCCCATCAGATGAACGTGAGCGTCAGTCATCCCGGGCATCAGGAATTCTCCACGGCCGTCGATTTCGACGGTCTCGGTGCCGGGTTGGTTTCCCACCGGGTTTGTGGAAATAGCGGCTATCTTCGAGCCTTCAATGACGACATCAGCTGAATCAACGATCTTTGTCGATACTCCATCGAACACTCGAGCATTGCGGATCACGGTGCGTTTGCCAGCGGAGGGGGTGTTCATGGCACGAAATTTAGCCCCACCGGACACACCGTGTCGACAATTCGGGCACTCCCGACACGACCCGTGAAATCCGGTCCCGACCTGCGGTTATTCACCTAAGAAGGCTGCAGAAAGATCTCAACTCGAAACCATACCACCATCGCCGATGCTCTGTAGTAAATATCGACTTTTCTGTTGAACTTCGCGCTAAGCGATTGCAGCGAAACCTAAATCCACATGGGCGGTGAGGATTCGATACCGAACCGTGATGACACGGAATTGCACGCAAATCGGCACAATTTCGACCACTCCCTCAAGCCCCCAGCGCCGGGCCGAGCACCCGCCAGCCGTCGCGCAACTCGTTCTCGAACAGCGCCCAGGTGTGCGCACCCTGGGGGAAGACGCGGTAGGTGTGCGGAATCCTGGCACCGTTGAGTGCGGCGCTGAGCTGGTCGGTGCACCACTTGGTCGCCATCTCCACCTGCGCCGGGCCGGCCAGCAACGTCGGCGCGCCCAACGGCGCCGCGTCGGGTGCGCCGGGGATGCCCACGGCCGCACCGAGATAGATCGCCTTGCCTGCCAGTCGTCCGGGATTGCGGGACGGATCGTGATCAAACCAGGCCGGCGAACCGGGCGGACCGAACATGTTGAGCGCGTTACCGCCACCGAGAGCGGTGGTCGCGATGACGCCCGCGGTCGCCGGCGGGGCACTGATCGCCGGACATCCACTGAAGGACGCGGCCGCCCGGTAGAGTCCACCGCCGCGGCCGGCCAGGTCCAGCGCCGGCCCACCGCTGAGTGAGAGCCCGGCGACGGCGTTACGGCCGTTGGTCTTCAGCGGCCCGGCGATGGCCGACGGCAACTCCCGCAGCAGATAGGTCTCCCACTTGTTCACGCCCAGCTTCGGGTCGGGCTGCTGCCAGTCGGCGTACCACGAGTACGGTCCACCGAGCGGCGATACGACGGTGACGTCCTTGCCGGCGAAGAACTGGCGATAGTTCGTCTGCTGCAACCAACTGTCGCCGTCGACGCCACCGGCCCGCCCGTTGAGCAGGTAGAGCACCGGTTTGGATCCGGCACCGCCCGATAGCACCTGATTAGGAATGATCCGCCCCATCGAGGGCGAGAAGACGTTGACGATCGACAATTGCCCGTCCACGCGCTGAATGCCGGTGACGTGCGCGGCATTCGCGGCCGGAACGCCGACCGCTCCCGCCACCGCGGCCAGCAGAACCCCTATGATCACGCCGAGCGCGGTGCGTCGTTTCCTGATCCCCCAAGTCGTCATGGGCGCAGTTATATCGGCCCGTGCGTGCGGATGCTCAGTCAGCGCGCCCGTCGCCATCCAACCGTCACCAGATCGTTAGATGAACTCACAATCCATGGGGGCACGACATGACCGCACCGAACCCACGCGCCGATGAGCTCATTCACGAGATCGGGCAGCTCATCATTTCCGACGAGGTCTACGTCACCTCCGGCTGGGTGGGAATTTCATTGGTGATCGAGATCTCACCACGGCGCCGCATGTTCGGATTCGCGTACTACGCCGACAACTGGGAAGGCCAAACCCCCGACAACTTCGACGTCATCGACAAGGCAATCGAACTCGGCGACGTCACGGCCGTCAACGGCACGCGCTTCCAGCGATGCCTGGTTCAGATCAAGCGGCCCGGCCCGACGATCGAGTTCCAGTTCGACTTCCACGGGACCGCGGACTGGATGGTGACGCCGGGCAACCTCTACGAGATGGTCGAGAAGTTGCGGCCCTAGACCATTGCCGATCGACAAGACCGACCGACCGGACTATTCGATCCGCAGGACCACCGTGTCGTCGACGCCGACATCGTCGACCCGCAGGCGTCCCTGAGCGGCCTGGTATCGCCGCCCGGTCCAGGCGTCGACGCCGGTGACCGTCGCGTCGCCGGTGAGGCCGAGACTGGCCAGCGCCACCGACAGCGACCGGGGATGATCGCCACGGTTAGTCATCGACACCGCGAGGCCCTTGTTGCCGATGGCGCGGACCCAGATCTCCGGATCGTCGTCGACCCGCGCTCCGGCGTTGACGCGGGCATCCTGATCGATGGCCAGAATCGTCGGATTGGTGAGCGTGGCAAGTGTTTCCGGTGTCATCGCGGTGAGGTCGTTGCCCGCGATGAGCGGTGCGGCCATCATCGCCCACATCGACATCTGGCTGCGTTGCTGGGAGACGGTGAGCGGCGTGGCCGCCGACGTCCCGACGACCAGCATGTCGGGATCGTTGTAGGCACCGGCCCGCACCCGTTGGGACAGCGGCGCCACGGCGTCGACGATGTTCTCGATGCCCTGGGCGCCCGACGGTCCGCCGGTGGTCGTCCACGCCGGAGTGATGTCGTTGGTGACCCGTGTCATCGTGGCCACCCCGCCCCAGTCGTGGTCGGCGCCCGGTACTGATCCGGCCACACCGCTATTCGGGTTGATGCTGTACACGATTCGACGTCCGGTGGCGCGCAAGGCATCTCGCATCGCCGTGAAGGCGTCGACCTGGTCCGAGAGGTTCGCGTCGGCCGAACACCAGTCGTATTTCAGGTAGTCGACCTGCCACTGCGCGAACGTGTTCGCATCCTGCGTCTCGTGGCCGCGACTTCCCGTCGCGCCCGGGTAGACACCCTGGAATTGGGTGCAGGTCTTGTCACCGGCCCCCGAATACAGGCCGAAACGCAGACCCCGCGAGTGGACGTACTCGGCGAGAGCGGCCATGCCGGAAGGGAATCGGACCGGATCGGCCTGCAGGGCACCGTCGGCGGCCCGGGTGGGTGCGGCCCAGCAGTCGTCGACGACGACGTAGGTGTATCCGGCGTCGCGCATCCCGGTCGAGACCAGCGCGTCGGCCTGCGCCTTGATGATCTGTTCAGTGATGTTGCAGCCGAAGGTGTTCCAGCTGTTCCAGCCCATCGGTGGGGTGGCCGCGACGCCCGGCAACGCCGGCCCGTCACCACCGAGCCGACCTTGCGGCTGCGGCGTACACGCGACCGACATCGCGATCACACCGAGCACTACCGCCAGGAGCGCCAACAGGCGAATGTGCGGCCCCCTCACCTGCGGATCACATTCCTTTGACGCGACGACCGACCTCTCGCTCGACCTCGCGTCGGGCAGTGCGCTTGGCGATGTCCTGGCGCTTGTCGTGTGCCTGCTTACCGCGCGCCAGCGCCAACTCGACCTTGACCCGACCATCGTTGAAGTACATCGACAGCGGTACCAGCGTCAGGTTGCCATCGCGGATCTTGCCGATCAACGTGTCGATCTCACGCCGATGCATCAGCAGCTTGCGCTTGCGGCGCACCGGATGATTCGTCCAGGAACCGTTGGTGTACTCCGGAATATGCAAGGCGTGCAACCACACCTCGCCGTCGTCGATGGTGGCGAAGGAGTCCACCAACGACGCCTTACCGGCGCGCAGACTCTTCACCTCGGTACCCACCAGCGCGATGCCGGCCTCGTAGATGTCGAGCACGGCGTAGTCGTGTCGCGCCTTCCGATTGCTCGCAATCACATTGCGACCCTTTTCTTTCACCATGTCTCACACCTCCTGCGGTGGTCTGTCATTCACGCACGTACACACGCAGGGTGACATACGCGGTCACGCCTGCCAACAGAATTCCGCCCAGGATCAGCCACGGTGACACGAACAGAACGTCGGTCGCGGTGATGCGGGCGAGGATGTTGACTCCGTAGAGATCACGCAGCGCATTGTCGAAGAACAACACTTTGGCGGCAAACAATCCCCCGATGGCCAGGAATGCGCCGACCAGCGCCGCGACCACCGCCTCGAGCAGGAAGGGCAGCTGGGTGTACCACCGGGTGGCACCCACCAGCCGCATGATCGACACCTCGGTTCGGCGGGTGAAGGCCGCGATCTGCACCGTGTTCACGATCAACAGGATCGCCGCGAGAGCCAGCACCAGCGCTATCGCGAAGGCCGCGTTGCGTGTTCCGTCGAGCACGCTGAAGATGCGTTTGACCAATTCACGTTGGTCGAGCACGCCGTCGACGCCGAGATCCTTGCGGTCCTTGAACTCGTCGAGCACCGTACCGAACTGCTGCGGATCGGCCATCCGGACTTTCAGCGACGCCGGGATGGTGCCCTCGCGGATGTTGTCGGCGATGTCGGGGTTGTCCTTGAAGGTCTGCTTGGCGGACTCGAACGCCTCGTTCTGATCGATGTAGGAGACCGATGCGACACCCGGCTGCTTCTCCAGGTCGGTGCGCAACTGTGCGCACGGATTCTTCTGGCAGCCCGGATCGGCCGCCGACACCGCGTCGTTGATGAAGAACTGCATCTCAACGCGATCGAGGAAGATCTTCTGGCTCTTGTCCGCCATCTGGATGACCAACAGACCACCGCCGAACATGCCGAGGGTGATCGCGGTGGTCAGGATCATCGCGATCGTCATGGTGACATTGCGGCGCAGTCCGTTGAGGACTTCGCTGATGATGAAGTTGGCGCGCATGCTGCTTCAGTCGTTCCTTCGCTGACGTCGAGGTGTACGGGGTCGCTGAGCACGGGTCAGCCGATGCCGTACACCCCTCGCGGGTCGTTGCGGACCAGGCGGCCGTTGTCGAACTCCAGCACCCGACGTCTCATGGAGTCGACGATGTGACGATCGTGGGTGGCCATGACGACGGTGGTTCCGCGTCGGTTCACCCGGTCGAGGACGTCGACGATCTCCTCGCTGGTCTCGGGATCGAGGTTTCCGGTCGGCTCGTCGGCCAACAGCACCATGGGACGGTTGACGATGGCACGGGCAATGGCCACACGCTGCGCCTCACCACCGGACAACTCGTTGGGCATGCGGTCGGCTTTGCCGGACAGACCGACGTAGTCGAGGACCTCGGGCACCACCCGACGGATCGTCGAGGGCGACTTGCCGATCACCTCGAGGGCGAAGGCGACGTTCTCGGCCACCGACTTCTGCTGCAGCAGCCGGAAGTCCTGGAAGACGCACCCCATCGACTGCCGCAGCTTGGGCACCATCCGCGCCTTGAGCTGATTGACGTGGTAATCCCCCACCCACACGTCGCCCCTGGTCGGCCGGTCCTCTTTGAGCAGGAGCCGGAAAAAGGTCGACTTGCCCGAACCGGACGGACCGATCAAGAAGGCGAACTCTCCCTTCTCGACTTCGAGATCCAGGTCGGACAATGCCGGGCGACTGGATGCCTTGTACTGCATCGTGACGTTCTCCAGCTTGATCACAGCAAGCCAGTGTAACGATGCGAACCTGAGCAGCCGCTCAGGTTCTCGTGGTGCCTGTCGGGGCGTCGTCGGTCAGGGAACCGAACGCGTGGTCTGCGTTGTGGCGAACGGCGGTTCCGGTGTCCGCGGCTGCGTGGTTTGCGGAGCACCGCCGGGCAGAAGGTCGCCGAAGCCGCTCGGGGTGGATGTGCTCGACTCACCCGAGGGCGCGCTGGGAGATTGCGTCGTGCCGGTCGTCGCGGAGGACTCGGCAGTGCTCGACGGAATCGACGACGGCGGCTCGCTGTAGGTGGGTGTCGTCACGGTTGTCCGTGGGGCAACCGGTGGCGGCGGTGCGACGACCCCGTACCGCTGCGAGGTGTAGCCGTAGAGGATCACGCACACGACGAATACCAGCGCCACCACAGCGGTACTGGTACGGATCCGGGTGCCGTAGATATAGCCCCAGCGATACTTCCGACGCGATGCGGCCCGCCGGTCGACCGGCGTGGGCGACGAGGCCGACGACGACGGGGTCACGTTGGTCATGACTTGTCTCCGGCTTCGTCGGCGAGCGTCGCCGGTGGCCCGCCGGCCGCTTGCACCTCACGTCCGGGGGCCACCGAGATGCCCTCGCGGGCCAGCGCCTGCACAATCGCGATGCGCAGCGCGCGGCTGACCTCGAACTGCTTGCCGGGCAGCGTCCGGGTCACCATGCGCACGGTCACCGAGTCGAGTTCGAGGCTGGTGACGCCCAGCGGCGACGGCGCGTCGAGCAGCAGGTCATGCCAACGTTCTTCGGCGTAGAAGTCCTTGCCCACCTGAGCAAGTGTGTCGTTGACCGTGCTGATGTCGGCGTCGGCGGGGACCGGTACGTCGACCACCGAACGCGCCCAGTCCTTGGAGAGGTTGGTGGCAGTGATGATCTGCCCGTTGGGCACGGTGATCACCTCCCCCTCGCTGGTACGCAGTCGGGTCATCCGTAGGGTGACGTCTTCGACCGTGCCCTCGGCGACCGTCGAGCTGGTGCAGGTCAAATTCACCACATCGCCGTAGCCGTACTGCTTTTCGGCGACCACGAAGAATCCCGCGAGAACGTCCTGCACAACACGCTGCGCACCGAAACCGAGTGCGGCACCCAGTACCGCACCGGGCCCGGCCAGCCCGGTGATCGGCACACCGAGCACCGACAACGAGTGGATGATGACGATGATCACGACGATGACGATCAGGGTCCACGCCACCACATCGATCAGCGCGCGGCGATGTTTGGCGTCCTCGGTCTGGACGATCAGATCGCTATTGGTGAACTGATCCTCGATGCGGCCGACGTACTTCGCCGCCGACCAGCGGATGAACCGGATGACCAGCAGCGCGCCGAGCACCCAGATCAGGATTTCCAGACCCGAGGTCGCCAGCCACCGATAGAGCCGGCCGATCACCGCTTCGGTGGCGCCTGGCGCGAGGGCCAGCATCACCACATCAGGCATTCGTCTCGGCCATTCGCCAGCGAATGCCGGCCTCGATGAAGTCGTCGATCTCGCCGTCGAGAACGGACGTGGGGTTGTTGCTTTCGACGTTGGTGCGCAGGTCCTTCACCATCTGGTACGGATGCAGCACGTACGAGCGCATCTGGTTGCCCCAGCTCGATCCGCCGTCACCCTTGAGCGCGTCGAGCTCGGCGCGCTCCTCCTGTTGTTTGCGGGCCAACAGCTTGGCCTGCAGGACGCGCATCGCCGACGCCTTGTTCTGCAGCTGGCTCTTCTCGTTCTGGCAGGTCACCACGATGCCGGTCGGGATGTGGGTCAGGCGGACCGCGGAGTCGGTGGTGTTCACCGACTGCCCGCCGGGACCCGACGATCGATAGACGTCGACTTTGACGTCGTTCTCGTCGACGTCGATGTGGTCGGTGGTCTCCACGACGGGCAGCACCTCGACCTCGGCGAAGGAGGTCTGGCGTCGGCCCTGGTTGTCGAACGGGCTGATGCGCACCAGCCGGTGGGTGCCCTGTTCGACCGAGAGCGTGCCGTACATGTAGGGCGCCTTGACCGCGAAGGTCGCGCTCTTGAGACCCGCCTCCTCGGCGTAGGAGGTGTCGTAGACCTCGACGCCGTAACCGTGCTGTTCGGCCCAGCGGATGTACATCCGCATCAGCATCTGTGCCCAGTCGGCGGCGTCCACGCCACCGGCGCCGGACCGGATGTTGACCACGGCGTCCCGCGAGTCGTACTCGCCGGCCAGCATGGTCTTGACTTCCATCGCCTCGATGTCGGCGCGCAGCGACGCGCGCTCGGTGTCGGCGTCGGCGAGTGCGCTCGCCTGGGCGTCGCCTTCCTCGGACTCGGCGAGCTCGTAGTGCACCGGCATGTCGTCGAGGCGCTGACGCAACTCGGTCACCCGGCGGAATTCGGCCTGCGCGTGCGAGAGTTCACTCGTCACCTTTTGCGCGTGATCCTGGTTGTTCCACAGTTCGGGATCGGAGGCCTGCATCTCGAGCTCGTCGATCCGACGACGCAGCTCCTCGACGTCGACGACCTTTTCCACGGTGGTCAGGGTCGAGTCGAGGGATTCCAGGTCTGCGGTTACGTCGGGATGCACGGTTATTCAGGATACCGACCGGCCGAAATTACTGCGGTGGCGCCTGAGGCGGCGGTGCCATCGGCGGCAACCCGCCGAACCGCCACGACGACTCGGTCTTGCCCGGCTTGTAGATCACCGGGAAATCCGCGCCGATCTGCGGCCATGGATCGTTCTCGCCGAGCACCAGGTCGCCGTAGACCTCGGTCGGCTGGGTCTGCTCGCCGGTGATGGTCCCCGACACCGTGCAGAACCGCTCGCCCTTTTTGTCACCCTGGTCCGGGCGGTCGCTGACCCCGGTGACGGTGAGCGTGCCCTGGGCGAACTGCCTCGCCTTCGACGGGTCCAGCGGCCGGGGGTTGCGCCCACGCTGCCACTGCACGATCAATACGGCGATGAGCGCGGCGAGCATCATGCTGAACGCGATGGCGACCCACATGAGGGCTACCCTACCGTTCATGTCCGATTCGACGGCCGGGTTCGACCCGCATGCCATGGATCTACGCGACGACCTCGACCTGGCCTTGTCCCTGGCCGACTCCGCAGATGCCTTGACCACCACCCGCTTCGGTGCCGTCGACCTGCACGTGGACGCCAAACCAGACCTCACGCCGGTCTCCGACGCCGACCTCGCCTGCGAGACGATGATCCGCGAACGACTCGCGGCGCGCCGGCCCGACGACGCGGTGCTCGGCGAGGAGTTCGGCGGCGAGTACGCGCTGACCGGCCGGCAGTGGGTGCTCGACCCGATCGACGGCACCAAGAACTTCGTGCGTGGGGTTCCGGTGTGGGCGACGCTGATCTCGTTGCTCGTCGACGGTGTTCCCCGCGTCGGAGTCGTGTCAGCGCCGGCACTGGGGCGTCGGTGGTGGGCCGCCGAAGGTCTCGGTGCGCACGTCCGCGTCCAGGGCCACGACGATGCGCGGGAGATCTCGGTATCGGCGGTCGCCGACCTCGCATCGTCGAGTCTGGCGTTCTCCAGCCTGTCCGGTTGGGCCGAGCGCGGCATCCGCGAGAGGTTCATCGCGCTGACCGACGAGGTGTGGCGGGTTCGCGGGTACGGCGACTTCTACAACTACTGCCTCGTTGCCGAGGGCGCGGTCGATATCGCCGCCGAACCCGAAGTGTCACTGTGGGATCTGGCCGCCCTCGACATCCTGGTGCGCGAGGCCGGCGGCCGCTTCACCTCCCTCGAGGGCACCGACGGCCCGTCCGGCGGCAGCGCGGTGGCCACCAACGGACTTCTTCACGACGCCACACTTGCCGCGCTGCAGACCCAGACGACGCAGGGCTAGACCTCGCGCGCCGACTCCTCGTCGAGAATCACGAATTCCGTTGCGGCAGACTTCATATCGTTGAGCCTGGCGTAGTGGACGGCGGTGCCGGCGTCGGCGAGGACGGCCTGATGGATCGGCACCGCGACACGAGGTGCCATCGCCCGCAGGTAGTCGACGGATTCGCTGAGTTTCATCCACGGCGCGGCCGACGGCAACGCCAGGACGTCGACCTTCTCGAACGGGATGTAGAACGAGTCACCCGGGTGCATGAACGCACCGGGCGTCGACGCGGTGCTCAACACGTAGGCGACGTTGTCGACCACCGGAATCTCCGGATGGATCACCGCGTGCCGGCCACCGGTGAATCGCGCTGTGACCGAACCGATCTCGATCTGTCCGCCGGCCTGCGCCGCGGTCCAGTCACCGGCCACGTTGTCGCGGGTGAGTTGCGCGGTGGTCTGCGGATCGGCGTACAGCGCGGCGTCGGGGTTGGCCGCGACGAGGTCGGGCAGCTTCGCGACGTCGCAGTGATCGGGGTGCTGGTGGGTGATCAGGATGGCGTCGAGGCCGGTGATGCCGTCGAATCCGTGTGAGAAGTTGCCCGGGTCGAACAGGATCCGGGTGCCGTCGAGGTCGACGAGGACACAGGAATGGCCGAAGTGGGTGAGCTCCATGGCTTCCAGTCTGTCAGGTGAGCGCCTTGTCAGGTGACCGTCGGGAACAGACCCCATCCGGCGATGCCGTCGACGATGCGCACCACGCCATAGCCGAGCCACGCGACGATCAGCACGATGCCGACCGGGCCGACCACCACCGAGCGCATCCGGTCCCAACCGCCTCGCCTCCCGGAGATCAGCGTCCACCCGGCGACCAGCGCGGCCACGAGCAGGACGGCGAAGAACACCGGGCCGAAGGCATTGAAACCGAACGCCGACGCCAGGTCGCCGTGCGCGGCGAACACCCAGGAGCGGGTCAGCCCGCATCCCGGGCACGGCAGACCGGTCAACGCCCTCAGCGGACACAGTTGCGGGCCGTGCTGGACCGCGTGGGTCGTCCACAGTGACGACGCCGCGACGGCCGCGATCCCCACGCCCGCCACCGTTGCGGCCTCGGCACGCGGAATAACCACTCGTCGTGCCGCCTGAACTGGCACTTCGGCGGTATCCTCAGCCATGGCCACCAGCCTAGTCGGCAACCCGAGTCAACGATTTCCCTCAGTGGCGTGACAACCTCCTTACCGGGTAGTAAGGTACGTTCTTACTACCGAGTAAGTTCGGCTGTCGCCCGGTTGTCCGCCGGCCCGACAAACCCGTTCGACCAACCCATACCGACCCGTTCGAGAGATCAGTGGTGACAATGACGACTCACACCGAACCCCGCGATACTTCTGCCGTCGGCAAGAACCCCGTCAAGCGCAGCGCCATCGGAACCGCGATGCGTGTGCTGACCACGGTCACCGGCTCCGACTTCGCCGAAAAGTACAACATTCGCGAGCCCATCAACCGCATCGCCTACCAGAGCACCAAGACCGGCTTCCAGACCGCCGGCGCGGCGGCGCGTGCGTTCAAGAAGGTCCAGGGCGGCGGGTCGGACCAGGCCAAGCGGCTGACCACCACGCCCAAGGATTACTTCAACCTCAATCCCGACGACGAACAGCAGATGATCGCCGAGACGGTCAAGGAGTTCGCCGAGGAGATCCTGCGTCCGGCCGCCTACGACGCCGACGCCAATGCCGCCGCGCCCGAGGACATCCTCAAGCGCTCGGCCGAACTCGGCATCACCATGATCAACGTGCCCGAGGAGTACGAGGGCGCCGCTTCCGAGCGTGGCGTGGTCACCAACGCGCTCGTCGCCGAGGCGATGGCCTATGGCGACATGGGTCTGGCCCTGCCGCTGCTCGCCCCGAGCGGTGTGGCCACCACGCTGACCAACTTCGGCAGCGACGGCCAGCAGAAGACCTACCTGCCCGACTTCGCCGGCGAGTCCGTCCCGCAGTCGGCGGTGGTCATCGCCGAGCCGCGTCCGCTGTTCGACGCGTTCTCGTTGCAGACCAAGGCAACCCGCGTGCCCAGCGGCTACCGGCTCAACGGTGTGAAGTCGTTCGTGCCGGCCGCCGGATCGTCGGAACTGTTCATCGTCGGCGCCCAGCTCGACGGCCGCCCGGCGCTGTTCATCGTCGAATCCGACGCCAAGGGCCTGATCATCGAAGCCGATCCGGGCATGGGCGTGCGCGCCGCGGGCATGGGTCGCCTGCTGCTGCAGGACGTGGCCGTTGCCGAGTCGGCATTGCTCGGCGAGGAGACCGGCGAGGCCGCCTTCGCCGCCTACCGTGATGTGGTCCGCCTCTCGCGTCTGGGCTGGTCGGCGCTGGCCGCCGGCACCGCCAAGGCCGTGCTGGACTACGTGATCCCCTACGTGAATGAGCGTGAGGCGTTCGGTGAGCCGATCTCCAACCGCCAGGCGGTTGCCTTCATGGTCGCCACCATCGCCACCGAGACCGACGCCATCCGACTGGTCACGCTGCGCGGTGCCGCGCGTGCCGAGCAGGGTCTGTCGTTCGCTCGCGAGGCCGCGCTGGCCCGCAAGCTCACCATCGACAAGGGCCTGCAGATCGGTCTCGACGGCGTCCAGCTGCTCGGCGGCCACGGATTCACCAAGGAGCACCCGGTGGAGCGCTGGTACCGCGACCTGCGCGGCGCCGGCATCGGCGAAGGCATCGTCGTCCTCTGACGGGCGCGACGGTCTACCAGGAGAACTTCTGACATGGCAATCAATCTGGAACTCCCACGCAAGCTGAAGCCGACGATCGATCAGGCTCACCAGGCGGCGGCCGAGATCTTCCGTCCGATCTCGCGCAAGTACGACCTTGCCGAGCATTCCTATCCGGTCGAGCTCGACACCCTCGCCAGCCTCTACGACGGCCTGGCCGCCACGGGGCAGGCCGGTGCCGGCGCCGATGGTGGTCGCTCGCAGGCAAAGAAGAAGAAGCCGGCTCCCGAGGGCAGCAACCTCAACGGCGGCAACATGCAGTCGGTGATGAACGTCATCGAAACCTGCTGGGGCGACGTCGGTTTGACGCTGTCGATGCCATACCAGGGTCTCGGCAACTCGGCGATCGCGGCGGTCGCGACCGACGAGCAGCTGGCCCGCTTCGGCAAGGTGTGGGCCGCGATGGCCATCACCGAACCCAGCTTCGGTTCGGACTCGGCAGCCGTCGGTGCCACCGCGGTGCTCGACGGTGACGAGTACGTCATCAACGGCGAGAAGATCTTCGTCACCGCCGGTTCACGCGCCACCCACATCGTGGTGTGGGCGTCGGTCGACAAGAGCCTCGGCCGTGCGGCGATCAAGAGTTTCGTTGTGCCGCGCGAACATCCGGGCGTCGAGGTGGTGCGGCTCGAGCACAAGCTCGGCATCCGTGTCTCCGACACCGCGGTCATCCGCTTCGAGAACTGCCGCATCCCCAAGGACAACCTGCTGGGCTCGCCCGAGGTTGACACCAAAAAGGGCTTCGGCGGGGTCATGCAGACCTTCGACAACACGCGTCCGCTCGTCGCGGGTATGGCCGTGGGTGTCGCGCGGGCCGCGCTCGAGGAACTGCGTCGCATCCTGGAGGAGGCCGGCGTCGAGATCGATTACGACAAGCCCGCCGCCGATCAGCATGCCGCGGCAGCCGAATTCATCCGCATGGAAGCCGATTTCGAGGCCGCCTACCTGCTGACCATCCGCGCGACGTGGATGGCCGACAACAAGGAACCGAACTCGCTGCAGGCGTCGATGTCGAAGGCCAAGGCCGGACGCACCGTCACCGATATCACCAACAAGTCGGTGGAACTGTCGGGCACGCTGGGCTATTCGGAGCGGCTCCTGCTGGAGAAGTGGGCGCGTGACTCCAAGATCCTCGACATCTTCGAGGGCACCCAGCAGATCCAGCAGCTGATCATCGCTCGTCGTGTGCTGAACAAGAGCAGCGCCGAGCTCAAGTAGACGACCAGCATCACTGCTGCCGGTCATGTGGAGCGCCCGTTCCCCGAGTTCTCGGGGAACGGGCGCTTTACGCTGAGTGGGTGCCCCACTATCCGTATGAAGGGATGTCGTTTCACCTCCGACGCAACCTGACGTCGGTGTTGGCCGACAAGCGATCTGCGCTGCGTCAGTACCTCGACCAGCGGTTCACCCGGTTGCGGCCGCTGCAAGACGAGTTTCGCCGGCAGGCGGGGCAACTCGCCATCCCCGGCGGTGACGCCGACCCCGCGACAGTGGGATCCGCCTTCGACCACATGACCCGGTTCACGCTCAACCCCGACTACCCCGCCCCGCTGGCGATACGAGGCTTCTCACCGCGGCAACCGGAGTTCGCAGCCATCGCCGAAGTGATCACCTACGCGCAGGAGCACGCCAATCCACTGGCCCGTCGAACCACCGAATTGTCGCGCGCCTGTTGGGCATTGGCGTGTTGTACGTCGGTATACCGAGGTGGCTGGGAGCCGGAGAACCCGCTGACCCGGCTGGCCCAGGAGGGTCGCTTCACCACGTCCGCGCTGCTCGACCTGGCTTCCGACGACGCCGAACTGCAACTCGACGCGCTGCAACGTCTGGCCAAGGACCGTTTCTACCCGGAGATGCATCCGGAGCGACAACTCGTGATCGGCCCAGAATTCGACGGCTCCGCGCTGTGCCCCGCCGACGCCGACTTCATCTGCGACGGCGTCCTGATCGAAATCAAGACCCGTCTGGGCACCGCGAACAAGAAGACCGGCGAACGGTCGGACGGATTGTCGAATATCGATCTGTACCAAGTGATCTGCTATGCGTTGTTCGACCGTTCCGACCGGCACCGGATCACCGACATCGGCTTCTATTCGGCGCGCTACGGCAACTACATCCACTGGCCACTGACTCAGGCGTTGTCGGTGATGGCCGACGAGGAGGTCGACGTCGCGAACGAGCGAGCAGCGATCTGGAAAGTGCTCGGCGGTAGGGATTAAGAGCGGCTCAGTGAACCACCACTGTGTACAGCACGATCAGGTAGATCGGCACGAGGACATCGAAGAAGAAGATCGGGCCGGAATTGCCCGGCGCGAAGTTCTTCTCGACGATCATCTCCCGAACATGTCCGACGGCGGCTCCGAGATAGAACACCGAGAACGCCAGTATCGTCGCGAGCCAGAACTCGGCGCCGAAGGATCGGACCATCACGCCGAGTAGTCCGGTGGCAACGCTGGCAAGGCCGACTTCGAACTGCCATGGTGTCTTGGCGGGCCAGCCAATCGATTCGGCAATCGGCTCGCCGAAGAACATGTGGCCGCAACCGGTCATCCATCCCTGGATGCCAACCATCCAGAAGATCGAGTTGAGGAACAGCTCACGGGTGAGGTCGTGATCGGATGTCGTGGCAGCGATGAGCGTCGCCACAGCTGCACCGACCAACCCGACGAATGGGATCAGTCGGACTGAAAACCGCAGTGCTGCAAGCATGATTACCCGTGTCGTCAGCCGCGCAGTTGTTCGGCCAGCGCATCCAGAACAGATCGGTCCTCGATGGTCGAGGGCACCGCATACTCCTCGTGGTCGGCGATCTGACGCATCGTCTTGCGCAGGATCTTGCCCGATCGCGTCTTGGGCAGTGCCGGCACCACGGTCACATCGCGGAAGGTGGCCACCGCGCCGATCTCGTTGCGCACCTTGGCAACCAGCTCATCGCGGAGCGTGTCGGGTGCGATGTCGACGCCGGCCTTGAGGACCACATAGCCGCTGGGACGCTGACCCTTGAGTTCATCTCGGATACCGACCACCGCACATTCGGCGACGGCCGGGTGCCCGGCCACCACGGCCTCGATGCTTCCCGTCGAAAGCCGGTGTCCGGCAACGTTGATCACATCATCGGATCGGCCGAGGACGAACACATAGCCGTCGTCGTCGAGGTATCCGGAATCCCCGGTGAGGTAGTAACCATCGAACGCCGACAGGTAGGACTTGCGGTAGCGGTCCTCGTCGCGCCACAGTCCGGCGAGCGTGCCGGGTGGCAGTGGCAGCGTGATGACGATGTTGCCTTCGGCGCCGGCCGATACCGGTGCGCCCGCGGCGTCGAGCACCCCGACCTGATAGCCCGGCACCGGCACGGTCGGCGATCCGGCCTTGAGCGGCATCGGTTCCAGCCCACGTAGATTCGCCGCGATCGCCCAGCCTGTTTCGGTCTGCCACCAGTGGTCGATGACCGGCACACCGAGAGTCTCGGTGGCCCACTCATAGGTGTCGGGGTCCAGCCGCTCCCCCGCCGCGAACAAGGCGCGCAAGCTCGAGATGTCGTAGTTGGCAAGCAGTTCCGCGTTCGGGTCGGCCTTGCGGATGGCACGGATCGCCGTCGGTGCGGTGAACAGCGCATTCACCCGGTGGTCGGCGATGACGCGCCAGAAGGCACCGGCATCCGGGGTTCCGACCGGTTTGCCCTCGTACATGACCGACGTCGCGCCCACCAGCAGCGGACCGTAGACGATGTAGGAGTGTCCGACGACCCATCCGACGTCGGAGGCGGTCCACCACACGTCGCCGTCGCCGATGCCGTAGATGTTGCCCATCGACCAGGTGAGCGCGACCGCATGGCCGCCGTTGTCGCGGACCACACCTTTCGGTTTCCCGGTGGTGCCGGAGGTATAGAGGATGTAGAGCGGATCGGTGGCGTTGACGACGGTCGGCGCGACAGGTTGCGCACCGGCGATCTCGGCATCCCAGTCCAGCCAGGATTCGTGATCGGCGGCCGACCCGGCGACCTGTGGCCGATCCTTGACGATCACGGTGCTCGGCGGCGACTGCGACAGTCCCAGCGCCGCGTCGACCATTGGCAGGTATTCGACGACGCGGCCCGGTTCGAGTCCACCGGAGGCAGTGATGAGTGCGACGGGCTCGGCGTCGTCGATGCGGGTGGCCAGTTCGGGCGCGGCGAAACCGCCGAACACCACCGAGTGCACCGCGCCGATGCGGGCGCAGGCCAGCATCGCGACGGCCGCCTCGGGAATCATCGGCAGGTAGATGATGACGCGGTCGCCGGCAGCCACCCCATGTGCGGACAGGACGCCGGCGAATCGAGACACCTCGTCGAGCAATGTGGCGTACGTGAACGTGCGCACCTCGCCGGTCATCGCCGAATCCCAGATCAGTGCGGTGACGTCACCACGGCCGGCCTCGACGTGCCGGTCGAGCGCGTTGTGGCAGGTGTTCAGCGTGGCGTCGGGGAACCAGCGATAGATGGGTGCGTCCGAGTCGTCGAGCGCCGTCGTCGGGGGCGTGTCCCAGTCAACGGCTTGTGCGGCGTCGAGCCAGAAGCCCTCCCGATCGTCGACGCTGCGCGCGAAGGCCTCCGCGTACCGACCCATGTCGAACTCCTATCCACGCCCGCCCCGATGCGCACGTCACTGAACTCACTTGAGACTAGCGATGTGACGGCTGACACGAAACGAAGGCGTGGTGCGTGCGCCAGGCGGTGGACTGTCCTCGACGAGCGGTCAGTCCAGGTAGTTCTCGACGACCTCGGCTGGTCGGGCCTGGGCGTCGTCGGGGTTGAATCCGGCGTCGCGCCGGGCTTTTCGCTGACGCAGCAGATCCCAACACCGATCGAGGGCGACCTCGACCTCGGTAAGTCTGGAGTTCTCCTCGTCCCGGCTGATCTCGCCGCGCCCGAGCTGTTCGCGCAGCTCGTGTTCTTCGCCGATGAGTGCGGTGATCTGATCGTGAATCGTCGAGTCTGAGGCCATGGTTTCCAGGCTAGACGCTCGCGGCTAGACGAGTTCTCGCAATTGTTCGATGAGCTTGATGCGTCCGGCCGCATTCTCGGCGAGCGGAACCACGTTGAGAACGGTGACACCGGCCTCGGCGTATGCCTGAACCCTCTCCTTCACGAATGACGCCGAACCGATCAACGAGGTGTCACGAACCAGATCGTCGGGCACGGCCTTGGCGGCGGCTTCCTTGTCGCCGGCGAGGTAGAGCTCCTGGATGCGGTCGGCCTCGGCGCCATAGCCGTACTTGGTGGCCAGCGTGTGATAAAAATTCTTGCCCTTGGCGCCCATGCCGCCGATGTAGAGCGCCAGGTGCGGTTTGACGAATTCCCGCAGCGGTTCGACGTTGTCGCCGATCGCCAGCGTCGGGCCCGCGTAGACCTCGAGGTCGCCCAACGCCGGGTCGCGCTTGGCCTTACCTGCCGACAACGACTCGCCCCACACGTCCTGGGACTTCTCCGGCAGGAAGAAGATCGGCTGCCACCCCTCGGCCATTTCGGCTGCCAGTTCGACGTTCTTCGGCCCCAGAGCTGCCAACAGAATCGGAATGCGTTCGCGCAGGGGATGATTGATCAGCTTGAGCGGTTTACCCAGCCCGGTGCCCTGCTCGGGAGGAAGCGGCAGTGTGTAGTACTTGCCGTCGTAGGTGACCTTCTCGCGGCGCCACACCTTGCGGCAGATCTCGATGGCCTCACGAGTGCGGCCGATCGGAGCGTCGTACTTCACGCCGTGGAAGCCCTCGATGACCTGCGGCCCCGACGCCCCGAGGCCCAGGATGAACCGGCCGTCGGAGACGTAGTCCAGACCCGCTGCGGTCATCGCGGTCAGCGTCGGCGTGCGGGTGTAGAGCTGCAGGATGCCCGACGCGAGCTGAACACGTTCGGTGACGGCCGCCAGGTACCCGAGGGCGCTGACCGCGTCGAACGAGTAGGCCTCCGGAACGAAGACGATGTCGACGCCGGCGCGTTCGAGGTCGGCGACCTCAGCTGCCACCTCTTTGAAGCCGCCGGAGTAATTGATGCCCAAACCGATACGCATGGTGAACAACATAGCCCGTGACCGATCGTTCGGTACATGGCCTGGCGGAACAACGCCCTTTCAGTGCGTAGTCCTCTCGGGGCATCATGAACGCATGCGCATCACCACCGAAGACCAGCTTCGCGAGATCGTCGGCCATCCCATCGAGATGGTGGTGAAGAAGGTGCGCTCGTCGTTGCAACCGATTCACCTCGAGTGGCTGGCCGCCACGCCGATGGTCTTCCTCGCGACCTCCGATGCCGACGGCCGCGTCGACGTCTCCCCCAAGGGAGATCCGGCGGGCGCCGTGGTGCACGTGATCGACGATCACACCGTTGCCATACCGGAACGCCCCGGGAATCGACGGGTCGACGGATATCTCAACATACTCAGCAACCCGCACGTCGGCACCATCGCACTGATCCCCGGACGCGGAGATACCCTGCGTATCAACGGTTCTGCACGGATCGTCGACGACGCCGCCTACTTCGACGAACTGTCGGTGAAGGGCAAGCGCCCGATCCTGGCCGTGGAGGTCGACGTCGAAGAGGTGTTCTTCCACTGCTCCAAAGCGTTCTTGCGTTCGGACCTGTGGAAGCCCGACACGTGGCATCCGGAGCAACTACCCAACACCGCCCAGCTCACCAAGATGCTCATGCCCGAACTCGACGAGACCTACCTCGAAAAGCGCTACGCCGAGGACAACTACCGCACGATGCTGTACTGAGCTGACCGCCTAGTCGATCCTTCACCTCCGACTCAACCTTCGACTCGTCAACCCTTCTCTTGGACGACGCCTATTCGTGCCCGTTCGTTCACCTGGGCCATCGACCGTGTCCGTATTGGGAGAATCGTGAGAAACGGGGTTGGAAATGCGTCAGAGCAAATCATGGGCAGTGGTCACCGTCTCGTGCGTCGCGGCACTCGCCGCGGCGTGCAGTAGCGGCGGAGGTGACGACTCGTCGACGGCGCTGCCGACCATCAATCCGGCTGCGCGAGGGGATCTTTCCGCGCACGGCGGCGCGACCCGGGCCGGCGACGATCGCGCTGCGCTGATCGCTGAATCGATCCGGAACTCCGGCGCCAAGAACGTGATCCTGCTGATCGGCGACGGCATGGGTGACTCCGAGATCACCGTCGCCCGTGACTACGCCGAGGGGGCCGGTGGCGCCTTCGCCGGGCTCGACGCGCTGCCGTTGACCGGGCAGTACACCCACTACTCCATCGACAAGGACAGCGGAAAGCCCACGTATGTCACCGATTCCGCGGCGAGCGGGTCGGCGTGGGCCACCGGCACCAAGACCTACAACGGTGCAATCTCCGTCGACATCAAGGGCAATGCGCAGAAGACGCTGCTGCAGGCCGCCAAGGAGGCCGGCAAGGGCACCGGCGACATCACCACATCGGAAGTCCAGGACGCCACACCGGCTGTCGAGGTTGCCCACGTGACCGCCCGCAAGTGCTACGGACCCGACGAGACGTCGGAGAAATGCCCGACGAACGCGCTGGAGAAGGGCGGCAAGGGGTCGATCACCGAGCAACTGCTCGAGACCAAGGCCGACGTCGTGATGGGTGGCGGCGCCAAGACCTTCCAGCAGGTCGCCAAAGCCGGCCAGTACCAAGGCAAGACGCTCGAGGTTCAGGCCAAGGAGCGCGGCTACCAGACAGTGCGCTCCGCCGACGAACTCGCCGCGGTGACCGAGGCCAATCAGGACAAGCCGGTGCTGGGACTGTTCGCCGACGGCAACATGCCGGTCCGCTGGACCGGGCCGGTCGCCACCAAGGGCGGCTACCTCGAACCGGCGGCCACCTGTGCCGACAATCCGGAACGCACCGCGTCGATTCCGCGGCTGGCGGCGATGACGACCAAGTCCATCGACCTGCTCAAGGGCAATGAGAACGGCTTCTTCCTGCAGGTCGAGGGCGCCTCGATCGACAAGCAGGATCACGCCGCGAACCCGTGCGGACAGATCGGCGAGACCGTCGACCTCGATGAGGCCACCAAGGTGGCCCTCGACTTCGCCAAGGAGAACAAGGACACCCTGGTGATCGTGACCGCCGACCACGCGCACTCCAGCCAGGCCGTGGAAACGATGAGCACCGAGGACATCCAGAAGTCGGCCGACGACGCCAAGCTCCCGTTCGACGTGGTCAAGAACTCCACCTACCCGGGCCTGACACGCGTACTCACCACCAAAGACGGTCAGCCGCTGACGGTTTCGTACGGGACGTCGGACAACCTCGACGCGATGGACCAGGGCCACACCGGCGCTCAGCTGCGTGTGGCGGCCTACGGTCCGGGAGCGGCAAACGTCGTCGGCCTCACCGACCAGACCGACCTGTTCTTCACGATCAGCCGGGCGTTGGGGATCTCGTCGAACTGAACGTCACGGCGACACCGCTATGCGCTTCGATCCCACGGATTCAGGCACTCGACGCCGAGTGGTTCGAAGTGCGCGGTGTTGCGAGTGACGATGGTCATGTCCGCGACTTGGGCGATGGCAGCGATGAGTGCATCGTCGAGCGGAGCGTGTTCGGGGACTCGATAGGTGGCCAGGATCCGAGCGGCAGGCAGATCGAACGGCAGCACTCGGTCCGCGAACGCCGGCAGGACGCGATCTTCGAACCACCGGCGCAGAACATCGCCCTGGATCGGGTCTGTTCGTTCCTTCGCGACCACGCCTCGTTCGACCTCGGCCATCGTCGGTGCCGTCACGAACTGATCGGATACCGGCACCGATGCCGCCCACGCCTCTACCTGTGGGTTGCGTCCTCTGACCCGCAGGGCGGAGACCACGTTGGTGTCCAGCACATACCGCATCACCGACTCACAGCTCAGGAATACGAGCGGTCAGATCGAGTCGCTCGGGCTCGAACTCAATGTCCACACCTTCATCGGTACCGAGCAGGTCGACGAGTGTGACCGGCTCGCGTTCCAATGCGTCGGCGAGGATTTCCCGCGCCTCGGCCTCGACGGACCGGTGGTGCTGCGCGGCGCGTGCCTTGAGCGCGGCCTTCGTTCCCGCGGGAAGGTTCCGAATCAAAATCTGCTCCACAGCGATCACCTCCGATATCAGGTGAATGATATCACCGAGGGTCTGTTACGGGATCGCCATGGTCTGGTGCTTCCACGAACAAAGTGCAACCGAGCGGGTCGGTGTGGTGAAGGCAACTGGTCTGTGTACATGCAATTGCTTGTGCGCGAAAGGAGTTCGGCCCCCCGATCGCAATGTGATCGGGGGGCCGACACTAACTTGGTAGCGGGGACAGGATTTGAACCTGCGACCTCTGGGTTATGAGCCCAGCGAGCTACCGAGCTGCTCCACCCCGCGTTGGTGAACACAACGTTACACACTCGATCAACCGGGATGCAAATCGCTTCCTGAGCTGCGGTTTTGGGGTATGGGGTGTGGTCTCGATACACCGCTCGCAAGCTCGCGGCACTCGACCAGCAGCAGGATTACTCGGCCGGCAGCCCCGGATCACCAGACAGCGGTATGCATCTGTCGCGGCTGGCGCGACAAATGCATACCGCTGCTGTCGATCAGTTCTGGCCGGTCGATTCGTATTGCGCCACAGCCTTGTTCAGGCGGTCGAGCGCTTCACCGTAGGCCTTGAAGTCACCCTTGCTCTGGGCATCCTTCAACTGGCCGAGTGAATCACCGATCTCCTTGACCGCCGCGTCGCGCGCCGGGCTCGAACCTTGCTGAGCGCCTTGCTGATTCGCCGGCGGGGCAGTCACGCCCGCAGCCTGTGGTGAACCGTTGTCGGATTGATCACCTTCGGCGGCCGGACCGCTCTCCGGTGAGGTCACCGACGACGGGCTGATGCCTACCTGCTGCAGCGCCTGCGCCACTGTCGGTGCGTAACCGACATTGCCCTTGTAGTAGACCAGCACACGGTAGAGCTTCGGGATCGCCGAGTCATCGGTCTTGGACTGGGTATACATCGGCTCGACGTACAGCAATCCGTTGCGGCCCACCGGAAGTGTCAACAGGTTGCCGTAGGTCACCCGGGTGGTGTCCTCCACCTGCTTACGGTCCGAGGCCACCGGTCCGGCGCTCTTCATGTTCTCCTGCGCCTGCTGTGGACCGACTGTCTGCGACGTCGTCGGCAGCGTCTTCACCGTGATCCGGCCGTAGGTATCCGGGTCCGACGACGCGGTCATGTACGCAGACAGGAAGCGGCTGTTGAGACCGTTCATCACGGTGGTCAGCTGGAACTCGGCCTGCTGGGTCTGCGGGTCGGCCGCGGTGATGTAGTACGGCGGCTGGCTCAGGCCCTGGGCGGCGGCACCGTCCTTGGTCGGATCGTTCGGGATCGACCAGAAGTCGTTGCTACGGAAGAAGGTTCCCGGATCGTCGACGTGGTACTTGGCCAGCAGCGCGCGCTGGATCTTGAACAGATCCTCCGGATACCGGAAGTGCTCGACGATGTCGGGATGCTTGTTCAGCTCCGCGCGCGATTGCACGGTGCCGGGGAACACCTTCATCCAGGTCTTGAGAACGGGGTCGTTCTGGTCGAACTCGTAGAGCTCCACCTTGCCGGTGTAGGCGTCGACGGTGGCCTTCACCGAGTTGCGGACATAAGACACCTGACGGTTGATCTGGGTGCGTCCGGTCTGGCCCTGATTCAGTTGCTGCGCATCGGTTGTCGCATCCTGCAGCGACATCTTCTGCGCGTACGGGTACTGATCGAGCGTGGTGTAACCGTCGACGATCCACTTGACCGAACCGTCGGCCATCACCGCCGGATAGGTCTTGGAATCGACGGTCAGCCACGGGGCCGCCTTCTTCACCCGGTCCCGGGGATCACGATCGTAGATGATCTTGGAGTTGGCATTGATCGCGTTCGAGAGCAAGATGTTGCGCTCGGTGTACTTGGTCGCGTACAGCAGGCGATTGAACCAATTGCCCAGGGACACACCAGAATCAGCGGTGTAGGTGTAGTTCTTGCCGTCTTCGTCGTATTCGCGGTCGCCACCGGTGGAGCCGACGATCGCATAGTCGGGATTGACCTTGGCGATCAGCTCGCCGAAGTAGATGCGCGGCTGCGAAACCTGGATCGGCGCGTTCGCCTTGTAGGCCTCGGTCTGGTAATTCTCCAGGTCGCTGACCTCGAAGACCGGCAGGCCGCCGCGGTCGCTCTCGGCATCTGACGACGCCTCGTCGACGGTGTTGGCCGGCGCCGCGATGAAGCCGTTGCCGTGGGTGAACACGGTGTGCTTGTTGATCCAGTTCTGCTGGTTCGCGTCGAACTTGCTCGGATCGAGTTCACGTGCGGCGACCACGAAGTCACGCTTCTGCCCGTCGACGGTGTACCGGTCGACGGCGAGCTGCGTCGGGAAGCCGTAGAAGTTCTTGAGCTTCTGGCGCTGGGTGAACGCCGGCTCGATGACGTTCGGGTCGAGGATGCGGATGTTGGACAGGGTCGCGGCATCGCTGTTGACGGCTGCGGGATCGGCGGCCTGCGCCGTCCAGTTCCGCTCGTAGATGACGTCGGTGCCGTCGCTGATCCGATACGCCTGTTTGGTGGCGGTCAGGTTCCGGGATATGTATTCCGATTCCTTCTGCGCGGCATTCGGTTTGACCGAGAACTGCTCCATCACCATCGGCCAACCGACGCCGATCAGCATGGCCGACAACAACATCAGCGCCGTCGCCATCGCGGGGATCCGCAGATCACGCATGATCACGCCCGCGAAGAACGCGACCGCACAGATGATGGCGATCGACATCAAGATCAGCTTCGACGGGAGCACCGCGTTGATGTCGGTATAACTTGCGCCGGTGAAGATCTCCTGCTTGCGCGTGCTCGACAACAGCGAATACCGGTCGAACCAATAGGCGACGGCCTTGAGGATCAGGAAGGTCCCGGCCAGCGAGGCCAGTTGCACGCGGGCTGCCGTGCTCATCGACGGAGTGCTCGACCCGCCTCCGAGGCGGATACCGCCGAACAGGTAGTGGGTCACCAGGTTCGCCAGGAAGGCAACCACGATCACCACGAACAACAGGTTCAGCAGGAACCGGTAGAACGGCAGATCGAAGGCGTAGAAGCTGACGTCGAGTCCGAATTGTGCGTCGCGGACCCCGAAGCTCTGTCCGTGCAGGAAGGTCTGCACCGTCGCCCATGAGCCCTGCGCCACCAGACCGGCGAGCAGACCGATGATCACCGCGGGCAGGATCGAGAACCAGCGCGGGCGCGCGGTCACGGTCGCGCGGTAGCGGGCGAGCGGATCGTTGGGGCCGGTGGCCGGCACGAAGACCGGTCGCGACCGATACGCCATGGCGATCGCCCCAAAGATGATCACCCCCACCACGATCGAGGTGACGAGGAACAAGATCACGCGCGTCCAGGTGATCGTGGAGAACACCCGGGTGTAGCCGAGATCGGAGAACCACAGCCAGTCGGTGGCGATCGAGACCAACCGTGGGCCCACCAGGAGCAGGATGAGGATCGCCGCGCCGATTCCGATGGCGATCTTGCTTCTCCGCGACAGTGTCGGCATACCCGCCGGCCCGCGAACGCTCACTGACTCACTCCCGATGTTCTCATTCCGGACATCGCGTCCGGAAACGCTCGTCACACTAGTGCGTGACTGACCTTGATGCGTGACTCACCGTGGCGGTGCATGGTGCACACTGCTGCGATGCGTCCTCACTCTACTGAGGACTAAACGCCCCGGTTCGGTCCCCGGTTCCCGCCGAGACCCGCCGAACGGCAAGATGGGCGAGGTGACCGATCGCGACGACTTCCCATCAGCGGACATCGACCTGTCCCCCGATGCGCTGGGCGCGGCTCTGCGCGACGTCGTCGAATACGTCGACGCCGAGGGGTGGAACCAGCCGCCGATGCTGTTCGCGCTGGTCCCGACGCAGGTCCTGGCCGCGACGCACCCGGGGCTGGTCGACGCCGACGACGATTCCGAGCTCAGTCCGATCGCTCAGGAGGCGTTCGACGCACCCGATCCCGACCTCGAGGAGCTCCTGGGGACAACGGTCTGGCCACCGACCGTCGTCGGAGCAGCCCTCATCCAGCAGATCGTGGTTCTCCCGCCCGAAGCCGAAGCAGACCTCGACTCGGCCTTCGAGCCCCTGCTCGGAGATCCGGACGCCGCGGAATCGGCTGCGCGTGAGGTCGCCCGGTCTCACCCGGGCAGCAAGGTGGCGCGGCTGGTGGTCGGCGCCCTACGCGACGGCCGGACGCTGAGCCTGCTGCAACTACGCGACGACGACGCCCAACCGGGGGATCGCATCGAACTGCTGTCCCACCCCGATCTGGCACCCAACCTGGTGGTCGCGCTCGCCGCGACGCTCGACTGAACCGAAGACCAGGACTGAACCGAGCACTCAGCAGTGCGGCGCCGGCTTACCCGCTCCGATGTCACCGAGCGAAGTGATTGCCGATTGCAGATCGGTGACCTTGATCAGGTCGAGGCCATCCGGGGCGTTGGAAGTGGCTTCCGCGCAATTCTTCTCGGGCACCAAGAACACCGTGGCGCCGGCGTCGCGGGCCGCTTTCGTCTTGTGCGTGATGCCGCCGATCGGGCCGACCTTGCCGTCGTCGCTGATGGTGCCGGTGCCGGCGATGAACTTGCCGTGGGTCAGTTCGCCCGGGCTGAGCTTGTCGATCACGGCGAGGGTGAGCATCATGCCCGCCGACGGGCCGCCGATGTCGCCGACGTTGAAGTCGATCTTCAGTGCCGGGTCGGCGTTGACCTCGTTGACGGTGGCGCCGAGGTAGGCGACCTTCGGATCGTCGGGCCGTTGTCCCAGCGTGACGGTGACCGTCTGGGGCTGGCCGCCGCGCACGATGTCGATCGGAATCGTCGCGCCGGGTTTCTGGGCGCGGACCGCGGCCTGCACCTGCGGCACCGAGGTCACCGGGGTGGCGGCGACCCGGACCACCTGGTCGCCTTTTCGGAGCGCGTTCTTCGACGGTCCGTCGCCCGCGACGTCGTCGACCTGCATCTTGGTCGGACGATTCAGATAGCGAAGCGCGGCCACGCTGGCGTCGGATTCGGAGTTCGACATCTCCTGCTGGTTCTGTTCACGCACCTGATCGCGGCTCTGCTCCGGCGGGAACAGCCGGTCGCGGGGCTCAAGGGTGTAGGTCCCCGACAGCCACATGCCGATCGCCTGGAACAACGACATCCCGTCGGACACCGACACCGTCGTCAGGTTCAGGTTGCCGGTTGTCGGATCGGTGGGGACGCCTTCGATCGCGACGACCTTCTTGTCGTCGAGCGTGCCAAGGGTGTTGACCGTCGGTCCCGGACCGAGCGCCACGAACGGCACGGCCACCGTGGTACCGACCACCAGCAACAGCAGGAAAACCAGCACGGAGACGACGACGGTAGCGATCCGACGATGGCCGGGCTGCAATCTCATTCCGCTCACCATAATCGACCGCTCGCAGACGGTACCGTGGAGATATGACTGATCTACCCTTCGGCTTCTCCGCATCCGGCGACGACGACAAACGCCGCGACGCCGACGAGAACAAGGGAACCCCTGGCCCCGGCGGGCCGGGCGGACCGCAAGACCCGTTCGGATTCGCACTCGGCGGCGAAGGATTCAACCCGCAGGGGTTCGACCCCTCGGCGCTGGGCCAGATGTTCTCCCAACTGGGCAACATGTTCAGCGGCATGGGTGCCGGGATGTCCGGCTCGTCGAAGGATTCCGGCCCGGTCAACTATCAGGTCGCCGCGAATCTCGCACGCCAGCAAATAGGTTCGTTCACGCCGGTGCTGGAGAAGGAGAACAAGGCCGTCGCCGACGCGGTGCGGCTGGCCGACGTCTGGCTCGACGACGTCACCACCCTGCCCGGCGGAGTGAGTAAGGCCATCGCCTGGACGCCGGTGCAGTGGCTCGAGGAATCGATGCCGACCTGGCAGAAACTGTGCGATCCGGTCGCCTCCCAGTTGGCCACCACCTGGCAGCAGAACATGCCTGCCGAGGCCGCGCAGTTCGCCGGCCCGATGATGGGCATGCTCACGCAGATGAGTGGGATGGCGTTCGGCACTCAACTCGGCCAGGGTCTCGGGCAACTCGCCAAAGAGGTCCTCTCCTCCACCGATATCGGGCTGCCGCTGGCACCGGAGGGCGTGGCGGTGCTGATGCCCGAGGCCATCGCGACGTTCGCCGACGGTCTGGAGCAGCCCGCGCAGGAGATCATCGTCTTCCTCGCCGCGCGCGAGGCCGCCCACGTCCGGCTGTTCACCCACGTCGGCTGGCTGCGGCAACGACTGCTGGCCACCATCGAGGAATACGCACGTGGCATCAGCATCGATTTCAGCGGCATCACCGATCTGACCGCCGACATCGATCCCAATGAACTGCTGTCGAATCCGGCCAAACTCGAGGAGTTGGTGAGTTCGTCGACCTCCTTCGAGCCGACCACCTCGCCGGAGCAGAAGGCCGCACTCAACCGCCTCGAGACCTTGCTCGCGCTCATCGAGGGTTGGGTCGACGAGGTTGTGTCCCAAGCACTCTCGGACCGCATCCCGAGTGCGGTCGCGCTCTCGGAGACGATGCGACGCCGACGAGCATCCGGCGGCCCGGCCGAGCAGACCTTCGCCACCCTCGTCGGACTGGAACTGCGGCCCCGCAAGGTGCGGGAGGCGGCCGCGCTGTGGCGTTCGCTGCTGGCCGCGTCCGACGTCGCCACCCGCGACGGCGTCTGGGCACACCCCGACCTGATGCCCGACGGTGAGGATCTCGACAACCCGGCCGGCTTCATCGACCGGGTGATCGGCGGTGGCACCAGCGCCATCGACGACACCATCGCCGAACTCGAGAAGAGTTTTGCCGAATCCGACGACACGGACCCGGGCAGCGACGAACCCGACGCGGATCCCGATTCCTCGAAGCCCTGAATCCCCGTCGCCTTGATTGCACAGGTCGTTTCTGGCCTGTGGACAACTGAGCCGGCGCCGCCAATAGCGGCCCGTCGGCTGGCACAGTTGATCCATGACAGCAGCGTGGTCCACGCCGGCAGCACTGCCGGTGATCCGGGTCGGCACCCCGATCATGGTGCGTCCCGGCAACCGCCTCCACATCGGCGTCGACCCTCGACGCGGTGTGCTCGTCGAATTGCATCCGCATATCGACGCTCATCAGGTCGCGGAGCTGCTGGAATCGTTGCGCCAACCATGTGATCCGCCCGAGATCGTCACCCGCGCGCAGTCGTTGGGGCTGACCGCGCACGATGTCGACAGCATCCTGGATCGGCTCGTCACCGACGGGTCCGCCGACCCACCGTGCGCACAGAATCCCGAGGGAATCACGCTGCGGGTCGTGTTGGGTGGCCGAGGGCCACTGACCCAGTTGCTGCGCGTCTCACTGGCCGAAGCCGACCTACTGGTCACCGAACCTGACGATGGCGGCAATCTGGTGGTGCTCACCGACTTCCTGGTACCCGATCCGACCCTGGTCAATTCGCTTCTGAACCAACGCATCCCACACCTGCAGGTGCGCGTCCGTGACGACGTCGGACTGGTCGGGCCGCTGGTTCTGCCGGGATTGTCGAGTTGTCTTCGGTGCGCCGATCTGCACCGCTCGTCACTGGACCCGGAATGGCCGATCCTCGCCGCACAGCTCATCGGACGTCCCGGCCGGGCTAGTGACGCGACGATCCATGCGACGGCGGCCCTCGCGCACGGTCAGATCGAGGAGCTCGCCACCACCCTGCGCCGCCCGACGCCGGGTGATCGGCCCCCGTTGGTCGACCGCGTCCTGCACCTGCTGCCCGACCCACTCGGCGTCGAATTCAGCTCGTGGCCACCGCATCCGCAGTGCGGATGTCGGCGTCCTCTATCCTGTGGTGGGGAAAGGAAGCTATGACCGACATCACGCGAGGTCAGGGTCGCCGCAACGCCAAGCTGGCCTCCCTGCCCATCGGAATGGCCGGCCGCGCCGCCGCGGGTTTGGGCAAGCGCATGGTGGGCAAAGACAAGGACGAGGTCAACCAGGAACTCCTGGAAAAGGCCGCCGACCAGCTGTTCTCGGTGCTCGGCGAGCTCAAGGGCGGGGCGATGAAGGTCGGCCAGGCCATGTCCATCATGGAAGCGGCGATCCCCGACGAGTTCGGCGAACCCTTCCGCGAGGCACTGACCAAGTTGCAGGCCGAAGCACCGCCACTGTCGGCCGCCAAGGTGCACAAGGTTCTCGACCAACAACTCGGCACCGGCTGGCGTAAGCGCTTCCGGGAGTTCGACGACACCCCGGCGGCCTCGGCCAGCATCGGCCAGGTCCACAAGGGCATCTGGTCCGACGGCCGGGAAGTCGCCGTCAAGGTCCAGTACCCCGGCGCCGACCACGCCCTCAAGGCCGACCTGAAGACGCTGTCGAGAATGTCGGGGCTGATGCAGAAGCTCTCCCCCGGCACCGACGTCAAGGGCATGATGGACGAGCTGATCGACCGTACCGAGGCCGAGCTGGACTATCTCGGCGAGGCCGACAATCAGCGCGCCTTCGCCAAGGCCTTCGACGGTGATCCCGACTTCGTGATCCCCAAGGTGATTGCCAGCGCACCGAAGGTCGTCGTATCGGAGTGGTTGGATGGCGTCCCGCTGTCGAAGGTGATCACCAACGGAGACAAGGCAACCCGCGACAAGGCCGCCGCGAGCATGGCCACCTTCGAGGTCAGTTCGCCGTTCCGGGTGGGACTCCTGCACGGCGACCCGCACCCCGGCAACTTCTTCCTCGCCGACGACGGCCGCTTCGGTGTGCTCGACTTCGGTGCCGTCGGCCACTACCCGGACGGGCTGCCGGCCGAGACCGGACCGATCCTGCGGCTGGCGCGCGACAAGCAGTACGACGAGCTCAAGGAACGGCTGGTGGAGGCCAACTTCATCCAGCGTTCGCAGATCGACAAGGTGAGCTCCGCCGACATCGAGGCCTATCTCAAGCCGTACGTCGATCCGCTGTACACCGAGTCGTTCCACTTCACCCGCAAGTGGCTGCAACGCGCCGCGGGCAAGGCCACCGACGTGCGCGGCGATGTCTACAAGACCTCGCGGCACCTCAACGTGCCGAAGAACTATGTGATGGTCTTCCGGGTGCTGATGGGCTGTGTGGGTATCGCCGCGCAACTCGAGGCGGACGCGCCCTACCGCGCGATCATGGAGAAGTGGGTGCCCGGCCTGGCCGACTGATCCATCCTGATCACTGGCGCTATCCCAGCCGGTTCTTGAGCCGGCGCGAGTACGGTGCGCCGTGCGGGATGCAGACCGGACAGACACAGGGCCTGGAGTCATGTGCGTCGGGCTGATAGCGCCACCCCAGCCCCTGATCGACCTGCCGGATGCGGTGGATCTCGTTGGGCCGCAGTGCTCGGGGCACGAAGACCTGATGGCCACGCGCATCGTTGAGATCGCGCATGATCGCGACGGATTCGGCGGCGGTGACGTCGAGGTGCGCGCGGTTGTAGCGTCCGACGCGCACCGGCTCGTCGTCGGGGATGCGAACCTGCACGGCGATCAGCGTGCGTGCCGTCGTCCACCGCTTGAGTTCGCGTAGCCACTGATAGGTCGTCACGTAGCTCGGCAGAACCGGCATAACGTACACTCCCGCAACGCCTTCCGCGGTTTTCCTCGGCCGCACCCCGGAACGTCGGATCGAGGCCTCGGCGTCAGCGGGCGCGAGATGGACGAACATGGCCATGGTGATTCCCCCTCGTGATGCACGAACACCCGGACATGCGCTGGACATGTCCGGGTGATCTAGCTCGACTGCGTGTCATCGCGACCTCAGGCGGCGTTCTTGCGGGGGCGACCCCGCGGCCGCTTGCGGGCGATCACCGAGCCGCGCTCGAAGATCTCACCGCCCCACACGCCCCAGGGCTCGGCCCGGTCGATGGCGGCCTGCAGGCAGGCGTCCTTGAGCGGGCAGCTCGAGCACAATGCCTTGGCCTGCTCCAGATCTCGCGGATCGTCGGCGAACCACAGGTCTGCGTCGGCCACCTGACAGGGCAGGTCGGTGTCGCCGACGGACAAGCAGTCCGCCGGCATACAGGACTCGGCGACGTATTCGACGGTCATATCTGCTCCGTTTCAAATAACTCGTGTGGTGGTTGATACCCGAGCCATCTGGTGAAACGAATCGCCGCCATCACGGGCGAAGATATGTGTCACGAAAAAAGCCACGGGTTCGCTTTCGCGATTCGCCCGTGGCCGGAAAGTCCGTCTACCTCGTGATGAGGTTGGCTAACTTCGACTACACACGGGGAACCGCTGCGTCGCTCGCAGTGCGGCGGGATGCTCGGTCACTGCTGCCGATGCGACCGCCCAGGAGCGGGCGCGAGTCGGGTTCAGGGCAGCGAGCATCGCTGGTTGTTCGCACTTGCTACCGAAAATTCCGTAGTTCACGTCTTCCGCTCCTTTCTTGCGTTGAGGACACAGCACTCCCCGGTGCTGACCTGTATCAGGGTAGTCAGCGTGCGCGGATTCGCACAACCTATTTTTGACCTGCACTTTTGGCACCCTGGACAAGAGCGAGGATGTCCTCGCCGTACTCGTCGAGCTTCTTGGCGCCGATCCCGGGAATCGACACCAGGCCACTGACATCGGATGGGCGTTGCTCGGCGATCGCGACCAGCGTGTTGTCGGAGAAGACGACGTAGGCGGGCACCTTCTTCTCCTGCGCACGCCCCCGCCGCCAGTCCTTGAGGGCGACGAACAGGTCGTCATCGATATCGGACGGGCAGTCCTCGCAGCGGCCGAGCATGGTGGCCGTCGACCCGATCAGCGACGATCCACATACCCGGCAGCGCGCACCCCGCTTGCGCGGTGCGGCGGGCTCGGCGATCTTCGATGCGGGCGAGTTGTCGGGTACGAGCCCGTTGAGGAAGCGGGAGCGTCGCCGGCCGCGACGCCCGCCCTCGTTACGCGCCAATGCCCACGACAGATGCAGGTGTTCCCGTGCACGGGTGACGCCAACATAGAACAGCCGGCGTTCCTCCTCGATTTCGTCGTCACCGGCGTCGATGGCCTGCTTGATCGGCAACGCGCCGTCGGTGAGGCCCACCAGGAACACCGCATCCCATTCGAGCCCCTTCGCGGCGTGCAGCGACGAGAGCGTGACGCCCTGCACGGTCGGTGGGTGACGGGCCTCGGCGCGCGCGGCGAGTTCGGCGACCAGCTCCGGCAAGGTGAGTTCCGGGTTCTCGGTCACCATGTCGTCGGTCAGCGTGGCCAACGACCGCAACGACTGCCATCGTGACTTCGCTTGTGCACCAGCGGGTTCGGCGTCGGTGAGACCGAGCGGCACCAGTACGGCGCGGACGATGGAGACGAGTTCGGCTTCGTCGGGCAGGTCGTCGCGGCGCGCGGCGGCCTCGAGTTGGCGCATCGCCTGCCGGATTTCGGAGCGCGTGAAGAATGCCTCACCGCCGCGGACCTGATAGGCGATGCCGGCTTCGGTGAGTGCCTGCTCGTAGTTCTCCGACTGCGCATTGACGCGATAGAGGATCGCGATCTCCGACGCCTCGGTGCCCTTGTTCAGCAGCCGCTTGATGGTCTTGACCGTGGCGGCCGCCTCGGCGGGTTCGTCGTCGAATTCGGCGAACTGCGGCGCCGGGCCGGGCGCGCGCTGACCGATGAGTTCGAGGCGGGTGCCGGCCACCCGTCCGCGCGCCGCGCCGATCACCTTGTTGGCCAATCCCACCACCTGCGGCGTGGAGCGGTAATCCCGTTCCAGGCGAACGACTTCGGCGTCGGGAAAGCGGCGGGAGAAGTCGAGTAGATAGCGCGGGCTGGCACCGGTGAAGGTGTAGATGGTCTGGTTGGCGTCGCCGACGACAGTCAGGTTATCTCGGTCGCCGAGCCAGACGTCGAGCAGGCCCTGCTGCAGGGGCGTGACGTCTTGGTACTCGTCGACCACGAAGCAGCGGTACTGCTCCCGAAAGCGTTGTGCCAGAGCGTCATCGGCGGCGAGGATCTCGGTCATCGAGGACAGCAGGTCGTCGAAGTCCAGGAGACGATCGCCGTTGTCGGACCTCTTGGCCAGCTCATAGAACTCGTAGACCGCGGCGACCTTCTCGGCCTCGAACGGTGGTTCGCGGCGGACCTTGGCTACCACCTGCGGGTAAATGTCATAGCCGACCTGCGACGCTTTGGCCCATTCGATCTCCGACGCGAGGTCACGAACGGTTTCGTTGGCAACCGGGAGTCCGACATGGCGCGCGGCACGCGAGACGATCGGAAACTTCTTGTCCATCAGCTCCCAGGTGGTGCCTGGATATGCCTTGGCCCAGAAGAAGTTCAGCTGCCGCAATGCCGCGGCGTGAAAAGTCTGCGCCTGCACCTTCTGGCCGGGACCACTGATGCCCAGGCTGCGCAGCCGAGCCCGCATCTCCCCTGCCGCCCGCGCGGTGAAGGTCACCGCGAGGACCTGACTCGGGGCCACATGCCCCATCTCGATCAGGTGCGCGATACGACGGGTGATGGTGCGCGTCTTGCCGGTCCCGGCGCCCGCGAGCACGCAGACCGGCCCGCGCGGAGCGAGCACGGCTGCCTGCTGTTCGGGATCGAGGCCATCGAGAATCGCAGACACCGTTCAACTATCCCATCCGATGCCGACATCGCGCGGACCGCTCTCCACAGGGGCGGTCCGGTTGGTCTACAGCCCGAGCTTGGCCTTCACCTGGGCCACCGAGGGATTGGTGGCGGTGCTGCCGTCGGCGTAGCGGACGGTCGGGACCACGTGGTTGCCGCCGTTGACGCTGCCGACGAACTCCGCGGCATCGGGATTGAGTTCGATGTCGACCTCCTGCCAGGTGATACCGCTGGCCTTGAGACCGGTCTTGAGCCGGGCACAGAAACCACACCAGCTGGTGGTGTACATGGTCAGTTCCCCGGTGTCGGATACCCGGGCGTCGGCGTCGTCATCGATCACGTTGCTCATGCCACCCATAACACCACGATCAGACCGTACTGTTCCCGTCGAGCCCCGTCCCGTCGAGCCCGCTGTACTCATCCAGCACCGGCGTCTCCGGGCCGACACCCATACGCCGACGCTGGATCCACCAGATCAGCACCAGCACCGGGATCGCACCGAACGACGCCCACCACCGCGCGTCGTGTGGGATGAGCGCGTCGATGACCTGGGCCTGCGGTTCGTCGTTGACCATCGCCGGCAACCATTCGACGAGCAGTTTGCGCACGATCGACGTGATCTCCAGCGGCCCGGCGGCCGAGGCCAGCACCCAGGATGTGGTCACGATGATCAGTGCCCACGGCCAGGCCAGCAGCGGCGACTGGTCGTCGGTCATATCGGCGGCCACCCGAATCGCCTCGGCGACGAAGGCGATCGCCAACACCCCGAGCAGAATCGCGATCTGCGAGGTGAGCAGATCATCGATCACCGAATGCGCGAGGTCGGCGTTGCGTCGGGCGGGCAGACCAACGCCGAGGGCAACCAGCCCGCCCACCAGGGCGAGCATCATCAGCACCGACGTGCCGTCGGTGATGCGTCGGAAGGAATCGGTGGACAACTCCACCACCAGCTTCGACGTCGTCGCGGCCGGCTTGCGGTAGAGGACCATGGTGATCAGCGCAGACATCACGATCGCCACCAGCCAGGTGATCACCGCGGTACACACCGCGGCCAACGCGAATGACGCGATCACCGGGACGAACAGATCGTCGGCCCCGTCCCCCATCCGCACCACGATCAGCGGAATCACCGACACGACGGTGATCATCAGCGCGCGCAGCAGCAAGGGGCCGGCGAAGTCGGCCAGATCGCGCGCGTGGACGTCGGGGTCGGTGCGCTTCATGGCGTCCCACTCGGCCGCGAGGACCGCCTTCGCGCGGGCACGCCGGGACATACTCAGGCTCCGGCTCGGGCCCAGGTGGTGATCAGCGCATGCGCGATCGAGATAGACCCGGGCAGTAACAACCGGGGTGCGTCGGGCCCGTCGGGCGGATTCGGGTCGTCACGAATCCACTCGGTGCCACGATCCAGGGCCTCGAGCACCTCGTCGCGGTGGAACCATTGCGCATCGCCGATCTCACCGTCGAGGAAGCGCAGTTCGTCGCTCGGGTCGCCGACCGCTTCGAACCCGAGCATCAGCGACCGCGGGAACGGCCACGGCTGACTACCCAGATACCTCGGATCGGTCACGGTGATCCCGACCTCTTCGTGCACCTCGCGGATCACGCACTGTTCCAACGACTCTCCCGGCTCGACGAAGCCGGCCAGCGTCGAATACCAGCGGTCGGGCCATACCGCCTGACGGCCCAACAGGATGCGGTCCGCGCCATCATGGACGACGGTGATGATCGCCGGATCGGTACGCGGGAACTCATCGCGGCCGGTCGTCGGATCACGTCGCACCCAACCACCTCGGGCTGGTTGCAGAGCGTTGCCGTCGACCGGTGAAAACTGGGCGCTGGCATGCCAATTGAGGATTCCCAGCGCGGTGGCCAGTAGTCCGGCCTCGTCGGCGGAGAGCCGGGCGGCACCACGACGCGGATCGGAGGTCTGCTCGGTGAGTGACTCGACGCGAATGGTCCACAGGTCGGTTCCGGAGATGCCGAGGAAGGCGGCGTCGGCGGGTGGTTCGTCGGCGATCTCGGTGGCCGGGGTCCAGCGCAACGCGCCATCGTCGAGCACGGGAAACTGTCCGCGCGCGTCGATGCACAACACCCGCGCCGTCGGCCATCCCGACCGTTGGCGGTCCGGATCGTCGCGGATCTCGTCGGCGCGAGGGACCGTCGATCGCGACAGCAGCGGTGGTTGATCGAACTCGAAGATGGCCATGGTGACATCCTCCCCGATCAGTCCGACGGGCCCTTGCGGACATACAACAACCGATCGCCGACCTCGATCTGCTCGACCTCACTGTCGTCGACGCGGTGCAGGACGCCGTTGCGCACCACCCCGAGCACGATGTCGCGGGTGTGTGCGGGCGAACCTCCGGTTTCGGTTGGTTCGACCTCTCGTTCGGCGATCGCGTACCCCGCGTCGGGGGTGAGCAGGTCCTCGATCACCTCCACCACCGACGGCGTCATCGTCGCGATACCCAGCAGACGGCCGGCGGTTTCCGACGAGACGACCACCGAGTTCGCACCGGATTGCCGCATCAGGTGGGTGTTCTCCGACTCACGGATGGACGCGACGATCTTGGCGCGCGGATTGAGCTCGCGGGCGGTCAGCGTGGCCAGGACCGCGGTGTCGTCGCGGTTGGCGGCCACCACGATGCTCGCCGCATGCTGCACACCGGCCAACCGCAGCACATCGGACTTGGTGGCGTCGCCGCGAACGGTGACCAGGTCGTCGGCCGCGGCGGCCTCGAGAACGTCCGGATTGGAGTCGACGACGACGATCTCCGACGGCTTGATGCCGTCGCCCATCATCGCGTCGACCGCGGTCCGACCCTTGGTGCCGTAGCCGATGACGACGGTGTGATTGCGCACGCTGTTCCTCCAACGCTGAATCTTGAGCGCCTGCCGGGACCGTTCGGTGAGAACCTCGAGGGTCGTACCGATGAGAACGATCAGGAACAGGACGCGCAGCGGAGTGATGACAAGTAGGTTGATCAGCCGCGCCGACGGCGAGAGCGGGGTGATGTCACCGTAACCGGTGGTCGACAGTGTCACCGCCGAGTAATACATGGCGTCGAGGAAGGAGAGTTGGTTCTCCTGGACGTCGCGGTAACCGTCGCGGTCGATGTAGACGACGAAAGCAGTGAAAAACAGGGCCACGAGCGCGAAAATCACCCGCCGGCCGATCGCACGACCCGGACTCTGCTGCAGTTCCGGGATACGCACGATGCCGACGAGGGCATAGTCGGGGCGGTCGGGCAGATCGTCGCCACCCCACGCGCGACGTAGGCGTGACCGCATCAGCGCACCGGACCGGAGATCCGCACGGACTCACCGTGTGGCTGGGTCCCGTTCTGTTGCATCACAACTTGAGAATCTAGCTTATTTCGCCAGCAGCGCGGCGAGCGCGCGCTGATCGGGAAGGTGTTCGGGTTCCAGCGTGTAGCCGTGCCGCACATAGTGGAAGGCCGCGCGGACCTGATGCAGCGGCACACCTTGCAATTGCGCCCACGCGATCCGATAGGCGGCCAGCTGAACGTAAAGCGACTCACGCTGTGCGGGTTCGGGTATTGCGCCGGTCTTCCAGTCGACCACCACCCACTGACCGTCGGACTCGGCGAAGACGGCGTCGATACGCCCGCGGATCACCGTGTCGCCGATGACCGTCTCGAATCCGACCTCCACTTCGGTCGGGGTACGCGACGCCCAGTCCGATGCGAGGAACTTGTCCCGCAGCTCGTCGAGTTCGGTATCCGGGGAGGCTGTGGAGTCTGCGGCACCGGGCAGTTCGTCGATGTCGAGCAGCCGGCTACCGCCGAAGTACCGCTCGATCCACGCATGGAAGGCGGTGCCCCGGCGCGCGACGGGGTTGGGCGGGAACGGCACCGGGCGACGCAGCCGCTGCGCGAACACCTGTGCGTCGGTGTCGAGTTCGACGAGTTGGCTGACCGAGAGATGCGATGGGAGTTCCACGGCGACCTCGGCCTGGTTGCCCCGACGATGCTCGGCGAGCAATGCGGCGACCTCGGCCCGCCACTGCTCGATCTCCGGGTCGGCGATCTCACCGCCCTCGGCCGCCTGGCCGTCGGATTGCGTCGGCGCGTCATCGAACAGCGTCGGCGCATCCCGCGCTGCGATCGCGTCGGTGACCAGCCGGGCGCCGGCGGCGATCGCGTCCCGACGCGCGCCGAGCAGATCTCGCGGCCACTGCTGCGCGACGATCCGCTCGTCGAGTGGGTTGGTCGCGTCGTCGTCGGGTTCTGGTGCGTCGAGGGCGATCTCCAGTCCGGTCGAGTCGACGGTCGGGTCGTCGACGGCCGCCTCGACGATGGTGCGTAGCTCGGTGAAGAAGGTGCTCGGCCCGCGCGGTTTGTCGCGGCCTTCCGACCAGTGGTGCGCCGAGATCAACAACGACTGTTTGGCACGGGTCAAACCCACGTAGAGCAGGCGCCGATCCTCTTCGAGGCGACGCTCGGCGATTGCTTCCTTATGTTCGTTGAGGGTGTCCTCGAGTTCTTTGCGGTCGCTCACCGCACTGAGGTCGACGCGCGGGAAGCCCTCGGTGGTGTCTCCGCCGGACGGATCGCCGGCGAGGTCTCCGCGTAGTTGGGCGGGTAACTGTGCGGCGCTGCCGAGCCAGGTGCCCTCGCTGCGGCCGCCCGGGAAGATCCGATCACACATGTGCACCATCGCCACCACGTCCCATTCCAGTCCTTTGGCGGCGTGGATGGTGAGGATCTGGACGCGTTCCTCGGCGACTTCGATGCGTCCCTGCTCGAGCCCCTTCTCGATGTTCTCCGCGGCGGACAGGAACGCCAGTAGTCCGGGAAGGTCGGCGCCGGGCCGGTCGGCGTAGGTGGCCACGTGCTCGGCGAAGGCGTCGAGATGCTCACGCCCGGTGATGGATCCGCGCATTCGGCGGGCCCGGATCTGCGCCTCCACCGCGACCCCGATGGTGTTCTCGACGTCGGCGACCAGCTCGGCCAGCGGCTGGGAGATCCGGCGGCGCAGTGCTTCGAGCTGGCCACCGAATGCCCGGATGCGGGCGTAGCCCGCGGGGCTGTAGTCGGCCGCGTCGCCGGGATCGACGATGGCGTCGGCAATGCCCGCCTGATCGACGGTTTCCGATGGCAGCGCGGCGTCGAGGACGTCGTCGAGCTCTTCGCGGCTCGACACCACACCGGTCGCACCGTGGGCATCGCGCGCCGCGAGCATTGTGGCGCGCCGCCACAATGCGGCGATGTCGGCGGCGCCGAGTTGCCAACGGCCACCGGTCAACAGCCGCATCGCCGCCGTGCCGGCCAGCGGATCGGCGATCAGCCGCAGCGTGGCGACGATGTCCTCGATCTCGGGAACATGCAGTAACCCACCGATGCCGATCACCTCGGTCGGAATGCCGCGGCTTTCCAACTCGGCGGCCAGCGGTGCGGAATCCTCGTTGCGGCGCACCAGGATTGCCGTCGTCGGCGGAGCGACCCCGTCATTCTCGGCGGCGCGATAGTGACCCTCGATGATGTCGGCGACCCAGGCACGTTCGTCGAGCACCGTCTCGGCCAGCGCCAGCTGCGCACTGCCCAGCGGTGCGTCCGGACGTGCGCGCAGCATGCTGACCGGCACGCCGCGTCTGCGGAGCTCCTCCGACGACGCGTTCGCCAGGTGCAGGACCTGACGCGAATTGCGCCAACTGGTCAGCAGTTCCAGTCGGTGTGCCGGACTGCCATCGGTATGCGGGAAGTCGCGGGTGAAGCGCGGCAGGTTGGCCGCCGACGCCCCGCGCCACCCGTAGATCGACTGGATCGGGTCGCCGACCGCGGTCACCGCGACCCCCGCTCCCGGTCCGGTTCTTCGATCCGGGCTCCGACCGAACAACGCCGACAACAGGATTCGCTGAGCGTGCCCGGTGTCCTGATACTCGTCGAGCAGCACTGCTTTCACCGATTCCCGTTCTGCGGCAGCAACTTCGGGATGGGTGGTGACCAACCGCGCGGCCAGCGACATCTGGCTGCCGAAGTCGAGCGCGGACTGGGCCCGCATCGTCTCGCCGAGCGCGATGACCATCGGAAGCAGTTCGCGCCGTTCGTCGATCACCTTCGCAATGCCCTGCAGCGCCTTTGTCGGTCCGTCGCCGCGTTGCTTGGGTCCTTTCGGGAGGGTGTCGATGAGGCGGTACAGCTCATCGCCCGAATGGGCCAGAGTGTCGATGTCGACGAGGTGTTCGGCGGAATCGGAATAGAGTTTCAGCACCGCCTCGGTGACACCGGAGGGCACCTTGGTGGTGGTCAGGTCGCCTGGCCAGGTACTGACCACGGAGAACGCCAGTTGCCAGAGTTCGGTCTCGGACAACAGCGTTGACGACGGTTCGACGGGCAGCAGCAGTCCGTAGTCGGCGATCAACCGGCCGGCGTAGGCGTGGTAGGTGCTGACCTCCGGGTCCGCACCGCGCAGTCGGGCGGCGAGCGCACCGGACGGGTCCCAGTGCAGCAGGGCCGGGGAGCCCGACAGCATCGACAACCGGCGGCGGATGCGTGCACCGAGTTCGCTGGCCGCCTTGCGGGTGAAAGTGAGTCCGAGAACCTCGCCCGGCGAGACGAATCCGTTGGCCACCAGCCACACCACTCGCGACGCCATCGTCTCGGTCTTGCCCGCACCGGCACCGGCGACCACCAGCACCGGTTCCAGCGGCGCCTCGATGACCGCTATCTGCTCCGGCGTCGGCGGTGGAAGTCCCAGTGCCGCAGCCAATCCCACGGCGGAAATCCGGGCACCTGTCACCTCAGTCATCGGCTACCTCGGTCATCGGCTACCTCAGTCATCGGTGACCGCCTTCCCCGGCAGCCGGGCGGGACAACTGGTGGCGAGCGCGCAGTGCTGACATCCTGGGTTGGGCGTGGCCTCGAACTGCGGTCCGACGGTCGCTCGCGCGGCCTTGCGCACGATGCCGATCCACTCGTCGACCTGCTCGGGGGTCAGCGGCGGCTGTTCGCGCTCGGCGGCGCCGGTGGTGCGGTGGGCATTGGCGACGTAGACCAGGCGCCCACCGCCGGGCTCGGTGCCGGCGGGCATCCCGAGATCGGCGAGCCCGCCGAGGGCGATGCCGAGCTGATAGCTCGCCAATTGCGCGTGCTGTTCGGCGTCGTGCTTTGACGTGGCGGTCTTGCCGGTTTTGACGTCGACGACGACCGGCCTTCCCGCGGAGTCGGTTTCGAGGCGGTCGATCCGTCCGCGCAGCCGGACCGGCAGATCGTCGGCTTCCGGTTCAGCCGGTGCGGGCAGCTCGGCGACGATGTCCGCTTCCACCGCGACCGTGGTGAGCTCGTCACGCGAGGACCGTAGCCAGTCCCCGAAATGGATCAGCATGCCCTCCGCGCGTTCGAGTTCGCGGCGGGAAAACCAATCCGCCCCGGTGTCGACGCGATCCCAGATCGCCCGCAGCGCGTCGGCGACCTCCGCCGGGTCGATCTCGCCGGCGACCGCCTGGACCAACGTGTGCACCAGGGTCCCGGTGACCGCGGGCGTCGCATCGCCATCACGGCCGCCGTGCCGCTCGAGCATCCACCGCAGCGGGCACCGGGTCAACGACTCGACATTCGACGGCGAGAGCACCACCGGCCCGCGATCAGTCGACCACAGGGCGACATCCGTACTCGGGCCGGCCAGCCCGAACCAGTCGCGCGGATGCGCTCCGGGGATGTCGGAATCTGCCAGTTGCGCAAGCAGATCCGCTGCCGCGCGGGCACGTTCATCAGGTTGGGCAGTACCGGATCGGCCATGGTCCGGGCGGGTCGTGCCGTCGGCGCCGATGACGGCGGCCCGCAGCGTCGCCACCAGTGACGGCAGCGAAAGCACCCGGTCGATGCCGGGATGCACCGGCAGCGACTCGTCGGCGTCGGCCGGGGACTCATCCCCTGCCGATTCAACCAGGTCGGCGATCTCGGCGACGAACCGCGACGGCGACGCGTCGCCGCTGCCGTCCTCGACGGCGGTCACCAGCAGTCGGCGACGCGCCCGGGTGCAGGCGACGAGCAGGAGGCGACGCTCTTCGGCGAGCAACCCGGCCGACCGCGACACGACGTCCACCACATCGGGTTCCACGCCGTCGAGCAGGTCGACGAGTTCGGCGGTACGCAGGACGCTCCCGCGGCTGCGCAGGCTCGGCCACACCCCGTCGAGAACGCCACCGACGGCGACCACCTCCCACTCGCGCCCCGCGGCCGCATGGGCGGACAGCAATGTCACCGAATCCGATCGCGCCACCGCGGCACGCGATTCGCGCGGAATCTGCAACTGCGACAGGTAATGGACGAAATCATCCGGGCCCGACCCCGGGAGGTTGTCGGTGAAATCCGCCGCGGCCTCGAACATCGCGATCACCGCATCGAGGTCGCGGTCGGCTTGTTCCCCGGTCGGTCCACCTCGCAAAGCACTTGCCGCCCAGCGTCGGTCGAGTCCGGTGGCCTGCCAGGCCGCCCACAAAGTTTCCTCCACGCCACGCGTGGCCCGATGCGCCGTGTGCGCTTTGTCGATCACATCGAGGACTCGTCGCAGCGGCGCGGCCTCGGTGTCGGTGAGATCGGCCAGCAGACGCTTGGCGACGGCCGGATCGAGTATCGCCGAACGCAATTGGGCCAACGAGTCGACGTCGGCGTGATCGGTGCGTTCGGCACTGCGGCGCACTCCTCGGCGCAGCCGACGCAACGATGCCGGGTCGGCACCGCCGATCGGACCCGACAACAGGGTCAGCACATCGCCGGATTCCAGTTCCCGCTCGGCGGTGACGCCGCCCGAGCGCGCCGCGACGACCCGAAGCGCGAGCATCAGCGCCAGGACCGCACGCTGCCGGTGCAAAGGAATGTCAGTGGTGGGGGTGCTCAACGGAACGCCGGCGCTGCGACATGCGCGTCGTAGTGCGGGCAACATCAGCGACACCGACCGGACCACCATCGCCATCTCCGACCACGGGATCTGATCGAAGAGATGCGCGCGCCGGAACAGATCGGCGATCGCGGTCGCCTCCTTGGCCGACGATCCGAACACCTGCACACTCACCGATCCAGCGTCGTCGGAGGCGCTCCCCGAGTCCGGGGCCCCGGCGGCGTCGGGATAGGGATGCGGACGCGCCCCGGGTAGCCGCGCCGCCAGGCGTCTGCCGACCGCATTGATCTGGCCGGTGCCACGAAAGTCATTGTCGAGCAATATATCCCGATCAGAACCAGGCTCCACGAGCGACTCGGCGAATCGCGGGCTGGCGCCACGGAAACCGTAGATCGACTGGTCGGTGTCGGCGGCGATCACCGTCGACTCGGTGCCGGTCCCGATCAGGGTGATGAGTTCAGCGGCCTGCGGATCAAGATGCTGGGCGTCGTCGACCAGTAGGTGACGAATCCGCTTGCGTTGCGCGGCAAGAAGTTCCGGGTCGGTCGCGAAAGCCGACAGTGCCGATCCGACCAATTCGGCGGCATCGACGGCAGGTGCCGATGCGGTCGGGGCGTCGAGTCCGACCGCGCCGCGCAGCAGCATGATGTGCTCATACTGCGCGAAAGCATGCCCGGCGGCCACCCATTCGGGGCGGCCGTGGCGGCGGCCCAGTTCGGCGAGATCGTCGGGTCCGACACCGCGTTCGGCGGCGCGCATGATGAGGTCACGCAGCGCCTGGGCGAATCCATCGGTCGGCAGTGCCGGCCGCAGCGACGGCGGCCAGTACGCGGCGCCGTCGTCGACGTCGCCGGCGAGCAGTTCACGAAGCACCACATCCTGCTCCGAGCCGGTGATCAGACGTGGCGGCGGGTTGCCGTGCGCCGACGCCTGCAGCCGCAGCACTGCGAAGGCGTAGGAGTGCACGGTCCGCACCAGCGGCTCCCGGTGTGCCCGCGCACGGGTCGAATCACTTTGGCTTTCACCGGGATTGACCGCCAGCACTCGTCGGGTGATCTCCTCGCGCAACGCCGTCGCCGATCGTCTGCCGGCAGCGAGCACCAGCACCGACTCGGGGTCCACCGCCGGATCGCACAGGCGCGCCACCGCGGCGTCGACGATGAGTGAGGTTTTGCCGGTCCCCGGCCCCCCGTGCACCAGATAGGGCGCCCAGGCCGCCCGCGCACCGAGTGGTTCGGCGTGCCCCGACGACGGATCGAGCACTGCGCGAACCTGCTCAGGCCAGCTGCGCCCCGGCGTGTTCGCCGATCCCGCCGACACCAGATGCGCCCGCAACGCGGTCCCCCCGGTGGGGTGCTGGGTGCGGTGCCGACGAGCCATGGATTCCATCGAATCACGGGACTCTGACAAGCCTGCGGCAGGATGGGGACAACCCTGCGGCAGGATGGACGAATGCTGCACACACAGGTGTATTCACCACCGGATCCGGTGGGCCCGACGATCCTGGCGATCCACGGGCTGACCGGGCACGGCGCGCGCTGGGCGTCGCTGGCGCAGGGTCACCTGGCAGATCGTCGCGTGGTGGCACCGGATCTGCTCGGTCATGGGCGGTCCACGTGGGCACCGCCCTGGGGGATCGCCGACAACGTCGATGCGCTCGGTGAGGTCATCGACGCCCTCATCCCCGCCGACGAACGGCCGTGCATCGTCGTCGGACACTCCTATGGTGGCGCGATCGCGGTGCATCTCGCGCATCGCCGACCTGACGATGTCGCGGCGCTGGTCCTACTCGATCCCGCGCAGGGACTCGATCCGGAGTTCGCGCTGCAGGTGGCCACCGACGGTCTGGCGCACTGGGATTACGCCGATGCCGAGGCGGCGAAGTCGGCCAAACGGGCCGAAGGCTGGGCGCAGATTCCCGACGAGATCCTCGAGAGCGAGGTGACCGAGCACCTGGTGATCGACGGTGATCGCGCGCGGTGGCGGGTCTGCGCGCCGGCCGCGGCGACCGCATGGAGCGAGATGTCGCGTCCGAGTGTGCTGCCGCCGCCCGGGATTCCGACGACGGTGGTGGTGGCCGATCGGGTGTCACCGCCGTTCGTCCGCCCGGACTTTCTGGATGGATGCGCCGCGCACCCCGAGTCGGTGCGTATCCGCCACGTCGACTGCGACCACATGGTGCCGTTGGAACGCCCGGAGCTGACCGCCGAGCTGATCGGCTCGGCGGTGTGGACCCAGTCGGCGTGGACTCCCGAGGGCTGAGATGGCACCGATCACTGACACCGACGTCGAGGCCGTCCGCGCGCTCGTCGCCGCGATTCCGCCGGGATCGGTGGCCACCTACGGGGATCTTGCGACCGCGGCCGGCCTGTCCAGTCCGCGGATCGTCGGTTGGATCATGCGCACCGACTCGGCCGACCTGCCGTGGCATCGGGTGATCGCGGCCAGTGGAAAACCGGCCGCTCACCTGGTCGAACGGCAGCTCGCGCAGTTGCGCGCCGAGGGCGTCCCGATCCGCGACGGCAGGGTCGATCTGCGGGTTGCCCGATGGTCGCCGTGACAGTCGACGGCGGGATGTCACGCGATGTGCCTACCCTGGAGTGGTGCCCCGCCCCAAGATCATCGGCGATGAGGAACTCCTCGACCGCCTGCTCGAAGCGTTCGCCGATCTCGGCTACGAGGGCACCAGCGTCCGGAGCCTGTGCCGCCACCTCGACATCAGCCACAATCTGATCCACAGCAGATATCAGTCCAAGGACGGCGCCTGGTACGCCGCGGTCGACCACGGTTTCGCCCAGCTGTTCACGATGCTGACGATGACACCGGAGGAAACCCCGGCCGACACCCTCGAATTGGTCCGGCACGCGATGAGCAAGTACGTGCACGCCACGATGGCGCGGCCCGCGCTGGCCAGGGTCATCCAACAGGAATCGGCCCGTCCGGGTCCGCGATTCGACTACATGCTCGAGCGCTACATCAGCCCCACCCGCGAACTCACCGCGGCACTGCTCGCCGAACTACAGGCCGACGGCGTGGTCCGCCCGGGCGCGGTGGAAACAATCTATTTCTTCCTCACCACCTGGGGAGTCGGCGGGATGGCCAGTGCCACTGCGTCGCTGCGCGGCCACGCCGCAACCGATCACGAGCTCGCCGAACTGGCCATCGACGTGGTGATCGACGGCCTGCGCATGCCGTCCTGAACCGTTATTTATTGACGACTGTCACTATTGCGCGTTAGTGTGGCTCCCATCACTTTTGATGTGAAAGGTTGCCATGATCTCCGCTCTGGACGAGCAGCTTCATTCCCCCTCGACCGATCCGTCGTGGCAGGAGAGCTACTACTTCAATTGGGCCGACGCCGACGGGCGATACTTCGGGCTCGCGCGTATCGGCTTCAATCCGGCGAGTGGCACGGCCGACGGTCTGCTGATCACCGTTGTCGACGGCCGGCTGGAGTACGTCTATCCCGCCGTCGGGGTGTCGGTGACGCCCGGCGAGCTGACCGCGCGCGCCGAGCGCGGACTCGCCGTCGACAATCTCTGCTTCACCATGCGTGAACCTCTGACGCGCTGGAACGTGACACTGACCGGGCGCACCTCGGTGGACCTCACCTGGACGGCGCTCGCCGCCCCGCACGACTACCACCCCAACGACGGCCACCCGGACACGACCCACGACCAGCCCGGCGATGTGGTCACCGAGACGGCGACCAGAACTGCCGATGCGCACCACTTCGAGCAGGTCGGAACCGTCACCGGCCTCATCAGGGTCGGCGGCCGGGAACACCGGATCGACGCGCTCGGCCAACGCGACAAGTCATGGGGCGTCCGGGACTGGGCGGCGATCAGCGGATGGGAGTGGATCACCGGCCAATTCGGGCCCGACCTCGCCTTCAACGCGACGCTCTCATTGGTACACGACAGCGGCGAGCCGACCGGCTTCGTCATGCGCGACGGAGTCAATCGGGCGCTGACGTCGGTACAGATCGACTACGAGTGGGACTCGACGCGCAATGTCCCGCGATCGGCGCGGTTGAACCTCGTCGACGAAACCGGCGAGCACTACGAGATCCGGGCGACCGCGCTGGCACAGGTCCCGATGATCAAGGGGAATCTGTTCCTGCAGGAGACACACGCGCGGTTCGAGACCCGCGTCGGCGGAGTCGACCGTGTCGGGGTCGGCGTGGTCGAACACGCCTGGCACGCCGACCGGCGCGCGACACTGCGCCGCTTACCCGATCTATTGCCCGTTCTCGGCAAAGCCATTGTGGGAAAGGTACGTTCACGATGATCCGGTTATCCCAGGACACCACCGAAACGATCGAGACCATCGGCGGCAAGGCGATGGGACTGCTCCGCCTACTGCGTGCCGGCCTCCCGGTGCCCGAGGCATGGGCGATTCCCGCGCAGGTCTCGGCCGACCCCGAGGCCAGAACCACGTGCCTCGACGACCTGGCCACCTGGTGGGCCGAGATGTCCACAACCACAACCCCCGGTGAGAACTCCGAAACCCTCTGGGCGGTAAGAAGTTCGGCGGTCGCCGAAGACCTCGACGGCGCGTCCTTTGCCGGGGTCTACGAGACCGTGCTCGGCATCTCGGACCTGGCCTCACTGCGGACGGGCGTCGAGAAGTGCTGGGCGGCATACGATGCCGACCGCGCCCACGTCTATCGCGGCGAACTCGGAAACGATCAGAGCACCGGCGGCATCGCACTGGTGCTGCAACGGATGATCGAACCCGAGGCGGCGGGCGTCATGCTCACCACCAATCCGCGACGCGCCTTCGCCGACGAGATCGTCGTCGACGCGTCGTGGGGACTCGGCGAGGCCGTCGTGTCCGGTGCCGTTGATCCCGACCACTTCGTCATCGAACGGTCCACCGGCATGCTCCGGGAGTCCAGGATCGCCACCAAGCAGGTCGAACACATCTATGACGGTTCGGCTGTCGTCGAACGCGCCGTCGACGACGACCGGCAGGGCGAACCGTCGATCGATACCCGCACCCTGCACGCGCTGCACACCCTGGCCACCCACATCACCGCCGCCATCGGACCGGGACGCGACATCGAGTGGGCGGTCGGCGACGGCACGGTATGGGTCCTGCAGGACCGCCCGATCACCACCCTTGCGCCCACCGAACCAGAGAATGTGTGGTCACGGCTGTGGGGTGACGAGTACAAGTCCGAGTACACCCTGCCCCTGTCGGCGGGCCTGATGAGTTCGTGGATGGACAACCCGTTGTTCGTCGAAAGCCTGCGTCTGCAGCACCGTCGAGACCTGGCCACCCGCTCACCATTCAAGCTCTACAACGGCTACATGTATTTCGACGGGCAGTTCGCACTGCAGATGGCCGAGGCCTTCCCGAAATCGATGCGCGAGGGCATCTTCGGTGCCTGGTTCACCCCGCTCTGGCTCGACAAGATCGTCGCGGCGCCCTGGCATCCGCGCATGACCCTCAACATGGCACTGGCTGCCCGGCGTGACCCCGGACGTGGCGGTCAGAAGGCGAACCTCGCTGCGATGCAAGCACATTGCCGCCGAATCGAAGAGCAGATCGTGCCGCTGCGCAGTCAGGACTTCACCGCGCTGGACATCGTCGAATGGCGTCGCCAGCTCGATCTCGTCCAAGACCTCGGCATCGAGCACTTCCGCATTCTCCGATGGGGCATGGCGGTGCACAACACGATCCTGCACGGAATACTCCATGACCTGTTGGCCAAGTGGGCCGATGACTCCGATGGTCAGCTCTATTGCTCGCTGATCTCCGGGTTGCCGGGCACCCGCACGGCCGAGATCAACGCCGAGATCTACGACCTGGCCAGTGCGGCACGCACTAATCCTGTTTTCGCCGAACGTCTTCGGGATACCCAGGACTGGCGGGCGCTACGCGAGGAGACCCCGGGCGAGCTGTTCTGGGACGAACTCGAGGAGTTTCTGGCACGCCACGGACATCGCGCCGCCACTCGTGACGCGGCCTCACCACGGTGGCGCGAGCGTCCCGATGTGATCATCGGCTTCGTTCACGCCCAACTCGTCGGCAACGGCGACGACCCGCGTCGCAACGAGGCCCACACGGCCGAGGCGCGCGAGACATCCACCCGCGAGGCCATCGCTCGCGCGCGTCGCGGTCCCGGTGGCCGGCTGCGCGCCGGCATCCTGTCCTCGATCTGTGCACGCACCCAGACGTTCACCGTCTACCGCGAGAACCAGCGCTACCACCTCGACCATCTGATCGAACACCAACGGCTACTGGTCCTCGAACAGGGCCGACGCCTGGTGGAGTCGGGCCATCTCGCCGAGCCCGACGACGTCTTCTTCCTCACCGAGGACGAGTTCTTCGGTGCGATCAGCCTGTGGCGCAACGATTCCCCGATTCCCACACCGGACGAACTCGCCGGGCGGCGACAGCATTTCCTCACCTACCGGACCCGGATGCCCGCCACCTTCCTCTTCGACGACGTGCAGACCGAAGGCGAGATCGTCGAGGGAGACCCACAGCCCACCGGTGACACCGACGGATTCATCGGGATCGGTGCCGCCCGCGGCACCGCGTCGGGTACCACGTTCTGCGTCGACGAGATCGAGCAACTATCGCAGGTGCACCCCGGCGACATCCTGGTGGCCAAAAACATCGATCCGGGATGGACATCGGTGTTCCCGATGCTGGGTGGATTGATCACCGAGACCGGCGGCATCCTCTCCCACGGCGCAATCCTGGCGCGCGAGTACGGAATCCCCACCGTGACCGGAATCGCCGACGCGACAACACTGTTCGCCACCGGGACCAAGGTCGGCATCGACGGAACGGCCGGGGTGGTCACCCGCATCGACGACGCGCCGGCTACACCGTGAAACCGCTTAGACCATGAGCCGGACGATCTCCACCACACGCTCCAGGCCGGGGAGGGCACCGGCGGTCGAACGAGGATGCAGGGCGTGCACCGCGAGCCGGAACATGGTGGCACGCAACATCATCTGCGGCCACTCCGGCTGATCTGCCCATCGGTCGACGAGTTCTTCGTCGGCGCCGCCCCAGGCCAGTGAATCGACGACGACCACCGCCGCCGCCCACGACGCCGGTCGCCAATACGGCACGATATCGGTGATTCCCGGCGCCGCGGCGCCGGCGAACAGCACCGTGCCGAACAGGTCGCCATGCACCACCTGCGACGGCAACTGGACCGGCTTGCGCAGGGTGGCAAGCGTTTTCAGCATGCCGACGCTCGACACCCCGTCCGGCGACGTCGGTTCGGCCATGCCCGCCGCGCGCGCCGCCCGCAACGGGGTGTCCTCCCAGGCGGCCCGATCCGCCGCGGTGAAGACGTCGACGTCGGTGTGTGGCGGAGCCGGCGGCTGAAGCAGGAACCGGGGCCGCTCGAGGCCCGCGATCGACGCATGAAGTCGGTCGGCGACGGCCACCACCTCGTCGTGCCGGGGTTCCGGGGTGCCGGCGATGTAGGTGTCGGCGCGCCAGCCCGAGACCACGTACCGGCCGTCGGTGGCCCGGAACGGCCGCGCGACCCGCACGCCGTCGACGTAGAGCGACTCGCGTACCGACGCCGACCACGCGGCGCGGGCGTGATCGGGGACCAACGACAGCACCACCTCACCGACGCGCCAGCCCCCCACCCACGTGTCACCCATCGCGATCGGAGGGTGCGCGGTGAGGCCGAACGTGTTGAGCACATGCTCGGGCGGCTCGACGGTCAAGGTCACACCTGCGAGATTACCGAGGTCGCCGAAGGTATCGGCGCAGCGACGCGGTGCGCCGATAAGACCGTCAGTAAACGGGCAGGGTCTTGTCGACCTGATTGGCCCACGCAGTGACCCCGCCCTGCAGGTGGGTGGCGTCGGCGAAACCGGCTCGTTTGAGCGCGGCGAGTGCCTCCGCCGACCGGATACCGGTCTTGCAGTAGAGCACCGTGGGGCGATCCTGCGGAATCTGCGACAAAGCAGATCCCGAGAGGATCTGATCCTTGGGGATCAGGGTGGCGCCATCGATGTGCACGATGTCCCATTCGACGGGCTCACGCACGTCGATCAACGCCAGTCGCTGCCCGGCGTCGAGCTTGTCCTTCAGTTCGGCGGCGGTCAGCGTGGAACCGGCGGCGGCCTCGGCCGCCTCATCGGAGACGACGCCGCAGAACGCCTCGTAGTCGATGAGGCCGGTGATCGGCTCGCCGTCGGGATCCTTGCGGATCTTGATGGTCCGATAGGTCATGTCCAGCGCGTCGTAGACCATCAGTCGACCGAGCAGCGGTTCGCCGATGCCGCAGATCAGCTTGATCGCCTCGGTCCCCATGATCGATCCGATCGACGCGCACAGGATCCCCAGCACGCCGCCTTCGGCGCAGGACGGCACCATGCCGGGCGGGGGCGCCTGCGGGTAGAGGTCGCGGTAGTTGATACCGCGACCGTCGGGGGCGTCCTCCCAGAACACCGACGCCTGACCCTCGAACCGGTAGATCGAGCCCCACACATACGGCTTGTGCGCGAGCACGGCCGCATCGTTGACGAGGTAACGGGTGGCAAAGTTGTCGGTGCCGTCGATGATGAGGTCGTAGTGCGAGAACAACTCGACCGCGCCCTCGGGTTCGAGGCGATCGGCATGCAGGTTCACCGTCACATACGGGTTGATCTCGAGAATCGAATCGCGGGCACTCTCGGCCTTGGGACGGCCGACGTCGGACTGGCCGTGGATCACCTGCCGCTGCAGGTTGGATTCGTCGACGATGTCGAATTCGACGATGCCGATGGTGCCGACGCCCGCGGCCGCCAGATAGAGCAGCGTCGGCGAGCCCAGGCCGCCGGCACCGATCACCAGCACCTTGGCGTTCTTCAGTCGCTTCTGACCGTCCATCCCGACGTCGGGGATGATCAGATGCCGGCTGTAGCGGGCCACTTCGTCATTGGACAGTTCGGCCGCAGGGGTCACCAGCGGTGGCAGGGACGACACATCCGCCTCCAGTTCGGGTCGGTCAACTGATCACGATCAACGACGCAGCCGCCGTGGTAATTCCGTCACCCACCCGTTCGCCGAACCGGACTATTTGTTCGGGAACGGCCACGGATTCGGCTTGCACACCAACGACCGGTTGGCCTGCATCTGCGGATCGAGAGCCATGATGTCGCCGTTGGCCACTCCGAAGGACTGCTGCATCATCACCGGCGCCAGCGCTCCCTGCTCCTTGCACGGCTCATGCGCCTCGTATCCGATGCCGTGACCGGTCTCGTGGTTGATCAGATACTGCCGATAGAGCAGATCGTCGCCCTGGTACGAAATCGCTCCGCGGACCCAGCGTGCCTCGTTGAGGGTGACCCGGCCGACCGGCGGGTAGAAGCACGACGTCTCGAGTTTGATCTGGTAGCCGCACAGTTCGCGGGCGGTCGACGGCGAGGTCAGCGAGATCCGCAGGTTCGGTTCACCGGCGTCGACACGCCGGAAGGCGACCTTGCCGTCCCCGATCCAGCCACGGGGGTTGGCCAACGTGGCGTCGACCATCTTCGCGAAGGTGCGGTCGCCGCCGTAGTCCTGCGGGTTGATGCCCTTCTCGACCTCGACGGTGTAGGTGTACTCCTGGCCGGTGCCGACCTTGGGTGTGGTGCCGGGCACCACCCGGTAGGTCTCGTCGCCCTTCGCGGTGTACGGCCCGCCTTCGGGCAGGGTGCCGGCCGGCAGGGCGGCCGCCTGGATGGCCGCCGACGGCGCGCCGATCGGCTTGGTCTCTTTGCTGACGTCGGCGTTGCGCGAGGCCGAGTCGGGATTGACCTCTACCGCCGGGGCCACCGCGGCCGACGATCCATCACGAATGGTGACGACGATCAGCACGATCGTCAGGACCGTCAGGACCGGGATCGCGTACGCCCGCCACCCGTAGGTCGAGACGAAACGTCCGATCGCGCTCTGCTTCTTACGCTCGGGCTGTGCGCCGCGGTCCACGCGGGGCCGACCGCTGTCGTCGGTCGGATCCCAGCGGGCACGCAGTGGCTGATCGGGCTGCGGACGCGCACGCGACATCGACGATTGCGATGCGGCGCGGCTCGACGGCCGTGGGCCGACGTCCTTGGCACGGACGCGCGCACTCGGCGCCTCCCCTGCGTCCGAACCCAACCCATCCTCTAGGCGGTTCACCCCACAACTTTCTCACAATGTGCGCCCGATTCCGTGAAGGTGCGGCCTCAAGAATCGACTAGATCACGTGGCGGCCGGACCCGCGAGTACGCTCGACGCATGTCAACCACCGCCAACCCCACTCCGGCGTCGGGTCGCAACAGCACCCGGATGCCCCGGAGCGCACGGCGTCGCCAGCTGCTCGACGCGGCCAGCGAGATCTTCGTCGAACGCGGCTACCATTCGGCGGGAATGGACGAGATCGCGGTGTATGCCGGCGTCAGCAAGCCGGTGCTCTACCAGCATTTTCCGTCCAAACTCGACCTGTACATCGCCGTGGTGGACTCCCACGCCGAAAAGCTGGTCAGCGATGTCAACAACGCGCTTCTGACGACCAAGGACAACCGCCAGCGCGTCCGTGCGGCCGTCGAGGCATTCTTCGACTTCATCGACGAGGACAACTCCGGTTACCGGCTGATCTTCTCCTCCGATGCCCTCGACCCCGCGGTCATCCGTCGTGTCGAGGGTGCGACCGAGGCATGCGTCGATGCGGTCTACGGGCTGGTCATGCAGGACTCGGGACTCGACCCGTACCGCTCCCGGATGCTGGCCGCCGGTCTGGTCGGTGCCAGTCAGGTCAACGCGCGGTACTGGCTGGAGGCCAAACGGCCCATCGACAAGCAGAATGCCGTCGACACCACCGTCGCCCTGCTGTGGGGCGGGTTGTCGCATGTGCCGAGGCACAGCAACGCGGTGGGCGACGGCATTTCCGAGGAGTAAGACCTCAGGAACCGAATCCGACCCGACGATTCTCCGGGCTGCCGACCTCGACGTAGGCGATCTTGGTGATCGGGATCAGGTACCGAGCCCCACGATCGTCCTGCAGTGACAGCAGCGAATCCGAACCGGACAGGGCCTTCTCGATCTCGGCATACACGCCGTCGCTGGTCAGCGTCGACTGAATGGACAGCTCACGCGGGCTGTCGGCAATACCGATCTTCACTTCAACGGCCATGACCATCCTTCGTGTCTCGAGCTCGATTTCCCCTTCGACAGGCTAGTGCAGACGACGGGGGTTCCCGCACTCGCTCCGCTCACAGCGCAACCGACGTCGGCTGACAACCCTCGCCGACGCCCCTGCCCCAGGCCCCTATCCCAGACCGAGGTCGGCCATCCGCCGCGTGTGACTGTCGGCGACCGAGTCGAAGAAGTGGGCAACGCCCTGCAGCGAGGTGGCGCCGGAGAACAGCAGATCGGTCACCGATTCCTCCGCGGCCAGCACCCACTGGGCATGGGTGATGGCCTCGCCGAGCAGCCGACGCCCCCACAGGGTCAGTGGCGATCGCAGCGCCGGGTCACGACGAATGGCGTCGTTGACCTGCTCACGCGCGAATTCCGAGCTGGCGGTCTCCGACATCACCTCGGCGACGATGGCCTGCGGCCCCTCGGGCAACACGCCGGCCAGCTCGCGGTAGAAGTCCGCGGCGAGACCGTCGCCGACGTACGCCTTCACCAGCGCCTCGTACCAGGTCTTCGGGGTGGTCGACCGGTGGTACTGGTCGAAGACCGGACCGTACTGTTGCACCGCCTGCGCAGGGTCGATGCCGTGGGCACCGACCCGCTCGGCCAGGGTGTCGAAGTGCCCGATCTCCGAGGCGGCCATCCGGGCGATCGCGATCCGGCTGGGCACGTCGGGGGCCATCGCCGACTCCTCGATCAGCCGGTAGAACGCCGCGTACTCACCTGCCAGCAGGACTGCGAGAAGCTGGATGATGGCCGGATCGTCCGGATCGATGTTCGATGACGCCGAATCGCTCGAGATCGGCCCCTTCGAAATCGGCCCCGACGACGTCTCGGAAGAACCCGGTGCGAACGACATGGGCACATCGTATTCGGGCTCGTGGGGGTTGACCAAGTACACTCGGCCTCGGTGTATAACCCGCGACGGCGTACGACGCTGCTGCCGGGTCACCGCAGAAATGCGCGCGCACACCTTGAAGCCCCACCCCGCAGCAGACCAGCCAACCTCAATGGCGGGTCGCTCCGCGACACACATCGTGTCCCCCGTGGTGACTTTCGTGCGTGCTGACCACATGCTTCGAAAGGCATACAACCACACATGACAGACACCAATATCGAGGCCGTCGAGACGACCATCGTTGCCGAGGATCACACCCCGCCCACGTTCGCCGAACTCGGCGTCGACGACCGCATCGTCTCGGCTCTGGCCGACGACGGCAAGACCCACACCTTCGCCATCCAGGAACTCACCCTGCCGCTGGCACTGAGCGGTGACGACCTGATCGGGCAGGCCCGCACCGGCATGGGCAAGACCTACGGCTTCGGTGTTCCGCTGCTGCACCGCGTGGCCCACGCAGAGGAGTCGGGGCTACGCCCGCTCGACAACACCCCCCGCGCACTGATCATCGTCCCGACGCGTGAACTGTGCCTGCAGGTCACCAGCGATCTCGAGATCGCCGCGAAGAAGCTCGACGTGACCCTCGCCGACGGCACCGAACGCAAGCTCGCGATCGTCGCCATCTACGGCGGCCGCCCGTACGAGTCGCAGATCAAGGACCTCAAGTCCGGCGTCGACGTGGTCGTCGGTACGCCGGGCCGGCTGCTCGACCTGGCGCAGCAGGGCCACCTCATCCTCGGCAAGGTCGGCGTGCTGGTCCTCGACGAGGCCGACGAGATGCTCGACCTCGGCTTCCTGCCCGACATCGAGCGCATCATGGCCGCGCTGCCCAACGGTGAGCCGGGCTCGGGATCGTCCAAGCAGACCATGCTGTTCTCGGCGACCATGCCCGGTCCGATCGTCACGCTGGCCCGCACCTTCTTGCACAAGCCGACCCACATCCGGGCCGAGCAGGCCAACGATTCGGCGATCCACGACCGCACCGCGCAGTTCGTCTACCGTGCGCACGCGATGGACAAGGCCGAGCTGGTGGCACGTGTTCTGCAGGCCGACGGCCGCGGCGCCACGATGATCTTCACCAGGACCAAGCGCACCGCGCAGAAGGTCGCCGACGATCTGGCCGAGCGTGGATTCGCGGTCGGTGCCGTACACGGCGACCTCGGCCAGGTGGCCCGGGAAAAGGCACTCAAGCGCTTCCGCACCGGCGAGATCGACGTGCTGGTGGCCACCGACGTCGCGGCCCGCGGCATCGACATCGACGACGTCACCCACGTCATCAACTACCAGTGCCCCGAGGACGACAAGACCTACGTGCACCGCATCGGCCGTACCGGCCGCGCGGGCCGCACCGGTATCGCGGTCACCCTGGTCGACTGGGACGAGCTGCACCGCTGGGAACTCATCAATTCCGCACTCGGACTCAACATTCCCGAGCCCCCGGAGACGTATTCGACGTCAGAGAATCTGCGCACCGATCTGAACATCCCGGAGTCGAAGACCGGACGCATCGCCGCGCCGAAGAAGACCTCCTCCGAGGACGGCGACGGCCGGCGTGGTGAGCGCTCCGAGCGCGCGCCTCGTGAGCGCACCAAGACCGACCGCAACCGTCGTCGTACCCGTGGCGGGCAGGCCGGTGGCGCCGCTGCCGCATCGTCGGATCAGAGCCCTGCCCCGACCGCGGGTGGCACCGAATCCGGTTCCTCCGAGGGCGCTTCCGGCGATGCACCCCGCCGTCGTCGTCGTCGCCGTCGCGGTGGTTCCGGTGGCGCCTCCGCCGGTGCCGCCGCCTCCAGCCCGGCCGCCGCTTCCGCCGAGTAGGTCGTGCCGGACACACCGATGTCCCCCACACCGTCGGCGCCTGCCCGCCGCGCCGTGCGGGTCCGGCCCGAACGCCGTACCCGCGTCGATGTCCTGGTGAGCATCGCGATCGTGGTGGTGGTCGCCATCGGTGGTGCCCTGGTGTGGTCGGTCAGCCCGGCACGGCACACCGTGAGCGAGCCGTCGACGCAGGCTCCGGAGGTGGCGTCGGCGTCCTCGGTACCCGAGCGAGTGGTTCCGGCATGGCGGGCGACATCCTCGGCGACGCAGGTTCCGACGCTGGGCCGGTCGGTGGTGATCACCGGCGACAACGGGCAGGTCACCGGACGCGACCCGCTCACCGGTGACATCCGCTGGCTGTACCGACGCGACCTGCCGTTGTGCGGGGTCAACGCCGCTTGGGCGACGAGCAACGACGAAACCGTTGCGGTGTACCGGAATTCGCGCGGCTGCGGGGAGGTCACCGCACTCGACTCCGGCACCGGGCAGCGGGTCGGGTCGCGCAGCAGCGACGCCGACTCAGCGGTCCGGCTCGTCGCCGACGGCGGCTACGTCGTCTCCCAGGGCGACACGCGCCTGGAGACGTGGGGCTCGAACCTGGTGCGCGGCATCGAATACGGGCGCGTCGACGCGCCCGTGAAGCCCGGCGTGCAACCCGGCCGCACGAACTGCCGGTTGCTCTCGTCTGCGGTCGGCGGCGACCGGATCGCGGTCATCGAACGCTGTGCGGGCGACCCCGGCTATCGCCTGACCGTTCTCGGGGCGGTGCTCGACAACGACGAGAAGGTCAAGCAGTACGGGTCGTCGTTGATCACCGATCGCACCACCGGCCCGGCGCCGATTCTCATCGGCATGAGCACCTCGGCGATCGCGGTCTACGACGGTGGCGGCAACGCCATTCCGGCACCGACCCCGGCGCCCGGCCCGACCATCAAGCAGTACAACACCGACGGCGCACAGACCGGCTCCAACTCCGTCGACGGGCCCATCGCGCCACCCACCGAGTCGGTCTCCCTGACCAGCGGTGGACTGACGACGTACTGGACCGGGAACGCGACCGTCGTGCTCGACGGGCAGACGATGCGCCCGCTGTACCAGGTTCCCGGCACGCTCGGCCCCGGCAGCGTGATGGCCGCCTCGCTGTTGCTACCGAGCCGCAGCGGCATCAGCGTCCGCGACCCGGCGACCGGACGTGAACAGCGCACGCTGGCGTTCTCCCGGGACGGATACGGCAGCGGCATGATCGCCGTACGCGCACTCGGCGACACCATCGTCGAGCAGTGGGGTGCCACCGTGACGGGGCTCCGTCCTTCCTGATTTTCGTTCCGGCCTGATCACATGGAGAGGGTGCGGACGTCCTCGTCGGCTTCCCAGTGCTTCCACAGATTCTCCGCGAGATCGCGATAAGCGCTGGCGCCCTTGTTCTTTCGGCCACGCATCACCGACGTTCCGGATGCCGACGCCTCTGCGAAGCGCACCGTGCGCGGAATGGGCGGGTCCAGCACCGGCAGGTTGTAGCGGTCGGAGACGTCGGAGAGCACGTCACGACTGTGCGTGGTGCGCGCGTCGAAAAGCGTCGCGACCGCACCCAGCATGGTGAGTCCGGAATTGGTGATCTGTTGCACCTCGTGGACGGTGCGCAGCAGCTGCCCGACACCGCGATGCGCCAGCGTCTCGCACTGCAACGGCACGATGACCTCGTCGGCCGCGGTGAGACCGTTCAAGGTGAGCACACCCAGCGACGGCGGGCAGTCGATCAGGACGACATCGAAATCCTCCGCGACCTCTGACAACGCGCGTTTGAGCGCGTACTCGCGGCCGGGTCGCATCAGCATCAACGCCTCGGCGCCGGCAAGGTCGATGGTGGCCGGAAGCAGCGTGACGTTGTCCTCGGTGTCGAGCAGCACGTCGGCGATCTCCTCATCACCGAGCAGCACATCGTGGACCGACGCCTCGAGCTGGTCGGGGTCGTGGCCGAGCGAGAAGGTCAGACAGCCCTGCGGATCGAGGTCGACGACAAGGACCGAGACGTCGAGATCGGCGAGCGCGGCGCCCAGCGATTCGACCGTTGTGGTCTTGGCCACGCCACCTTTTTGGTTCGCCACGGCGAGCACGCGCGTCATGGGACCACCATACGGCCGCGCGGGCGTGTCGTCGGGTCTCCGGGCGTCGTCGTCGCCACATCGAGACCCGCCACAGCAGTAACCGGAGCTGTCGGCTCAGTGACTCCCGGGTTGATCACCGTCGGGCTCGTAATCCCCGGCCAGCCACCGGATGGATGCGGGGCTGAAGATCAATACGAGAATCGTCAAGGCACACAAGGCAAGTGGCACACCGAACCATGGCTGGTGACTGTCGGTCAGCAGTGCGTAAGCGATCGGCAGCAACAGAATCTGCGCGACGATCGCGATGGCGCGACCCCACCGTCGACCGGACAGCAACGCCAGCCCTCCGACGAGCACGCCGCCGCCGATGATGCCGAACCACGCCGCGGTGCCGAAGCCGCTCACCGCATCTTCGTGATGTCCGGCGAGTTGGCGGATCACCAGGATCAGTGCGACGACGACGGCGATGGCGCCCTGGGCCGCAGTCAGCGCGCCGGCCAGCAGAACAGGACGCGGGCCACGGGATCGCTGACCGGTCGATGTGCTCACCCATCCAGCCTATGGGTCAGGCCCGATCCACAGCATCCGACCCCGGGTCGGTGCGCCGATGACACCTCGACCCCATATCCTCGGATGTCGTGCGTGTCATGCTCATCGTCAATCCCTTCGCCACGGCGACCACAGCCGCCGGGCGCGATGCGCTCGTGCACACCTTGGGCGCGCATGTGCGGGTCGACGTCGAGCACACCACCCACCGGGGACACGCCGGCGAACTGGCCGCGATGGCCACCGCCCAGGGCTACGACATGGTGATCGTGCACGGGGGCGACGGATCGGTGAATGAGGCGGTCAACGGCCTGCTCGACGCCCCCAGCCGCAGCGATCCGTCCCGGGTACGCCCGGTGGTCGGTGTCATCCCCGGTGGAAGCGCCAACGTGTTCGCCCGCACTCTGGGCATCGTGCGGGATCCGTTGCTCGCCACCCGCCAACTCATCGAGCTGATCGACACGCGGCAGACCCGCACCATCGGCCTCGGTCACGTCGCCGACCGATGGTTTTTGTTCAACACCGGCATGGGCATGGACGCCGTGGTGGTGCATGCCATGGAGGACAAGCGCCACGCGGGTAAGGCGGCCACCCCCGGCCGCTATCTGTGGACCACCATTTCCAGCTTCATGCGACAGGCCGGCAACCCGGCCGATTTCATCGTCGAGGTCCCCGACCACGAGCCGATCACCGGCGTGCGATTCGGGTTCGTGAGCAACACCAGCCCGTGGACGTACATGGGGTCGTGGGAGATTCGGACGAACCCGACCACCGGATACAACGGGCGACTCGGCGTGTTCGCGGCCACGTCGACATCGGTGGCGACCAATCTGCCGCTCGCCGCGCGCCTACTCACCCACCGGCGGCCGCGCGGACGGCATGTCTACGCCGACGACAACGTCGAGTGGGTCCGGTTCACCGCCGAAGAACCGATCGACGTCCAGATGGACGGTGACTACATCGGCACACATCGGAAACTGGAATTTCATCATCGTGCGCAGGCGCTGAGGGTACTCGCTCCACAGCCGGACCAGTGATGGCCTGGCCCACGGATCGACTGGCGAACGAACGCTGAACGAGACTCTTGGGATTCTCTCAGGTCACCTGCGAAAACTCCCTGCATTGCGGCCCAAACGGGCGTAGAGTAATACATCGGTGCGCGGCCTTGTGCAAGCACCCCGACCACAGCGGTCAATACCGAAGTGATATTGCACACGTGTTAACCGGCAACCATTGACTTCGCCTGGATTCGTGAAAGTATTCACAAGCAACAGCGCGGAAACATTTGGTACCTCCGCGTTAATCACCGGTTACAGCCACACAAACCACATACACACTGACGAGTGGTGCCTGCGGGCACCTTAAGGAGAAGGAATGGACTGGCGCCACAAGGCCATCTGTCGCGACGAGGATCCGGAACTGTTTTTCCCGGTGGGAACCAGTGGACCGGCCATCGCACAGATCGCTGATGCGAAGCTTGTCTGCGCCCGTTGCCCGGTGACCGCCGAATGCCTCTCGTGGGCACTCGAGTCGGGCCAGGACGCAGGCGTCTGGGGCGGCATGAGCGAGGACGAGCGTCGCGCGCTGAAGCGTCGCACCGCCCGTACCCGTACGCGTAGCAGCGTCTAGGCGGATTTACCCGCCGGATGACGGCGGGTACACGAGAGACCCGGCCGGTGGCCGGGTCTTTTTCGTTGCCCAGAGCGTCTTTTCGGTGCCCAAAGCGTCTGTCCCCTACTAGAGCTCGGGCCGATGCAAGGGCACGACGACGGTGACCTGGGTTCCCGGCCCGGTCGGGTTGGGCCCCATCGTGATCGAACCACCGAGCTCGATGGAGACCAGGGTGTTGACGATCTGCAGACCGAGACGCTCGGAGTTCGCCGCGGTGAACCCGTCGGGAAGCCCGGAACCGTTGTCCCGGACGCTGATCCGCATTTCCCGGACGTCCCGGTCGGCCACGATCTCGATCACACCGTTCGCCAGCTCAGCGTGTTCGTCGGCGGTCTCGAATCCGTGCTCGATCGCGTTCTGGATGAGTTCGGTCAGCACCATCACCAAGGGCATCGCCAGCTCGGCCGGCAATACACCGAGCCGGTCCCGGTGACGCACGCTCATCGTGCCGCCGCCGGCACTGACGTCCACCAGGATGGGCACGAGCCGGTCGACGACCTCGTCGAGATCGACCTCCTCGTCGACGCTGCCCGAGAGCAACTCGTGGACCAGCGCGATCGAGGCGACCCGACGCACGGCCTCGTCCAACGCGCTGCGCGCCTCCGGGTGCGAGGTGCGTCTGGCCTGTAGACGCAGCAACGCCGAGACCGACTGCAGGTTGTTCTTCACCCGATGGTGGATCTCCCGGATGGTGGCGTCCTTGCTGATCAACGCCAAATCTCGCCGCTTGACCTCGGTGACGTCGCGAATGAGCACCACCGCCCCGGTGATTTCACCCCGCGGCCGTAGCGGAACCGCACGCATCAGCACCGTCGCACGCCGGGCGTCGGCTTCCATCCGCATCCCGACCGCCCGATACGGCCCGTCGGGAGCCGCGCTCGCACCGGAGGCCTCCTCGATCATCCGGGCGGCGTCCTGCGATTCGAACGGGTCGGTGAGCAGCGACGCGGTCACCTCGGCCAGCTGGGTGTGCGCGAGTTCGGCGGTCCATCCCATGCGGTGGAAGGCCGACAACGCGTTGGGGCTGGCGTAGATCACCGTGCCGGTGGCGTCGACCCGCACGAAACCGTCACCGGCTCGCGGGGTGGAGAGGCCACGCGGGTTGCCCTCGGGCTGCGGGAACGTGCCGTCGGCGACCATCTGGCACAGATCATTCGCCGAATCCTGGTACGCGAGTTCCAGCGGCGACGGCAACCGGGGATGGGTGAGATCGGTGTCGCGGGTGAGCACGGCGACCACGCGACCGGCATGCCCCACCGGGACCGCCTCCGGACGAATCGCGGTGGCGCCCAACCACGTCGGGTCCTCGTCGCGCAGGATGTGCTGCTCGGCGAAGGCACGTTCGATCTGGCTCTTGCGGTCCCCGGTCATGAGCCTGCCGACCTCGTCGGTCGGATACACGGTGGATGCGGTATTGGGACGACACTGCGCGACGGTGACGACCGCGCCCGTGTCGGAGCGCACCATCAGCAGGAAATCGGCGAAGGAGAGGTCGGCCAGCAGCTGCCATTCGGCGACCAGTCGCTGCAGGTGGGCTGCATCGGAGTCCGACAACGTGGTGTGCTCGGCGAGAAGATCAGCGAGAGTTGACATGAGGTGGTTGGGCCGCTGACCGGCCGGTTACTCGAGCACGTCTTCTGGCATGCGCTCAAACTTATCCCATCGCGCTGCCGGCGGTTTTTCGCTCACCAGGGGCGACGTGCGACAATCGACGACGGCAACCGGCACAACACACGCCGGTGAACAGTGAGGAGATCCGTCATGGGTAAGCGCGGACGCAAGAAGCGGGCTCGTAAGAAGAACGCAGCCAACCACGGCAAGCGACCGAATTCCTGAGCTGTGGCTCAGCAGACGACACCCGGGTGATCATCACCCGGGTGTCGTCGTTTCTGCTGCTGTTTGGTTGTGCTGCAGTGTCAGTCGTCGGTCGTGTAGGTGGTCTCGCGCACGATGACGGTCTTGCGGATCTCCAGCCGCAACCGGTCGCGAAGCCCCTGCGGTGCCTGGTCTCCGCCACACTTGCGGTTGATGAGGGTCTTGAGCTGCCGCTCGATGCCGTAGTGCGCCAGGCACGATGGGCACGAGTCGAGGTGATGCTGCAGTCGGCTACGGGCGCCGTCGTCGCATTCGTTGTCCAGCAACAGCCAGACGTCGGCGATCACGGCGGAACAATCGAGCTGCACGAACTCGATGTCGGCCTCGCCGTCGGGTTCGGGCCGGTTGTCGCGTACGTCGCTCATCGGGCTACCCCGCTCTCCGACGAAGTGCTCTTCGGCGCGCGGTTGAATCCGCGTTCGCGTGCGACGTCGGCCAGCAGCTCCCGCAGCTGACGGCGGCCGCGATGCAGCCGTGACATGACCGTACCGATGGGGGTGTCCATGATCTCCGCGATCTCCTTGTAGGGCAGGCCTTCGACGTCGGCGTAGTACACCGCCATCCGGAAGTCCTCGGGGAGTTCCTGGAGTGCGGCCTTGATGTCGTCGTCGGGAAGGGCATCGAGCGCTTCGATCTCGGCCGAGCGCAGGCCGGTCGAGGAATGCTCGGCGGTCGCCGCGAGCTGCCAATCGGTGATCTCATCGGTCGGATACTGCGCCGGCTGACGCTGCTTCTTGCGATAGCCGTTGATGTAGGTGTTGGTGAGGATCCGGTAGAGCCACGCCTTCAGGTTGGTGCCCTCGCGGAACGAGGAAAACGCCGAGAACGCCTTTATGTAGGTCTCCTGCACGAGATCCTCGGCGTCGGCGGGATTGCGGGTCATGCGCAGTGCGGCCCCGTACATCTGGTCGAGAAGTGGCAGCGCGTCGCGCTCGAACCGCTCGGTCAGGTCGGCTGAGGACTCCGCCGGGTCGGCACGGCGAGGGGCCTGCGAACCGGCACCGCCGGATTTCTTCGGTTCGACCACTTCGATCCCTTCGTCGAGCCCGATCACGGTCACAACGTCATAGAACGGACGGGTCGAGTTTACCGATCTCGTCGTGGCTGCCGTTCTCGCCGTGACGATTGGCTCGCGCGTCGGTTCGAGCAGGGCGCTGGGGCTCATCGCGTTGGTCCTCCTTCGGCACTCCATCGGGTCGCATCCACCGAGCACAACAGCGTGTCCGTTTCGATTGTTCCTGCGGCGGCCGTTCGTAAGCGGCCTGGTTGGATGGAAGGCATGGCCGCCACCCCCGCGATCCGCGCCCTCTCACAGGCCGACGTCGAACACTCGGTGCACCGCTACCGCCACGATCGTCGTAACGACGACTACGGCGCCGAAGCCGTCGCCGCGATGTCCGCCGAGCTCGGCATAGCGCCCGAGCAAGTGTTCAAGACGCTGGTCATCGACGTGTCCGGCCGGTTGTGCGTGGCGGTGCTGCCGGTGCCGAGCATGTTGTCGATGAAAGCCGCGGCCGCCGCGCTCGGCGGCTCGAAGGCGACGATGGCCGATCCGGCGAAGGTCACCCGCAGCACCGGTTACGTGCTGGGCGGAGTCTCACCGCTGGGCCAGCGAACCGCGTTGCCCACCGTCATCGACTCCTCGGCTCTGCAGTGGCCGCTGGTCCTGTGCAGTGCTGGTCAACGCGGTCTCGAGGTCGCGTTGGCGCCCGCCGACCTCGTCGCCGCGACCTCAGCGATCACCGCCGCCATCACTGCTTGAGCGCCGTCATCGCGTGACAACATGGAGACATGTGCGGACGCTATGCGGTGACCACCGACCCGGCCAAGCTGGCCGCCGAGATCGACGCGGTCAACGAGGTTCCGGCCGATCTCGACGGGCCACCCGCCAAGCCGAGCTACAACGTCGCCCCGACCACCACGGTGATGACCGTGGTCAAACGACATTCCGACGGTGATCACGGGCCCGACGACGACGCGACCCTGCGGATCCGGGCAATGCGCTGGGGCCTGGTGCCGCCGTGGACCAAGGAACTCGGCAAAGGGCCGTTGCTGTTCAACGCCCGCGCCGAGACCGCGGCGGAGAAGAGTTCGTTCCGGTCGGCGGTGAAAACCAAGCGTTGTCTGGTCCCGATGGACGGCTGGTATGAGTGGAAGAAGGGCCCGGTCGGCGAGAACGGTAAGCCGACCAAGATCCCGTTCTTCATGTCACCACGCGACGGCACCCGGTTGTTCATGGCCGGGCTGTGGTCGGTGTGGCGGCCCAGGGACGCTGAACCCGACACCCCACCGCTGCTGAGCACTACGATCCTGACCACCGATGCGGTCGGGGCGTTGACCGAGGTCCACGACCGGATGCCGCTGATCATGCCGTTCGGCAGTTGGGATGCCTGGCTCGATCCCGACGCGACCGCGCCCGACGAGCTGTTCGCGGCGCCGAGCCAAGCCATCGCCGCTGCCATCGAGATCCGCGAGGTCGCGCCGCTGGTTAACCGGGTCGCCAACAACAGCCCGGAGCTGTTGGAACCGGTCTAGCCCGTGCCACCACGATGACTGTGCGCAGCCGGCTCACCAAAAACCCCGCTTCTCGTGAGAAACACTACGCGTGAGTGGCGTTTCTAGCGAAAGTCGGGGTTTATCGGCACCGAAAAACGTTGCGGTAGATCTCGATACGGTGCCTCGCTCCGCTCGGTACCTACTCGATCAGCATGACCAACGGTACCGGCCTAGCTGTAGGCGTAGGAGTCCAGCGGGTAGCTCGACATCTCGCGGTGGGTGCTCAGCGTCGAATTGGGCCGCAGCAGAGCGGCTTCGCCGTGTTGGTTGAAGTAGTAGCTGCGGGCCGAGGTGCAGTCGCCGGTGTAGAAGACCGATGACTGCAGATCGTGGGTGACCCTGTCGAGGAAGGCGTCGTTGGCGACCGGGGTGACCTCGAATGTCCGAGATCCCCGACGCCGCATCTCGCCGAACAGCCGGGCGATGTGCTTCATCTGGGATTCGACGGTGGTGAAGTAGGACAGCCCGCTGTACGAGTACGGACTGTTGAGCGAGAGGAAGTTCGGGAACGACGGCACGGTGATGCCCTCGAAGGCCTGGAACCTGTTGTCGCGCCACCACTTTCCGAGGTCCCGACCGTCCTTGCCAATCACGGTGATGGCCGGGAAGTTGGCATCCCACAGGTTGAACCCCGTGGCGAGCACCAGCGTGTCGATCTCGTGCTTGTGCCCCGTGACCGTGACGATGCCGTCGGGTTCGACGCGCTCGATGGAGTCGGTCTCCAGCGTGACCTTCGGCGAATTGAAACTACGGTAGAAGGTGTTGGAGAAGGTCGGACGTTTGCAGCCGAAGTCATAGTGCGGCAATAGTTTTCGACGGGTCTCCGGGTCACGAACCTGCGTGCGCAGGTGCGCCTTGGCCATCAATGCAGCGCCACGATTACCGAGCTTGAGCTGCTTGAAGTGCAAGACGCCGGCGACCATCAGCACCTCGAGCAACGAGGTACTGACCAGGCGCGCGGCCCGCTGCACCGGCGGAACCCGCGCGAAGAGTCTGCGCACCACGGGCGGGATGGCGACGTCGGGTTTGGGCACCACCCAGATGGGGGTGCGCTGGAAAACCGTGAGTCGTTCTGCGTCGCGGGCGATTTCGGGGATCAGCTGCACCGCGGTGGCGCCGGTACCGATGACCGCGGCCTTACGGCCGGTGAAGTCGTACCCGTCACGCCAGGCGGTGGTGTGGATGACGTCACCGGTGAAGGTGTCCATACCGTCGAAGTCGGGTGTGTACGGCTGGGAGAGGAATCCGGTCGCGGTGACCAGATACCGGCAGGTCCGCGACGACCCGCCGTCGATGAACACCCGCCACAACTGGTCGTCGTCGTTCCACTCCGCGCGGTCCACGACCGTGCCGAATTCCATGTGTCGCTTGAGGTCATATTTGTCGGCGACGTGTTGTGCGTACTGCTTGAGTTCGGCCCCCGGCGCAAACAGGCGCGACCAATTCGGGTTCGGCTCAAAGGAATAGGAGTAGGTCACCGACGCGATGTCGACCGCCAGGCCCGGGTAGTGATTGACGTGCCAGGTGCCGCCGAGGTCACTCTCGCGTTCCAGGATGGCGATGTCGTCGATGCCCTGACGCTTGAACTCGATCGCCGCGCCGATCCCGCCGAACCCCGCGCCGACGATCAATACCTCGACGTCGGGTCCACCGCTGCGTCCAGCACCGTCCAGCTCCGTTGCCACAGGACCCTCCCGGTCATTTATGTGTGACCGAAGGATACAGTAACCTGCACCACACTTGTCAATCGTCAGGTGATGGCCGTGCCATCCCACAGCACGTCGAAGAACTGGGTGGCGACGAGTTCCTCACCCTTCTGCCGGTTGATGCCCAATTGTTTACGGTAGGCCAGGATGTGCTGGAGCGACAGCGCCGAATACAGCAGTGGCAGATGGTCTTTGCGCTGATCGTAGACTCCCCCGGCCCCCTTGGCGGCCGCCACGTTCTCCCGCAGATGCGACGGGTGCATCACGATGTCACGCAGCACGGCCGCCTTGATCATCTTCTTGCGGCCGGGCGGCACGACGACCAGCGGGCCCGGATCGAAGAGCGCGGTATCGAACTCCTCGGCGGTGGCCACGGTGCATCCCGCGGTGGGACGAGGATTGCACTCCACCATGTGGTGCACCCCGTCGTCGGTTACCAGGTAGTCGAAGCTGATCTGTCCGTGCCAGTTCAGTTCCCGCGCGATGCGTTGGGTGGCCTCGAGCGACTCCGGTGAATCCACCGATTGGAAGACGATGCCACCGCGGTTGTCGATAGCCAGCGGATGCTCGTAGCAGGAGTGCAGCACCACCTCGCCGTGGTGAACCACGCTCCAGCTGCAGCGATCGACTCCGTGGAGGAATTCCTGGACAAGCCAAGGAAATTCGGGCGTCGGGTGAATGGCGTCGACGCTGGTTTCGCCGGCCAACGGCCCGGTGTTGGTGATGATGTCGAGTCCGCCGCGACCGAATGCGGCCCGCGCAAACCAGTGGTCCCACTTGGTGGTGGCCTCGACGAACTCCTCGTCCGATGTCGCGGTGATCGTTTCGGCCACCGGCAGATCCAGGCTGCGGCACAGGTCGGTGAACGTGACCTTGTCGTGTACTCGATGCAAGGTCTCGAAGTCCGGGAAGAACAGTTCCACTCCGTCGCGCGCTTCGAGCAGCAAGTCGCGATGCGCGGCGAGGTAGAATACCTCCTCGAACATCGGTAGCAGCAGGGTGATGTCGTAGCGGCGCAGCGCCTCACAGATCGCCGCGATGAACTGCGGGGTCTCCTGCGTGGGCGGCGGGTAGGTGAAGTGGGTCGACGCCCCACGGGAATGACTACCGGGTGCGGCGCGGAAGGTGTCACCGGCGACGACGTCGCGACCGGTCTCCCCCAGTTTGTGGATCTCGTCCACCGCGAACGGCATCCGGGACGTGGTGATCAGGATGCGTGGCTCGTTCTCAGCGTTCATGCCTGCCCAGCGTATTCGAGCACACCGTCTCCGGGGCTCGGATCAGGACATTACGAGCAACGCAGTGCAGCGACAAGACTCGCGAACCGCGCATTGCCTGCGAGATCCTCGGCGAGGACCACGTCACCATGGTCGTCGGCCAGAGGTATGCACCAGTTGGGGTATTGCGAGGAGTTGGTGCCTGGCTGGTTCTGGATTCGGCGCTCGCCGACGGCGTCGACGAGTGCCACGCTCAGCAACTGCGACGGTGTCTGCGCGATCAGCCGGTACAGCGCCTCGACGGTCCGCGGATCGCTCAGTGGCGTGTCCTCGTCGAGGAGCCCTCGCTCGTATGCCATCGCCAGGATGGCATCGCGATCCTTTGCGTCGCGTTCGCGTTCGGCTTCCTCGCTGGTCTCCAGCAGACCCAGCCGGGAACGCAGTTCGATGTGGTCGCCGGCGAGATAGCCGACGGTCGGCGGCAGATCGTGGGTGGTCACCGAGGTCAGGCAGAGCTTGCGGTACTCCTCCGGCGGGATCGCAGCCGTCGGGCCGTGTTCGAACCACAGGATCGACGTGCCGAGGATGCCGCGCGCCGACAGCGATTCCTGGACGACCGGCTCGAAGACCCCGAGGTCTTCGCCGATCACGACGGCGTCGGCGCGTTGGGCTTCGAGCGCCAGGATGCCGATCAGTGCGTCGTGGTCGTACCGAACGTAGGTGCCGTCGGCGGGTCCCTTGCCATCCGGAATCCACCACAGTCGGAAGAGGCCGAGGATGTGGTCGACGCGCAGTCCGCCGGCATGCCGTAGGACGGTGCGCAGCATGTCCCGGTACGGCTCGTACCCGGCCTCGGCCAGCTTCACCGGATGCCACGGCGGCTGATCCCAGCCCTGCCCCTGCTGGTTGAAGCCGTCCGGTGGTGCGCCCACCGTGGCGCCGGTGGCCAGCACGTCGCCGAGCGACCACACGTCGGCACTGTGGCGGCCGACGCCGACTGCGAGATCGGCGATCACCCCGATCGCCATTCCCGACGTCAGCGCGGTCCGTTGCGCGGCGGCGAGTTGGGAGTCGCAGATCCACTGCAGCCACATGAAGAAGTCGATCCGCGTCGCCAGCCGACGTCGCGCCTTGCGCACAAAGGTCTTGTCCTGCAGTTCTTTCGACCACTTCGGCGAATCGACGCCGTACCGCTCGACGAGCGCACACCAGGTGGCGAAGCGTTTGAGTCCTTTGCCCTCGCGGTGGCGGAACTCGCGGAACTCGGCTTTGCGTTCGGCACTCAACGGCACCTCGTAGACCAGTGACAGCGCTTTCATCTTGGCGCGAAACGCCTTGTTGCGCTTGATCTTTTTCACCGAGAGGTTGTCGGAGTGGAAGTCGCGTTCGGCATTGCGTAACGCCTTGCGGCCCGGTTTGCCCAGTTCCGCGGCCTCCGGGATGTCGGCGACCCGGATGTAGAGCGGGTTGACGAAGCGTCGGGTCACCGGCAGGTAGGGCGACGCCTCGATGGGCGCGGTCGGCTGCGCGGCGTGCAGCGGATTGACCTGCACGAAGTCGGCGCCGTAATCGCCGGCGGCGATCGCGCAGATCATCGCCAGGTCGGCGAAGTCGCCGACGCCCCAGGAGCGCGACGACCGGACCGAGTAGAGCTGGATCGCCAGGCCCCACCGTTGATGGTCGGCCAGGCGATCGGCGGTGCTCAGCCGCGCCGGGGTGATGATCAGCGGTGCCGAGGCGCTCACGTCGCGAACCGGGTCGAGCGCTTTGATCACGTGATAGCCCGGCTCCAGGTCGGCCGGGACCGCGAAGGTCGCACATCCGGTGAGCTGACCGTCGACCTCGCGTGGGTCCACCCAGACGTTGAGTTGTTCGACGTCGACAGTTCTTCCGTCCTCGGTCACCACCCAGACATCCACGGGATCCCCGTGCGGCACGTAAACGTTGAAGGTGCGTGGCGTCCCTTCGGTCACCACCGTGACCGGTGGCAGCATCCGACGCCACGGCGCGAGCTCCAGATCAGCCAGCGACGCGGCGATCGAGGCGTCATCGTGGGCCTCGATACCGAGCGACTTCAGCACGGAGACAATGGTTTCGGTGCTCACCGCATGATCGAGCTCATCCCAGCCGACGTAGCTGGTGGCCACCCCGCAGCGGGCGGCCAGTTCGTTGAGTGCGGGGCTGGGCGCGGTGGCGTTGCTCACCGGAGAATCGTCCCAGCAATCGGGCGGTCGTGCAGGGTCGGTTGTGCAGTGTCGGTCGTGTGCAGATTCGACGACTATCCGAACAGCACGCCCGGATTCAGCAACCCCGACGGGTCGAGCGTGTCCTTGATGCCGGCCATCACTGCGAGGTCGACCTCGGAGCGGCCCAATTGCGTATAGCCGACCTTGGCGCGGCCGATGCCGTGTTCGGCGCTGATGCTCCCGCCGTGGGCGGCCACGATGCCGAAGACCGCCACGGTGGCCTGCTCGACGCGGTCTGGTGGCACGTCGAGGAGGTTGACGTGGACGTTTCCGTCGCCGAGATGGCCGAAGAGGATGGGCCGGCACACGACGTCGAGCGTGTCGGCGATGCCGCCGAGTTCGGTGACCGCTGTCGCCAGCGCCCGCAGCGGAAACGAGACGTCGAGTTTGACCACCGGCGACGTGGTGGACTTCGAGATCGCCTCGGTGTGCCCTTCCCGCGCGGCCCACAGCGCTCGGGCCGGGCCCGGTTCCAGGACTGCGTCCACTATCCCGTCGGCATCCTGCAGAACGCCGAGCACCGTGTCCTGCACGTCACCGGCCCCGGACACCTCGATGAGCACGAAGAAGGGCGCCGTGCCCGCGACCGGCCGACGCGCGCCGTGCTGGTGGACGAGTTCGATACCCGCCTCGGTCATGAACTCGGCTGCCTCGATCCTCAACGCACGCTGCGACATTCGTCCGATCAGCGCCATGGCGGCGCCGATCTCGTCGACCGCTGCCACCACCACGGTGGTCTCGGTGGCCGGGACGACGAGCCGGAACAGGACCCTGGTGATCACCGCCAGCGTGCCCTCGCTGCCGGTGATCAAGCCCGGAAGATCGTATCCGACATTGTCTTTCACCAGCGGGGCCCACCGCCGAAGGACTCGCCCGTCGGCGAGCACGGCCTCGACGCCCAGCACCTGGTGTCTGGTGTTGCCGTTGCGGATCATCCGGACGCCGCCGGCATTGGTCGCCACCACCCCACCCGCCGTCGCCGAGTCACGCGAGGCGAGGTCGACGCCGAAGGCCAGGCCGTTGTTCTGCGCTGCGCGGTCGATCGCGTCGACCGTGACGCCGGCGCCGACACCGATGCAACGACCGACGTCGTCGACGTCATCGATGTCGGTGAGTCTCGTGGTGCTGAGCACGATCATCGGACCGGCCCCGTCGGCCGGCGGAATCGACCCGCCCACCAGCCCGGTGTTGCCGCCTTGGACACAGACGTGCACGCGGGCGTCGGAGCAGATGCGCATCACCTCGGCGACCTGTGCGGTGTCGGCCGGTCGCACCACCGCGTCGGCGGTGCCGGTCCATCGGCCGGTCCAGTCGGTCAGGTAACCCGACATCGCGTCGGGTTCGACGATGACGTGCGAGTCGCCGACCACTGTGCGCAGCCGGTCGAGGACCGCGGAGTTCATGTCGCAGTCTCAGCCGGCGATCGCCTCGTCGACGGGGACTTCTCCGTCGGTGAATTCGATGGTCTTCCCGACGGTGGTCGGTGCTGCGATCACCGCCGCAGCCACCTGCGCGACGTTGTCGCGGCTGACCTCCGACGACGACGACCGGTCACCGCCGACGGCGATGCGGCCGGTCCCCTCATCGTCGGTCAGGCGGGCCGGGCCGAGGATGGTCCAATCCAGCGGGGTCTTGCGGAGTGCCTCGTCGGCCTCGGCCTTGGCCTGCGCGTAGGCATAGAACGAATCGTCTTCGGGCACTCCGTGATCGGGTCCGGCGCCGAAGTAGGAGACCATCACGTAGCGGCGGACCCCGGCCGACTGCGCGGCTTCCATGGATCGGATGGCGGCATCCCGGTCGACGGCGTAGGTGCGTGTCGGATCGCCACCGCCGGCGCCGGCCGACCAGACGACGACATCGTTGCCGGCGAGAACTGATGCGAGAGAAGCGGTATCGAGGGTTTCGACGTCAGCGACCAGGGGTTCGGCTCCGGTGGCGGCGATGTCGTCGGATTGCGCGGAGTTACGGATGATCGAGGTGACCTTGTCACCGCGCTCGGCCAGATACTTGGCCAGTTTCAGCGCGATCTTGCCGTGTCCTCCGATGATGGCGACCTGCGTCATGTGCTTTCCTCTCGTCGGTGCGTCGGATGTCGTGATGATGTCCAACGTACCGACGAGAGGTGCTCAGTCGAGTGCGTGAGACGCGCTCAGACCTTGGATCGACCGCGAACGAGTCCCACGATCCAGATCAGTAGGCACGCACCGGCGAGGCAGGTGATGAAGCTGAAGATCAGCCCGCCGCCGTTGACGTCAACCCCCAGAAGTTTCAGCAGGAAGCCGCCGATGAGGCCGCCGACGATACCAACCACGATGTTCAGCAGCAGACCCTGCTGCGCGTCGGTCTTCATGATCTTGCTGGCAATCCACCCCGCAAGGCCGCCGATGATGATCCACCCGATGATTCCCAATCCCAGCATCGAAGCCCTCCTGAGTTGTCCGACCATTCGTGTGGCAGTGATCTACACCACGAGTTCCACGCTACCCGGCTGGGGTCTGCACACCCCTGAACGGGGGGTTTCGTGTCCCGACCGAGACGCCGATGGGCTGCGATCAACGCGCCAACCTGCATTTACCATTCGATTACTTAGCTATACACAACTAATCTACTTAGGGAGACGAAGGAAGGGGTGGCCCGGCATGACCGACACCATCACCGCCGACACCATCACCGCCGACATCGCGACGCTGTATCGCGACCTGACGCGGATCTCGCGGACCCTGCGGGCCATCGCATCCGGCTCACTGACCGCAGGCACCGCGTCGGCACTCTGGACGATCATCCAGTCCTCCCCCGTTCGTCTATGTGAACTCGCCGAGCGCGAGTCGGTCAGCGCTCCGACCATGTCGCGCATCGTTGCCAGCCTCGAGCAATCCGGCTTCATCGAGCGTCAAATCGACCCGAACGACGCTCGTGCCCGGCTCTTCTCGGCCACCACCGAGGGCATCGAGCTGATCACCAACGCCCAAACGGTGAAAGCCAAAGTGCTGACCGGAGCACTGGCCGGACTCGCTCCGGCCGACCGGGACACCGTCCTACGCGGCACAGCACTGCTGGCGGGCGCGCTCGCCAACCCGGAACCCCGAAACCAAGAACTCCGAAACCCGGAACTCCAGAACCACAAGTCCACGGAGACCTCATGACTCAGAGCCCCACTCACACGAGCACCACCCACGCGCCGCCGGTGACCGCAGCCGATCTCGGACCGCACTACAAGTGGATCGCCTTGTCCAACACCACCTTGGGCATGCTGATCGCCACCATCAACAGCTCGATCGTGCTGATCGCGCTGCCCGACATCTTCCGCGGCATCCACCTCAACCCGCTGCTGCCGCAGAACACCAGCTATCTGCTGTGGATGATGATGGGTTTCCTCGTCGTCACCGCGGTGCTGGTGGTGAGCTTCGGTCGCCTCGGCGACATGTACGGCCGGGCGCGCATGTACAACATGGGCTTCGCGATCTTCACCGTGTCGTCGGTGTTCCTGGCCATCACCTGGTTCGACGGTTCGGAGGCGGCCATCTGGCTGATCTTCTGGCGGGTCATCCAGGGCGTGGGCGGAGCCTTCCTGATGGCCAACTCCTCGGCCATTCTCACCGACGCCTTCCCGCCGCAGCAGCGCGGCCTGGCACTGGGCATCAACGGCGTCGCCGCGGTCGCCGGATCGTTCCTCGGACTGCTCGTCGGTGGCCTGCTGGCGCCCATCCACTGGCACCTGATCTTCCTCGTTTCCGTGCCGTTCGGCCTCATCGGCACGGTGTGGGCCTACCTCAAGCTGCGCGACACCGGAGTGCGCAAGCACGCCGAGATGGACTGGTGGGGCAACATCACCTTCGCCGTGGGCCTCATCGCGGTGCTGGTCGGCATCACCTACGGCATCCAGCCCTACGGCGACCACAGCATGGGCTGGACCAGTCCTTCGGTGCTGTCCTGCCTGATCGGCGGCGGCATCGTCCTGGCGATCTTCGTGGTCATCGAGACCCGGGTGGAAAGCCCTCTGTTCAACCTCGCACTGTTCAAGAACCGCTCATTCACCTTCGGCAACCTGGCCAACCTGATGGCCTCGATCGGCCGCGGTGGACTGCAGTTCATCCTGATCATCTGGTTGCAGGGCATCTGGCTTCCGCAGCACGGCTACAACTTCGAGCAGACACCGCTGTGGTCGGCGATCTACATGATCCCGATGACGATCGGTTTCCTGGTGCTCGCACCGGTGTCCGGTGCGCTCTCGGATCGATTGGGCACCAAGTGGTTCACCGTGTCGGGCATGGTGCTGACCGCCGTCGCCTTCGGTGCATTGATCGCCATGCCGGTGGATTTCAACTACGTCGCCTTCGCCGCGGTCCTGTTCCTGATGGGTGTCGGCATGGGCCTGTTCTCCTCGCCCAACCGCGCCGAGGTGATGAACAGCCTGCCGGTCGACGCCCGCGGATCCGGCGCCGGCATGATGACCACGTTCCAGAACGCCGCCATGGTGCTCTCGATCGGACTGTTCTTCAGTCTGATGATCAGCGGGCTCTCGGCGCATCTGCCCGCAACGATGACTGCGGGTCTCACCGCCAACGGCGTGCCGGCCGATCAGGCAGCGCAGATCGCCGGACTGCCCGCGGTGGCCGTGCTGTTCGCCGCCTTCCTCGGCTACAACCCGGTCAAAGAGCTTCTGGGTGAACATCTCTCGAGCCTTCCGGCAGCTGATCAGCAGCATCTGACCGGGCTGGACTTCTTCCCGCACCTGATCACCAACCCGTTCTCCGACGGCTTGACCGCGGCCTTCACCTTCGCGATCGTGTGCTCGATCATCGGCGCGATCGCGTCGCTGTTCACCGTCAGCAGGCGCACGTCGACTCCTGAGCAGCTGCCCGAAGAATCACTGGGTGCCGAACTGGCAGCCGTTGCCGCCGACGGTTCGATGACCGCACCGTCGGAGCTGGTCGACGAGAGGCCTGCCGAGAACGATCGGTTCAGCCGATCTTCGCCTGGGCCTCGATCATGATGGCCTGCGTGACATTTCGGAACTGATCGAAATGGCCGTGGTAGCCGTACTTGGCCCGCAGCGTCGGATAGGGCGCGAATTGTGCGGCGGCGCCGACGGCATTGCCTTCGTGGAGGTAGTGCGGCAGCACGTTCTGGATCGCCGGATCGCGGCGTAGTCGTCGGACCGTTTCGGTGTGCAACGCCGACGCCGGACGGTATTTGGTGATGATCACACCGAGTTCGGTTATCCGACGCCCGATTTCGTCGCCGAACTCCGACACCTGCCGTTGGATGTGCGGAATCGCGTACGTGGACAACACATCCGGAATGGTCGGGATCAGGTAGGCGTCGGCCATGGCGAGGCCGTTGAGACTGAACGGGCCGACGTTGGGCGGGCAGTCGATGAGGATGTAGTCGTAGCGATCGGCAATCGAACGGACCGCCGTTCCGAGCACTTCGACCACCGCGAGGTGGTCATCGGCCAGGACCCGTTTGGCCGACAGCTCCTCCTGCAGGTCGATCAGATCCAGCGACGACGGCAACAGGTCGACGCCGGTGACCTCGGCCACCGGCGATACCACACGCTGGCAGGTGGCGTCGAGATCAAATTCGGTACGCCCGTCCAGGACGTCGGAGAACAGGGTGGCGATGGTGTGCCCGCGGGAGTTGCACTCGAGCCAGCGCTGTTCGCCGATCATGATGGTGGTGAGGTTGGTCTGGGCGTCGAGGTCGATCAGCAGAACCCGTTTACCGAACACGCCGGACAGGAATTCGGCGACACCCGCGGTCAGCGTGGTCTTGCCCACGCCACCTTTGAGGCTGATCGTCGCTATCACTGCCGGCATGGCGTGAGCGTAGACAATCTCTCGCTCTGATCAGTCGTGGAATTCGTTTTTGGCCAGCCGAGGCCGGGCGCTGTCGGGCCATTGCGGACCCGAGATGCGCAGCGCCCACCGGGCCGGCGGCACGGTGAAGTCCATCCAGCGTCCGTCGCCGAGCCACAAAGACCAGAGGTCTTCGTCGGGGAAGTCGCCGAGGCGGACGTAGAGCCGCTGACCAGATGCGTCGGCGGTCATCCACCCCTCGTCCTCGGGGTCGTGGGCAAACTCCGCCGTCGCCGCCAGCGCGGCTTCCAGATCGTCGACTCGATCGGTTCGATGCACCATGAAATCCCCCGGCTTCAGTCGTCGAGTGCGACGGTTCCGACACCGCGGGCGATCGCGCCGCGGAACTCCGCGCCCTCACGAGCCGGCGCGGTACCGGCCGCGTGCAGCAGGTAGGCCACGTTGCCGCGCCGATAGGCGGCGTACCGCATGGCGCAGAACCACCTCTGGTCGTCGCCGAGGTAAGTTCCGGTCTGCAACGAGGTGCCCTCGGTTCGGTAGCCGGCCGGTGTGCGCGTCACCTCGTGCTCATCCCATTCCGGTAGAGACCGGGTCTCCACACATGCGTGGTCGAGGAGAGACGAGACATCGACGAGATGGTCGACGATGAATCGAGTCAAGACGATGGCTATCGTTCCTTCATTTCCGCGATCGGCGATAAACAACTTCAGATAGCCGGGCGCGGTGGCCGGTCGCCAGATATCCCGATCGAGTTCGACGACGACCTCCCCCGGGATAGACGCTTCGTCGGCGACGCGGTTCGCCGAGATCGACATACGTTCGAGCCGATCGAGAATGGGGATTTCGGTGATGTCCCGCCGATCAGAGCCCGCGCGATCGGGAGCGTCGCGATCGGTCACGGCGAGTCGAGCAGCGTTGCCATGCGCGAACATTCGTGGACGCAGCACGGTCGGCGCTGTCAGCGTTTCGCCGGATTCCGATCCCCACCGTTGCTCGAGCACGACTACATCGTAGTCGCCGATCGGCCTGATTGACATATCCACCGATCAGATGGTCGTCGAATTGTCTACGGCCGTGATCGCAACCAGCGCAATATCTTTGACAATTTCATTCGGTAATGCGTCAGCTCGAACGTGTGCGGTACAGCATGTATCCGCCGTACCCGGCGAGCCCGATCAACGCGATCCAGAACAGCCCTTTGAGGAGCGGCCCGATCATCGTAAGCGCGACGATAACGATCGCAATAATCGCGAGGATCTTCCAGAATCCGAGGGACTGCGTTTTTTCACTCTGTGATGTGGTCATGACTCCACTGTGGGTGCTCCGAAACGAGAAATCACCCCACAGACCAACAGATCGGGGAAAGTTCAGGGACTACCCCGACGTCGGCCACAATGGTCGTCATGCCGATCCCTGAGTTCATCCTGGAGCTGCGACGACATGTTGGCCACGAGCCCTTGTGGCTGACCGGGGTCAGCGCGGTGATCGTCGACGACGCCGGACGCGTCCTGCTCACCCACCGCGCCGACACCCTCGAATGGGCGGTGGTCTCCGGCGTCCTCGAGCCGGGCGAGGAGCCCGCCGTCGCGGCTCGCCGGGAGATCACCGAGGAGACCGGCGTGACCGCGGAGATCATCCGACTCACCAGCGTCGATGTCACGCCCATGATCGTCTACCCCAATGGCGACCAGACCCGATATCTCGACGTGTGCTTCCTCACGCGCTACATCAGTGGTGATCCGCATGCCGCCGACGACGAGAACACCGATGTCGCTTGGTTTTCCGCCGATGCGCTCCCCGACGGACTGTCAGAGACGTCGGCGTTGCGGATCAGCAAGGCGCTGAGCGGCAACGCCGAAGCGTGGTTCCGCACGGAGTGAGTGCAATGGGCGCCGTCGGGAATACCGGGCCCGCGCGGCGACCTTGAACCTCACATGTCGACTGTTGTGATCGCGCAAGCCTACGGAAAACCCACCGATGCACTGACCGTCACCGACGTCGAGCCGCCACACCCGGGGCCGGGCCAGGTGCAAGTCGCCACCACTGCCATCGGAACCAATCCGATCGACTTCAAACGGATCTCCGGGGCGATGGGCGCCGACGAGTCCGCGCTGCCGCTCAAGGTGGGCAATGAGGCTGCGGGCGTGGTCTCGGCAGTGGGTGACGGCGTCGACGACGTGGCCGTGGGCGACCGGGTCGTCGTCTATCCGGCCGACGGCACCTATGCGCAGGAGCTGGTGGTCGATCGGTCGTCGGTGCACGCGCTGCCCGACGAACTCGACGACCAGCATGCCGCCGGCCTGCTGCTGGTGGGCGTGACCGCCACCGACCTCGTCGAAACGCTGGGCGTCGGCTCCTCGGATGTCCTGCTGGTGCACGGCGGGGCCGGCGCCGTGGGCACCATCGCGATCCAGTTGGCCGTGGCCAAGGGCGCGCAGGTGATCGCCACCGCGAGTCCACGTAATCACGACTTCATCCGGTCGATCGGAGCCGTACCGGTTGCCTATGGCGACGGCCTGCTCGACCGGGTGATCGCCGCGACCGACGCACCGGTCACCCTCGTCGCCGACACAGTGGGCACCGACGAGGCGATCGATGTGTCACTACAGCTTGTCGACGATCCCGCCAAGATCGCCAGTATCGCCGCGTTCGGCCGCGCGGACGACGGCATTGCGCTGCTCACCGGTGGCACACCGGACGGCCGAGCACGACGGCGGGCGGCCGCCGAGCCGCTGATCGCGGCCGCGGCGTCGGGCGAACTGATCACCGAGGTCGACGAGACCTTTCCCTTGACAGAGGCGGGTAAGGCACTCGAGCGCCTGGCCGGAGCCCATGGCCGCGGCAAGATCCTGCTTGTTCCGTAGCCCGCACGTTTCCGCACGAACCGAAAGGACTCACCCGACGATGACAGTTCCGAATATCACCCTGAACAACGGCGTCACCATCCCGCAGTTGGGCTTCGGCGTCTTCCAGATCGAGCCGGACGAGACAAAGGACGCCACGCTGGCCGCCTTCGAGGTCGGCTATCGGCACGTCGACACCGCCGAGATGTACCGCAACGAGAAGGGCGTCGGTGAAGCGGTCGCCGCGTCGGGTCTACCGCGCGACGAGATCTTCGTGACCAGTAAGCTGAACAACGGTTTTCACTCCTACGACGACGCACAGCGCGCCATCGACGAGACCCTCGCCGCGCTGGGTTTCGACCAGGTGGACCTGTTCCTCATCCACTGGCCGCTGCCTGAGGTCGGCGACTTCGTCGAGACGTGGAAGGCGTTGGAGAAGATCTACTCCGACCGCAAGGCGCGTGCCATCGGGGTGTCGAATTTCCAGCAGCATCACCTGCAGCGACTGTTCGACGAGACCGACGTGGTGCCGGCCGTCAACCAGATCGAGGTGCACCCCTACCTCAGCCAGGATGCGTTGCGCGCGTTCAACTCCGAGCACGGTATCGCCACCGAGGCGTGGTCGCCGATCGCCCAGGGTGATGTGCTCGACGATCCGGTCCTGGTGAGCATCGCCGAGCAGGTGGGCCGCAGCACCGCGCAGGTCACCTTGCGCTGGCACATCCAGCGCGGCGACATCGTCTTCCCGAAGTCGGTCACCCCGGCGCGCGTGAGAGAGAACTTCGAGCTGTTCGACTTCGAGTTGTCACCGGAGCAGATCGCCGCCATCGACGGGCTCAACGTCGACAAGCGACGCGGTCCGGACCCCGACACCTTCAACTGGATTCCGGACAACTGAACCCGGCGCGCACAATGACGTCATGAGGATGACGTCATGAGGATCTCCCGACGTGGCGCCGCGGTCGCGCCGTTCTATGCCATGGAGGTGGCCAAGAGCGCGGCCGCGGTGACGGCGCAGGGTCACGACGTCATCCGGCTCAACCTCGGCGAACCAGACTTCGGGGCACCGCCGGCCTTCCTCGCCGCGATGCGTGAGCTCACCGACGGTCGGCGCCTGGCCTACACCGACGCGTTGGGGACTCCGGAACTGCGCGAGCGGATCGCCGGTTTCTACGGCGAGCACTTCGGCGCCGACGTCGACCCGGCCCGGGTGGCCGTGACCTCGGGCGCCTCGGCTGCCCTGCTGCTGTGCTGTGCCGCGCTGATCGATCCCGGCGACGGCGTGATCATCGGTGATCCGTCGTATCCGTGCAACCGTCAGTTCGCCGAGAGTTTCGGTGCGCGTGTGCAATTGGTGCCCACTACCGTCGAATCACGGTTTCAGCTGACCACCGCGTCGGTGGCCGACGCGTGGGAACCGACCACCCGCGGAATGATCGTGGCGACCCCGTCGAATCCGACGGGTACCTCGGTGCCCTACGACGAGCTGATTTCCCTGTGTGACACCGTGACCGAGCTCGGCGGTTGGTCCATCGTCGACGAGATCTACTTGGGCCTGTCCGATCCCGACGCCGACGGCAACCCACCGCGAAGCGTGCTCGCCGAACGTGACGACGTGGTGGTGATCAACAGCTTCTCCAAGTACTTCGGGATGACCGGCTGGCGCCTCGGGTGGTGCATCGTGCCACCCGACCTCGTCGGGGTGCTCGAACGACTGGCACAGAACTTCTATGTCTGCCCGTCCACCCCGGCGCAGCTCGCGGCACTGGCCTGCTTCACGCCGGAGTCGTTGGCGCTCACCGAATCCTGGCGTGCGCAGTTCGCCGATCGTCGTCGACTGGTGCTCCACGGACTGCAACGCTGCGGGTTGCCGGTGCCGGTGATTCCCGACGGCGCTTTCTACGTCTACATCGATGTCACGGAGACCGGACTGACGTCGACGGAGTTCTGCGAACACGCCCTGCTCGATGCGCACGTCGCGCTCACCCCCGGCAAGGATTTCGGAGACGCAGGCGCCGAACAGTTCGTCCGGCTCTCCTACGCGGCATCGTCAGAGGCGTTGACCGAGGCGATCAAGCGGCTCGAAACCTTTGTCGGCGAACTGGATTGACTCAGGATCGGATTGCACAGTGACTCTGAAGCGATTGGGTTTTCTCACCATCGGCCTGTTCGATCCGGCAGATCCGGCCGCCGGACACGAACAGACGCTACGGATCATCGAACTCGCCGAAGAACTCGGATTCGACTCGGTGTGGCTGCGGGATCGGCACCTGCAGTACGGCATCTCCTCGCCGGTCGCCGTGCTGGCGGCAGCCACCCAGCGGACCTCCCGCATCGAGTTGGGCACCGCGGTCATCCCACTCGGTCCGGAGAATCCGTTCCGGCTCGCCGAAGATCTGGCCACCGTCGACCTGTTGTCCGGTGGTCGGCTCAATCCCGGTGTCTCGGTGGGCACTCCGATGCGCTACGACGATTACAAGCACGCTCTTTACCCCGATACCTACGACATCGAGGATTTCAGCAAGCAGCGGGTGGAGCGGTTGCTGTCATTCCTGCGTGGCGAACCGGTGAGCGATTTCGAGGGCACCGTGGGCATCGAAAGTTACAGTCGCACAGTCCAACCGCACTCCCCTGGCCTGGCCGATCGGGTGTGGTACGGCGGAATGAGGGACTCGGCGATCTGGGCTGCCGAGCACGGATTGAACTACCTGACGAGCTCGGTGGTCACCGCCGACGGCGGCTGCACCGACTTCGCGACCGTGCAGGCCCAGCACATCGACGCCTACCGTTCCCACCACATCAATCCCGAACGTGCCCGTGTCTCACAGGGATTGGTCGTCATTCCCACCGATTCGGCCACACCGGAACAGATCGAGCGCTATCAGCAGTACCGGCAGTCACGGCTCGAACGGACCCTCGCGCCGGCGGGGCCGCGCGGCCTGCTCTTCTCCCCCGACTTCGTCGGGCCGTCGGAGATGATCGCCGAGACCCTGCTCGCTCATGCGGGATTCCAACGCACCGACGACGTCGCCTTCGCACTGCCGTTCAGCTTCACCGAGCCCGACTACATCCAGATCATCACCGACATGGCCCAACGCCTGGGACCGATGCTGGGCTGGTCACCGACCTGAACACCGGTTACGGCAACGGCTTTCGCCACTGACCGACCTCCACGAGGATGCGTTCACCGCAATCTCCCGACCACGTCACCTCCAGGCCGTGACGGCGGAGCACATCGACGATCTGCTGACCAACCAGCGTGTCGGTGTCGTACTCGGTCAACTGCTGATGCGGCCGAAAGGCACCGAACCCGAGATAGAGCTGGGCATTGGGCTCGGCCAGACGGTCGGCGTCTTGCTGATGGAAGTAGACGTATGCCCATTCCCGATAGCCGTAGGAATCGGAGTCGTCGGGCTTGGGGGTGCGCTCCTCGTAGATATCGGTGGTCGCACACGTGGCGCAGCAGGTGAAGTTCATCCGGGACAGAATCCCGGCCGCGGTGAGTTCGGCGAACGCCGCCGACAGCTTGCCGTAGTCACCGGTATCGGCCCACGTCGTTTGTTCGGCCAGGCGCTGTTTCCACCGCTCCTGGAGGATTCCGAGCGCCGCATCGGAGTCGGCCCCGACGTCGTCGCACCAATCCTGCACGGCAGCCTCGATGTCGCCGATGAGGAAGAATCCAGGAAGCACCCAGGAGTCGATCAGCTCACGAAGTTCTTGCTCCTGCAGCTTGTCCACTCATCCCCGCTTCCCTACCCCCATCAGGCGCGCACGATCCGGGCGGCCATGTCAGAGTAGACGGCGCCGAGGCGCACCGGATCGCGGTATTCGCGGCTGGGAAACCATCGGCACACGTCGACGCACAATGCCGAGATCGCAAGCACCGCGTCATCGGGGTCGTCGATCGCGAACTCACCGGAGTCCACTCCGCCACGCACGATCTGCCGGATGATGTCGACGGTGTCTCGACGCAGCCGGGTGATGGCCCGATAGTGCGCCGGGGTCAGTCCGTGCAGCTCGTACTGGACCACCTTGGCGAGTTCGTGGTGCTCGGCCTGCCATCGGGCGAACCTCTCGACAACGGAGGTGAGCCGGCTGCGATATGTGGCGGTGACGTCGTCGACGCCACGCAACGCGGCCAGCACACCCCGGTGGCCGTCGAGCGCGATCGAATAGAGCAGTTCTTCTTTCGACCGGTAGTGCGGGTACATCGCCGCCGGACTCATGTTGAGTCGCTTGGCGATCTGGCGCGTCGAGGTGGCCCCGTACCCGACTTCGGCGAATGCGGCGATCGCGGCATCACGTATCCGTGTTGCCGCCGCACTCTCGGGAATTCGTTCAACCACGTTGACCCCGGACGTCCATCTGCGGCAGTATAAGCGAGTGCTTATGAACTAAGCGAGCGCTTAGACACGCCGGGCTTGGACAACCGAGCCCGCCAGCATCACCCGGAGGACCCATGGCCACACCGTTGTCCCGCCGCGACCTCGACTTCCTGCTCTACGAATGGCTCGACGTCGAATCCCTCACCACGCGTGAACGATTCGCCGAACATTCGCGGGAGACCTTCGACGCGGTCCTCGATCTGTCCGCCGACATGGCGACCAAGCTCTTCGCGCCGGCCAACAAGATCGGTGACGTCGCCGAGCCCTATGTCGGCGACGACGGAAAGGTGGTCCTGCCCGATGAGGTGACCACCGGGGTCACCGAGTTCCTCAAGGCCGGCTTGGTGGCCGGTCCATTCGACGATGACCTGGGCGGTATGCAGCTGCCGTCGGTTGTCTACCGCGCCGCGATGGCGTGGTTCCAGGCGGCCAACGCGGCAATGTCGTCGTATCCCTTTCTCACCACCGGCAACGCCAATCTGCTGACCGAGTACGGCACCCCGGAGCAGATCGAGACCTGGGTGCGCCCCATGGTGGAGGGGCGCTTCTTCGGCACGATGTGCCTGTCGGAACCGCAGGCCGGATCGTCGCTGGCCGACATCACCACCCGCGCACTGCCCGCCGACGACGGAAGTCACCGCATCACCGGAACCAAGATGTGGATCTCGGCCGGGGATCACGAGATCGGCGAGAACATCGTGCATCTGGTCTTGGCAAAGAGTCCCGGCGGCGGCCCGGGCGTCAAGGGGATCTCGCTGTTCATCGTGCCCAAATACCTCGCCGACGGCACACGCAACGACGTCTCCCTGGTGGGCCTCAACCACAAGATGGGTCAGCACGCCACCACCAACTGCCTGCTCAACTTCGGGGAGAAGGGCGAGGGCGCGGTCGGCTATCTGGTCGGCGAGGAACACCGTGGCCTGTCGTACATGTTCAAGATGATGAATGAAGCCCGTATCGGCGTCGGGCTCATGGCCATAGCACTGGGATACGCCGGTTACCTGGCGTCGCTGGAGTACGCCAAGGTGCGCACCCAGGGCCGGCCGGTGGACCAGAAGGATCCGACGTCGGCACCGGTGCCGATCATCGAGCACTCCGACGTCAAGCGCATGCTGCTCGCCCAGAAGTCCTACGTCGAAGGCGGATTGGCGCTCGGCCTCTACAGCAGCAAGCTCGTCGATCTGCAGCAGACCGGCGACGCGGAGGAAAGCGCACGCGCCGAACTGCTTCTCGACGTCCTGACCCCGATCACCAAGTCCTGGCCCTCGCAGTGGTGCCTGACCGCCAACGAGCTCGCGATCCAGGTACTCGGCGGATACGGCTACACACGCGAATTCCCCGTCGAGCAGTACTACCGTGACAACCGGCTCAACCCCATTCATGAAGGTGCGCACGGCATTCACGGTCTCGACCTGTTGGGCCGCAAGGTGATCATGCGCGGCGGTGCCGGGTTGGCACTGCTCGTCGAGACGATCACCGCGACCATCGAGCGCGCCGGCGCGGCCGGTGGGGTATCCGCTGACTACGCGACCTCATTGAAAGCGGCTCTTGACCGGCTCGTCGAGGTCACCGTCGCGGTGTGGTCGCCGGGCGATCCGGCTCTGGCGCTGGCGAATGCAACGGTCTACCTCGAGGCCGCAGGACATGTCGTGATCGCCTGGATGTGGCTGGAGCAACTGCTGGCCGTCGGCGACCGCGAGGGGGACTTCTACGACGGCAAACGTGCCGCCGCTCAGTACTTCTACCGCTACGAGCTGCCCAAGACGCGTGCCCAGTTCGACCTCCTCGCCCAACTCGACCGCACTACTCTCGACGCCAACCCCAACTGGTTCTGAGAAGAACTCCCACGTTGTCAAAGGAGACACCGATGTCACTGCTCGACATGTTCGACCTGACCGGCAAGGTGGCCATCGTGACCGGCGCGTCGTCGGGTCTCGGGGTGGCCTTCGCTCAGGGATTCGCCGAGGCCGGTGCCGACGTCGCACTCGGTGCGCGTCGCGTCGACAAGCTCGCCGGAACCGCCAAACTGGTTGAGGATGCCGGGCGTTCGGCACTCGCGGTCGGCACCGACGTCGTCGATCCCGACCAGTGCCAGGCGTTGGTGGACGCCACCGTCGAACGATTCGGCCGGGTGGACATCCTGATCAACAACGCCGGCGTCGGCACCGCGGTGCCTGCCACCCGCGAGACTCCGGAGCAGTTCCGCAGCGTCGTCGACATCAACCTCAACGGGTCGTATTGGATGGCGCAGGCGTGCGCAAAGGTGATGGCCCCGGGCAGCGCGATCGTCAACATCTCCAGCATCCTCGGCATCACCACCGCGGGCTTGCCGCAGGCCGCGTACTCGGCGAGCAAGGCCGCGATCATCGGCCTGACCCGAGATCTGGCCCAGCAGTGGGGATCTCGCAAGGGCATCCGGGTCAACGCGATCGCGCCCGGCTTCTTCGAAAGCGAGATGACCGACAGCTACGCGCCCGGCTACATGGAGAGCCAGATGCCCCGGGTGGTGCTCGGTCGCACCGGTGACCCCGCCGAGTTGGCGGCGACTGCGGTCTGGTTGTCGTCGGCGGCCGCCGGCTACGTGACCGGGCAGACCATCGCCGTCGACGGCGGTATCACGATCGTCTGAGCGGGCCCGGCCAGCAGAAGTCCGGCTTCGAGTTTATGGTAATCATTGTCAGTTAGACCACCCTGACGTGAGGACTATTTCGATGGCAGTACATCAATTCCTGGTAAAGGCCGGCTCGACAGCACTCACCGGAGTCGTCGGCGTGGCCACCTACAACGCGGCCCGCAAGATCGTCGAGAAGGCGCCCTTGCGCGAAGGTGCGGTTGTCGTGGCGTCCTGGGGGCTGCTCGGCACACGCAAAGCCGAGGCGATCGCCGAGGATGCCCGGCTGCGCACGGCCGACATCGTCGCCGAGGCCAAAGACCGCATCGGCGAGGAAGTCACGCCCCCGGGTGCGGCACAACCCCACGACCACGATCACGAACACTGACGGTGACCGCGAGTGTCCGGTCCGACGCGGCCGGCCGACTCCGCCTCGTGGTACCAGATCTTCGTGGTGCCACCGACCGTCGTGCCGTCGCCATCGAGGATGCAGTGTCCGCGGTCCCCGGCGTCCGGGCGGTGCACGCCTATCCACGCACGGGATCGGTGGTGATCTGGCACACACGTACCACAGATCGGGCGGCTCTCAAGAGCGCCATCGACAGCGGCGCGTCCCGCGACCTCACCGCAGTCGCGCAACGGACGCCGCATTCGGCCGACGTGAACAACGGTGACCTCCTCCGCATGACGGCCGGTGCCGTGGTGCTGGCGCTACTCGGTTTGCGCCGCTTCGGCTTTCGCCGCGCACCCCTACTCGGTCCGGCATCGCGCACGGCGGCCACCGGCGTCACGATCTTCTCCGGCTATCCGTTCCTTCGCGGGGCGTTACGGGCGCTGCGCGGCGGACGGGCGGGAACCGACGCCCTGGTATCGGCGGCCACCATCGCCAGCCTGCTTCTCCGCGAAAACGTCGTGGCGCTGACGGTGTTGTGGCTGTTGAACATCGGCGAGTTCCTCCAAGATCTCACCCTGCGCCGAACCCGTCGCGCGATCTCCGACCTGCTGCGCGGAAGTACCGACACGGCCTGGATTCTTCTCGACGACGGCACCGAGGTGCAGACACCCATCGACGCCCTGCGCGTCGGCGACAAGATCATCGTGCACGAGCAGGTCGCCATCCCCGTCGACGGAATGATCGTCGACGGGGATGCCGTGGTGGATCAGTCCGCCCTCACCGGCGAGAACCTGCCGGTGACCAAACACGTCGGCGACCGGGTGAAAGCCGGATCGGTGGTGTGCAACGGCCGCATCGTGGTGGCCGCCGACGCAGTGGGGACCGACACCGCCATCGGTCGCATCATCACCAGAGTCGAAGAGGCACAACTGGATCGAGCCCCTATCCAGACCGTTGGCGAGAACTTCTCCCGACGATTCGTCCCCGCGTCGTTCGCCTTGGCGGCGCTGACCCTGCTGGCCACCCGCGACCTACGACGTGCGATGACCATGCTGCTCATCGCCTGCCCATGCGCGGTGGGGCTCTCGACGCCGACGGCGATCAGCGGCGCGATCGGCAACGGTGCCCGCCGCGGCATTCTCATCAAGGGCGGCTCCCATCTCGAGGCCTCCGGTGGGATCTCCGCGATCGTGTTCGACAAGACGGGCACGTTGACCGTCGGACGACCGGTGGTGACCAATGTGGTGTCGTTCTCCGATTCCTGGCAGCCCGAGCAGGTCCTCGCCTACGCCGCGAGTTCGGAGATTCACTCGCGACATCCATTGGCAGAGGCGGTGATTCGCTCTACCGAGGAACGGCGCATCGAGATTCCGACGCACGCCGAATGCGAGGTCATCGTCGGGCTCGGTATGCGGACCCGCGCCGAGGACGGACGTGTCCTGCTGCTGGGCAGTCCGTCGTTGCTCTCGGCGCACGGCGTGTCCATCCCCGAGGAGGCCACCGACTGGGTGAATCGTCTGCGTCAGGCCAGCGAGACACCACTGTTGCTCGCAGTCGACAGCGAGTTGGTCGGTCTGGTCAGTCTCTCCGACGAGTTACGGCCGGAGGCGCGGGAAGTCCTGGACGCCTTGCACGCCGAGGGCATTGCGATCGCCATGCTCACCGGCGACCATCCGGTGACCGCGGCGACGATCGCCGGTGAGCTCGGCATCGACCGCTGGCAGGCGGAGGTCACCCCTGACGACAAGCTCGCGGTGGTTCGCGAGCTGCAGGAGCAAGGGCACGTGGTCGCGATGGTCGGCGACGGCGTGAATGACGCACCCGCACTGGCCGCCGCCGACATCGGAATCGCCATGGGTCTGGCCGGAACAGACGTGGCCGTCGAGACCGCCGATATCGCACTGGCCGGAGACGATCTCCGCACGCTGCTCGAGATTCGCGATCTGGGCAGCCACACCGTGGAGGTCATTCGGCAGAACTACGGCATGGCGATCGCGGTGAATGCGGTCGGGCTCGTCGTCGGCGCTGGCGGTGCGTTGTCACCGGTGCTGGCCGCAATTCTGCACAATGCGTCGTCGGTCGCGGTGGTGCTCAACAGTTCTCGGCTCATCGGTTACCGCCTTGAGCCGCAAGTGCGGTCAGGAGCCGGTCGACGAACACCGCCTGCGCGGGATTGAGCTTGCGCTTGGCGTCATCGGGTGAAAACCATTGCGCCCGGTCGATTTCCGGAAAACTCTGCATCTTCCCCGAACGCGGCGGCCACACCATCTCGAAGGTGTTGCTGTGCACGGTGTCGGTGTCCAGGTCGCCCTCGATGGCGAAAGCGATCACCACCTTTCCACTCTTGAGCGTCACCTCGCCGAGCGCGATGACCGGACCATCAGGTGCCGGCGAGCCGATCTCCTCGGCGAATTCGCGGCGTGCGGCGTCGATCTCGGATTCGCCCGGTTCGGTGAGGCCCTTGGGAATCGTCCACGCGTCGTCGTCCTTGCGCGCCCACAGCGGGCCGCCGGGATGGGCGATCAGAACTTCGACACCGTCGAGGGCGCCGTCGGGTGTCCGACGGTAGAGCAGAATTCCGGCGCTGCGTGACATCTGTCCAGTGTGAACCGCTACCGAGCGACTACTGCAACATCCACGACGCGCGCGGATCGCGTGGACCATGGCCATCCCAGTCGACCAACTTGAGCTTGCGCAGAGTCTGCAGATGTCGCGATGCGGTGGGTCGGGCGATGCCGGCCAGGTCGCGCGCACTGATCCGGCCGGCCTTGCGCTCAAACCACTGCCTGCCCAAGAAACAAACACGACACACGGGTGCGGCTTACTCGAAACGTACAAACCGTAAAAACAACGCATGGCCATCGTCGACATCATCAAGCAGGGCAAGCAGGGTGTGCGTCCAGTGGACGACATCCCACCGCTGACCAAGCTCCTCCCCCTCGGCATCCAGCACGTTCTCGCGATGTACGCCGGGGCGGTGGCCGTACCGCTGATCGTCGGCGGCGCGATGGTCAGCGCCGGTCAGCTCGAGCAGGGCGACATCGTCCACCTGATCATGGCCGACCTCTTTGTCGCCGGTATCGCGACCATCCTGCAGGCCGTCGGGTTCTGGCGATTCGGTGTGCGTCTGCCGCTGATGCAGGGTGTCACGTTCGCCGCGGTCGGCCCGATGATCACCATCGGCCAGGCACACGGCATCACCGCCATCTACGGGTCGGTGATCGCCTGCGGAATCTTCATGATCGTCGCGGCACCCGTCGTCGGAAAGCTCATCCGGTTCTTCCCACCGCTGGTCACCGGCACGATCATCCTCATCATCGGCGTATCGCTGATGCGGGTGGCGGCCGGCTGGTTCGGTGGCGGCACCGCAGCCGGCGAAGACTTCGGCTCACCCAAGGCGATCGCCTTCGGCTTTCTCACCCTGGCCATCATCATCGCGTTGGAGCGGTTTGCGCCGGATGCGATCAAGCGGGTCTCGGTGCTGATCGGGCTGATCCTGGGCACGCTGATCTCGTTGCCGTTCGGCATGGCCGATTGGAGTGCGGTCGGCGAGAACCCGTGGATCGGCATCCCTCAGCCGTTCCAATTCGGCATGCCGACCTTCCAGGTCTCCTCGATCCTCGCGCTGCTGATCGTCGCGCTGGTCATCATGACCGAAACCACCGGCGACATCGTCGCGGTCGGTGAGATCGTCGACGAGAAGATCACTCCGCAACGGCTCGCCGACGGCATCCGCGCCGACGGTGCGGGCACTCTGCTCGGCGGCATCTTCAACACGTTCCCGTACACCGCGTTCGCCCAGAACGTCGGACTCGTCGCCATCACCGGAGTCAAGACGCGACACGTCGCGACCTGCGCCGGCGTCATCCTGGTGTTGCTCGGACTCATTCCGAAAATGGCGGCCGTAGTCGAAGGCATCCCGCTGCCGGTCCTCGGTGGCGCCGGTGTGGCACTGTTCGGCATGGTCGCCGCCAGCGGTGTGCGGACGCTCTCCAAAGTGAAGTTCAACAACACCAATGTGCTGGTGGTGGCGATCTCGGTGGGCGTCGCGATGCTGACCGAGGCCAAGCTGTACTACACCGACCGCAGCCTCGGCGACGGTCCGGTCAACGTCTCGCTGGATCTCTATCACCAGTTCCCGGACTGGTTCCAGACGATCTTCCACTCGGGTATCTCAGCGGGCGCACTGACCGCGATCGTGCTGAACCTGCTCCTCAACACCAAGAGCACCTCGCCGGAACCGGTGGACTATCACAACACCGGCGAGATCGACGTCTCCCAGGCGGCGGCGCTGTCCTCGGCCGACGCACCCGGCGGCCCGCTGTTCGATCCGCGCGACGCGCTGGCCGCCGCCGATCCCGACTCGAGTCCGGCGACGCTGGAATATCTCGCCGACCATGACACCGGCCTGCACCCATTCATCGTCACCAACCCGTCGGCGCCCAAAGAGCTCTGCGACCGGATCATCGCGCTCGGCGATCCCCGCGTGCTGCGGGTGGTACAGACCTGGGACGGTCACACCGAGGGCCGGTTCTCGCAGCGGGGGTCGTGAAGGGGCCTATCGTGGATACATGTCCACCAGCCCCGGATCCCAGCCCCAGCCATCCGACGATAACGACCCCGACATCCCGCACGATCAACCGCACGAATCGGTGTTCGCCTTCGGCGATGCCAAGCCGATCGGCGAGACCGACCGCATCGCTCGCGAGAAGGCGATCTACGAGGCCGCTCGGCACGGCAACGACCTGAATCGCGGCCACGCCCTCGGCGGCAGCGACGGGACCACCGAAGGCCAGTGACAGGGCCTCACCAGACTCATGGACATCCTGAGCAGCCGAGTCCTGCTGCGCTCGGCCGATCCTGAACGGCTGCAGCACTTTTACCGCAACCAACTCCACCTCGCGGTCGCCCGCGAATACCCCGGCGGGCTGGTCTTCTACGCGGGCAACGGCATGATCGAGGTGCCCGGCCACATGAGTTCAGAGGTCGGCGGCGCACCGTCGGACGCGGTGCTCTGGCTCCAGGTGCGCGATGCGAGCACAGCCGAACGCGAGTTGCGGGCCGCCGGTGTCGAGATCACCCGCGAGCGTCGTACCGAACCGTGGGGGCTGGTCGAGATGCACGCAGTCGACCCCGACGGACGAACTCTGATCTTCGTCGAGGTACCCGCCACGCACCCGTTGCGGTTGGATAATCGCTGAGGGCGCCGTGACAGACTTGACGCCATGAGCACGTGGACCGCGCCCACCGTCACCTCCCCCGTGGTGGCCACCGTCGAGCTGCCCGGTTCCAAATCGATCACCAACCGGGCGCTGATCCTGGCCGCCATCGCCGACGGACCGTCGACCATTCGCGGCACGCTCCGCAGCCGCGACACCAACCTGATGCTCAACGCGCTCACCGAACTCGGCGTCGGGGTGCGGGTCGACCCGGCCGCACCGACGACGGTCTCCATCGAACCCGCCCCCATGCACGACGCCGACATCTACTGCGGCCTCGCCGGAACGGTGATGCGGTTCTTGCCGCCGGTCGCGGCCCTGGCGACCGGGACGGTCTCCTTCGACGGCGACGAGCAGGCCCGCGGGCGCCCGCTGGCGACCATCCTGGATGCCTTGCGTGAGCTCGGCGTCGACGTCAGCGGGGATCGGTTACCGTTCACCGTCACCGCAACCGGCTCGGTCCGTGGTGGTGCGGTCACCGTTGACGCGTCGGCGTCATCGCAGTTCGTGTCCGGACTCCTGTTGTCCGGGGCCCGCTTCGACGACGGCCTGACGATTCACCACGTCGGCAAACCGGTGCCGTCGATGCCGCACATCGAGATGACCGTCGACATGCTGGCCACCGCAGGTGTCGACGTCGACACCTCCGAGGCCAACACGTGGCGGGTGGCACCGGGTCCGGTGCGGGCAGTGGATTGGACCATCGAGCCGGATCTATCGAATGCCGCGGCCTTTCTCGCGGCCGCGGCGGTGACCGGGGGTGCGATCACCGTTCCGTACTGGCCGGCGGTGACCACCCAGCCGGGCGCCCAGATCGTCGAGATCCTCGCCGAGATGGGTGCGACGGTTGAGCTGGGTGCAGATCTGACGGTGCGCGGCCCGGAGAGACTGACCGGCATCAGCGCCGACCTGCGGGACATCGGGGAACTCACCCCGACCATCGCAGCACTCTGCGCCCTGGCCGACGGCGAATCCGTTCTGTCCGGTATCGCACATCTTCGTGGCCACGAAACCGACCGTCTGGCAGCGCTTTCCACCGAGATCAATCGCCTCGGTGGCGAATGTCAGGAAACCGCAGACGGTTTGCGGATCTCCCCGGTTCCACTGCATGGCGGACACTGGATGTCCTATGCCGACCATCGGATGGCAACGGCCGGCGCGCTGATTGGCCTGGTCACCCAGGGCGTCACCGTCGACGACATCGAAACCACCAGCAAGACTCTGCCCGACTTTCCGGGCATGTGGCAGAACATGATCGGGCACGTGTGAGTCGTCGGACCTCCAGCTACGACGAATCCGATGTTCGGATCCGTCCCGGCAAGGGAACCCGACCCCGCACCAAGCAACGCCCCGCACACGACGACGCCGAACACGCGATGGTGGTGTCGGTCGATCGCGGCCGCTGGGGATGCGTTCTCGACGGCGATCCGGACCGGCCGGTGGTCACCATGCGGGCGCGCGAACTCGGGCGTACGCCGATCGTCGTCGGTGACGACGTGTCGGTGGTCGGCGATCTGTCCGGACGCCCGGATACGTTGGCGCGCATCGTCAAAGTCGCCGAACGGACCAGCGTGCTGCGTCGTACCGCCGACGACACCGACCCGTATGAACGCATCGTCGTCGCCAACGCCGACCAGCTACTCATCGTGACCGCACTCGCCGATCCACCCCCGCGCACCGGCTTCGTCGAACGCGCACTGGCCGCGGCGTACGTCGGCGGGCTGTCCCCCATCCTGGCGCTCACCAAGTCCGACCTCGCCGATCCGCACGAATTCACCGCCGCCTTCACCGATCTGGACCTGCCGATCATTCTCACCGGGCGGACCGATCCGTTGGAGCCGGTGCGGGACATGTTGTCCGGGCACATGACCGCATTCATCGGTCATTCCGGTGTCGGAAAGTCGACGCTGATCAATCGCCTTGTGCCCGATGCCGATCGGGCGACGGGCGTGGTGTCCGGCGTCGGCAAGGGCCGACACACGTCCACCCAGTCGCTCGCCTTGCCACTGCCCGTCGGGCAGGGATTCAACGGCTGGGTGATCGACACTCCCGGTATCCGATCCTTCGGGCTGGCCCACGTCACGCCCGACGACATCGTCGACGCTTTCGACGATCTCCGGGATGCCATCGAGACCTGTCCGCGCGGCTGCACTCACCTCGGACCGCCCGCCGATCCCGAATGCGCCCTCGATCAGCTGGCCGGAGAGTCTCATCGCCGGGCGATGGCGGTTCGTCAGCTGCTGATCGCCGTCTCGCCCTCAGGCAGTCAGCACGAGCAACCCCCGCGCGTCGAGTGACACCTCAGCGAACCTCGGGTCAGCGGTCGACCACGGTGGTCTCGAAGTAGTAGCGGTCCGCCCGATAGGCATGCCGTCCGACCTCGACAACCCGCCCTGCGTCGTCAAAGGCGGTGCGCTGCATCGTGAGCAGCGGTGCACCGACCTCGTCGTCGAGAAGCACCGCCTCGTCGGACTCGGCACCCTTGGCGCCGATGCGTTGACGCGCCAACCGGATATGGACCCCGCGGCCTCGCAACCCCTTGTACAGGCCACTGCTTTCCAATTCACCGGCCGGCGGACAGATGTCGGCCGGAAGATGATTGATCATGAGCGCCAACGGTTCTCCGCCCGCGCTGCGTAACCGTTTGATGGTGACCGCCTCCACGCCGGGACCCAAGGCCAGTTCGGCACGGAGATGCTCATCGGGCACCCACACCCGATACTCGAGCAACTGAGTGGACGGACGCATTCCCGCCGTGGTCAGATCGTCATACAAACTGGTCAGCTCCACCGAGCGATGCACCGGATTCTGCACCACCTGGGTGCCGACACCGCGCTTGCGGACCACGACACCCTTGTCGACGAGTTCGGCGATGGCCTGCCGAATGGTCGGACGGGAGAGCTTGAGCCGACTGGCCATGTCTAGTTCGTTCTCCAGTCGATCCCCAGGTGTCAGATCGCCGCGCATGATCGCACTCTCGATGGCCGTGGCCAGCTGGTGATACAGCGGCACGGGCGTGGATCGGTCGAGTTCGACCGGGATCAAAGTGGTATCGACGCCCATGCTGTCAGTATGTCATAACAAATGCCCGAGCATGTCTGTTCGGCCGTCAGCTCTCCGGCAGGTTGTACGGCGTGATGATGTGAATGCTCGACGACGTCGGGCGCTGCGGCCCGGGCAACGCACCGTGATACCCCATCACCGCGAGTGCGATCTGCCGCATATCTGCACGTAGATCATGGTGCAGGACCGCCGTCAGATGGCCGGTGAGCAGGAGGCCGCGGTTGACGTCGCCGAGGTCGTGCCCGATGAACACCTCACAATCACGGTCCCGGCGCGAGAAGGCGTCGACGATGCCACGGTTGCCGCCGCCGATCGAATAGACCGCGACGATGTGCGGGTTGGCATCCAGTGCTCGCAGCGTCAGGCGGCGGCAGGTGTCGTCGAGGCCGTCGGAATCAGACACCTCCACGACGCGACGATTGGGATCCGATGTGCGCATCGCAGTCCGAAAACCCATCTCGCGCTCGCCTTCACCGCGTGACATGCCACTGCTGGTCATCACGAGAACATCGCCGGGGACGCGGCGGAGCCACTGGCTCACCAGATATCCCGCGGTTGCCCCGGCCGCCCGATTGTCCATGCCGACGTAGGCGATCCGGGTGCTCATCGGAACATCGGTGACGTACGTGATCACCGGGATACGTTGCGCGGTGAGCCGGTTGATGGCGTCGGCGACCTCGGGCATGTCATCCGCCTTGAGGATCACCGCATGGCTGCCGCGTCGGGCAATGCCGTCGAGGGTGGCGATGAGATCGGCTCGTGGCCACGTCTCGTGTAGGTGATAGCGCGCGCGGATCACTGCGGGCCGTAACGCGGGTAACTCGCGCTCGAGCGCCTGCCGCGCGGGTCCGGAGAAGCGGTCCGGCGTCTCCATCACCAGATCGATCATGAACTGCCGCCCGGAGAGCCGCAGCTGGGTTCGCTGCCGATCGAGGTCGGCGATGGCCTGCTCGACCTGCTGGACCGTGCCCTCACGCACGCCCGGTCGGCGGTGCAGGACACGATCGACCGTCGCCTCACTGACGCCCGCCTGTCGAGCGATCTCGCGTACGGGATACCGATGTGGCACAGCACACTCCTGAGGGATTCTTGATGGGTTTTCGCTCTTGTCCGGACAATAGGATCTTGCCATTCTGAACGGGTGATCACGGCCGAACGCCCGGGCCCGCCACCCGTCCCCACCTTCTGACCAGAGAGGATCGCCGCAGCGATGCCGACCACTCCCCACTCCACCACTCCCCACAGCACGACGGCGCGCGCCGACCGCGTGAGCGCCACCGACTGCCGCCTCGACGACTTCGTCGCGATACTCGATCAGCGCACCGACCTCGCCGACTACCCGTGCGCGGCCGATACCGAGCGCGGCGTGCTGTTCTACGACGCCGACTCCGTCACACCCGATGATCCCGAACAACGGGCACTGATCTCCGACGAACTGGCCCGCGCCCTGCTGACCGGACCCGGAATCGTGGTGTTCCGCGGCGCCTTCGACGATCGGCACGGCCTCGACGAGACCACTGCACTGTTCACCGACATCATCGCCGACCAGAAGGCGACCGGATCGACCGGCGGCGATCACTTCGCCGCGCCCGGCGCCAACGATCGCATCTGGAATGCGTTGCAGAAGTTCGCAGTTCGCAACCCTGAGCTGTTCGCGCGATACTACGCCAACGATGTCCTCGCCCTGATCAGTGAGGCGTGGCTCGGCCCGATGTACCAGGTGACCTCACAGGTCAACGTCGTCAATCCCGGTGGTGCGGCGCAGAATCCGCACCGCGACTATCACCTCGGCTTCATGTCGCCGGATACCGCCGCCCGATTCCGCGCACACACCCATCGGTTGTCGCCGGCGCTGACCCTGCAGGGTGCGGTCGCCCACGTCGACATGCCGATCGAAACCGGCCCGACGATGTACCTGCCGTACTCACAGCAGTACGAGCCCGGCTACCTGGCATTTAATCTGCCCGAGTTCCGGGATCACTTCGCGCAGAACTACGTTCAGCTCCCCCTGAAAGCCGGCGACGCGGTCTTCTTCAATCCGGCGTTGTTCCACGGCGCCGGGCACAACGTGTCCGCCGACACCCGTCGGATGGCCAACCTGCTGCAGGTCTCGTCGGCATTCGGGCGGGCGATGGACGCGGTGGATCGCGACGTGATGGTGCGCGCGCTCTATCCGTCATTGCTACGGCTGGCCGAACGCGGCGATCGCCGGGCGGTGGCCAACGTGATCGCTGCGTCGGCCGAGGGCTACGCCTTCCCGACCAATCTCGACCTCGATCAACCGATCACCGGGCTCACCGGGGAAACCCAGGCGGAGTTGGTATCCCGTGCCGTCAACGCTCGATTCGATTCCGACCGTTTCGAATCCGAACTCGCCGAGTTCACTCGTCGCCACACCGCCTGAAGGAGAGGACCATCGATGAGCACCCATCACCCCATGCTGGACGGCCGAGTCGTCCTCGTCAGCGGCGGCACCCAGGGCCTCGGCGCGGCGATCGTGCGCGCTGCCGCCGACGCCGGCGCACAGGTCATGTTCAGCGGCCGCAACGCCGAGAAGGGCAAGGCCCTGGCCGCTGAGTTCGACGGCCGTGCCGATGTGGCATTCACCGCCGCCGACCTCGCCGATCCCGCCGCGGCAGCCGACACCGTCGCCGCGACGATCGCCGAATTCGGCCGCATCGACGGGCTGGTCAACGCGGCGGGCACCACCACCCGCGGCAGCATCACCGACACCACGCCGGAACTGTTCGATCAGCACGTCGCGGTGAACCTTCGCGCGCCTTTCTTCACCATGCAGGCGGCCGTCCGCGACATGCTCGGCCGATCCGCGCCCGGCGCCATCGTCAACATCATCACGATGAGTTCACATGGCGGGCAACCGTTCCTGGCGCCGTACTCGGCGTCGAAGGCCGGTCTGGTGGGCCTGACCAAGAACGTCGCGCACGCGCACCGCTGGGACCGAATCCGATGCAACGGCATCAACATCGGGTGGTCGGAGACCGAGGGCGAGACCGAGATCCAGAAGCGGTTTCACGGCGCCGACGACTCATGGGTCGCCCAGGCCAACGCCTCGGTGCCGATGGGCAAACTCGGTCAGCCCGACGAGATCGCGGACTTCGTGGTGTTCCTGCTCTCCGATCGCAGCGGAGTGGTCACCGGATCGGTGATCGACTGGGATCAGATCGTCATGGGAGGACTGGACTGATGGGACTCACCCTCGGGATCATCGGCCTCGGCCGGATCGGCGGCTTTCACGCCGACACCGTGGCCGCACTCCCCGACGTCGACGGGCTGGTCATCACCGACCCGTTCCCCGCGGCCGTCGACACCGCGCTGGACCGCCTGCGTGCCACCGGCCTCACTTCGGTGACCACAGCCGACGACGCTGATGCGCTCGTGCGTGCCGGCGTCGACGGCGTGGTCGTCGCCAGCGCCACCCCCACACACGCCGCACTCATCGAGAAGGCCGTTCTCGCAGGACTTCCCACGTTCTGCGAGAAGCCGATCGCGCTGTCGGCGGCCGAATCGGCGCGAGTCGTCGGAATCGTCGAGCACACCGGGGTGCCGGTGCAGATCGGCTACAACCGACGATTCGATCCCGCGATGTCCGCCGCACGCCGCGCGGTGGCCGCCGGCGAGTTGGGTTTCGTCACCACCGTCCGTTCCACGACGCTGGACCCGGCACCTCCGCCGCAGAGCTACATCGCCGCCTCGGGTGGGATCTTCGGTGACTGTGCCGTGCACGACTTCGACACCGTGCGTTGGGTTCTCGACGACGACGTGGTCGAGGTGTACGCCACCGGGGCCAATCAGGGTGATCCGCACTTCACCGATGTCGGCGACGTCGACACGGCGTCGGTCCTGTTGACCTTCGCATCCGGGGCCATCGGCGTGGTGTCGGTGACCCGTTACAACGGGCGCGGATACGATTGCCGACTCGAGGTCCACGGCAGCGACGACGCTGTCGTCGCCGGCTGGGATCGGGGTTCCCCGGTACGAAACACCGATCCGGACAATGCCTTTCCCGACGGCGATCCGCACAGCTTCTTCATGGATCGCTTCGCGGCCGCCTACCGCGCAGAGCTGACCGCATTCTGCGACCTGATCGGCGCATATCGTGCAGGAGAGCCCGTGAAGTCGCCATGCACCGCCCGCGATGCTCTCGAGGTGGCGCTGATCGCCGAAGCGGCCACCCGTTCCCACAAACAGCACCGACCCGTCGCGATCAGTGAACTTCGCAACGAACTCCACTCCACCCATTCCGATCTCCACACTCCGATCTCCACACCCTGAGGACCACACCATGACTGACATCCGTATCGCCGCCGCACCGATCTCCTGGGGAGTGTGCGAAGTTCCCGATTGGGGCTACCAGATGGCCCCCGAGCGCGTGCTGGGCGAGATGCACGAACTCGGCGTCACCGCCGCCGAGACCGGCCCGGAAGGATTTCTTCCGAGCGACCCGGCCGCCCTGCGTGACGCACTCGCCGCGCACCAACTCAAGTGCGTCGGTTCCTTCGTCCCTGTGGTGCTGCACCGCGCCGACCACGATCCGGCTCCGGGGGTCACCGAAGTACTCGACCGGCTCGAGACCTCCGGTGGTGATGTCGTCGTACTCGCGGCGGCAAGCGGCGTCGACGGCTACGACGATCGGCCGGACCTGAGCGAGCCGGAGTGGAATACGTTGCTGGCCAACCTGGATCGGCTCGACGAGCTCGCCGCCGCCCGCGGGATCACGGCCGTTCTGCATCCGCACGTCGGAACCCTCGTGGAGAAGCGTGACGAGGTCTACCGCGTCCTCGAGAACTCCTCGATCGGGTTGTGTCTGGATACCGGCCACCTTCTGATCGGCGGAAGCGATCCCTTGGAGATCACCGAAGCCTTTACCGACCGGATTCGGCACGTGCATCTCAAGGACGTCCGCGTCGACCTGGCCCAACAGGTGCAACGCGGGGAACTGACCTACACGCAAGCCGTCGGCCAGGGCATGTATGTGCCCCTGGGTGCCGGCGACGCCCGAATCGGGCGGGTGGTGGCGATCCTCGTCGACGCCGGGTACTCCGGTTGGTTTGTGCTCGAACAGGATTCCATCCTCGCCGACGAGGCCGACGGTGACAGCGCGGCAGGCAATGTCGCGGTTTCGATGTCGTTCCTCCGCAAGGCCGCGCAGCGTCCGGTGCGCGTATGAGTGGGCAGCTGCGGATCGGCATTCTCGGCGCGTCCCGGATCGCGGAGAACGCGATCGTGGCCCCCGCACAAGCGCTGGGCCATCGTCTGGTCGCTGTCGCCGCCCGAGATCGCGCGCGGGCGGAAGCCTTTGCGTCGAAGTACGGCGTCGAGCGTGTCCTCGACTCGTATGACGAGGTGATCGCCGACCCGGAGGTCGACGTGATCTACAACCCGCTCGCCAATGCGCTGCACGGGCCGTGGAACCTCGCCGCCATCCGCGCCGGAAAGCCGGTGCTCAGCGAGAAGCCGTTCGCGCGTAACGAAATCGAGGCGCGCGAGATCGCCGACGCCGCGCGATCCGGCGGCGTGACCGTACTGGAAGGGTTTCACTACCTCTTCCACCCGATGATGGCGCGCACTCTGCAACTCCTGGACGCGCACACCATCGGCGCCGTCCGGCACGTCGAGGTCATCATGGCCATGCCCGAGCCCGGCCCCGACGACCCGCGCTGGTCCTACGACCTCGCCGGCGGCGCCATGATGGATCTGGGATGCTATGCGGTGCACGTGTTTCGGACACTCGGCCGTTATTGCGGCGGTGATCCGGACATCACCTCGGCGCGAGCGGTGGTGCGCGACGACCAGATTGATGAGTCCTGCGCGACGCATGTGCGATACCCGAACGGCGCCACCGGAACCCAGGTGTCGTCGATGGTGGCCGGGGATTACGTGTTCTCGGTCCGGATCGACGGTGATCTCGGCAGTGTCCTGCTGCACGATTTCCTCGGCCCCAACCGCGACAACCGACTGACCGTGCTCTCCTCCGAGAGCGGCACCGCGATCGTCGAAAATGTCGATCCCACATCGACATACACGTTCCAGCTGGCGGCGTTCGCCGATGCGGTGCACGGTGGCGAACCACTGCTGATCGGCGTCGACGATGCCGTGGCCAACATGGCCTTCATCGACGCCGTGTATCGCGCCGCGGGGATGAAGCCCCGCTGATCTAGACGCTGCGCGCGCAGCGGACCACCTTACCGGCGGCCTCTGCACGACGGGTCCACGCGCGCGCATCCGCAGCGGGAAGCGAGATGAATACCGCGTCGATCTCCGGGTCGTCGATCAGGTCGTCGTAGATTCCGTAGCTGGCCATGATGCCCAAGCGGTCGGCGATCTCCCACGCGACCATCGTCGACGCACTTGCGACCGCCTCGATGGGGCCGGAGATGACTGCCGGGTCGGCCAGTTGGCTCATCAGGTCGGCGCTGCAGTCATCGGTCATCAGTCCCCACCGAATCCGTTGGGCCGAAAGGCTTTCCATGGCCGGCGGGGAGCTGGTGGTGCCGCGTATCACCAGTTCGGGTTCCAGCGAATGCGCCCCGTAGAAGCCGCACCCGGCCGGCACGGGCACCGCGACCGACGCGTCGAGCAACGAACCCACTTCCGTCAGTGCCGCGCGTGCCAGCCCCGACACATCCTGGCGCACCGTGGTCAGCGACACATGATCCAGCGCCGCAATCGAGCAGTCGTCGTACCCGATCACCGAGATGTCGCCGGGAACGTCGACGCCCGCGCGGCGCAGGACGTCGATGAACCCCAACGCCATTCGGTCGTTGGCCACGAAGACGGCGGTTGGCCGGTGTGGGTCGGCGAGCACTGCGCGGGCCGCGTCGGCACCGCCTTGCTCGGTGTAGTCACCGAGAATCGTGCGGCATTGATCGCCGAGACCGGCCGCGGCCATCGTGTTTCGATACCCTCGTAGCCGTTCGGCAGCGCACGGGTGCGAACCACCCTCGACATGGTGAATGGCGCTGTGTCCCAGATCGATCAGGTGCTGCACCGCCAGTTGCGCGCCGGCCCATTCGTCGGTGCCAACGGTGATGGCGTTCAGATCGGGTACGCGCTCTCCGATCACCACCAACGGCACGTCGATCCGATATCGGTCGTCGTACTCGGCACCGATGACGATCACCACCGCACAGCCCTGATCGACCAGTTCACCGACCGCACGTTCACGCGGGCGCCGGGCATCATGCATGCTCACAGCGACCTGATGGCCGGCTTGTGCCGCACAGGCATAGATCTCCGACAGCAATGCGGATTCGAACGCGCTCGCTTCGCCGATGACCACCCCAACCACCACTCGCCCGACCCGAACGGGCCGAGCGAGTGGTGGGAGGGCGCGCGGGTCGTCGGAGACCGTCACCGCCGCAGTTCGTGGCTGAGGGTGTCGAGTTCGTCGCCACCGGCCATCTGCTGCGTCAGCTCGTCGAGCGTGATCTCGTCGTATCGGCAATCCAGCTTCTGCCGACCACGGTTGAGCAACACGAAGTGATCACCGACCATGTGCGCGTGATGCGGGTTGTGCGTGATGAACACGACGCCGAAGCCCTGGTCGCGAGCAGCGGAGATGTACCGCAGCACCGTGCCGGACTGCTTGACTCCCAACGCGGCGGTCGGCTCGTCGAGGATGAGTACGCGCGCACCGAAGTAGATCGCCCGGGAGATCGCGACACACTGACGCTGGCCTCCCGACAATGACCCGATGGGTGCATCGACGTCAGGGAGGTCGATGCCCATCTTGAGCAGTTCCTCCTTGGTGGTGGCGCGCATGGCCTGGATGTCGAGCATCCGGAACGGGCCCTTGCGCAGTTCCTGGCCGAGGAAGAAATTGCGCCACACCGGCATCAAGCCGACCACGGCCAGATCCTGGTAAACCGTCGCGATGCCGCGCCCGAGTGCGTCTTTCGGCGATTCGAGCCGGGTCTCCTCACCGTCGACGAGAAGTTCACCCGATGTCTGCTGATGCAGGCCGGCCATGATCTTGATGAGCGTCGACTTGCCGGCGCCGTTGTCGCCGAGTACGCAGGTCACCTCTCCCGCGTTGACCCGCAGATTGATACCCGCGAGCGCGATGATGGCGCCGTATGCCTTACCGACGTCGCGAAGCTCGATCAGCGGCACCTTGCCCCCACTGGACTCCGCTTCTGGTTTCGATTCGATCACCGAACTCATTGTGCCATCACCTCTTAGCCGCGTAGTTGCGGAAACTGTTGTTGGCGATCACCGCGAACAGCAGCATCGCGCCCATGAAGAACTTGAACCAGTCGGGATTCCAGCCCGCGTACACGATGCCCTGATTGACCATGCCGAAGATGAAGGCACCGATGGCCGCGCCAATCGCGGTGCCGTAGCCGCCGGTCAACAGGCATCCACCGACCACTGCGGCGATGATGTAGAAGAACTCGTTGCCGACGCCCTGACCGGACTGCACGGTGTCGAAGGCGAACAGCAGGTGCATGCCCACAAACCAGGCGCAGAATCCGACGAACATGAACATGCCGATCTTGACCTTGGTCACCGGCACACCGACCGCCCGCGCCGAGTCCTGGCTCCCGCCGACGGCGAAGATCCAGTTGCCCACCCGCGTCCGCATCAGCACCCAGGTGGCGACCAGAGTGAACAGGAGCCACCAGATCACGGTGATGCGCACCGAGACGCCGAACAGCGTGAACGACGACGCGAACACCTTCTGCGCGGAATCGAATCCCTGCATGTCCGAGATCGACGGGGTGGCAACCTGTCCGGTGACCAGCTTGGTCACCGCAAGGTTGATGCCGGTGATCATGAGGAAGGTGGACAGGGTGATCAAGAACGATGGGATCTTGGTCTTCATCACCAGATAGCCGTTGAAGAATCCGACGGCCAGTGCGAGCACCAGCGCCATGATGGCCCCCAGCCACACATTCAGGTGCAGGTTGTAGGCGAGCATCGAGGCGGCCAACGACGAAAACGTAACGGCCACACCGGTGGAGAGGTCGAACTCGCCGCCGATCATCAATACCGCGACGCCACAGGCCATGATGCCGATCGTGGAACTCGCGTAGAGAATCGTGGCCAACGCCTCCGGCGTCCGGAATGGCGCGGCGACGATGCAGAAGAAGATGAAGATCGCGATGGCGCCGACGAGTGCGCCGATCTCCGGGCGGACCAGCAAACGCTGAAATGGCTTCTGACGCTTGACTCTTTCATCAGTCACGACCGTATGCGTCGATAGGTCGAGATCTGTTTGTGTACTCATGTCCGGTTCCCTTCCGGCGCCCGCGTCAGCGGGTACCGTTCTTGGCGTACTCGGCGACCGCGCTGATGTTGGACTCGTCGATGAAGGCCGGTCCGGTCAGCACCGCCTGTCCTCCGCCGATGGTGTTCGCATTGGTCATCTGCAGCCACAGCGCATCGATCGCGAGGTAACCCTGCACATAGGGCTGCTGGTCGATGGCCCACTTGACCTGCCCGTTCTTGATCAGGTCAACGAGTGCGGCGTTGGTATCGAAGGTGACGATCTCGGCCTGAGAACCGGCGTTACCCTTCGACTTGACCGCGGTTTGGGCGATCGGGGCACCGAGGGTGACGACGGTGTCGATGCTCGGGTCCTGCTGCAGTTTCGCGGTCAGCGTCGACTCCACCGACGGCATGTCCTTGGAGTTGACGTTGATGATCTGGAAGCCACCACCGGTGAAGCCCTGCTTGACGCCGGCGCATCGGGATTCCAGAGCGACCTGACCCTGCTCCTGGATCACACACAGGACGTTCTTGCGCCCCTCTTTGGTCAGACGTTCACCGGCGGTCTTACCCGCGAGCGTCTCGTCCTGACCGAAGTACTGTCCGACACCCATCGCCTTCCAGTTGTCGTATCCGGAGTTGAAGGCCACCACCGGGATTCCCGCGGCGATCGCCTTCTGCACGGCCGGTGCCATCGCGTCGGGCTTGGCCAGCGTCAGCGCGATGCCGTCGACCTTGGAATCGATGGCGGTCTGCACCAGGTTCGCCTGGTTGGGAGCCTCCGGGTCCGACGAGTACTGCAGCTTGATGTTGTCCTTCTTGGCTGCCATCTCGGCGCCCTTGCGGATCAGATCCCAGAAGGAGTCGCCGGGGACCTCGTGAGTGATCATCGCGACGGTCTTGGTCGGCGTGCCGGCGTTCCCGGCGCCACCACCACTGCTGTTGTCGTCCTTCGATCCGCCCGTGCTCGAGCAACCCGCGGCGATCATCATCGCGGCCGCCGCGGCGGCCGCCATGACGACCAAACGTCCCGGACGTCCCGCCCGACGCTGTGTGGAGTACATCGTTGTCTCTTCCCTTCGATCAACTGGTTGAGCGTCCCACGCGCAGTGCTCGCGGATACTCACTGGTCTAGATGTAATACCCGTCACATAGTCGCTGTCAAGACTTTGTTAAGACATTCTGATGTAGATCGTCGCCCGGAAGCCGGAGTGCGCCCATCACGCACACCACCATCAGCACCGCCAAGAGCACGAACGTTGCCGAATATCCTGCCGCCAGCACGGCGACGGCCACTGCGGCAAACGCGACCCCGTAGGCCGAACCGAGCTCCTGAACCGCGGCGTGCAGCGCGTTGGCATCAGCGAGATCGCCGGTGTCGACGTCGGCGAAGGCCAGCGTGTTGTACGCCGAGAACCCGATCGAACGCAGAGCGCCCGAAATCACCAGTGCAGCAATAATCGTCGGCCTTGAGGTGTCCGGGCCGAGCATCGCGATGGCCAGCATTGCCGCTACCGAGACCGCGAGGTCGGCGACCAACACGCGCCGGATTCCCCAGCGTCGCATCATCGGCGTGGTCAGCGGTTTGATCGCGACATTCCCCACGAACAGTGCGGCGACCATGGCGCCGGCGCTCGCGGCACTCCAGCCGAACCGCAGCTGAAACATCAACGGCAACAGAAACGGAACCGCGCTGATCACCGCGCGGTACACCGTTCCGTACCCGACCACCGACCGGAACGAAGGGATGCGCAACACCTCGAGGTTGAGCAACGGATTCGACGATGAGCGCATCCGGCGCACGGCGGCGAAACCGAGCACCGCCGCGGCCGCGGCCATCACCCCCGCCACGGACCATCGTGGATGCGGCGCAATCATCAGCTGCGCGACCATCATTCCCAGCGCGACCGCTGACATCGTCAACAACACACCGATGACATCGAGCCGTCGGCGAGTACCCGAACCACCCGCCGGGTGGCAGAACACCAGTGCCGCAACGACACCCACAATTCCGATCGGGATGTTCACCGCGAAGATGATCCGCCAGTTCGCGTGCGTGACGATGATGCCGCCCAGCACCGGCGCTATCACCGGAGCGATCAACGCCGGCCAGGTGAGGTAGGCGATGGCGCGCACGAGATCGCTGCGCGCCACCGTCCGCAGCACCGCCAGCCGTCCCACCGGGACCATCATCGAGCCGCCCGCGGCCTGGATGACCCGCATCACCACCAGAACCCAGAGGTGCTGCGCCAGAGCGCACCCCGCGGAGGCCACGGTGAACACGATCATCGCCGCGAGGAAGACCCGTCGAACCCCGAATCGATCGGCCACCCACCCCGACAGCGGGATCAGCACGGCGAGGGTGATCAGGTACGCGGTGACCACCACTGTCGCGTCGAGCGCAGTGACGCCGAGGTCGGCCGCGATAGCCGGCAAGGCGGTGACGACGATGGTGGCGTCGAGGATCTCCATGAACAGCGCCCCCGCGCCGAGTAACGCGAGTGCACGCGGAAAGTGCCCTAGCCTGCCGGACGTACCCAACGCCCCTCACGCACCGAGGTGGTCATCGCGTCGAGGACCTCGGCGCTTCGCACGGCATCGACGATGGTGGCCGACCCGCAGTCGACGCCGGGACCGGCGGCGATCGACCGGCAGAAGTTGGCCGCCTCGATCACCTTGAGATCGTCGTAGCTCATCGGGTTGGCCGCCCCGGGCTGAAAGGCCACGTAGTCGCCGCTGCCGGGGCCGACGAAGACGGTGGACACCGGCTGATCCTGGTAGGCGCTACCCCGGCTGATCTCCAGCTCACCCATCCGCCGGTAGTCCCAGCGCACCATTCCGGTGGTGCCGTAAATCTCGAACCCGTACGAGTTCTGCGCCCCGACCGAGACCCTGCTGGCCTCCAGGACGCATCGGGCACCGGAGCTCATCCGCATCTGCGCGGAGACGTAATCCTCGTTCTCGACGCTGCCGCGTTCACCGCCGGTCGCGAGTTGATGGCCGGATGTGGCGCCGGTCGGCTTGGGACGGTCGGCGATGAAGATCGCGGTGTCGGCGACCACCGATTCGATGTCGCCGAGCAGGAACCAGATCAGGTCGGCGCCGTGCGAGGCGAGATCACCGAGCACGCCGTTGCCACCCCGGTCACGCTGAAAGCGCCAGCTCAGCGCACCGTCGGGGTGGGCGGCGTAGTCGCTGAACAGCCGGAAGCGGGCATGTGTCACCGAGCCGATCTCGCCGGCGGCAATCAGCGTGCGAGCCGCCTGAACTGCGGGAACCTGCCGGTAGTTGAAGCCGACAGCGGTCGTCACCCCCGCCCGGGCAGCCGCCTCGGCCACCGCCCGGGCATCGTCGGCCCCGAGCCCTACCGGCTTCTCGATCCACAGGTGTTTACCCGAGTCGACGACCGCACAACCGATCTCGCGATGCAGGAAGTTGGGGGCGGTCACGCTCACCGCGCGGATCGACGGGTCGTCGACAACCGACCGCCAGTCGGCGACCGTGGTGGACACATCGAACTGCGCGGCGGCCGCCTCGGCGCGATCGGTGACCTCGTCGGCGATGACCGACAGGCGCGGGACGGGGTTGATGTCGGGATAGTGGTGGCGCACCCGCGCGTAGGCCTGGGCGTGTGCCCGACCCATCCACCCGAAGCCGACGATGGCCACCGGGGTGGTTTCAACACTCATAAAGTTCTCCTTTGCCGGGCCGCCGACCCTACGGCAGCCTGTGATGCAGACCACCCGAGTATTACAGGTACTAATGTCCGGACAAAGTCTTGACTTTGTGATGTGAACTGACGCACAGTGGACACACGACCCCGACCCGCTCGGGCGAACAGCTTTTGAGTCCATCTCGAACAGGGAGTGAGTACGTGAGTCCAGAACGTACGTCGTCGGCCTTCGACGTCCTGGCCATCGGCCGCAGCGGCGTCGACATCTACCCCCAGCAAGTCGGGGTGCCGCTCGAGGAGGTGGTCAGCTTCGGGAAGTTTCTCGGCGGCAGCGCCGCGAACGTGAGCGTCGCCGCCGCGCGCCTCGGCCGGCGCAGCGCGCTGATCTCCGGCGTCGGTGATGATCCGTTCGGCCGATTCGTCCGTGCCGAACTCGCACGGCTCGGCGTCGACAACCGATATGTGGGCACCGACCGCACCTACGCCACGCCGGTGACATTCTGTGAGATCTTCCCGCCCGACGACTTCCCGCTCTACTTCTATCGCAAGCCGAGCGCACCGGATCTCCAGGTGAGCGCCGACGACATCGACACCGCTGCCGTCCACGATGCGCGGCTCTACTGGTCGACGGTGACCGGACTGTCCGAAGAGCCGTCACGCAGTGCGCATTTCGCGGCGTGGGACGCTCGCGGGCGCCAGTCGCTGACCGTCCTGGATCTCGACTACCGACCGATGTTCTGGGAGTCGGCCGCAGCGGCCACCGAGCAGGTGCGCCGGGCGCTGGGTCACGTCACCGTGGCGGTCGGCAACAAGGAGGAATGCGAGATCGCGGTCGGCGAAACCGATCCGCATCGCGCCGCCGACGCCCTCCTCGACCTCGGTGTGGAGCTGGCCATCGTCAAGCAGGGTCCGCGCGGCGTACTGGGCAAGACCCGCAACGAGACCGTCGAAGTGGCGCCCGTACCGGTCGATGTGGTCAACGGCCTCGGCGCCGGGGACAGCTTCGGCGGCAGCCTATGCCACGGACTCCTGGCCGGCTGGCCGCTGGAACAGATTCTGCGGCACGCCAATGCCGCCGGTGCGATCGTCGCCGGTCGGCTGGAATGCTCAACCGCCATGCCCACCGCCGACGAGGTCGCCGATCTGGCCGGTACGGCAGCGTCGAACTCCGAAGGAGCCGTTCATGTCTGAGGTCATGACCTACGCCGAGGTGACCACCCTTCGCGCGCAACGTCCCTCGGCGATTGCCGAGGCCTGGGCCCGGCGGTCGCGTCGGCAAACCATCGTCGGCGACGACCGATTGATGATCGTCGCCGCCGACCACCCGGCGCGTGGTGCCCTGTCGGTCGGTGGTCGCCCGACCGCGATGAACAGCCGCTCGGATCTGCTCGACCGGCTACGCACGGCGTTGGCCAATCCGGGTGTCGACGGTGTGCTCGCCACCTCCGACATTCTCGAGGACCTTCTGCTGCTCGGCGCGCTCGAGGACAAGGTGGTGTTCTCGTCGATGAACCGTGGCGGGCTTGCCGGCGCGTCGTTTGAACTCGACGATCGGATGACCGCCGCCACCGCCGCGTGGACCATCGACGCCGGACTCAACGGCGCAAAGATGTTGTGCCGCGTGGATCTCGGCGATCCGGGGACGCTCAACATGATGACCGCGTGCGCCCAGGCCGTCGACGAACTCGCGGCCGGCGAGGTGATCGCCATGCTTGAGCCGTTCCTCTCGTCGCGAGTGGACGGAAAGGTTCGCAACGACTTGTCCGCCGACGCGGTGATCAAGTCGATGCACATCATCCAGGGGCTGGGCTCCACCTCGGCCTACACCTGGCTCAAGCTGCCGGTGGTCGACGAGATGGAGCGCGTCATGGATGCCACCACGTTCCCGACGCTGCTCCTGGGCGGCGACCCGCAGACCGCACCGGAGGAGACCTTTGCGAGTTGGGAACGCGCCCTGCGCATTCCGTCGGTCCGCGGACTCATCGTGGGACGCACCCTGCTCTACCCATCCGACGACGATGTGAGCACCGCGGTCAAGACCGCTGTGTCGCTGGTGAAGTGAGACGCGTCGTGAACAGCAAGTACTACATTCCCGCCGGGAGCGCCGCGGCGCCACTGAGCGTCGACGTCACACCGGAATCGGCCGGATGGACCGAAAGCTCGCTCTGGGTGGTCGAACTCGTTGCCGGAGAATCGATCACGCGACACACCGGCGACGACGAGGTCGTGGTGGTTCCGCTGTCCGGGTCGGCATCCCTTGCTTCGGACGGGACCACATTCGAACTCGCCGGTCGCGCAAGTGTTTTCGACGGCCCCAGCGATTTCGCGTACGTCGGCCGCGACTCGACGTTCACCGTGACCAGCACTGCCGGTGGACGTTTCGCCCTGTGCGGCGCTCGGGCGTCGACGTCCCTGCCGTTACGATACGTGCCGGCCGCCGACGTCTCGGTGGAGTTGCGCGGCGCAGGCAATTGCAGTCGTCAGGTGCACAACTTCGCGACTGCCGACGCGTTCGAGGCGGATTCGATCATCGCTTGCGAGGTCATCACGCCCGGCGGTAACTGGTCGAGTTATCCCGCACACAAGCACGACGAGAACAGCGAGGTCGAATCGCAGCTCGAGGAGATCTACTATTTCGAGTTCAGCGACGGGCCCGCCGACGCCGGGAGCGAAGCGAGCGGGTCGAATGTCACCGACGCCGGGAGCGAAGCGAGCGGGTCGAATGTGACCGGCTCGGCAGGATTCGGGTATCACCGGGTCTACGGCACCCCGGAGCGGCCGATCGAGGTGCTCGAAGAGGTGCGCTCCGGCGACGTCGTGCTCGTACCGCACGGCTATCACGGCCCGTCGATCGCAGCCCCCGGCTATCACATGTATTACCTCAACGTGATGGCCGGTTCCGGGCCCGAACGTGCATGGAAGATCTGCGACGATCCGGCGCACACCTGGCTGCGCGGCAGCTGGGAGCACCAGGAGGTCGATCCCCGACTCCCCCTGAGCCATCCCTCACACACTCCCTCACAAGCATCCGCGAGAAAGAAGTCATCGTGGCACCGATAAATCAGGGTCGTGCCGGTGGACTCACCGGCGTCCGTGCGCCGCACGGTGAAGCGACGGTTCGGCTGACCGTCGCGCAGGCGACCGTCGCTTTCCTGGCCAACCAGTACGTGGAACGCGACGGCGAACGCAGCAAGTTCTTCGCCGGATGCTTCGGCATCTTCGGACACGGCAACGTCGCAGGTCTCGGTCAGGCGTTGCTGCAGAACGAGATCGACGATGTCGACGCCGGCCGCGAGCTCAGCCTCAAGTATGTGCTGGGCCGCAACGAGCAGGCCATGGTGCACTCGGCGGTCGGCTACGCCCGGATGAAGGACCGTCTCGAGGCCTGGGCCGTCACCGCGTCGGTCGGCCCCGGTTCCACCAATATGTTGACCGGTGCCGCCCTCGCGACCATCAACCGACTGCCGGTACTGCTGCTGCCCGCGGACACCTTCGCCACCCGCGCGTCGGCGCCGGTGCTGCAGGAACTCGAACTCCCGTCGTCGGGTGATGTCACCGTCAACGACGCCTTCAAGCCGGTGTCGCGGTTCTTCGACCGGGTGTGGCGGCCCGAGCAGCTGCCCGCCGCACTGCTCGGCGCGATGCGCGTGCTCACCGACCCGGTCGAGACGGGCGCGGTCACCGTCGCCATCCCGCAAGATGTTCAGGCCGAGGCCTTCGACTGGCCGCAATCGCTGTTCGCCGAACGCACCTGGCATGTGGCCCGCCCGCTGCCCGAGCGGCACGTGATCGCCGAGGCCGCCGAGATCGTCCGGTCGGCGCGCAAACCGCTGATCGTTGCGGGTGGGGGCGTGATCTACAGCGGCGCAACCGAATCGCTGGCAAAGTTCTGTTCACGCACCGGGATTCCGGTCGGGCAGAGCCAGGCCGGCAAGGGCTCGCTGCCGTATGACCACCCGCAATCGGTCGGTGCGATCGGTTCCACCGGCACCACCGCCGCCAACGCCCTGGCCGCCGAGGCCGACGTGGTGATCGGAATCGGAACCCGCTACAGCGACTTCACCACCGCCTCACGCACCGCCTTCACCGGCGAGGGCGTGCGATTCGTGAACATCAATGTGGCGTCGCTGGATTCGGTGAAGCACAGCGGCTACAGCGTCGTCGCGGATGCGCGGGAATCCCTCGATGCACTCGACGCCCTGCTCGAGGACTACTCCGTCGACGACGACTACCGGCAACGGGTGACCGACCTGGCCGCAGAGTGGGATGCCATCGTCGAGCAGGCGTACTCCCCGACCGCGGTCGGCACCAACATCGCCACCGGCGACGAAGCACTGACCCAGGGTGCGGTCATCGGGCTGGTCAACGAGATCTCTGACCCGCGCGACATCGTCGTATGCGCAGCCGGTTCGATGCCCGGTGACCTGCATAAGCTCTGGCGGACAAGAGATTCCAAGGGCTACCACGTCGAATACGGCTACTCGTGCATGGGCTACGAGGTGGCCGGCGGGCTCGGCGTCAAGATGGCCTGCCCGGACCGCGACGTGTTCGTCATGGTGGGCGACGGCTCCTACTTGATGATGGCGACCGAACTGGTCACCGCGATCCAGGAGAACCTCAAGGTCATCGTCGTCCTGGTACAGAATCACGGCTTCGCCTCGATCGGCTCGCTCTCGGAATCGCTTGGCTCGCAGCGGTTCGGCACCAACTATCGATACCGCAGCGGCGACGGTCGCCTCGACGGCGGCACCCTGCCGATCGATCTCGCCGCCAACGCCGCATCGTTGGGCGCCGACGTCATCCGCGCGAGCACCGCGGCCGAGTTCGCCGACGCGATCAAGGCCGCCAAGGCCGCCGAACGCACCACCGTCATCCACGTGGAGACCGATCCGCTGATCGGGGCGCCCGACAGCGAATCCTGGTGGGACGTACCGGTCTCGGAGACTTCCACGCTGGAGTCCACCCAGCAGGCTTACGACGTGTATGCGCAGTGGAAAGCCGTGCAGCGCCCCTACCTCACCCCGTCCACCCCCACTCAGCTCACCCACAACTCCGATGAAGGAGACCAGAACTCATGACAGACCTGCGCATCGCCGTCCTCGGCGTCGGAATGATGGGCGCCGATCACGTCGCCCGCATCTCCGAGCGGACCAAGGGTGCCCGCGTCACCGTCCTCAACGACTACGTGCCCGAGAAGGCCGAAGAATTGGCGGCCACCATCCCCGGGTGCCGGGTGATCAACGATCCGCTCGACGCGATCGCCGACTCCGACGTCGATGCCGTCATCCTCGCCACACCGGGTCCGACACACGAGAAGCAACTGCTGGCGTGTATCGAGGCCGGCAAACCCGTGATGTGTGAGAAGCCGCTCACCACCGATGTCGCCACGTCGTTGGAGGTCGTCAAGCGGGAGGCCGAGCTGGGCCGCAAGCTGATTCAGGTGGGCTTCATGCGCCGCTTCGACGCCGAGTACGAGCAGCTGAAGAAGATGATCGACGGCGATGTGTTCGGTCAGCTGCTGGTCGCGCACTGCGTACACCGCAACCCCGCGGTCCCACCGAGTTTCGACTCGGCGATGATCGTCAAGGATTCGCTGGTGCACGAGGTCGACGTGACACGCTTCCTTTTCGACGAGGAGATCACCTCGGTGCAGATCATCGCGCCGGGGGCTAACCCGAATGCGCCTCAGGGACTGAAGGATCCGCAGATCGCAATCCTGACCACCGCGTCGGGCCGGCACGTTGACGTCGAACTGTTCGTCACCACCGGTGTCGCCTACGAGGTTCGTACCGAGGTGGTCGGCGAATCGGGTTCGGCCTTCATCGGTCTCGACCAGGGTGGCGTTGTACGCAAGCAGCGCAACCCCGTTCAGTCCGATGCCGGCGACGGCCGCAAGGTGGCCGGGATCTGGGGCGGCGACATCACACCCTCGTTTGTTGAGCGGTTCGGGCAGGCCTACGACACCGAGATCCAGCGCTGGGTGAACGCGGTGCGCAACGGCACCAATGTCGACGGCCCGGGCGCGTGGGACGGTTACGCCGCGGCGGCCGTATGCGCGGCGGGGGTGGTGGCGTTGGAGACCGGCGAGCCGCAAACCGTCGACATGGTGAGTCGCGCGTCGATCCCCGGCGCCTGACCATCACTGCTAGTCCACCCACCAGCGAATCGGAAACCAACCCCCAAGGAGCACAACGTGTCCGACACCATTACCCACTGGGTCAACAACAAGGCCTACCCCGGCACGTCGAGTGCCACCGCGCCGGTCACCAACCCGGCCACCGGCGAGGTCACCGGCGAGGTCGCGCTGGCCAACGTCGAGGATGCGCGCGCCGTGATCGACGCCGCCGCTGCGGCATTTCCCGCTTGGCGCGACACGTCGCTGGCCAAGCGGACCGCCATCCTGTTCCGATTCCGGGAAGTGCTCAACGAGCGCAAGCCCGAGCTCGCCGCAATCATCACCGCCGAGCACGGCAAGGTGCTCGACGACGCACTGGGTGAGGTCACCCGCGGCCAGGAGGTCGTCGAATTCGCTTGCGGCATACCGCATCTTCTCAAGGGCGGCTATACCGAGAACGCCTCGACCAAGGTCGACGTGTTCTCCATCCGCCAGCCGCTGGGACCGATCGGCATCATCAGCCCGTTCAACTTCCCGGCCATGGTGCCGATGTGGTTCTTCCCCGTCGCCATCGCCGCGGGCAATACCGTGGTCCTCAAGCCGAGCGAGAAGGACCCGTCGGCGTCGCTGTGGATGGCCGAACTCTGGCGCGAAGCGGGCCTGCCCGACGGCGTGTTCAACGTCCTGCAGGGCGACAAGCTCGCCGTCGACGAACTACTGACCAACAAGGCGATCAAGGCGATCTCGTTTGTCGGTTCCACCCCGATCGCACAGTACGTCTACGCCACCGGCACCGCGGCCGGCAAGCGCGTCCAGGCGCTGGGCGGTGCGAAGAACCACGCCATCGTGCTGCCCGACGCCGATCTCGACCTGGCCGCCGACGCCATGGTCAACGCCGGATTCGGTTCTGCCGGTGAGCGTTGCATGGCCATCTCGGCATGCGTGGCGGTCGGACCGGTCGCCGACGAACTCGTGGCCAAGATCGCCGAGCGCGCCAAGACCATCCGTACCGGCGACGGCACCAAGGGCACCGACATGGGTCCGCTGGTCACCAAGGCACACCGCGACAAGGTGGCCTCCTACGTCGACGCGGGCGAATCCGACGGCGCCACCATTGTTCTCGACGGCCGCACGGTTGAGGCCGACGGCGGTGCCGACGGGTTCTGGCTCGGCCCGACGCTCATCGACAACGTCACCACCGACATGAGCATCTACACCGACGAGATCTTCGGCCCCGTGCTCTCGGTGCTCCGCGTGGACAGCTACGACGAAGCGCTCGAGATGATCAACAACAACCCGTACGGCAACGGCACCGCGATCTTCACCAACGACGGTGGCGCAGCTCGCCGATTCCAGAACGAAGTCGAGGTCGGCATGGTCGGCATCAACGTTCCGATCCCGGTCCCCATGGCGTACTACAGCTTTGGCGGCTGGAAGGCGTCCCTGTTCGGCGACACCCACGCCCATGGCACCGAGGGTGTGCACTTCTTCACCCGCGCCAAGGCCATCACCTCCCGCTGGCTGGATCCCAGCCACGGTGGGTTGAACCTGGGCTTCCCGCAGAACAGCTGAACAACAACGCTCATCAACAACCGCGCCGCCGACGTCCTACCGACTCGGCGGCGCGGTTGTCTCGCGCACCATGAGTCGGGGCGGAACCACCACTCGCCCCGGGTCGGCACCTTCTGCCATGCTCCGGACTGACGCGACCGCATGCGCGGCAAGACCACGCGCATCCTGCGACACGGTGGTCAGCGGAACGGGCATGGTCGCGGCAAACCTCGCATCGTCGTAGCCGACCACCGAAACATCCTCGGGCACACGCAATCCCGATCGGATCAACACGTCGATCACTCCGCTGGCGCACTCGTCGTTGAACGCCAGGATCGCGGTCGGCGCGGCGCGGCCGTCCAGGAGTCCACGCGTGGCGCGCACGCCGTCGAGTGCGGTCAGTCCACCGTCGACGACGCGCGCCGCCCCCTTCCTGCGATGGCCGGCCATCGCGTCGAGAAAGGCTCGGCGGCGGACCCGGCTGCCGGGTGCATCGCCACCGTCGACATGCACGATGTCGCGGTGCCCGAGCGCGACGAGATGGTCGACGGCCAGGCCGATCCCTGCGGCATCATCGCCGCGGACATCCCCGACGGTTTCCACCACGGCATCACCGAGGACGGTCACCACCGGCAACTGCTCGGCGAGGTCGGTGAGGTCCGCCGCAGAGAGCCGGGTGCCGAGAAGAATCGCCGATTCGCATCGTTCACTCAGAAGAGTCTGCACCGCAACCGATTCCGACCTCGACGGCGCAACAGCACTGATCACCACATTGCGGCCCAGTTCGGCCGCTGCCGCGTAGATCTCTTCGACGAGGTCACCGTGGAACGGCTCGCGCAACTCGAAGCAGACACCCAGCACCGTCGACGACGCCGAACGCAGCTTGCTGGCCCGTTGATCAGGGACGTACCCCATGTCATCGGCGATCCGCAGCACCCGCTCTCGAGTTGCGTCCGAGGCACCGGGAACGCCACGCATCACTATCGAGACCAAGGCGCGGGACACCCCGGCAGCCGCAGCGACGTCATTGACCGTAGGACGTGCCCCTCGTTCTCGAACCACTCGTGCGACCTCACTCTTGACCCGATGTGACCTACGTCGCTACTCTAACCTAGAACGTTCTACTAGAACGTTCTAGTCGCTCTACTTCTACCGTCGAATCACGTCGAAGGACCCCATCGTGAGCGCACCCACCACCCAACTCCGTTCAGCCGGCCCGTCAACGGGCGTCCTGCGGGTTGCCACCATCGGCGCCGGACGCATCGGCGCCAATCATGCCGAACTCGTCGCCCGGCACATTCCCGGCGCCGACCTCGTTGCCGTCGTTGACCCCATTGAGGCTTCTGCACAACGTCTTTCGGAAAAACTGAGCGTCCTTGCCACCACGGACATCGACGCCACGCTCGAATCGCCCGACGTCGACGCGGTGTTGATCACCGCTCCGGCCCGCAGCCACAGTGATCTGGTGTGTCGGGCTGCGGCCGCCGGGAAGCACGTGTTCTGCGAGAAGCCGATGGCGGTCACCCTGGACGAGGCCGACCGCGCGATTGCCGCTGCCCAGGCCGCCGGAGTGGTCCTGCAGGTCGGTTTCAACCGGCGGTTCGCGCCGGGCTTCGCCGCAGCACGGCGCGCCGTCGATGACGGATTGGTCGGGACCCCGCAACTGTTGCGATCATTGACCCGCGATCCCGGGCCGTGGGGCGGCGATCCGGCGCGCGTCCCGCAGTGGACGATCTTCCTGGAAACCCTGATCCACGATTTCGACACGCTGTGCTTTCTCAATCCGGGTGCGAATCCTGTTGCCGTCCATACCTTTGCCGACGCACTGGTACGTCCGGACGCACGCGGATCCGGCCACCTCGACACCGCGATCGTCACCATCACGTTCGACAACGGCGCCATCGCCACCGCCGAGGCCAGCTTCTCGGCACTGTACGGATACGACGTGCGCGGCGAGGTCTTCGGATCCGCCGGGATGGCCACCGCGGGAAGCGGCCGGACCAGCGACATGACGCTCTACGACGCCACCGGCACGCACATCGATACCGCCCGTCGCGACACCGATCTACTGCACACTGCCTACGTCACGGAACTCGCCGCGTTCGTCGACGCCGCACGAAGCGCCGACAAGGCCGGGGTGAAGGCGACGATACCGACCGGCGCCGACGCCAGGCGAGCGCTGCAGATGGCGCTCGCGGCCATCCGCAGCGTCGAGACCGGTGGCACCACGGTGCGCATCGACGAGGTGTCAGCATGATGAGCATCCCCTACACCTTGCTCCCCTACACACTGGCGGCCAGCGCCGAAATGCTCTATCTGGAACTGCCGTTCGTCGAGCGGGTCCGCCGCATCCATGAGCGAGGTCTCGCGGTGGAGATCTGGGACTGGTCCACCAAGGACATCGACGCACTCACCGAGACGGGGGCGCGGTTCATGTCGATGACCGGCTATCTCACCGGCAACCTGACCGACCCGGACGGCATCGTAGAGTTTCTCGACTCCGCCGAGGAGTCGGTGAAGGTGGCCGCCCGCCTGGATTGTCCGAGCCTGAATGTGCATGGCACCGGGCTCGATTCGCAGGGGCTCCCGGTCACGCCGGTCGAGGTCGTCACTCCCGAGATGTGGCTGACCGCAGCCGACACCTTGCGTCGACTCGCCGAGATCGGCGAACGACACGGTCGCACGTTCAACCTCGAGAACCTGAATCTCGCGGTCGACCACCCCGGCACACCCTTCGCGCGGGCCGGGGACACCATGGCGCTGGTCCGCTCGGTCGGCTCACCACACCTACGCATGAATCTCGACCTCTATCACGCGCAGATCGGCGAAGGGAACCTCATTGAATTGACCCGTGCCGCACTGCCCTTCGTCGGCGAGATCCAGGTGGCGGACGTTCCGGGTCGTTGCGAGCCGGGGACCGGCGAGATCCACTACCCGGCGATCGCCGCGATGCTCCGGGAGGTGGGTTACTCCGGGGTGGTGGGTCTGGAAGGTTGGGCGAAGACCGATCCCGATCTCGCGCTCGACGCCTTCATCGCGGCGTTTTCCTGATCGGCACGACGGGAATTCTTCCCTCTTCACCATAACCCGAGGTGGGGGCCTTGCCGCAAGGCCCCCATCGTGGTGCACCATGGCAGCTTCGACGCTGAAACATCCGACACCGAAACATCCGACACCGAACCACCTGACGCCGGAGCCGAAGTGCACACAGCCAGTCCGATTTTCGTCCTGCCCGCCGAGCACCCCGCCACCATCAATCCAGCACTGATTGCCCGTGACGAGGAATCGATCGCTCGCATCACCGCAAGTGTGCAACTCTCGATCGACACTCTCACCGCCCGTTTGAACGATCTGCGCCATATTCGGACCTCAGCCGGCGATTGGCAGCAGGCATCCGATCGCGACACCGAGATCCGCAGCGTCACTGCCCGCCTGACTGTTCTGCAGCGATACGGGCGGGATAGTTGCCTCGGTCGGATTGTTCGAATCGACGGGACCATCGTCTACATCGGCCGGGTCGGGCTGCTCGATTCCGACGGCGAACAGCTGCTGATCGATTGGCGCACGCCAGAAGCCGAACCGTTCTTCAGTGCGACGCAGGCGCAGTCGGCCGAGGTCGAGAGTCGCCGTCGGTACCGGTGGTCGCGGGGCGTCATCGTCGACTTCTGGGATGAGGTATTCACCGATGGCGACCCGGACGGCCAGACCTTGACCGAACCCGTGGCCCCCGATGAGGATTCGGCTTTCATCGCGTCGCTGGCCGCCGGTAGGTCGCCGCGGATGCGGGATGTGCTGGGTACGATCGCCTCCGACCAGGACGCCGCCATCCGCGCCGATTCTCGCGGCGCGCTGGTGATCGACGGTGGACCCGGTACCGGCAAAACCGTTGTGGCCCTTCACCGTGCGGCATATCTTCTCTATGCCGACACACGACTGCGGGGCCATCGCGGTGGTGTGCTGGTCGTCGGTCCCCATGACCCGTATCTGGGATACGTGTCCGACGTCCTGCCGAACCTTGGAACCGACGGGGTGCGACTCTGCACACCCAATGATGTTGTGCGGCTTGATGAGGTGACGGACGAGACGGACCCCGTGATCGCGCGGCTCAAGGGAACCGTCGAGATGATCGACGGCATCGAACGCGCCGCCCGCTTCTACGAGGAGCCACCGAAAGCACCGCTCACCGTCGAGGCGCCTTGGGCCGAAGTGACCATCACCGCCGACGACTGGGCCGAAGCGTTCGACGCCGCAAGCGATGTGCCGCATAACGAAGGGCGCGAACATATCTGGGCAACGCTGACCGCCATCGTCGAGGACTCGTTCGCCACCAAGGGCGATGTCCGCCAGGCACTGGAATCCGACGACGCCCTGACCACCCTGGTCAACCGATCCTGGCCGATACTCGACCCCTTCGACGTCGTCGGCGATCTGTGGACCGTACCGGCCTTCCTCCGACTGTGCGTGCCATCACTGAGCACCCACGATGTTCAGAAACTGCAGCGCGGCAAGGCAACCGACTGGACAACCTCCGACATTCCCCTGCTGGATGCCGCCCGGCGCCGGTTCGGTGACCCGACCATCGAGAGGCGCACCCGACGTCGCGCCGCGGTGCTCGCCGCGCAGCGTCAGGAGATGGACGACGTGGTCAGTCACCTGATCGACTCACAGGAGTACGACGACGGCGAAGGGCTGATGTCGATGCTGCGGCAGGGCGACTTACGCGACGTGCTCGTCTACGAGAACGAGGTACCTCGCAGCGATCCCGAGGAACTCGCCGGCCCGTTCGCGCACATCATCGTCGACGAAGCGCAGGAGCTCACCGACGCACAGTGGCGAATGTTGTTGGCGCGATGCCCTTCCGGCAGCATGACGATCGTCGGCGATCGCGCCCAGGCGCGCCGCGGATTCAGCGAGTCGTGGGCGCAGCGCCTGAGCAGAGTGGGGCTCGGCGAGATTCGAATCGCACACCTGACAGTCAATTACCGCACACCGGCCGAGATCATGGCGGCCGCCGAACCGGTGATCCGCAGGGCCATTCCCGACGCCAACGTGCCGGCATCGATCCGCGAGTCCGGCATTCCGGTGCGCCACATCAACGTCGATGACGTCGAATCCGTGGTGACCGACTGGCTTGCCGCCAATTCCGACGGGACCGTCTGCGTGATCGGTGACGCGAACTTTGTCGAACGTCCGCGGGTGCGTTCGTTGAGCCCGGAGCAGACCAAGGGCTTGGAGTTCGATCTGGTGATCCTGGTGCGGCCGAACGACTTCGGCGAGGGGATCACCGGGGCGGTGGACCTATACGTTGCGATGACGCGGGCCACGTCGCAGCTCATCGTGGCGGACGAGACGCCCTCATAGGGTCTTGACCTGGTGAAACGGAATTGTCGGTGGGGTGTCGTAACCTGGTTTCCAGCACTATATGAAGCGCTTTTCAGAGATATGTGGGCACAGTTCGTGTCACTCAACTCCCGAATGTTCGGGTGGATCTCTGGAAGGTGGTGGTCTCAGTGGCGATCGCCACGCAAACAGTCGACACCCGCTGGACCACACCATCACCCTGGCCCACCCTCCCGGCCTCATGGCTGGGCAACATCAACACCGACCACCTACCCGACCCCACCATCAACGACCTCGTCCTGTCCCTCGTCGACAGCCAAC
>JAEYMI010000104.1 GCA_023461275.1 Actinomycetes bacterium | reverse complement strand
TTGTAAGCCACGGTGTAACAGGTCCGCCCTCCCGGAGTACGCCAGGTCTGCGGTTCATTCATCACAACTACTCCGAATCCCCGCACCGCTGCCAGCAGATGTCTCACCACCATGCTGACAGCCGGCGAGCTGGTGCCGGATGGCCGAAACCGACGCGGAAGAACGGGGAGGCTATCGCTTCTGCAGCACCATCGTCAGGTTGGTGCCCAACACTTCCCGCACGATCGGGACCCGCATCACCGGCCAGAAGAACCCCGGCAGGTAGCGGGGGAACGCGGCGATCAGCGTCGAGGAATCCGACGCGGTGGCCGCCCACCGCAGACCGTCGGTGGCGGTGACCGGGAACAGCGACGTTCCGAAGAGGTTCTTGGGCGGGTGGCCGTGGCGTCGGGTGTAGCGTCGGGCCGCGCGGTGCCCACCGAGGTAGTGCGTCAGCCCCATCTCGTGCCCACCGAACGGCCCCCACCACAGCGTGTAACTGATGATCGCGACGCCACCGGGGCGGGTGACGCGCAGGATCTCGTCGGCCATCTCCCACGGGGCGGAGGTGTGCTCGACGACGTTCGACGACAGGCACACGTCGATCGAACCGTCGGCAAGGGGCAGTTGCTGCCCCGACCCGCGCACGGTGCCGCGATGGGCGAGGCCGCCGGAGTGCATCTCGGCGGGATCGGGTTCGACGGAGATGTAGTGCGCGCCGCGAGCTCGGAAGGCATCGGCGAAGTAGCCCGGACCACCGCCGACGTCGAGCACCACCAGACCGTCCAGCGAACCGCCCGGCACGGATCCGCCCGGTACGAAGGCCTCGACCATCGTGACGGTGTCCTCGGCCAAGGGCCGATAGAACAGCTCTGGTTCGGTTCGTTCGTGCCGAAACGCCTGCAGGAGGGCCCAGGCGCGACGCAGCGTCGCCTTCCGACGGAACGTGCCGGCACCACTGTGTGAGCCGGCCGGAACCGCCGACAAGAAACCGTTCAACGTGTGTTGTAATTGGTTAACATCAGGTTTACAGTATTAACCAACGATCGATTCTTCGATCATCGCGGGGCCGGACGTGGCGTGAAGGGGACGCCGCGTCCGGCCCTGTTTCACCTGTCGGCCCTGTTTCACCTGTCGGCCGCGTTTCATCGGACGCCCAGGTTTCATCGGTAGGCTGAGCCGGATGTCTGATCCCCGAGACGTGCTGCTGCTCTGCTGGCGTGACACCACGCACCCCCAGGGCGGCGGCAGTGAACGCTACCTGGAGCGGGTGGGCGCCGAGCTGGCCCGACGTGGAGTTCGCGTCACCCTGCTGACCTCGTCGTATCCTGGCGCACCCGCGCAGGAGATGCGCGACGGGGTGCGCATCGTGCGCGCCGGCGGCCGGTTCACGGTGTACCCGCGGGCGCTGGCAGCCATCGTTGCCGGCCGGCTCGGACGCGGCCCGCTGGCCGGGATCACCCCCGACGCGGTGGTCGACACGCAGAACGGCATCCCCTTCTTCGCCTCCCTGGTCACCCCGGCGCCGACGGTCGTGCTGGTGCACCACTGCCACCGCGAACAATGGCCGGTGGCCGGGTCGTTGGTGGGGCGGCTGGGCTGGTTCATCGAATCGCGGATCTCGCCGCTGGTGCATCGTCGCCGACGCTATGTGACCGTCTCGACGCCCTCGGCCGACGACCTCGCCGGACTCGGCGTGCAACCCGCCCGGATCACGGTGATCCGCAACGGCATCGATCCGTTGCCATCGGATGTGGTGGCACCGCAACGTTTCCCGGTATCGACGGGTGTCGACGACGAGCCCGTCACCCGGCTGTGTGTGCTGTCGCGGTTGGTGCCGCACAAGCAGATCGAGGATGCCCTCGAGGTGGTCGCGGATCTGTGTCATACCCATCCCGGCGTGCATCTCGATGTCATCGGTGGCGGCTGGTGGGCGGATCGGCTTGTCGCGCATACCGAATCGCTGGGCATCACGCGGCGCGTCACCTTCCACGGGCACGTCCCGGAGGCACAGAAGAACGCGCTGCTGGCCGGCGCCGACATTCACCTGATGCCCTCACGCAAAGAGGGGTGGGGGCTGGCGGTCACCGAGGCCGCCCAACACGGCGTACCCACCATCGGCTACCGCAGCTCGAGCGGGCTGCGCGAATCGGTGGACGACGGACGCACCGGACTGCTCGTCGACGGTGTCGGCGAATTGATCAGTGCCACAAGAAAACTCGTCGACAACCCAGATGAGACCCGACGACTCGGTGCGGCCGCGCGTCACAAGGCCGCCGCCTACTCGTGGGAGGTCACCGCCGACGGGTTCCTGGATCTGTTCGCCGAGATCGGCGCAGACCGAGAACCAGCCCGACGCCGATAGCGCCGAGCCACACCAGGTTTGCGGTCCATACGGCGACCCGCTCGCCGGTCGACGCGCTGATCGCCGCGGTATCGGCATCGGGAATCCGATAGAGCCGCAACTGCTTTCCGTCGAAGACCTGCTGAGCACCTGCCGGACGTGGAGCGTCGGTGGCGGTGTTCTCGACCAGTACCCACCCGACGCCGAGTTTCGCCAACTCCGACGCCGGTCCGCCGTTGGACAGGATGTGTTCGGCCGCAGCGGTTGTCGGGTCGGGCGGGTCGACGAGGACGCCGTCGACGGTCAGCTCACCGGACTGCAGGACCGCGGCCCGCACCATCCGAGGCGTGGGGTCCAGCGAGGGGTCGTCGGCGAAGTCGTAGCGTCGAAGCGTGCCCGGCGGCCAGAGCAGCACCGCGCCGTCGTCAGGTGTGATGATGGCCGAGATCCGTGCCCAATCGTCGGGGTAGTGCACCGGTGCGATGCGGCCACCGACTCCCCAGGCGAGGTCGGGGAGTGGTGCCACGATCAGCAATGTGGCTGCGCCGACGGCGAATCCGGCCGGAACCCACCGTCGGGCCCAGGTGCATGCGGCTGCCGTGGCGACCACGAGAAACGGGACGGCCAGCGCCAGGAACTTCTGGGTATCGCGGAGCAGCCCGGCGCCGGGGACCGTGTCGATCAGCCAGCCCAGCGCGCTCATGCCGGGGGATGTGGCGGCCACCGCGACCAGCGCGACGGTGAGTGCGGCCAGGGTGGCCAGCCATGTCACGGTCGGATCGAGCGTGGTCCGATGCGACCACAGGAACACCACACCGGTCGCGACGACGAGCAGCAGGCATGCGGTGGCCACTGCGGCCCACCACATGGAACGGCTGGCCGGCACGGCGTCGTTGTTCCAGATGCCGCCTAGGCCGAGGGCGGTACCGAGGCCGCCGAGACCGGGTTCGGCGCGCAGGCCGAACGCCCGCACCCCGGCCGACCCCGACGAGGACACGGCGGTACCAGCGATCGCCGACGCGACCAGCCATGGCAACGCGCCGACGATCCACACCAGCACACCGCCTGCCGCAGTAACCAGGCGTCGAGAAGTGTTCGCGCGCAGCAGCATCGGCACCCCGACGACGAGCAGGAGCGCTCCCGCGAGCAGCGATCCGCTCGGAGTCAGGCCGGCGAGCCCGACGGCTGCGATCAGCTGTGCCCATTGGGCGAGCCCACCCCGCTCGCGTAGATCGAGCAGCGTCAACACGATCCACCCGAGACTCGCATAGCCGACCAGCAGTCCCCAGTGGCCCTGCAGAAGACGTTCGGCGACAAAAGGATTCCACACCGACGCGATCGCGGCGACCGCAGCGCCGGACCGCCCCGCGTCGGGCACCAGCCGGGCCGCCAATCGGCCATACCCGACACCGGCCAGCACAAGCGCGGCGAAAAGCATTGCCATCAACGCAAATCCGCCGTCGACGACGGTGGAGAACACGCCCACGAACCAATCCTGCGGAACCGCCCGTGGTGGGAGGCCGTCGATGCCGAGCGTGGTGTCGGTGAGGTGGGTACGCGGCGTCGACACCGCATCCCGGTACAACAGGTGGCCGGGACGGAGCAGCGGGCCGAGGATGATCACCGCCACCGCTGTGCTCACCGCGTAGAGCGTCGGGAGCAGGCGGGAGGCCATGAGAAGCTGGGCTCAGTAGTGGTAGGTATCCGACGGTGCCGGAACGTGTCCCGACTCGTCCTCGTACTCGGTGGCGACGATGCCGTAGGCGCGAGCCAGGTCGAGGATCTTGGTGGCCCGGGCGATGCGCGGGAGGTCGGAGCCGTTGCGGATCTCCCCGCCGTCACGCTCGAATTCGGCGAAAAACTCTGTCGCCCAGCTGATTTCCTCCTGCGACGGTGACAGGCCCTCGTTGACCGCGGAGCACTGGTCGGGGGTGAGGCAGATCTTGCCGGTCATGCCGAACTCGGCGCTGACCGCGGTCGCCTCGCTGAGCTTCAACGCGCTCGAGCCGACGGTCGGGCCGTCGATGGCGCTGGGCAGGTGTGCGGCCTTGGCCGCGATGGTGAACCGCGACCGCGCGTAGGCCAGGGTGGCCGGATTGTCACCGAAACCGGTGTCGCGTCGGAAATCTCCGATACCGAAGGCCAGCCGGAAGGTGCCCTTCGCGGTGGCGATCTCGGAGATGCGCTCGAGTCCGCGGGCGGTTTCGACCAGCGCGACGATCAACGTGTCAGGGAGGCGCTTGGCGGTCTCGGTGACGTGATCGACCGACTCCACCATCGCGAGCATCACACCGCCGATTGCGGTGTCGGCCAGCGCGGCGCAGTCGTCGGCCCACCAGGGTGTGCCGAAACCGTTGATGCGCACCCAGTCTCCGGCGCCCTGCTCGGTGGCCAGCCATCGCACCACGTTCTCGCGGGCGGCGACTTTGTCCTTCGGCGCGCAGGCGTCCTCGATGTCGAGCACGACGATATCGGCGCGCGAGTGCGAGGCCGCTTCGAAACGTCCGTAGTGCGAGCCGTTGACGAGCAGCCAGCTGCGGGCGAGCACGGGATCGATCCGGGACCCGATGTCGGCAGGGTTCTCCGGGGATTCAGAGGCGAAGTTCTGGTCGTACATATCGGATACATCGTTGCCTATCGCAGGTGGTGGTGGCAAAGAGGGGCACACTTGAGCGCGTGGAACAGGGCAACGACCGTGACGGGGTCGCCGAAGCCGGTGGAGTCGCCGGCGCGGTGGGCTGGGTGACGGCCGGGTCGATGGTGGCCAACGTCTGCGCCTACGTGGTGCACCTGGCGGCCGGGCGCTGGTGGCTGAGCCCCGACGAGTACGGCGAGTTCGCGGTGCTGCTGTCGGCGCAGTTGGTGCTGGCGGTGCCGGGGCTGGCCATCCAGGCGGTGGTGGCGCGCGATGTGGTGCGCGGCCGGGACCTCAACGCACTCCGTCGGCTCACGGTGGCGACGGTTGTCGCGGTGGCGGTGTTGGCCGTGGTGGCCACGCCTGCGGTCGCCGCGATCACCTCGACCAGCGTCGCCGCGAGCGCCGCGGCATTGGCGTCGGCTCCCGCGCTGGCGTTGATCGGCGCAGGTCAGGGCGTGGTTCAGGGGCTTCGACGATTTCGGGTGCTCGCCGCGATGCTGGCCGGCGTCGGGGTGGCCCGGCTGGTGCCGGTGATGGTGGCGCTCGCGGTGGGTGCCGGTCCGGCCGGCGGGCTGCTCATCGGGTCGGTGGGGGCGTGGGCGGCCGCGGTGGTGGTTGCGGTGGTCTCGATACGACCTCGCCTGGCGGCTCGGTCTACTCGACCAGCAGAAGACGCCCCTTCACGCTGGTCGAGTAGGGTCCGGAGCGCTAGCGGAGGGCCCGTATCGAGGCCACTGACCGACCTCCTCGACGTCGCACGCGCCGGGCAGGTGCAGTTGGTGTTGATCGTCGCGTCGTCGGCGGATCTGTTGCTGTCGCGCCACGTGCTGACCGCATCGGTCGCGGGCGTGTACGCCCTCGGTGCGATCGCCACGAAGGTCGCGTTCTGGTTGCCGCAGGCGATTGGCGTCGTCTTCTATCCGCGGCTCGCGCACCCGGCGTCGAGCGGTCGGTCGCTTCGGCAGGCGGTGTTCGTCGTCACCGTCGTCGGTGCGGTCCTCACCGTGGCCGCCGGAGTCGCCGGCCCCCTCGTCCCGGTGCTCGTCACCGACGACTATCGGGCGCTGACCAGCGTGTTGTGGCTGTTCGCGTACACCGGTGCCGCGTGGGCGGTGCTGCAGGTGGCGCTGTTGTCGGCGATCGCGCGGAACGCGACGTCGGCGTCGGTGATCACGTGGGTGGTGGTCGGCGTCGAAGTCGTGGTGATCGTCGTGATGCGTCCGGACTCGATTGTCGGCCTGGCGGTGATCGCTGCGGCGGCGGCCACCGTCAGCGCGGTCACGACGACGTTGTGGTGTCTCCGGGCGGGGCGTCGTGGGTCCGGGCGTCGGCGGGCGGGTCGTCGTGTGGAGGGGGCGGATCTTCCCGGCGCCGCCGCCTCAGTGACGCCGAGCGTCGAGCCCACCAGCGGGACAGGTGCGGGCGCGGGTCCCATGGCGGGTGCATGAGCACGATTCCCGCGATGAGCAGCGCCACCCCGGCGATGCCGGCCAGCACCGGGATCACCCGCCCCCACACGGTGGCCGGCGCGGCCAGGGCGGTCGCCGCGCGGGCCAGTTCGCGTCGGGTCACGTCGTCGTAGCGGAAGGTGGCCGCCAGCGAGGTCAGTGAGGCGTCGGCCAGGGCCGGGTCGGCGTCGATGAAGCGGTAGGCCTCGTCGACGGTGATGCGCTGGTCGAGGATGGTGCCGGTAGCCGTATCGACCGACATCTCGACGCTGCCGCGATGGTGCAGGGTGGCGGTGACCGGCCGGTTCGGGTCGCCGGGGATCGCGACACCCGCCGCGGTGAACCACGACGCCGGGCGGGTGATGATCGTCGGCGGGGTGGTCTCGACGGTGTCGGTGCCCGAACCGTTGATCTGGTGCAGGTCGACGTCGGGGATCTCGGCGCGCAGCCGAACCGCCTGATGGCCGCGGATCTGATCGTCGCCGACGAGGGTCAGCGGAACCGCACGACGGGTCGTGACGTCGAAGTACTGAAGGCCCGTGGTGCCGGAGTCGATGGTGTCGAAGCCGAGGAGGTAGGTGAAGCCGCGCCGGTCGGGGACGCGGACCGGCGCGCGGTTGCTGTCGTACTGGATCTCCGAACTGCCGCCACGCGAGAGGTCGGGCAGGGCCGACGACCGGTCCAGGGTGATGCGGTCCTTGACGGCCGCGACCGTCGGATTGGTGCACGGGTCGTCGCCCGCGGGAACCGGGACCTCGCTACCCGGGCGGGGGGCGGTGGCGTCGACCTTCTTGCCGTCGATGGTGAGGTGGTCGATGCGGACCGACGTGCCGGCCTGCAAGGTGACGCGTCGGGTGTCCGCGGGACGCACCGCCAGCACGCGTTGTTGTCGGGTTAGTGCGGCGTCGAGGATGCGGGCGCCCGGGGTGACCAGCGAGCAGCGGTCCAGGATGCGGGCGCCCGGCTCGGTCTGCGGAGGTTCCAACGACGGCGCCGACGACGTGACGTCGGTGCCCAGCGAGATGGTGCGGAAGTTGTCGGCGACCAGCGTCGGCAGCGCGACGGCGACGGCGATCAGGAAGCCGCCGAAGAAGATCATGGTGGGGCCGATGAGGTCGGTGGTGGAGAAACGACTACCCCGACCTGGCTCCTCCGGCATACCGCGAGGGTACTGAAGGGCTCCGGCGTTCCGCGAAACCGCGCCGGTCCCGTACCGGTTCTTCCGCGTCGAACTCGATCGTCCGTGTCCTGCAGGTGCCGGACGACCGAAACCGACGCGGAAGAACGTTTCCGGCGCGGAGTCAACGCCTGGACGTGCACAGTCGAGGAAACGGCTTAGGCTGGCCACACCATGTCCACAACCGCACCGACCGGCACCGTGCCTACCGACAACCGGCCGGCCGTCGAGACAACCCGTACGCACAGGTTCTTCCCGCAGCTGGAAGGCATGCGGGCGGTGGCCGCGCTCGGGGTGTTGACGACGCATGTGGCGTTCCAGACGCGTGCGGTCGAGATCCCGGTCCTCGGGCAGGTGCTCGGGCGCCTCGACCTCGCGGTCGCGCTGTTCTTCGCACTCTCGGGATTTCTGCTGTGGCGGCCGTGGGTGGCGTGCGCGCACGGCGTGGCGTCGCGACCGCGCATCCGGCGCTACCTGGCGCATCGGTTCGTGCGGATCTGGCCGGCGTACGTGGTGGTCGTCGTGCTGGTCCTGACGCTGCTTCCCGACGCCAAGACCGCGTCGTTGACGGTGTGGGTGGCGAACCTGACTCTGACGCAGGTGTTCGTGCCGCTCTCGTTGACCGCCGGGCTGACCCAGATGTGGAGTCTGTCGGTGGAGGTCAGCTTCTATCTGCTGCTGCCACTGTTCGGGCTGGCCCTGCTGCGCATGCGTGGGGCGCGGTCGCATCGTCGAATCCTGGTGTTGGCAGCGCTGGCGGCGCTGACCCTCACCTGGGGCGTGATCGCCGAGGCACTGCCGGTCTCCGACGGTGTGGAACCCAAGAACTGGGTGATCGGGCACCTGCCGTGGTTCCTCGCCGGACTCATCCTGGCCGAACTGTCCGGGATCATCGAACTGTCCGGGGTACTCGACGGCGACGGCGACCTCGGCGACCGACCGCGCTGGGTGCGCACCCTTGTCGCTCTCGGCGCGCGACGGTGGTTGATGTTCGCCGTGCTGGTGGTGGCCTACGGGCTCGCATGCACGCCGCTGGCAGGCCCGACCGGTTTGGGTGACATCAGCGCCTGGCAGTTCGCCACCAAGATGGCGCTCGGCGCGGTGTGTGGACTCGCATTGCTTGCGCCGCTGGTGTGTTCGGCCGGCCCGTTCCGGTTCCTGGCGTCGCCGACGATGCAGGCACTCGGCAGATGGTCCTACGGAATCTTCATCTGGCACCTCGTGGTGCTGTCAGTTGTGTTCGGGCTGTTCGGGATTCCCGCGTTCAGTGGTCACACCCTGGTGGTGTGGACGCTGACTGTTGTACTTACCGTGGGTATTTCGGCAGTCAGCTATGCGCTGATCGAGGAACCGGCCCGGCAGTGGCTGCTGGATCGGGAGCGGCCGGCGCGTCGATAGCGCCGCGGGTATCACCGAGGCAGCTTGACGGGGCTGAGTTTGTGCACGCCGCCGCTGAGATCGGTGCTGTAGATCGATTGGGGATCCCAACCCGCTCCGGAGCCGAAACGCACTGAGGTGCTCCCGATCAGCCCGGACGCCAGTACGCAGCTGCTGTTGTGGTCGGGATCGACGCGCACGATGGAACCGCCGTCCATTGCCAGGTAGACAGCGCCGTCCGGGCCGACGGTGAGATCGTCGGGGTAGCCCACCAATCCGAATAGTCCGAGATTTATGCGGTGGATGCGGTCGGGATCGGCTACCTCGATCAGTGCAAGCGTCGCTACGGGGTTCAGGTCGAGCGAGGTGATGACGGCCTTGCGCTTGGGGTCGTACGCAACTCCATTGGTCATGCTCAATTGCTGGGCAAATGGCGTGCTGCTGCGGCCATCAGCACTGACCCGGGTCAACCCGGTGGACAGTCCGAGGTTGCGGGAGACCACGAACGAACCGTCGGGCAGACGCGCCATTCCGTTGGGCATGGTCAGGCCTCTGGCGACCACGGTCGACGCACCGCCGGCGAGGTCGACGTGGTTGATGGTGCCGTCGGTACGGCCCAAGGCTCCGGAGGCAAAACTGTTGCCGGCGGTGAAGTACGCGCCCGAGCCGTCGACGACGATGCTGCCGGGTGAGCTGACGTTCGCGACGAGTACGGATTCGCGTCCGTCGGGGTATCGGCGGTCGATCTGGCCCGAACCGTTGTCCATTCGGGACAGCAGCATTGCCCCGGCACCGTCGAACGCCAGGTTCTCCAATGAGCCGAGCCCGGACGCCACTGTCGACACTTGCCATGGGCAACGCGCGGAAACCGCAGCGGCCGACGGGACGTTGATCACCCATGCCGCAGCCAGCGCGACCTGGGCAACGACAGCGAGGATCATCATGCGTCGCTTCACGAGTGCACCACCATCAGCGTTCCAGACATGGATCTTCTCCTGCTCCCGGCGACCATGCGTCAGCGCTACAAGTTACCCGCATTCTCGCCGCGCCGGTTGACCACCGCAGACCACATCGTGAGGCCGACGGCGCCGAACGCGGCCAGCTGAACCCACCACTGCGACCCCTGGTAGCCGCCCGGCGAATGCCACGGTCCGGCAGCCAAACCCAATGTCGCGAGCATCATCAGGCCACCGGCGGCGCCGGTCGTGACCCTTGACGGCAGGAGCCGACACACGACGGCGAGCACGGCGGTGATCGCCAGACCCCACCACCCGCACAACAGCCACGACGCACTGACGGCGCCGACCGCACCCAACGCCGCCGCGAATATCGGATCACGTCGCCCGGCATCGTCGACCACGGTTTCCGAGACCCGACGCCGCGGCCAGAATGCGAGCCCGAAAAGGATTGCGACCAAGCCCAATCCGATGCCGATCGACCATCGGTAGAGGCCGTCGTACCCGAAGTTCAACGTCACCATGCCTGACGTACCGGCCGGCACCACCCAGCCCTGCTGCCAGCCGTTGACGACGACGGGCGCCAGTACCCGACCGCCGACGCGGGCCTCCCAGCCGGGATTGGTGCTCTCCGGAACCACCAGAACACGTTGACGGGCAACAGGATCGAGGTGCACTTCGCGGTGCGTCGGCGACCACTCTCCGGTCCGCGGCGTGGCCATCGGCTCCGATGACTCAGCCTGGTCGGGGGCGCCGACGACGCTCAGGTGGACATCCTGCACCGCGAACGCCGACCCCGGATTCGCCGTCAACTCCTGCTCGCCCTGGCCCAGGTTCAACGGCACCGGCGAACACGGCACCGCCACAATGGGTTCACCACGACGCAACGCTCCGGCGGTGGTCCGCGACGCCATGGCGACCATCTGGCCCGACACCGTCATGCCGATGCCGGCATCGCATCCGATGTCGACCACGCGATCATCGTCGGGCTGCGCCGGTGGTGCCGGGGTGATCTGGACCTCGGTGATCCCGGGTGGCGTCGGCCGTGCGAATCCGAGCGCATTGACGTCGATGAGATCGGTCGACTTGGTGATTCGCACCGAAATCCGTTGAGTGACAGCAGGGTCGAGGTCGATCACTCCGTCGCGGCCGACCTCGCGTCGCTGCTCGCCGGTACCGAGGTCGACGATGACGCGCGTCGGGCGGGCCGGGTAGTCATGGGGCATGGACAACTTCAGGCGTTCCACCAGTTGGGGTTGCGGAAGGCCGATCACCAGTTCGGGCGCGTCCTTCGACGCCTTCTCGTCGGAGTCCTTGCCACGCCCGGACTTCTCGCGTGGATCGGACTCCGGGGCGGTCCACGTGGTTGTCATCGAACCATCAACGGCCGCAGCAGGATTACCGCGCGGGTCGGCGACACCGGTCGATCCACCGACCCGGATCGACCCCGGCGTCGCGAGCAACGCGTCGATGCCGTCCCCCGGGACGGGCCGCAGAGTCATCGTCGGCGTGACCGACACCGCGCTGGGCACCGACAACGCCCGCGTGAACACACCCGGGGTTTCCGGAGTCAGGCCGAGTCCGGCAGCGCACCGCACCACGTCGGCGTCGTTGACGCAGCTCGACCGCCCGTCGAGCTCCTGAGTCAGCAGCCACTCCGTCGGGCGGGTGTCAGAGGCCAAGGGCGGCAGGACAACTCGATAGCGAATCGGTAGTGCCTGGTTGGTGGCCAGATCCGTCACACCCACCTCGGACAGCGCGAACTGATTGCCGAGCAGTCCGTCGGCGGTGCCGATCGCCCGGATCTCCACCCATGTGGTCGCACCGCTCGGTGCGGTCACGGTCACCGGCTTTCCCGGCTCGATACCGGAGGCCACCGTGCTGCCCGCCTCGGTGGTGACCAGCACGGTGTTCACGTCGGATCCGAGCGCCTTGGCGGTGGTGAGGGTGAGCGCGAGATCTGAACGGGCAGTGCTGAAATCCAGTCTCAGCCACTTTCCGACTGCCGTATCCAGGCCGCCGCTCACCCAGGCCGTGCGGGGGTTCTGATCGAAGGCCGCGGCGGGTGAATTCGACGGCGATGTCTGACCGGGCTGGGTGGCGTCGGAGGCGGACTCCGATGCGGTCACATGGACCTGGCCGGGTTGATTGGCGAGCAACCATTGCCCTTGCACGAGCGGCTGTCCGTCGACTGGGTAGTCGGCCACCGCATTCTGGGTACGACGCGGATCACCCGGCGCCCGGATGGCCGAGCTGTGATCGTCGACGCGGCCGAAATCGGTTTCCCGGTCGGTCGGGGTGTCGGTCACGATCACCCCGCCGGCACCTGCGGGATCGAGTCCGGCCCGGCGCGCATCCGCGGACAACAACGCCGGCCCGATCGGCGCCTTTCCGATGCGTGCCCGCTGGGTCTGAATCGCGGCCAGGGCCTCCGGACCACCATCGACGCGTGGCATGTCGTCGGCGTCGACGAGCACTGGGCCGGTGCCGGGGAAGGCGACGGTTGAATCGACGGCATAGATCTGGATCGCGGGCATGGCCGGACGTAACCCGTTGTCGCGCACCACACCCGGTACTGTTGCCGGGCCGACGCGCGGACCGAAGGTGGCCACCCGCTTCAGTCCTGGCGACCCGTCGAGGCTCTGCTGGGCCAACAGCGGCCGCGCCGACCGCGATGTCCGGGGCTCGAGATCGGCGCGCAGCACCACGTATCCGATGCCCTGCTGCGCCAGCGTCGCCGCCAGTCCCGGCGACGCCCGGCCATCGGCGATGTCACGCTGGACCGAATCCATCGCGCGGATCGCGCCGGGCGGGGTGAGTGGGATGGCATCGCGCACCGACCACGGCGAATCAGCAAGGGGCTGAAGGGGTTCGTCGCGCGTGGCGCCCCACAGCTGATCGGCGAACGGCGCACCCGGCACCACCAGCGCGCGGGTGGGTGCGGCATCACCGGTGGGTGTCTGGCCGGTAGACGTGCTGTGCGCCTGCAACCACTGCGAGGTCTGCCGCCAGTAATCCGGAATCTCGCGGTACGCACCCGACGGCGCCAGCTGTCCGGTCCACATCAGCGACCCCGCGCCGACGAGCGCCACCAGTACCGCGATCGCGGCGGCCACCGGGCGCGCGCGTTGTGGGTGGGCGAAGGCCGACAACCAGTTCCGGCTTCCCGAGCCGTCGGGCAGCGGTACCCGCGCCAGCAGATGCGCGACACCGAGTACCAGCGGCAGCCGGATGAACGGCTCGAACTTGTGCACGTTGCGCAGCGCCGCGCCCGGTCCGTCGAGAAAGACCCGCACCGGCTCGGCGATCGGCGAGTCGAGTCCGCCGACATACCCGACGCACATCAGGCACAATCCGACCATCAGGATGGTCACCAGTCGACCACGAAACGGCATGTGCCGCATGCACAATCCGGTCAGACCCGCCGCCGCGAGCAAGCCGGTCGCGACCACCGCCGCCGGCTGGGTGACCAGTACCGCGCCGGCCACGCGCTCCGGCGAGACGAACGGAGTCCACGCGCTGGTGCCGCGCAACACCTCGGTCAACGACGTCCACTGGGTGGTCACCCGCGACGATTCGATGAAGTCCAGGAATGGCGGGCTGACCCGCGACAGGATGAGCAGCGGTACCAACCACCACGCACATGCCAGCGCCAGGCCCAACGCCCACCACCCGCCGAAGGTGATCCACCGCTTGACATCTCGCTGCACCAGCGGATGCATCAGCCACCACACGACGGCCACGCCGAGCGCGGCGACGGTGGCCACCGCGTTGACCGCCCCCATCAGTGCAACGGCCACCGCCGACCGAAGGGCGTCCCGCCACAGTGGATGAGGGCTATCCCGACCGTCCAGCGCCCGCATCACCGGCAGCAACACCCACGGCGCCACCATCATCGGCAGGGTTTCCGACGAGATCGATCCGAGCGTGGTCAGTACCCGCGGACTGAGTACGAAGACCACACCCGCGATCACCCGTGAGCCCGGCGAACCGAGTCGCATCTGTTCGGCCAGCCGCACCACACCGACGAAGCCGACGGTCAGCAGCAGCGCCCACCAGAGCCGCTGGGTGATCCACGGCGGAAGATGTGCGATGTCTCCGAGCGCGAAGAATGCGCCGTGTGGGAAGAAGTAGCCGTAGGCCTGGTTCTGGACCTGGCCCATCGGGGCGTCCGGTGTCCAGAGGTGTGCGGCCCGGGCGAGAAAACCGAGCGGGTTGGCGGTGAGGTCGAGCTTGGTGTCGGTGGCTATGCGGCCGGGAGACTGCAGCAGCGAGACGATCAGTGCGATCACTGCGGCGACTACGACGCCGCGCCGGCTCAGCCGGTGATCGACAGCACGGTGATCGACATCAGACACCGTCAGTTGTTGGCGCCCGCGCCGCCTCGTGAGCCGTAGTCGACCGAACCCTGCACGAACCCGTTGTTGGGGTTGATGTTGTTCATGTCGGTGGACGGACTGGTCTCCGCGGACAGGAAACCGCCGAGGAACACCGCGCCGAGGCCCACCAGGATGCCGGCGACTCCGGCGACAGCTCCGGCGATCAGGCGGTTGTTGATCATGGCGACGAACCTACCACCTGGTTCGACGATCAAGCCGCTACAGCGTGACCGCCGGCTGGTCCTCGCACTTGGCGGGCACGATGAAGACCGGCCGATGACAGTGCTTGAGGACCCGCTCGGCGACACTTGACCGCAGTAGCGCTTTCAGGCCCGACGCGCCGCGGGTGCCGGTGACCAGCAGATCGACGTCCAGCGCGTCGGCAGCAGCGACCAGCGCGCCCCACACCGTCGACTCGACCTCCACCAGGTTTCCGGTCGCGGTGAGACCGACCTCCTCGGCCACCGCCAGGCCGCGCGCGTTGATCGCGACGGCTTCGGTTCGCAGGGCGTCGTCGACGCTCTCCTCGATGCGCGTGTCGATGAATGGCTGCATCCCACCGGCCAGCGTGGTCAGCCGGCTCGGGGCCATGCTGCCGGGTTCCCAGGCGGTCACCACGTGCGCGGTGTCGGCTTTGAGGAATCGTGCGGCGTAGCGAATCGCGCGGTCTGCGTTGGGGGACCCGTCGTAGGCGATCATCAGTGTCTGAGTCGACCCGTGATCCATGGGTGGAGTTTACATGCAAGACTCGGGGTATGGGCGATTCTCAACGAGGTCTGTCGCAACGAGGCCTGATGGTGACCCTGCTGGTGACGGCGCTGGCAGTGGCCGGATGTTCCACCGGAGGCCAGTCGTCGACGTCGAGCGCGAGCTCGCCATATGCCACCGCGACGGCGAACTCACCGGCATCGTCGCCGGCGAGTTCGCTGTTGCCCGCGCCGCTGGCGTGCGGTGGCCCCGAGTTGTCGCGGATGTCGTTGCGGCACAAGCTCGCGCAGATGGTCGTCGTCGGCGTGACGGGCACCGACGACGCCTCCTCGATCGTGCGGCGCGAGCAGATCGGCGGCATCTTCGTCGGCAGTTGGACCGACAAGTCCATCCTCACCAGCGGTGCGGCCAAACGGATTTCGGGTAGCGCACCTATTCCGTTGATGGTCACCGTCGACCAGGAGGGTGGCCGCGTCGCGCGGTTGTCGTCGCTGGGCATCGACAACCCGTCGGCGCGGCAGATGGCGAAGACCGAGACTCCCGAGCAGGTCCGCGCACTGGCCGCAGCGACCGGCCGCAAACTCAAGAACCTCGGCGTCACAGTCGATTTCGCACCGGTCGTCGACGTCAGCAATGAGTCCGACGACGAGGTGATCGGCGACCGGTCGTTCAGCAACGACCCCCGCGTGGTGACCACCTATGCGGGTGCCTATGCCGCGGGCCTCTCCTCGGCCGGAATCATGCCGGTGTACAAGCACTTTCCCGGTCACGGCCACGGTTCGGGCGACTCGCACACCGGTGTGGTGTCCACGCCGCCGCTGGCGTCGTTGCAGACCAGCGACCTGGTGCCCTACCGGACGCTGCTGGCCCGGCCCAACGGCGCGGGTGTGATGGTCGGCCATCTGATCGTGCCCGGCCTGACCGGACCGCAGATGCCGGCCAGCCTGAGCCCGCGCGCCATCGGGATGCTTCGCACCGGCCGCGGCTACGACGGGCCGCCCTTCAACGGCGTCGTCTTCTCCGACGACCTGTCCAGCATGGCCGCGATCAGCTCCAAGTACCCCATCGAGCAGGCCGCGTTGATGTCGCTGCGCGCCGGGGCCGACATCGCGCTGTGGATCACCACCGATCGGGTGACGGCAGTGCTGGACAACCTCGAACGTGCCGTCAAGAGCGGCTCGCTGAACCAGGCGCAGGTGGATCGCTCGGTGGTGCGCATCCTGCGCGCCAAAGGCGTCCTGAAGTGCTGACCTGGGCGGTTACTGTGGCGGTATGAGCGCGCAAGCCAATCGGTCGGGTAGCCGACCGCCTCGACGCCCGGAGGTGTCGATCCAGCGGATGCGACCCGACCGGCCCACCGATCGCGCCGCGATGGCGACGGCAGCGATCGTCGGATGGGTGGTCGCCGCGATCCTTCTCGCCACCACCGCGATAGCCGTTGCGCTGCATCGTGACGCGGTACAGACGGCACTGACCCGCAGTGTGGTGCGGACCAACACCGGCCGTCGGTTCTCCACCATCGAGCACGCGTCGTCGATTGCTCTGACCGTGGGTGCGGTGGCCGCCGTGCTGGTGGTTGTCGTGGCGGCCGTCGGCGCGCGGAATCTGTGGCGCAACAAGCGAACCGGCCGTACCTCGTTGGTACTCGCGGCCGTGCTGGCGCTGGCGTTGGCCGTCGGGTTCTGGTTCGCGCTCGAACCCGCGCGAGCCGACGTCGAAGCTGCGGGTATCCCGGGACCGCTGTTCTGGGCGGTCTATGTTTCCGCAGCGATCGGGCTGGTGTCGACGGCACTCACGTTTGCACCGTCGGTGACCGTCCGGCTGCGTGATTGAACCTGCGTGACTGACCCGTCAGGTGTGCCGGAACCGGCGCCGGTAGGCCGACGGGGTCGTGGTGAAGTGGGCGGCGAAGTTCTGTCGCAGGGTCACTGAACTGGCGAATCCGCAGTCCGCGGCGATTCGTTCGATGTCGAGGTCGGTCTGCTCCAGCAGGCCCCGGGCGTGATCGAGGCGCTGGAGGGTGACCCACCGCGCGGGAGGAATCCCGTGTTTCTCCACGAACTTACGGATGAAATGGCGCCGGGACATGCTGGCCTGCGAGGCCATCGCATCCACCGTCCACGGGTGTGCGAGGTCGCCGAGGATCTCGTCGCAGACGACGCCGACCGGGTCCGACCCGGATTCGGTGGGCAGCGGACGCTCGACATACTGGGCCTGCCCGCCGTCGCGATGCGGGGCGACGACCAGTCGGCGCGCGACACGGTTGGCGACGTCGGCCCCGAGGCGCGATCGCACGATGTGCAGGCAGGCGTCGAGGGCTGATGCGGTGCCGGCCGCGGTCAGCACATCGCCATGGTCGACGTAGAGCACCGACGATTCGGCGCGGACATCCGGGTGGCGGTCGGACAGCACCTCCATCGCCGCCCAATGGGTCACCGCGGACCGGCCGTCGAGCAACCCGGTATCGACGACGGCGATCGATCCCAGGCACAGTCCGACGACCATCGCGCCGCGTGCGTGCGCCGCGGTCAGGTCGGCGCGCAACTCGTCGTCGATCGTTGGGAGGTCCTCGGGCCAGGACGGGATCACCACGATGTCGGCATCGGTGAGTGCCTCACGACCGGCGACCGGCCCGATCTGGTAGCCCTCGGCCATCTGGACGTGTGACGACGTGGTCGACCACAGCGTCGTCGACCACCGGACGCCGCAGGCCCGCTCGACCTCACCGAACACCAACTGGGGGACCGACATGTGGAAGGTGCTCACGCCTTCGAACACATAAATGGCGATGCGTAGGTCGGCAGTCATGGCACACCGCTATCTGGCACAGAATCATCGAAGGTGGTCATCTGTGCCACTGTTCCGGATTGGGGCCGTGGGCGCAACATCGAAGGGTCGCACTGCAGGCGAATCGACACAGCAGGCGAACCGAGAAGTCAGTCGAACCGAGAAGCCAAGGGAGACAACCACCATGACAAGTCCACAACGCGCACTGATCGTCGTCGACGTGCAGAACGAGTACTTCGACGGGCCGCTGGAGGTCCGGTATCCGGCGCCGGCGGAAGCCCTGGCCAACATCACGGCGGCCATCGATGCCGCCGAAGCCCACGATGTGCCCGTCGTGGTCGTCACGCATACCTATCCCGCGGGTTCCCCGGTCTTCGCCGAGAACTCCGACGGGTGGCAGCTTCATCCGGACCTACAAGCTCGCAGTCACCCGGGCTGGAAGCGAGTGAGCAAATCGGTCAGCTCCGCTCTCGCCGCCGACGGTCTCGCACAATGGATTCGGGACAACGGCGTGGACACCGTGTCGATCGTCGGGTTCATGACCAACAACTGCGATCTCGCGACCGCCGCCCACGCCGAGACCCTCGGACTGTCGGCCGAGGTCCTCTCGGACGCGACGGGTGCGATCAATCTGGCCAACGCGGCCGGCACGATCACGGCCGAGGAACTGCATCGGACGTTGATGGTGCTCCTGCACTCCAACCTCGCCGCGGTCGGGACCACGGCGGACTGGATGGCCGCGGTCAAGGACGGCAACGTCCTGCCGAAGAGCAACCTGGTGTCATCGGCGCTCGACGGACGGTCCGGCGCCCGCGACGACAGCTGAATCCAGCTGCGCCACAATTCCTTCAGCGCTGCGTGCACCGACCTTGCATGCCGAGACCACGGCTGCGTCGGCGAGTGGGTGAGCGGCGCGGGACCGCCAGGTCCGCGCCGCATCACCAGCCGCCTGCCGGATCACAAGGTCGTCGGCCTGGGGATCGAGTCCGAGGCGGGTTCGGGCGTCCATTCCCTGGCCGCCGATCAGGCGATCGAGTTCGGAGAGTTCGTCGAGGGTCAATGCCACGCCGCCACCCCGAATGATGCTGAGCAGCTGCAATTCCCGGAACCCGTGGACATCGGCGAGGGTGCGCCGGATCTGGGATCTCAGTGATGCGGCGTCGGCCTCGGCACCAGGCGGCACCGGGGTCCGCAGCAGATGGTCGGCCGCGACCAACGCAGAGTGGGCTTTCAATTGCTCTGCACGCTGGGCGAATCGGGAGTCGATGGTGTCGATCAGGGCGGCAAGGCCGCTGCGTTCGACGAGTTCGGCGGCCAAGTCCGATGACGTGCTGGTACCGAACCGGATGAGTGTCAACGACATCCGGATGCCGAACACCCCGAACCGTTCCACCAGGCTCCGACGCAGCGTTGGATCGATCTGCGGCAGTAGGTCCGGGCGAGAGAAGCGGTCGACGCTCAGCAGGGCCGATTCGACGTCGGCGACGGGCAGTGCGGCGAGGTCGGTGAGCGCTCGGAATTCGACCTCACGCAGCGTGCGGGCCGCCAGCGCGAGGAGTCCCGCGACCGGAACCACGGCCTGGCACAAGCCCGTTCGCTCCAGCTCGCCGGCGAACCGGCCGGCCACCTGCTCGGCGGAGATCATCGCGTCCATCCGTCCGGCGCCGATCTCATCGGCTCGGGAGACCACCCCGATCACGCCGAGCGGGCCCGAGCCGCCGCCCATCGCAGCACCGATTCGACGCAGCATCGAGGTGTCGGCGGCGGTCATCGACCGCATCAGGTAGACCACCGCGTCGACCTCCGACCGGCCGTCCTCGGGCGCCAGCGTCGCCTCGGTGGTCGCCGACAATGCGGTCGACAGTGACGCGGTGCCCGGAGTGTCGACGATGGTCATGCTGTGCAGTGCGCGTGCCGGCCATGCGACGTCGAGGTGATTCACCTGCTCTGCGGTGAGGTCGCCGAAATCGAACCCGAGCCGACCATTGGTGCGCGACAACGGGATCGAGCGAATCGAACCGTCGCTGACCTGGGCGGTGACCGACGCGGTGCGGCCGGCTCGATACCAGGTGACCACCCTTGTGCACTCGGTGGCGTCGGTCGGTGCGATGTCTTGTCCGACAAGGGCATTGAGAAGAGTCGACTTGCCGGCCTTGAGAGAACCGGCCAGCGCGATACGCACCGGCCGGTCCAGTCGGTCGATGCAGTCGTCGAGTTCATCGAGGCGATCTGGATCGTCGGCGAGCACCGTCCTGGCCTGGTGGAGTATTCGCCGTGCGGCGTCGATGTCGGTCATCCGGCGGTGATCTGTCGGTCGAGGCGGTCGGCAGTGGATCGCAAGGCGGACACCATCTTCAGGCGCGATTCGAGTTCGGCGATCCGCTGCGCGCGGTCGGCGTCGGCGGTGACCGCGGCCTGCTGCGTCGCGGTCAGGGATTCGCTGATCGACCGTGCGGTCTGCTCGGCGACCGAGCTGAAATGATCGCGAAGCACCCGCTGGATGATCCGCAGGCGGTCGCGCGATTCCTTGCCGACCTGAAAGCTCACGTCGTCGGTGAACGAGCGGACCGCCATCTTGGCCTTGGCCCGACGATCGAGGACCTTCGCCTGCTTGTCGTCCTTATAAGCCTTGGAGCCCAACAGAAGTCCGGCACCCACCGACACCGGGTTGATCAGTGCCATGCCGACCATCGTCGAGATCAGACCGAACATCAGCACGCCGCCGTACGAGCCGCGCATGCCGATCAGCAGCTTCTGGCTGATGCCGGTCTTGGAGGTGTCGAGGTCGGCGAGTTCGGTGACGGCGTCCAGGATGTCGGCGGGGTCGACCGAGTCGATGTCGGGCAGGTCGGCCTGTCCGGCCGCCGCGAAATGATCGGCAACCTGTTCGGCCAGCCAGACCGATCTGTCGTGTGCCCAGACGAAGTTGTCCCCGACCACCGTGGCGGTCTGATCGAGCAGCCAGTCGCCTAGTTCTTCCCAGTCGCGGCCAGGGTCGCCGTCGTCGATCGCGCGTTCGGCCTCCCGGGTGACCGCGCGGAGGCGATCGCGCAGGTCGTGGTCGATGTCGGCGGCGAGGTCGGCGATGCCGTCGGCCAGCGTCTGCTGCCACTGCGCCGACTCTCGACGCATGGCCTCCGCGGCGGTCTTGGCCTCCTGCAGTGCGGACGTGGTCCGCTCGGCGGACTGCGGGTCACGCAGCGAGGTCAGTTCGCTGCCCAATGTCAACGCCAGATGTTCGGAGACCACCCGCAGATCGGTGGCGACGGTGGTACGCACCACCTCGCGGGCATGTGCGACGACGTGGTCGCGGAGGTAGTCGTAGAGTGCGACGAATCCTGCTTCGGCGTTGAGTGTCTCATCGCCCAGACGTAATGCGTGAGAACGTAATAGCGAGGAGACCGGCAGGATCGGGATGTCGATGCCCGCGGCGTCGAGATGGTGGCGATCGGCCTCGACGATGGCCTGCCAGTGCGGGTAGAGGTCGGTCTTGGTGACCAGGCAGGCAACCGTCGGGCACAGTTCGGTGACCTGCCTCAGGAAGGCCATCTCCGGTGCGGTGAATTCCTGACTGGCGTCGGAGACGAAGAACACCGCATCCGCGGTCGACACCATGCCGAGAGTTGCTGCGGCATAAGGATGTCCGTGACCGCCGACGCCCGGCGTGTCGACCAGTACCAGTCCCTCGGCCAACAGCGGACCGTCGGCTCCGATCTCCATCCGCACCACTTCGCGACCCTGCGCGAGTTCGGAATCAGGTGTCACGGTGGTGATCTGGTCGATCGGAACGGGAATTCGATGATCGTTGCCGCCGCCGAGGATGAGATCGGCCCGCGGTTGCCGGGAGTGGGCGATGACCGTCGGGATCGCCGTCGTCTCGTCGTCGCCCACCGAACACACCGTTGCGTTGAGCAGGGCGTTCACGAATTGACTCTTGCCCTGTTTGAGCTGCCCGACCACCACGATGCGCAGGCCGCGTTCGGTGACGCGGACCCGTGCGCCGTCGAGCCGGGCGACCAGGTCACCGCGACCGGCGTCTGCGGCAACCGAGGTCATCTCGATCAGCAGATCGTCGAGCGTGGCGGCCGACGCCGGCACCGGTTGGGGGTGTGCCGTTTCTGTCATCTCGCCTCAATCTAGGTGGTTCGGCTTGGTGATGGACCGCAAACGCGGTACCGCGCGGATAAGCGCGATACCGCGAGCGGGCCCGAGGGAGGGTGCGCCCTACGGACCGGTGTGGTGATCCGGTGCCGCGGTGGTGTCGTGCGAGGTGGTGTCGGTGGTCTCGTGACCACCCAGGCCGCCACTGAGTCCACTGGTCAGGCCACTGCTCAGGCCACCGGTGAGTCCGCCATCCAGCGCACCGCCGAGTCCGCTATCGAGTGCACCGCCGAGACCGCCGTCAGCCGGCTGGGGATCACCCAGGGCTCCGTGCAGACCGCCTGTTGTGTCGGTGGTGACCGCACCGGTCAGGTCCGTGGTGGCCGTTGTCCCGGCGTCGACCGCGCCGGTCAGTCCGCCGTCGACCGCGCCGGTCAGTCCGCCGTCGACGGCACCGGTGAGTGCGTGTCCGGCGTCGACACCGCCGGTGGCCTGACCGGCGAGTCCGCCGACCGCGTCGATCCCGGTATCGAGCCCGGCGTGCGGGTCGAGGTGCGCGTCGAGTCCGGCCGGATCGACCGGCACGTGCGTGGCGTCGAGTCCGAGCCCGCTGTCCAGGCCGAGACCGCTGTCCAACCCGAGGCCGCTGTCCAGGCCGAGCCCGCCCAGCGCGCCGCCATGGCCGGCACCGGCGAGGCTGCCGGTCAGACCGGTCCCGGCGTCGATGGTCTGGGCGACCGCGGCCTGCGAGGTGGCGACCAACGGCTGCGTCACCGACAATCCGGCGTCGGGCGAGATGGTCAGCAACGGGGTCACCGACGTGTCCAGGCCACCGAGGCCACCGGCGAGGAGTCCACCGGTCAGGCCGCCGGCTGTGGCACCGGACAGGGCTGCACCAGACAGGGCCCCGCTGAGGCCGCCCTGCGCGGCCAGCGCACTGTCCAGACCGGCGACCACACCCAGGGTCGACGCCGGACCGGCGTCCAGCGCCGAGCCCAGAGTGGCGGTCAGGGCGCTGTCCAGATCGGCTCCGCCGGCCAGTTGGCCGACCAGCGACGTTCCGAGGTCGCCGCTGAACGCGGTACCGAGCACCGCGCCGAGCGACGCGCCGAGGTCTGCGCCGACATCTCCGCCCGCACCCAGCGCGGCCGACAGGGTGTCGGTCACGTCGGCGGTCGCCGACAGGCCGAGCCCGAGGTCGGCGCCCGCGTCGAGTGCGGCGTCGAGTGCGCCGCCCAGCTGTGTGATGAGCGCGCCGTCGACACCCAGGGCGCCGCCGAGATCGGCGGCGAGTGATCCGCCGACGCTCAGCAGCCCGGAGGTGTCGAGCAGGCCGCCCGTGTTGAGCAGACCGTCGAGGTCGATCGTGCCGCCTACGCCGGAGACCGCGTTCAGCATGCCGCCGAGCGTGGCCCCGAGTTCGGCACCTGCTTGGCCGCCGAGTCCGGCGACCGCACCCAAGGTGGCGGCCAGTTCGCCGGTGAGCCCGGTGTCCAGGAGTCCGACGAGGTCGGCACCCACGAGTCCGGTGGTGTTCAGTGCGGCGCCAATGGCCGCGCCGAGGTCGAGTCCGGCCCCGCCACCAAGGACGCCGCCACCAAGCACACCGCCGAGCACCGCGCTCAGTCCGGTTTCGAGTCCCGCGCCGCCGGCGAGCAGGCCCCCGAGATCGAGGGTTCCGGGGATGCCTGCGTCGATGATGGCTCCGAGGCTGGTGCCCAGTGCCGCGCCGAGGTTTCCGGCGAGTGCACCTCCGGCACCGAGTGTCGTACCCAGCACGCCGGAGAGTGCGGCTTCGAGATCGCCGCCGCCGGCCAGGACGGCACCGAGATCGATTCCGCCGGCTCCGAGGATGGCCTCCAGTGCACCCGACAGTCCGGCGCCCGCGCCGCCCCCGACACCGAGTGTCGCGGCGAGGGCGCCGCCGAGCAGCGCGTTGAGGTTGGCACCGGAGGTGAGCAGAACGTCGCCGGCAGTGGTCACGGTGGTTGCCAGCGTCGCGGCGAGCGCGGTGCCGACCGACGCGGCGGCGACGCCACCGGCGGCCAGCGCTGCGGTCAGTGAGGTGCTCAGCGTCGCGCCGAGTTCGCCGGTCAGACCCGCGATGACCTGTGCATTCAGCAGCCCGGTGACACCCGCGGCAAGCCCGCCGGCCGCAGCGAACGCGCCGTCGAGGCCGAGGGTGAGGTCGGTGACCAGGTCCCCGGCCACGCCGAGCGCGCCGCCAAGCGAGGCTGCCAGCGCACCGCCGACGCCGATGCCCGCCTGCAGGGCTGCGGCGAGGTCGGCGCCGAGCGCGCCGCCGGCTCCGATGGTGGCGCCGAGCAAACCTCCGAGGGTTGCGCCGAACTCGCCGGCGAGGGTTCCGCCGACGCCGACGGCTGCGCTCAGCACACCGGCCAGCGTCGTGGTGACGCCGAGGCCCACGGTCGCGACGGTTCCCACCAGGGCATCGAGGGTGGCCGACACCGACGCGACCAGCGCGCCCGACGCGCCGATGGCGGTGCCCAGCGTTGCCGAGATGATCGCCCCGACACTCGCGCCCGCCTCGAGTGCGGCTGCCAACGAGGCGCCCAGCGCCGCATCAAGCGTCGCTCCGAGGGCTGCGGCCAGGTTCACTGCCGCCGCGCCGCCCGCACCGAGGGTCGCGGCCAGCGTCGCAGCAAGCGCGACGCCGAGCTGACCGGCGAGGTCGAGATCAGCGAGGGCAATCCCACCGAGATCGAGGTCGCCGAGGTCGAGTAGTCCGAGGTCGATGCTGCCGAGACCGATTCCCCCGAGCAGTCCGGCCAGGTCGATGTCGCCGAAGGTGATGCCCCCGACGTTGATGCCACCCAGCCCGCCCAGGTTGATGCCGCCGAGTCCGCCGAGCGTCAGCCCGCCCAGACCGAGTCCACCCAGACCGAGTCCACCCAGACCGAGCCCGCCCAGGCCGATGGCGCCGCCGCCCACGGAGATTCCGCCGCCACCGATCGCTCCGCCACCGATGCCGACACCCCCGATACCGACACCACCCACACCGCCGCCGCCTGCTCCGACGATGGCCGCGAGGCCTGCTCCGTTCGCGCCCCCCACAAGAGGAGCGGCGGCGGCGACCTGGGCAGGGCTGACCCCGCTCAGCCCTGATCGTCCGATGACCGCCGCGGGATTGCGGCAGTAGCCGGCAAGCATGTCGTCGTCTCGAAGCAGCCGGAGAATGAAGTCGATAACCGCGTTGTCCACCATCGTCGTGTCCTGTCCATTGAGTCTCTGCCCGAGGTGTCCGGGTCTGGGTTCGACGCTATGGACATCTGGGTGAGCCCACATCGGGGAAAATCCCCCTACTGCGGAAACCGGCTGACCTGCGTGCATCCCCTAGTGGCGAATGGGGATAGGGGAAATGTCCGCGTTTTTGCGTTGGGCTAACAAATATCGATTTCGCGACGACAAACTCGATATGTGCACCGCGTCCCCCTCCGGTGCCAGAGGAGTTGATCCGAACATGGTGATCGGAATCGGCGTCAAGATCGGCGCCGCGAACAGTGTTGCGGTGGTGGCATCCGAACGTGCCTGGCGCGAGCCCGTGGTGTTGCCCACCGAGGTCCCCGACGGCGCCATCGAGCGCGTCGGAGATCCGGTGCCGCTGATCGACGTCGACGGCACTGCGGTCACCGCCGCCGACGTCCATGCCGGAGCGGTCGCCGTACTGCTCGCCGCAGTGGACGTCGACCCCGACGACGACCAGGCGGTAGTGGTCGCCCATCCCGACACATGGTCGGAAACCGCCCTCGACGACGCCGTGCTCGCCGTCGCGGCCCATCCCGCGCTGGCCGGTACCGACGTCGTGTGGGTGCCGGAGTCGGCGGCCGCAGTCGCGGCCATCGAACACAGTTGTGGCTCGTTCGACGACGCCGTCGTCGTCACCTATGACCTCGGGGCCACCGGAATCACGGTAGGTGTGGTTGATGCCGAGGGCGGCGAATTACGCTCTCGGCCTTTACATCTCGACTCTGTCAGCGGACGCGAGTTCGACCGTTTGCTGCTCACCGAGATGCTCGCGGTGACCGAGGTCGACGGCGCGCGGGTCGGGGTGGACGAACTCGTCGAGTTGAGGTCGGCGTGCGCGTCGGCCAAGGAGCGTCTCTCGGTGGACACCGAGACCGCTGTCGGTGTTCGCCTCGACGGCGCGGTCACCGAGGCCCGGTTGGTTCGCGACGACGTCGAAGAGCTGCTGCGCGGTCCCATCCTGGAGTCGGTGTCGTTGGTGCGGGAAGCCGTGGCCGACGCGGGCGTCGATCTCGCGCAGGTGTCCGCAGTACTCGTGACCGGTGGTGGCGCGGCAATTCCCCTGGTCAACGAGCTGCTCTCGTCGAGTCTGCGAATTCCGGTGCTCACCGATCCCGACCCGGTCAGCACCACCGCGGCCGGTGCGGCACTGCTGGCGCAACGCGTCGTCGTCGAACGACAGCAGGCCGGTTCGGGCGCCGCGGATTCGGACCTCGTGTCCGTCGACGTTCCGGCACCGCCCACCATCCGTGACCTCGCGCCGGCTCCCAGCACCCCGGTCGTCGAGCCGAAGCCGCGACTGTCGCGAGGTCGACGCGGCGCGCTCGTGCTGGCCGGAACAGCCGCGGCGGTAGCCATCACCGCAGGCGGATTATCCATGGGGACAGGACTATTCGGTTCGACGGGAACCTCGGAGCCGCCGCCCGCGGGTGCGGCGACATCATCTGCGGGCCCGAACGGCAAAGCCGGTCCCGCATCGGGTGCCGGCGCCGCGACGGGCAGTGCGGCAAACGGCGCCGGTGCTCAGGGTGGTGCGGGGCAAGGTGGTTCGCGGCAGGGCGCAGCGGCGACCGGGAATGCCGGGCCGGCCGCGTCCGGATCGGGAGCCTCCGGCGGGAACGGTTCGCCGGCCGGCGGTGCGTCGAATGGTGGCGCGTCGAATGGTGGTGCGGTACAGCAGAATCCGGCAACCGGTGGAGGTGCCGCGGCCGGCGGGGGATCGACCGGTACCGGCAACGCTTCGCCCGGTGGTGGCTCTGGCGGTGGAAGTACGGCAGGCGATGGAGGTGACACGTCCGGCGGCGGGTCTGGCGGCTCCGGCTCGCTACCTCCCGAGCCGGGCACGCCCGGTGGCGTCGAGCAACTGCCCGGCGCAGGCAATCTGCCGAAGCTGCCGGATGTCGGCAACCGGATCGCCGAGGTGCCCGGCAATGTCGCCAGGGTCCCCGGGGCGGTGCTCGATGGTGCGGGCGGCATCGTATGTTCCGTCGCGTGCTCGTCGAAGAGCGGCTGAGCGTGGCCGATTCCGCGGTCGGGGTGCATGCCGCGTGGTCCGACGACGTCATCGGACGTCTCATCGCCGGCCGGTCGCTGTCGGCAGTGGCGATCGGGAGTCCGGGGAGTGGTCGGTCGGCGTTGTTGCGGCACGTTGCGTCGCGCATCGCCGACCACAACGTGCCGCTGCACATCGGACTTCCGCCGCCCGGCGCCACTCATCCTGTCGCACCGCATGATCGGCCGATCGTGCTGATCGCCGACGACGTTCATCTGTGGCCGGAGCATCGCATCGAGGAGATCCTCGAACTCGTTGACGACGGTAGGGTTGCCCTCGTTGCCGCCACCGAACCGCGGGACAGCGCACCTGGTGTGCGCCACGTGATTTCCCGCGCGCGCAGATCGCAGGCAGTTCTCACTCTCGGACCGTTGAGTACATCCGACGTGCTGGCCTCGGCACATCGAGCGCGTGTCGCGATCACCCCTCCCGTCGCTGCCCGGATTCGACGCTCCTGTGCCGGGTCGCGAGAGTGTGTGGACGCGGTGTTGGCGGCGTTGGCGCAGTCCGCGTTATCCCAGTCCGGGACGCGCACTGTGACAACCGATCTCGGCAGCGAACGGTCGATGGAGGTCATCGGGCGAATCTCGCGTGACCATCACCATCGACTGCTGCGCGGGCTGGACGCGGCGACCCGTGACGTACTCGCACTGGCCATGCTGGGCGCGCCGCTCGATCCGGACTCGGTGGCCGCCATTCTGCACATCGACATCGACTGTGCCACAGACATTGTCGACGCCGCGCGCGGCACCGGGCTGGTCGGCGGCTCCGATACATTCGCCTCCGCCGCGGCCGATCCCCTGCGAGGTCTTGTCGGCGCCGCGCGGATCGCCGACCTCCGGCTCGCCGCCGCCGTTCGTCGGCTCGCCGCCGATGACATCGGCATCGACGATGCCCTGCTTGCTGCCGACGCCGGAATCACCGACCCACGGCTGCTCCCCATCCTGCTCGATGCGGCAACCACAGCTGAAGTCGCCGAGCCCATTCGAGCGGCCACACTGTTGACGGCGGCAGGCCGGTTGGCTCCCGGCCGCGTCGACATCGAGTTGCGGTCGGCGTATCTCGCACTCGGCGCCGGAGATGTCGACGGTGTGGGGGAGTTGGCTGACCGACGCTTGGAGGAGGCCGCTGTCGTCGACAGCCCGACGAAGGCGGACACGGGAAGCGACGTTGCGCAGTGGGCGTCGTTGGCGGCGTCGGTGGCCACCATCCGGGGCCGGCGGCACCAGGCCGCCAACATCTTTCGATGGCTGACATCGGTCCGCGGGATCAGTGGCGCGTGCGCGGCGGCTGATCTCGACCACCACGTCGTCGCAGTACTTGCGTTGCTTGGCGATGGCGATGTGGCGCCGGCAACCGCCATCGCGGCCGCCGCTGCCGACGGACCGCCCACTGCCGGGCGGCTGGCGCGGGTTCAGGTGATGGACGGGTTGATCGCGTCGACACCCGACATGCTGGTGAGTGCACTCCCGATTGCCGTCTCACATCACCCCGTTCGACGCGACATCATCAGTGCCGCAGTCTCATTGGCTATCCTCAGTGGCGATCGCCGAGCCGCGCGCGCGGTGATCGACGCAGGCCGGTCGGTGCGCGTGACCGACACCCTGCTACCCGAGGCATCGCTGGCGTTGCTCGCCGGCGAGCTGACCGATCCTGTTGTTCAGCAGGCCATTGACATCGGTACCGACTCGGCTGCCCTCGGCGCGATCGGCACGTTCTGGGCGCATGCGCTGCGGCTCGGCGTCGCTCGCCGGGCCGGTGATTCCGGCGCCCTGAGTGCGGCATGGGAGGCTGCGTCTGCCACCTTGACCACCGTCGACCCAGACCTGTTCACTCTGCTCCCGCTCATCGAATTCTGGCTGGCTGCAGCACATCTCGATGACCTGGATGCGGTGAAACGCGCAGTGTCGGCCACCGACCGAATCCTGCGGCGTCTTGACGCGCCGATCTGGTCGTCTGCGTGGGAGTTCGCCGGCGTGCAGGCGGCCGTGATCGCCGGCGATCACGATGCCTGCGCCGATCGGCTCGCGCGCGCCACCTCATTCGCCGCGCATCAGGGGTCGCCCGCCGAATGGGCCGTCGGCGCGCGCGGCTTCGCCGAACTGATGACCCCCGCACCGACCATGACCACCCAGACCATCGACGCCACAGTGGTCACCGCGGGTGTCGCGGCGTTGAGTCGGATCGGGATGCCGGTGGAGGCGGCGCAACTTGCCGGACTGGCCGCTCAGCGGTCCGACGACGCCGCGTCGACCACCGAACTCCTGCAGACCGCGCGTCGCGTGCAGAGCCCGAACGGGACAGGACCCGAAGGGTCGTCGGCGCCGGCGGGTGGCCCGCTGAGTGGTCGTGAGGCCGATGTCGCCGTCGAACTCGTCGCGGGATACACCTACCGGGAGATCGGCGAACGCCTGTTCATCTCGCCGAGGACCGTCGAACATCATGTGGCGCGAATCCGCAGCCGGCTCGACGTTCGCTCGAGGTCTCAGCTGATGTCGGCCCTGCGTGCCGCCGGATACGGCTAAGCTGACCTACCAAGCGACCGACACCAAACATCGGAAACTTACCGCTAAGTCAGGTCTGAGGTAACGTGTACTGGACTTGAACTGTAGTAACCGATGGTGTGAGGAGAGTACATGGCGGGCGGTACCAAGCGGCTTCCCCGCGCCGTCCGGGAGCAGCAGATGCTCGACGCCTCGGTCACGGTCTTTTCTCAGTACGGCTTCCGCGAAACGTCGATGGACGCCATCGCCGCCGAGGCCGAGATCAGCAAACCGATGCTCTACCTGTACTACGGCTCCAAGGATGAGCTGTTCAGCGCGTGCATCGAGCGGGAGTCGGCACGGTTCATCGAGGCGATGAGCGTCGGTTTCGATCCCGCACTGAGCCAGCGCGAACAGGCCCGCACCGTGGTCCGCGAGTTCCTGCGCTACGTGCACGACAACAGTCGTTCGTGGCGGGTGCTCTACCGCGTTGCCCAGGGCACCGCGACCTTCACCCACTTCATCGCCGAGGGCCGTTCGCGGATCACCGGGATGGTCACCGAGCTGATCCGTCAGGGCACCACCGTCGACGAGGCGCGTGACATCGACTTCGAGCTGACCGCCGTCGCGATCGTCGGAGCGGGCGAGGCTGTTGCCGACCGCATCACCGAGGGCGACGTCGACATCGACACCGCCACCGACCTTCTGGTCGGCATCGTGTGGCGCGGCCTCAAGGGTGTCGGTGTGCGCAACCCGGTGGCCCCCGCCGAGCAGTAAGTCACTCTACAAACGAACCGTGGGACCCGGCGGACCATTTCTGGCCCGGCGGATCCCACGGTTCGTTTGTGCTTGATGCCTGGTGTCAGGCGCCGCGTGTGGTCGCCGTCAGATGCGGGAATCCCTTGCGGCGGTTCAGGATCGAGATGTCGAAGTCGCTGCCCGCGCCCCCGATGCCGTCGATCCGGTGGGTGTAGAGATTCACCTTCGCCGGCAACAGGATCGGCTTGCCCCACCGCACCGAGTAGGTGACGTCGTCGGGCAGCTGAGCCTCCACGTTGGCGATAGCCGCTGCGGCACTCCACATTCCGTGGGCGATGGCCTTCGGGAAACCAAACGCCTTGGCAGTCAGGTCGCCCATGTGGATCGGGTTGCGATCACCCGAGGCCGCGGCGTACTGCCGAATACGACCCAGGTCGACGGCCAGGATGCCGTCCGGCGGAGGCGGCGTCGTCGACTTCGGCTCCGGTCCGCGCGGCTCGTCGGACAGGCTGGTTCGCTGCTGCTTGAGGAAGGTGCCGGTCTGCACCGTCACCAGCTCGGTTCCGACGCTGATCTCCGAGATCACGTCCACCAGAAGGCCTTTGCGATGCTCGCGCAGGTTCTCCGCGTGGGTCACCACGGTGAGCGGTTCGTCGACACCGATCGGCCGCAGGCGGTGGATGACATTCTCCAGGTGCACCGAACCGACCGCCCCGAACGGGAAGTCGGGGGAGACCATGGTCTTCATCACCAGCGGGAACTGCAGCACGAACGGATAGGTCAACGGCAGCGTGGCGTTGAACTGCTGCCCGGTGGCGCGGCAATAGTCCTGCAGTGCAACACGATCGACGGTGATGTCGGCGAGCTTGAGCCGGGTGTCGGGGATTTTGGCGTCGGCGCGCACCGGACCCGACTGCCCGATCACCGGCAGCATCTTGCCGACGGCCTTGGTGTAGAGCTCGCGGGTACTCGGCGGGGCGTCGAGTGTGATGGTCTTGCTCATCACGCTCCCAGGAAGCCCTGGCCGCACACGCGGACCACATTGCCGGTGACCGAGCTCGATGCCGGATTGGCAAAGTAGGCAACGGTTTCGGCGACGTCGACGGTCTTGCCGCCCTGCTGCAGCGAGCTCATCAGGCGACCGGCCTCGCGGGTGGCCAGCGGGATCGCGGCGGTCATCTTGGTCTCGATGAAGCCCGGTGCGACCGCGTTGATGGTGATGTTCTTCTCGGCCAGGATCGGCGAGTAGGCGTCGACGAGTCCGATGACACCGGCCTTCGAGGTGCCATAGTTGGTCTGGCCGCGGTTGCCCGCGATGCCCGCGATGGAGCTGACGTCGATGACCGCACCGCCGGGACGCAGGGCGTCCTTGGCGAGCAGGGCGTCGACGAGCGCCTGCGGAGCGATCAGGTTGACCGAGATCACCGAGTTCCAGCGCCCGGCATCCATGTTGGCGAGCAGCTTGTCGCGGGTGATGCCGGCGTTGTTGACGATGATGTCGAGACCACCGAAGCGTTCCAGCGCCAGCTCGGCGAGCTTCTCGCCGGCGTCGGGGGCGGTCACGTCGATCGGGAAGGCGGTGCCCTTGACCTTGTTGGCGGTCTCCGACAGTGCCTCGCCGGCCTGCGGGATGTCGGCGCAGATCACGTGGGCGCCATCGCGGGCCAGGACCTCGGCGATCGTCGCACCGATGCCGCGGGCGGCACCGGTGACCACGGCGACCTTGCCGTCGAGCGGCTTGTCCCAGCTGGCGGGTGCGGTCGCGTCGTCGGCGCCGACCCGGATGACCTGTGCGTCGACGAAGGCCGACTTGGCCGACAGGACGAAGCGCAGCGTGGACTCCAGGCCGGTCAGACCGGTCTTGGCGTCGGGCGAGACGTAGACGAGCTGCGCGGTGGCACCCTTGAGCAGTTCCTTGCCGAGCGAGCGGGTGAAGCCCTCCAGCGAGCGCTGCGTGATCCGCTCGCTCGGGTCTTTCACCAGTTCAGGGGTGGTGCCGATGACCACGAAGCGTGCGCTGGGAGCAACCGAACGCATGGCCGGCTGGAAGAACTCGAAGATCGCCGACGTCTCGGCCGGGGTCTTCAGGCCGGTCGCGTCGAAGACGAGTGCGCCGTACTTGTCCGCAGAGCGCCCGGTGGTGGCATTCTGGATGACGTCGTAGTCGGGAGTGGTGAGGATCTCACGCAGCGGTTCGATGACGCGGCCACTGCCCCCGAGCAGCACCGGACCGGGCAGCGCGGGCTCGGACGGCTTGTACCGACGCAGCGTCGGAGGTACCGGGAGGCCTGCTTGCTTGGCGATGAACGAGCCTGGCACGGAGTGGACGAAACTCGAGTACAGGCCGGTGGTTCCGTTGGCGGACACTGGAATCTCCTTCGATCTTCTGGCAGCGCGGCAACGCTCACAATGGTCGCCGTTCGACAACTAACTTACTGATGAGTAAGAATACGCTATAGATACCAAACCTCACCCTGGGAGATCGAAGTGGCCTACACACCCGCAACACGCAGCGAGCGTCCGGTCGCGATTCTGGGCGGCAACCGCATCCCGTTCGCGCGTCAGGACAAGGCATACGCCAAGTTCAGCAACCAAGAGATGTTCACCTCCGCGCTCGACGGGCTCGTCAGCCGGTTCAGCCTCCAGGGCGAGCAGCTCGGCATGGTCGCCGGCGGCGCGGTGCTGAAGCTGTCGCGTGATTTCAATCTCATCCGCGAATGCGTGCTCGGTTCGGCGCTCTCGCCGTACACGCCCGCCTTCGACATCCAGCAGGCCTGCGGCACCGGCCTGCAGGCGATCACCGCCGTGGCCGACGGCATCGCACGCGGCCGCTACGACGTCGCCGTCGGTGGCGGTGTGGACACCACCTCCGACGCGCCGATCGCCGTGGGCGAGGGCCTGCGCCGCCAGCTGCTCGAGGTCAACCGGGCCCGTAGCACCAAGGACCAGCTGCTCGGCGCGCTGAAGCTGCTGCCGAAACTGGGCATCGAGATCCCGCAGAACGGCGAGCCGCGCACCGGTATGTCGATGGGCGAGCACGCCGCGATCACCGCCAAGGAGTTCGGGATCAAGCGCGCCGATCAGGACGCGCTGGCCGCGGCCAGCCACCAGAAGATGGCCGCCGCCTACGACGCGGGCTTCTTCGACGACCTGATCACCCCGTTCGGTGGTCTGATCCGCGACCAGAACCTGCGTGGCGACTCCACCGAGGAGAAGCTGGCCAAGCTCAAGCCGGTCTTCGGTGTCTCGCTCGGCGACGCCACCATGACCGCCGGCAACTCCACCCCGCTCACCGACGGTGCGTCGGCGGTGCTGCTGGCCAGCGACGAGTGGGCGCAGGAGAAGGGCATCCCGGTCCTGGCCTACTTCGTCGACTCCGAGACCGCTGCCGTCGACTACGTCAACGGACCCGACGGTCTGCTGATGGCACCGACCTACGCGGTGCCGCGCATGCTCAAGCGCAACGGCCTCACGCTGCAGGATTTCGACTTCTACGAGATCCACGAGGCGTTCGCGTCGGTGGTCCTGGCGACCCTGCAGGCCTGGGAGTCCGAGGAGTACTGCAAGGAGCGTCTCGGCCTGGACAGCGCGCTCGGCTCGATCGACCGCAGCAAGCTCAACGTCAACGGTTCGTCGTTGGCGGCGGGACACCCGTTCGCCGCGACCGGCGGCCGGATCGTCGCGCAGGCAGCCAAGCAGATCAAGGAGAACGGCGGCGGGCGCGCGTTGATTTCGATTTGTGCAGCCGGCGGCCAGGGTGTGACCGCAATCATCGAGGGCTAGAGCCCCAGACGTCCGACCTGCGAGAACGCCGACATGGCGTCTCGCGGGTCAGTCGTCTGAACAGACGACTTGGTCACACGAACCAAAATATATTCGGCGATGAGTCGTCATCGCGGCGAAATTAGCGTAGATATATTCTTAGTCCCGACTGAGCTGCCAGACCCCCGACCCGGCAGCTCGGTCGGGACGCCTTGTTTTGTCTATCGTTGTCTACTGTGAGCAACAAACAAATCCGCGGCGCGGTGCGCATCGCGGTCGGGGTGCTCGCGGCAGCGGGGGTTGTCCTCGGAATCGATCTCGCCGTCACCGACGGCAAGACTGCTCGCGGGGCCACTGTCGCAGGCGTCGAGATGGGCAATCTCAGCCCGACGGCCGCTCGGGCCGCGCTCGACGACCTGCAGAAATGGACCACCGCGCCGGTCACGCTGCGCACCGAGACGGGGACCATGTCGGTCGCCCCGGGCGGACTCGGACTCCGATTCGACGAGGACACCACGCTGTCCGATCTGCGCGACCAGCCACGCAACCCGGTGTCGAGGTTGTTGGCCATGGTCGGTGTCTCCCATGATGTCTCGCCGGTGGTGACCGTCGACCGGGCGGCACTCGACGCCGAACTCGACAAGCATCAGGCCACGCTGGAGAAGGCCGCCGTCGAGGGCGGTGTGCATTTCACCGGAACGACGCCGGTCGCCGACGATCCGAAGGCGGGTCGTCGTATCGACCGGGACGCCGCGGAAGGAGCGATCGCCCACGGCTGGTTGTTCGGCACCCCCATCGACCTGCCGATGGAACCGTTCTCACCGTCGGTGTCCGCCGAGGTCGTCACCGCCACGGTCGACGGTCCGGCCACCCGCGCGACGTCGGGTCCGATCATGCTCACCGGTCCCGACCTGAAGGCGGTGCAGATGACGCCCGACGAGGTCGGCGCCGTACTCACGTTCGTCCCCGACGGCAAGGGTGGGCTGGTGGCGCACGTCGACGAGAAGCGCACCAGGGACGTGCTCGCATCGCGCGTCGCGCCTGCGGAGCGGCGAGCCGTCGACGCGCGGTTCAGCCTGAGGACCGGATCACCGACCGTGGTGCCGTCGGTCGAGGGGCGTCGGATCGATTGGGGCAAGACCATTGAGCGGATCGCGGTCACCGCCACCGCCGACTTCGGCACACGCAGCGTCGAGGTGGTCACCGATACCGTGCGACCCCGACTCGACACCCGGGCCGCGAACCGGCTCGGCGTCACCGAGGTCGTCAGTGAGTTCACCACGTCGGGGTTCGCCGCGGCGTCGGGGGAGAACATCCGGATCGTCGCGGAGAAGGTCGACGGTGCGGTGCTCAAACCGGGGCAGACGTTCTCGCTCAACGGTTTCACCGGCCCGCGCGGCACCGCGCAGGGGTATGTGACGTCGACGATCATCGACCACGGGCATGCCGCGAAGGCGGTCGGCGGGGGCATCTCGCAGTTCGCCACCACGCTGTACAACGCGTCGTACTTCGCCGGGCTCGAGGACATCGAACACACCGAGCACAGCTACTACATCTCGCGCTATCCCGAGGCGCGAGAGGCGACGGTCTTCGAGGGCGCGATCGACCTGAAGTTCCGCAACAACAGCGCCCACGGCATCCTCATCGAGACCAACTGGACGCCGTCGTCGGTGACGGTCCGCTTGTGGGGCACCAAAACCGTTGACGTGGAATCGGTTACCGGCGATCGCACCGCGTACACGGCGCCGCCCTCGCTCGAATTGAAGGCCGGCGACAACTGCATCGAGAGCAACGGCAGCCGCGGATTCACCGCGTCGAACACCCGCATCATCACCGACGCCAAGACCGGCGCGGAGATCTACCGACACACCCGGACCGTGAAATACGACCCCGAACCCAAGGTGCGTTGCGTCGCCTGACGTCGACGTCGCCCACCCCCTCGTCGATGGCGCCCACCTTCACGACGACGGCGCCCACCTTCACGACGACGGCGCCCACCCCCTCGTTGACGGCGCCCTCGTCCTCGTCGACAGCGCCCACCCCCTCGTTGACGGCGCCCACCCCCTCGTCGACAGCGCCCACCTTCACGTCGACGGCGCCTTGCCTCGCGTGAGGACGGCGGAACAATAGACTCACCGTATGACTGAGGACGATGCACGATCTGGTCGTTCTTCGGGTGAGGTGGTCGCGGCCGCGTTGCGTGAAGAAATTCTCTCAGGCGTACTCCCTGGTGGTCAGCGTCTAATAGAGGAGTCGCTGGCCAGCCGCTTCGGGGTCTCGAGGGTGCCGGTTCGAGAAGCGATTGCCCAGTTGGAATCCGAGGGATTCGTCGAGACCGTTCGCTATCGGGGCGCGACGGTGTCCGAGGCTCCCCGACAGGATGGCCTCGAACTTCTTCAGGTTCGACGAGGACTCGAGGTACTCGCCGCGCAACTCGCTGCTGAGAACCGTGGGGGATCGGTGGCCGGTGAGCTATCGGATATCGCTGCAGTGGAAGGGAATTCGACGCAGCCACCATCGGTGGCATTCCATCCCCTGGTGGCCGAGGCGAGTGGCAACAGGCGGCTCATCGCCATGCTCTCCGATATCGACCAGCGTGTCGCGTGGGCGCTGGGTAACGATCAGCACGCCGCCACCACTGATCACGCGGTTATCGCTCGCGCCATCGTGGCCGGGTCGACGGTCCAGGCGGCGTACCTGATGGACGAACACCTTCGGCGGGACGAGGAAGGGCTGAGACGAGCCCTGGGAGGCTAATCGTATACAAAGCACCAAGGCCCTGAAGGTTCGCTTCGACGATTTACATAGTGGAAACGTAGAGCTGTCCAGAATTCACATACTTTGTATACAAAGTAGTGGCACAACTCGCGCGCAACGTGGCCCGCAATCCACTCCCCCACGAATCACGGAAGTGTTCGCCATGACAATCTTCAAGACGACGCCTGATCAGAGCGTCCCTGAGATCACCACACAAACCGAAAACCGTTCGACAACCCCCGCCGCTGGGATGTCCTCAGCTGGGATGTCACTACCCGCCGCACTCGATCGCATCGGATTCACTCGCGCACAAGTGTGGGTGATCTTCTTGCTGATGGCCGGATTGTTCTTCGACAGCCTCGAACAGAACTCGACGGGCGCGATGGGCCCACTCATCAAAGATGCACTGGGCATTGGCAATTCGCAGCTGGCAGCAATCAACACAGCAACCGTCATCGGCGGCCTGGTCGGGCGATTGATCGGCGGGTACATGGCCGATCGATGGGGTCGGCGAGTGGCGCTGAGCTTCAACCTGCTCGTCTACACCTTGGGCGGGCTCCTCAGCGCTGCCGCAGTGTCATTCGACATGTTGTTGGTCAGCCGCTTCATCGTCGGCGTGGGACTGGGCGGGGAATTCACCGTCGGATTGGCGCTCCTGGCAGAGGTGGTCGCGACGCGTTACCGCGGCTCGGTATTGGCGACACTCAACATCTCATCTGGCGGCATCGGCAATATCGCGTCGTTTGGCTTCTTCGCTCTGGTCCTTGGGCCTCTGGGCGGTCTGCTCGGCGGCGATCATGTCTCGTGGCGCTGGACGTATGTGATTCTCGCGGTGCCGGCTCTGCTGGTGGTCGCATTCCGCTGGTATCTCCCGGAGTCGCCCCGGTTCCTGTTGTCGCACGGTCGAATCGACGATGCCAATACCTCGCTCAACCGGCTGTCGGGCCGTTCACTTCGGGATCTGCGTTCCAACGAGCGCAAGGAGGTGTTCCTGGCCACCACGGATATCCCGGTCGTCACCGGACCCAAACCGTCGTACCTTGATGTGTTCCGTGGCACCAACCTTCGACGCACCGCTGCGATCGGCGCGGCATCATGGATGTCCTTCGGGGCACAGGTGACACTGCTGTTTCTGATGCCGATTCTGTTGGTATCACGCGGATACTCGCTCACTGACTCACTCATCTTCACCATGATCATGAACATCGGAAGTCTGTTCGGTGCTTGTGCCGCTTGCTATCTCGCCGGTCGGGTGCCGCGTCGGATCACCGTGATGAGTGCGGCGGCCCTCGGTTGTGTGTCCGCAGTCGCTTTCGCCGGTTTGGCAAACTCGGTGGCCACTATCCTCATTCTTGGTGCGATCTTCCAGTTCTTCACGATGATGCTGAACACGATGCTGTCGGTGTGGTCGCCGGAGCTCTTCCCGACCACGGTTCGGGCCATGGGGGCTTCGGTGGTCAACGGCATCGGAAACGTCGCCGGCGCAGTGATGCCTTTCGCAGCCTTGTTCTTCTTCGGGATCGCTGGTGTGGCAGGCGTTTTCCTCATGATCGCGGTGATGTATGTGCTGCTCATCATCGCGGCACGCTTCGGGCCGGAGACGTTCGGCCGCAGCCTCGAGGAAGTCACCGAGTCCTGACATCGGCCTCCCGCTGTCGTCAACCATCGATCCAAGGCCACACTCGTGTGGCGAAAGGAATCACGTCATGAGAAACCTACGAATCAGCGCGACGTCGCACGCATTGAACTACCTGCCCCAGTACTTCGCTTCTGCTGAAGGGCTCTTCGGAGATCGTGGAATCACGGTGGACACGGTTGCGTGCGACCCGTGGACGGGTGTGCTCGACGACCTCGGCACCGGCCGAGCTGACATCGCGCTCGGCGGAATCTGGGTTCCCGCAATGTATTTCGGCAGCACGACCGAGTTCACGGTATTCGGGCAGGTCAATCACCAGTTCCCCAAAGCGCTGGTCACTCGCGAACCGGTGTCGGATTTCAGCTGGCGAAGCCTTGATGGTGCAACCATTTTGGCGCCCGGTATCGGAGGTAGTGCGCCCTACGCGTTCACCGCCGGACTGATGCGTGAGGCCGGAGTGGACCCGAGGAAGGCCACGTTCATCCGGGATCTGTCCACCCCGATGCTTCTGGAGTTGTTCCTCTCGGGCCTTGGCGATGCGATAGTGCTCGACCTGCGTACGGCGCTCTCGGTGGAACGGGCCGGCGACGGGTTCATTGCGGCCGACTACACCGTCGTCGGCGGGATAGGGCCGAACAGTGTCTACTACACGCGAAAGGACCGATCCGACGAGTTGGCGGATGCGGCAGCGGCTTTCATCGACGGACTCGGTGCCGCGATGGATATTCTCGCAGTAACACCCGTCGAGCGTCTCGCCCCTCTGCTGACGAGTCACTGGCCGGATGCGCAGCTCGATGAGCTATCGGAGGCGTGCTCGAGGCATCAGCAGTCGCGAACGTGGGAGACACCGGTGATCGATGCTGATGCAACCGATCGGTGGATGTCGATTCTGCACGCGGAGAGGATGATCAAGAGTCCTGTGCGGTACTCCGATCTCGTCACCGAGGTCGGCAACTGTGCCGGGAAGACCGTGAATTCCGAGAAGGCCACTGCGGGATACTGATTCATGCTGTTCATACCTGACGGCGAAGTAGTGGCTGCCCTGGAGCGGCCACTGCTTCTGTCGGCCATCGAGCAGGCGTTCATTGATCTGGCGCGTGGGGTCATGGTCAACCCGGTGCCTTCGCACATGGTCGATGAGAATGACGACACCTCCGTCCACCCGATGGTCGCGACAGCAATCAATCATCGGCTGGTGGTCACGAAGGTGTTGAACGACTCACCGGCACGGGCTGCGAAAGGTGAAGCGCGACAGCGCTCATCGATGATGGTCACAGATCTCGACTCAGGTGACCTCGTTGCAGTGCTGAGCGGGGGATCGATCACGGCGGCCCGAACAGCTGCCGCGAGCGCGATTGCCACCAAACATCTCGCCAGGCCCGGATCGTCGGTCCTCGGGTTGATCGGTGCGGGCCGACTTGCGGTGGAGCACGCACACTTCATCACGAGGGTGATGCCAGGCATCGAGGAGATCGTGGTCTGGTCCCGGTCGTCGGGTACGTCGGCGAGGTTCTGCGACAGTGTGTCCGACCTCGGCCTGCGCGTTCGGGCCGTCGGCGATCCGCGGGAAGTGTGCGCCTGTGCCGACATCGTATGCACGCTCACGCCGGCAACCGAGCCGGTGGTGCGAGGCGAATGGCTACGTCCTGGTATGCACATCAACGTGGTCGGGGCCCCACCACGTCCAGATCATCGCGAGGTCGACTCCGAGGCCATCCGTCGGTCGGTGGTCGTTGTCGACAACCGGCAGATCGCGATGCGCGTTTCGGGGGAGCTGGTCGCTGCGGTACACGACGGAGTTCTCGCGAACGACACGGTACTTCCTGAGCTGGGCGACATCATCGTCGGGCAGGTGCCCGGCCGCCAAGATCTGAATGAGGTAACTCTCTTCGACTCGGTCGGGTTGGCGGCACAAGACCTTGCGGCGGTGCGCATCGTTCTGGGCCATCACTCGGACATGAGGCCGATCGGCGAACGCGCATCCGCTCCTTGACGGCGCCCACCCCCTCGTCGACGGCGCCCTCATCGCCATTGACGGCGCCCCCATTCACGTCGAGGGCGCCCACGCTTGCGTCGAGAGCGCCCACCCCCGCACCGACGGCGCCCCGCGGGTGAAGGACTTGATCAGTCCCCGGGCTGGGCGAAGCGCAATTGATTCGACGCCGGATCGATGACGGTCATCGTGGCTCCGCCCGGTCCGTCGGCTTCGACACCCGGCCGGGAGAACGGATGCTCCTGGGCGACCAGGAATTGGTGGTAGGCGGCAACATCGTCGACGTGAATCCATACCGCACCCGCAGGCGAGGCATCACCGTAGTGCTGCGAAAGGTCGATCACGCAGTCGCCGAAGCGCATGCGCTGGTACACCGGAAGGTTCGGCGCGAATCGATGCACCCACTCGACGTCGAATCCGAGGTAGTCGCGGTAGAACGCCGTGGTGAGCTCGACGTCGAACATTCGCAGGATCGGCACCGCCGAGTGCATGCCGACGGATGAACTCAAGCCCATACGACCAATGTAGTGGCGGCGGCAAAGGCGCCGTCGACGACGGACTGGGCGCTGTGAACGTGGGTGCGGGCGCTGTCGACGTGAGCGAGGGCGCTGTCGACGTGAGCGAGGGCGCTGTCGACGTGGGCGAGGGCGCTGTCGACGTGAGCGAGGGCGCCGTCGACGACGGACTGGGCGCAGTGAACGTGGGCGAGGGCGCTGTCGACGTGGCGATGAACGGGCGGGATGGTGACCTGGGTAACGTGCCGGTCATGGATATCAATGGAGCAAGTGCAATCGTCACGGGCGGCGCATCCGGCATCGGTGCGGCGTCGGTTCGCCAGTTGGCGGCCAAGGGGGCCAAGGTCGTCGTCGCCGACCTGCAGGCCGACAAGGGTGAGGAACTCGCGAAAGAGGTCGGCGGCATCTTCGTGCCGGTCGACGTCACCGACACCGCGCAGATCGAGGCGGCAGTGAACGCGGCCGGCGAACTCGGCCCCCTTCGCGCGCTGGTGAACTCGGCCGGCATCGGCTGGGCGCAGCGCACCATCGGCAAGGACGGCGAGTTCGCCTCGGCCCACAACCTGGACCTCTACAAGAAGGTCATCGCGATCAACCTGGTCGGCACCTTCGACTGCATCCGCCTCGCCGCCACCGCGATGAGCCGCAACGAGCCGCTGGAATCCGGCGAGCGCGGTGCCATCGTCAACATGGCCAGCGTCGCCGCCTTCGACGGCCAGATCGGTCAGGCGTCGTACTCGTCGTCCAAGGGCGGCGTGGTCGGCATGACATTGCCGGTGGCCCGCGACCTCTCGGCGGTCGGCATCCGCGTGAACACCGTCGCGCCCGGCCTGATCGACACCCCGATCTACGGCACCGGCCCCGACTCGGAGGCGTTCAAGGCCAACCTCGGCAAGAACGTGCTGTTCCCCAAGCGCCTCGGCGTTCCCGACGAGCTCGCGTCGATGGTGGTGGAGCTGATCACAAACTCCTACATGAACGCCGAAGTGGTCCGCGTCGACGGCGGCATCCGGATGCCACCGAAGTAATCACCGCAGCTGCCGATTAACGCAGCGGCGCAAGCATTCCCGCGCGCACCAGGCCGCCGTAGTACCCGCCACCCGGGTAGAACGCGGCGGACCTGGTGCCGCGCAACAGATCCGACGACCACGCCGTCGACAACCGGGCCACCACTGCGACGTCGCGGGGCACCGGCGCGCGCAGCTCGAAGAGGTAGCCCAGCAGGTCGGTGCTGGCGCCCTCGGCGTCCATGTGGTTGCCGTTGACCAGCCGTGCGCCGAGGAACCGTCCGGGGTTGTCGGCGAGCAAGGTCCCCACGCAGGTGCCGAAATAGTTGTACGGCGACAGGCGGGCCGCGACGATGCGGATCGGTGTCCGACCCCCCAAACCCTTTGCGGCAACCGCGAAGTCGTTGTTGATGGCAGTACGTCCGGGATCGAGCAGGGTGAGTCCGGCGAAGTGCGCGTTGAACGAGGCAGGCCGCGACCGGCGCAGTTCGTTCGCGGCGACGAGGACGAACTCGGCGCCGTTGGAGTGTCCGGCGAAGATCATCCGATCAGGCATTGCGACCGAGCGCCCGACCCGTGCGCCGGCCCGATTCAGGCTGGCCGCCAACGCGCTGCCCGGCTGCCAGGCGTCGCCGAACACCCGGCCCATCGTCGCGACGAAGGCATGATTGTCGATCAGCGCGATGCTGGAGACGATGCAGCCGTCGCGGTTGATCGTGTCGATCTGCGGGGTCGCCACCAGCATGCCGTCGCGGGCGTAGCTCGACGCCAGGCCACGCAGGTCGTTCGCGGCCCGGGTGAAGCCGTGCTGGAGCCAGACCAGTCCGGTCGGGGTGCCCGACGGGATGTACCAACGCATCGGAATGCGTACCGCCTGGCCACCGCATCGGGCGGTCACGAAGGTATCCGAAACGGCGACGCGTCCGGCCGCATTGGCGGGGGCGCCGGTGACCAGCAGCCCGCCTCCCAGAGTCAGCACCATTGCCACCGTCAGCAGCACCGCACGCACCCGATACACCCGAACCCCCACTACGAACTCCGTTGTCCCACGCCCGAACACCCCGGGTTTTCGGACGACTTCCTGCTATTTCGCAACTGATGATCCAGTTCACCATGGCGAATAAGCGGTACTTTAGCAGCCGAGAAGTCCCTCGACGTCGGACACGGATGTCACTTGTGATCCCGCAATATCTGTTCGATATTGCGCTCGGCGAGCGCCGTGATCGTCAGCGACGGATTGACCGTTCCGGTGCTTCCGGGGATCAGCGCCCCGTCGACGACGTACAGGCCGTCGTAGCCTTCGACGCGACCATATCCGTCGGTGGCCTTGCCGAGCACCGCACCGCCCAGCGGATGCGCGGTGAACTCAGCATTGACGTCGGCCGCCAACGGTCCCAGCCCCGCGCTCACCCCGGACGCCGCGGCGATCTTGTTCTGCACCCGACGCAGCGCCGCGATGGTGTCGCGGTTATCCGACTTACCCCAATCGAGGGTGACCTTGCCGCTGGATGGGACATACCGGAACGACGCCCGACGCGGATCCAGCGTCATGCCCAGCGACCCGATCAACGACAGATCGACGGGACTGCCCGGGACGTACCAGTTCTCCAGGGTGACCGGCATTCCGGTCTCGTCGACGATGCGTGACGCGCACGGTGCGGCCTGCACCAGGCCGTTCTGCGGCTGCAGGCCGCGGACGAGTGCGGCGTCGCCGTTGGTGCCCCAGCCCTGACCGACGTGTTCGTTCAGTGATTTCAGTGCGCCGGTGTCGCGGGCGGCCACCAGCAGCTCCGACGTACCAACCGAACCCGCACCCAGGAACAGGCGGTCGGCGGTGAGGGTGCGGGTGGAGAGCACCTCGCCCGACGGCGCGATCACCTTCACCGAGACGCGGTAGCGGCCGTCGGGTTCGCGGCCGATCGCGGTCACCTGATGTCCGGGGTGGATGCGGAGTTTGCCGGTGGCCTCGGCGTACTTCAGATAGTTCTGGCGCAGATCGAACTTGGCGCCGTTGCCGTTGCCGAGGTTGGATTCACCGATCGTCGCCGAGCGTCGAACCTTGCCGGCCAGTTCGGCCCGTACGACATCCCAGTTCCAGATCCCGTCGACCCGTTGCGGACGGTAACCGGCCCGTCGGGCCTGCTGATCCCACACCCGCGAGTGGGTGAAGGGCGTGGAATTGTAGACGTCGTCGGGAATGGGTGAGAGCCGCAACATCTTGCGGACCCGGGGGTAGTAGACGTTGTGCATCTCGCCGTAGTCCAACGACGACCCGAATACGTGTGTGAAGAACCGCTTCTCGGGCTCGATCATCACGCCGGTGAAAACGGTGGACCCGCCGCCCACCGCGGCCGCCCGCCACACCGAGATCCCCGGGTAGTCGGTGGTGTCCAGGACCCCGCCGAAGTTGTCGACCGGCAACGGGATTCGGGTCACCGGATGCACGATGCTGCGATGCCAATAGCCGCGCCCGTCGGGTGCGACGTCGGAGGTGTGGATGTTGCGCCACGGATCGATCGGCCATCGGCTGCCCCGCTCGAGCATGGTGACGCCGACTCCGGCCTGCGCCAGCCGCAAGGCTGCCACCGATGCGCCGAAGCCGGATCCGATGACGATGGCCTCGCTGTGCTGGGCCGCCGGGACCGGTGGTGCGAAGATCTCCGAGACCATCGTGCGATACCCGGCCACCATCGGGTCCGACGAACCAGGTGTGGCGGAAGCGGGACCGGCGAGGCGGGTGAGCAGTGGCGTCGCGACCGCGCCAGCAGCCGCCGTCGCAAGAAACCGGCGTCGATCCACCCCGAATCCCCATTCCCCCGTGTGAACGGCATTCCCCCATACCGTCAAGTCACTGTAACCGATGACCCGACGTCGAAGGAAGGTCGTCGAGGAGGTCAGAGCCCGTCGCGGATGACCTGACCGATGTTGCGCTCGGCCAGCGCGGTGATTGTCAGGGTGGGGTTCACGGTGCCGGTGCTGCCCGGGATCAGGGCGCCGTCGACGACGTGGAGCCCGTCGTATCCGATCACCCGGCCGTAACTGTCGGTGGCCTTGCCGAGGACTGCGCCGCCCAGCGGATGTGCGGTGAATGAGGCGTTGACGTCCTTGGCCAGCGGTGGGAATCCGACGCCGATTCCGTTGGCCTCCGCGACCCGGGTATTGACCCGGCGGAGCGCGGCGATGGTGTCGTCGTTGCCGTGTGCGGGCCAGTCGAGGGTGACCTTGCCGGTCTCCGGGACATAGCGGAAGTCGGCGCGCCGCGGATCGAGTGTCATGCCCAGTGAACCGATCAGCGTCAGATCGACGGGGTTGCCGGGTACGTACCAGTTCTCCAGCGTGAGCGGCATGTCGCGGTCGTCGGCGATACGCGATGCCGACGGGGAGCCCTGCACGATGCCGAAGCCGGAGGTCTGCAGGCCGCGGACCAGCGCAGCGTCACCGTTGGTTCCCCAGCCGGTGCCCACGTGTTCGTTGAGGTCGGGTAAAGCGCCGGTGGCGCGGGCTTTGACCAGCAGTTCCGACGTCCCGATCGATCCGGCTCCGAGGAACAGGTTGTCCGCGGTCAGGGTACGACGCCGCAGCAGGGCGCCGGTCGCGTCGATGACGTCGACCTCGATCCGGTAGCGACCGTCACGCTCGCGGCCGATCGCGGTCACCTGGTGGCCGGGGTGGATCGTGGTCCGCCCGGTCGCCTCGGCCAGCTTGAGATAGTTCAACCGGAGATCATTCTTGACGCCGGTGGAGTTGCCGAGGTTTGATTCGCCGTTGATGGCCGACGGCCGAACGCGCCCGGCGAGTTCGGCGCGCACCATCTCCCAATCCCAGATGCTGTCGAGGCGTTGCGGGGAGTATCCGGCCTTGCGGGACTGCTGGTCCCACACCCGGGAGTGGGTGAACGGTATGGAGTTATAGATGTCGTCGGGCATCGGTCGGGCGTTGAGTCCACGCCGCGCCATCGGGTAGTAGACGTTGTGCATTTCGCCGTAGTCCAGGCTCTTGCCGAAAACGTGTGTGAAGAACCGCTTCTCGGGCTCGATGAGCACGCCGGTGAACACCAGCGAGCCACCGCCCACACCGGCCCCGCGCCACACCGAGATGCCCGGGTAGTCGGTGGCGTCGAATACGCCACCGAAATCGTCGAATGGGGTGGGCGGTAGCCCGGTCAGATTCTGGAATCGGGTCCGGTGCCAGAAGCCGCGGCCGTCGGGCAGCGGATCCCAGGCGTGGATGTTGCGCCACGGATCGATCGGCCAGCGGCTGCCACGTTCGAGCATCGTCACACCGCGACCGGCCTGTGCCAGCCGCAATGAGGTCACCGCGGCGCCGAAGCCGGAGCCGATGACGAGGTTCTCGCTGTGCGACGGCGCGGTAGGTGCGGGCCGGAAGATCTCCGGTACCAGGCGGCGGTAAAGCGGGACTCCGAGCCCAGGCGCCGCCCCGGCCGGGGCACTGAACGGGTTGAGCGGGCCGGCCAGCCCGATCCCAGCGATACCGACGGCAGTAGCCGACAGAAAACTCCGACGATCCATGGTCGTTCCCCCCATACTTGCGTGTGTCGCGGTGTCACACTAACCCATGTATGTCGTTCTACATAGTGGCTGGGACGTTTGTCCGGAAACACGCGAGAGGTGACTTGGTTCACAGGCAGTGGTTCACAGGTAACGGTCCACATGCAGCGGCGGGGGGGGGGGGGGGGGGGGGGGGGGGGGGGGGCGGGGCGGGTCAGGGCGTGAGGCGGTGGGTCAGCCAAGGGAGCAGGGCTTCGCCCTGTCGGCGCTGGAACGCGCGCACGGTCGGGATGCCGGGTGGGGGTGGCTGGCGGGCGCCGTCGAGGAAGAACCCGGTGAACCCCGCGAGCACCCCGGTCAGGTCGGCCGGGTCGACGTCGGCGGTCAGCGGCCGGCCGGCCAGCAGCGCGTCGGGGTCGTGTCCGCCGTACACCTGCACGTTGACGACGGTGAGCAGCGTGTCCAGCCAGGCCGGCCCGCGGCAGGCCCACGGCCAGTCGACGACGGTGACCGACCCGTCCGGGCCGAGCAGCAGGTTGTCGGCGCGCACGTCGACGTGGCAGAGCGTGTCGCCGTCGAGCGCGGCCAGTCCCCGGTCGGCGGCGGCGCACAGTTCGGGCAGGTGGGACCGGGCCCACGGGTCGAGGC
>JAEYMI010000103.1 GCA_023461275.1 Actinomycetes bacterium | reverse complement strand
GCCTGGTGCATGCCCTCGTTGTAGCGACGGCCGACCAGAATGCGGCCGGTGAATTCGTCGACGATGATGACCTCGCCGTTGCGAACGATGTAATCCTTGTCGCGAACGTAGAGTTCCTTCGCCTTGATCGCGTTGTTCAGATAGCTGACCAGCGGCGAGTTGGCGGCCTCGTACAGGTTGTCGATGCCCAGCTGGTCCTCGACGAACTCGACGCCGATCTCGTGCACACCGATGGTGCGCTTCTTGAGGTCCACCTCGTAGTGGACGTCCTTCTTCATCAGCGGGGCCAGCCGGGCGAACTCCGCATACCAATGCGAGGCGCCATCGGCCGGCCCGGAGATGATCAGCGGGGTCCTGGCCTCGTCGATGAGGATCGAGTCGACCTCGTCGACGATGGCGAAGTTGTGTCCGCGCTGGACGAGTTCCTCGAGTGAATGCGCCATGTTGTCGCGCAGGTAATCGAAGCCGAACTCGTTGTTGGTGCCGTAGGTGATGTCGGCGGCGTACGCGGCCCGACGCTGCTCGGGCGACATGCTGGTCAGGATGACCGCGGTGTCCAGACCGAGGAAGCGGTGTACGCGGCCCATCCACTCCGAGTCACGCTTGGCCAGGTAGTCATTCACGGTGACCACGTGCACGCCGTCGCCGGAGAGCGCGTTGAGATACGCCGGCAGCACACAGGTCAGGGTCTTGCCCTCGCCGGTCTTCATCTCGGCGATGTTGCCGTAGTGCAGAGCGGCGCCACCCATGATCTGGACGTGGAAGTGCTTCTGGTCGAGCACGCGCCACGCGGCTTCCCGCGCCACGGCGAAGGCCTCGGGCAGCAACTCGTCGAGGGACGCGCCGTCGGCGTAGCGTTCCTTGAACTCGTCGGTCTTGGCGCGCAATTCGGCGTCGGTCAGTGCTTCGGTCTCGTCAGATAGGGCCTCGACGTGCGACGCGATCGCGTCGAGTCGCTTGACCATGCGGCCCTCACCGACGCGCAGGAGCTTGTTCAGCACTGTCTTTTCCGGTCCCTATCTCATGTCGCGGACAACGAGAATCCTCACCTGCGCAAATGCACAGGTGAGGATTCCATGGTAGCGACGTCGCCTGAGCGGTCCCTGATCAGCCCCGTCAGGCGAGCCTGATCAACCCATAGTCGTAGGCGTGCCGGCGGTAGACCACCGACGGTTTGTCGCTTTCCTTGTCGTGAAACAGGAAGAAATCGTGCCCGACGAGCTCCATCTCGTAGAGCGCGTCATCCACTGTCATCGGCACCGCCGGGTGTTCCTTGACCCGCACCACCTGGCCGGGATCATGGCCGGCCACCCCGTCGTTCCAGGTCGGTTCCGACTCGATGTCGGTGGTCGGCGTCTCGACGGTGAGCTGGTTGTCTCGCAGCGGCGGCGCCCCGAGCTCGGTGGCTTCGGCGACCGACATCGGCCGACGGTTGCCGTGGTGCACCTTGCGGCGATCCTTGACCCGACGCAGCCGCGACTCGAGCTTGTCCAGCGCGCTCTCGAGCGCGGCGTAGAAGTTTTCCCCACAGGCCTGCGAACGAACGACCGGGCCCTTGCCCAGCGCGGTGATCTCGACGCGCTGACACGCTTTGGCCTGTCTGCGGTTGCGTTCGTGGCTCAGCTGCACGTCGAAGCGGAAGACCGTCGGATCGAACCGTTCCACCCGAGCGAGTTTGTCCCCCACGTGGACGCGGTAGTGGTCGGGGATCTCGACGCCGCGGCCACTGAAGGTGACCTCGGCGGTGGGCGCTTCGGGTTCGGCGGACTCGGTCCCCGGTGGCGCGATGAATGCGAAGTCGGTGTCGAGCTCGTCGCGGGGCTCGGCAACCTTGGATTCCCGATGACCTTTGCGATGGATGACAGTGGACATAGATACCTCCTGGCGATAGCTGCCCGGCAACGGCGGCCACTCCCGGGACCCGTATCCATTGGGGACCCGAAAATCGTTGAGCACGAATCGAATTCAGGTAGCCGATCAGGGTGCTCGATACTGGGCGCGCGGCGCGAGCTGGAATCGTGGGCATGCCAGCCGACGGCTGACAATCAGGATCAGGGGCCTCACCTCGCCATTCTCGCGGTGGCTACCTTCTACACATCTGACCGTAGTCTCGAATTGGTGTGGAAGCCATAGTTCCGGGCACAAGGTCCCCTGAGAATCGGTTATGCACATGCCCTGCGCGCGAGGGATTTTCCGGCGCCAGACATGCCACGGTTGGGTATGACCCTCAGGACCCTGCTGCGCGCCGGCGCCGACCTGGTGGTCCCCGAATGCTGCGGCGGATGCGAACGGCCCGGCACCGGGTGGTGCGATCGCTGCGAACAGACGTTGGCCGACGACCCGATCGCGGTCACCCCGCGGGTATCGGTCGATGCCCCGGTGTGGGCGCTCGGCCGCTACCGGGGCCCACATCGTCGGACGATCCTCGCACTCAAAGAGCACGGCCGCCGTGACCTCGCCACGCCGTTGGGCCTCGCCCTGGCGACGTCGATCCGAATCCTGGCGAGGTGGGGTGAGCTCCCCGACGCACCGACCGCGCAGCTGATCCCCGCGCCCACCCGACCATGGTCGGCGCGGCGTCGTGGTGGCGATCCGGTCACCGCGATCAGTGTCGCCGCCGCACACACGCTGGGGCCACGTGTGCGGTGCACACCCATGCTGGTGACCGCGTCGTCGACGAGGGATTCCGCCGGACTCGACGCGCGGGACCGCGCCCGCAATCTGTCCGGCGCCATCCGCCTCCGACGCCGCGTCACCGGCTCGGGTGCACCGCTGACAATCCTCGTCGACGATGTGCTGACCACCGGGGCGACCGCGGCCGAATCGATCAGGGTCCTGCGGGCTGCCGGGGTCAGGGTGCACACGGTGATCGTCGTCGCCGCAGCGTGAGGATCAGACCCGCACGACGATCAGGGCAGGACCGGGATCTCGCCGGGTTCCATCGCCTGCTCGACCTCGGTCCAGTACTGGTCGGGTTGTCCGTTCGTGGAGCCCAGACGCAGCACGCCGCGGGTGTCGGCGGCGTACACCGTGGTCTGGTCGGCGACGATCGCGCGGACCGGTGGCGAGAGGTTGCCGCTGAGCAACCCGACGGCCGGTGTGCCATTGATCGACAACTGCACCACCGGCGAGTCGGTGGCGCTGCGGGCGATCATCAGCGTCGTCGGCGATGCCCAGTCCAGCGAGACCGCCTGGTTGCCGATGTTGTAGGCGGCGATCCTGGGGTTGCTCAGCGAGAGACGCCCTTCGTCGTTGCTGGTGACCACCGCGAACACCACCTGCCCGCCGACGATCATCGCCGCCCGTACCCCGTCGGGCGCGATCTGCAGCTCGGTGATCGGACCACGGGCGACCGTCGCGACCGCCGAGGCATCGGCCGGTGCGACGCGCTCGCTGGAGCCATCGGCGGCACGGTTCCACTGAATGGGGTTGCCGTCCAGCACCGTCCAGACCGTGTTCTCGTCGGCCGCGAACGACGGCCGCATGATCGACATCCCGGTCACCAGGGAGGCCGGCGCACCGCCGTAATCGCCGATGCTCAGCGAGCCGGGCGCACCGGGTGCGGTGCCGGCCTGCACCGAAGCGACCCGCTTGCCGTCGGGAGAAATCGCCGCCGAGCGCAGCGTGCGACCGGTCCCGAGCGGCCCACCGACCGGCACCGTGGCGGTGTTGGTCACCCGCAGCAGCGCACCGTCGCGGATCACGTTGAGTCCCACGTCGGTGACCGGTGTGGCGTTCGGGTCGAAACCGCGCACGTCGGTGGTCTGCCAACCCGACGATCGCTCCTGCACCAGCGGAGAACCGTCGGCGTTGATCACATACGGACCGCCGATGTTGGCCACGGCGAGCGTCCACACGATCTGCGCGGCCAGCACCGTCCGATCACGGATCGGCGGCGAGCCGACGTTGGTCAGGTCCACCTGGACGCCGCCCCCGGACACCGCGGTCACCGCGCCGCGCAGCTGGGCACCATTGGGCACCGCGCTGTCAACAGCGTCTTTCAGGTCCTCGGCCGGACCGCTGACGAGGTGCTCGATCAGCGACGTCGCGCCCGCGTCGGACCCTGAGTACAACCACCGCGGATCCGGGATGAGCCGTTGGCGGGTGCGGTCGGTGAAGTAGAGCAGTTCGGCGTTGTAGGCGGCGTCGAACCGGTTGCGGTCGATCATCGTCCCGTTGGGCAGCGGACCATCGATGCGCCACTGATTGCCGACCCGTGTCAGGGTCAACGTGGCCTCCACCCGACCGGTCGCGGGCAACAGCTGTCCGTTGGACTTCAGCGTTCCGGCGTTGTCACCGATCAGCCGTAGGCGCACTGCGTCGGCGGAGCGCTGATCGACGAAGATGTTGATCTCGTCGAGGATCACCATGTCGCCTCGGTCGTCCCACTGCTGAGCCGAGGTCGGGGTGAGGAAATTCCGGGCGGCGCGATGCGCCTGCTGTGGATCCGACGTCGCCTTGAGGAAGGCACGCACCAGCGCCTCAGGGTCCATGTCGGCACTGGGCACCGGCACCGGATTCATCGGTCCCTGCCGGTTGAACGACGTGATCGGTTGCGGTGACGAACTATTCGGAATCGAACCGCATCCGGCGAGGACACCGGTGAGCACCAGAATGATGCTCAGTGCGGCGCAGACACCCCGCGCCCTGATCACCCGCTCCCCCATCACGCCGACCCCGATTCGCCGGGCGCCACCGTGGTGGACCTGGTCGACGTCCTGCTCGTCGACGGTTTCGTCTTGGGGCCGCCGCCAACGGGTTTGAGCGGCAGCGGACTGCCGAGCACCTTGTGCCCGCGCACCAGCGGCAGCGTCAGCCGGAAGTTCGCCCCGCTGCCCGGTTCACCCCACGCCTCGAGGCGTCCCTGGTGAAGGCGGGCGTCCTCGATGCTGATCGCCAGCCCGAGCCCGGTGCCACCTGATCTACGGAATCGTGACGGGTCTGATCGCCAGAACCGATTGAAGACCAGCTTCTCCTCGCCGGGACGAAGCCCGATCCCGTTGTCGCGCACGGTGATCGCCACCGCTTCACCATCCGAACGCATGGTCAGCACCACCGGCTTGCGTTCACCGTGGTCGATCGCGTTGGCCAACAGGTTGCGCAGAATGCGCTCGACGCGACGCGGGTCGATCTCGGCGATCACCGGTTCGGTCGGTAGATCGAGGATCAGCTCGGTGCCGGTGTCCTCCGCGAGGTGGTTCACCGTCGCGAGCGCGCCATCGATCGGGATGGCCATATCCATCCGTTCCGACGCCAATTCGGCCATGCCGGCGTCGTGGCGCGAGATCTCGAGCAGCTCGTTGAGCAAGGTCTCGAACCGGTCGAGTTCCTTGTCCAGCAGCTCGACCGATCGCTTGCGAACCGGATCGAGTTCGTCGCGGCCCTCATAGAGGACGTCGCTGGCCATGCGCACCGTGGTCAGCGGTGTGCGCAGCTCGTGACTGACGTCGGAGGTGAACTGCCGCTGAAGTCCGCCGAACTCCTCGAGGTGGGTGATCTGCTTGGACAGGCTCTCGGCCATGTCGTTGAACGACATCGCCAGCCGCGCCATGTCGTCCTCACCGCGGACGGGCATGCGTTCGTTGAGTCGCCCGTCGGCGAAGCGCACCGCGATCCGCGACGCCGAACGGACCGGGATGACCACCTGCCGCGAGACCAGCCAGGCGATCGCGGCGAGGAGCCCCAGCAACACCAGACCACCGGTCAGCAGGGTGCCGCGCACCAGATCAACGGTGTTCTGTTCACTCGTCAGCGGAAACACCAGATAGAGCTCGAGCCCGGACACCGCGGAGTTGGTCGGCGTGCCGATGACCAGCGCGGGAACCTGTCCGCCGGCACTGTTGGCCACCGTGGTGTATTGATAGGCGACCTGACCGCCGGCCACCATGTCGCGCAGGTTTCGCGGAATCTCCGACGTCGGTCCAGCACCGAAGTCCTCACCCTCGTCGTCGGTGCGCCGCACGAGCAGCACCGTGTCGAAGGTGCCGACGGTGCCCGCGTTGGGGCCGGAGTCGACGTCGCGATCAGTGAGCAGCGACCGCGTGAGCCGCAGCCGATCCTGGATCGACGCGTTGGTGTCGGAGCTGGTCAGGTCACGTTCCACGGCCACCCTGGCCCGCTCGACCTCTTCGGTGGCGGCGCTGAGCTTGGCGTCGAGAAGACGATCGGTGATCTGGCTGATCAGCACGAAACCCAGAATGGCGAGCACGATGATCGACAGCACCAACGTCGACGCCACCACACGGAGCTGCAGTGATCGTCGCCAGATATGCCCGAAGGCGCGACCGATCCTGCCCGCTGCCCGGGTGAGACGTCCGAAGGTGCTGTTGACGCGGCGGGGGCGACCGATCACGGCGGGCCGGCCTTGTAGCCGACCCCCCTCACCGTCAGGACGACCTCGGGATTCTCCGGGTCGGTCTCGACCTTGGCGCGCAAACGCTGAACATGCACGTTGACGAGTCTAGTGTCTGCCGGGTGACGGTATCCCCAGACCTGCTCGAGCAGGACGTCGCGGGTGAACACCTGTCGCGGTTTGCGCGCGAGCGCCACCAGTAGGTCGAACTCCAGCGGGGTCAACGAGATCGGCACCCCGTCGCGGGTGACCTTGTGGGCCGGCACATCGATCTCCACCGGGCCGATGGACAGCAGCTCAGCGGGCTCGTCGTCGGTGCGACGTAGCCGCGCACGGACGCGGGCGACGAGTTCCTTGGGTTTGAACGGTTTGACCATGTAGTCGTCGGCACCGGATTCGAGACCGAGGACGATGTCGACGGTGTCGGACTTGGCGGTGAGCATCACGATCGGCACGCCCGAGTCGGCGCGCAGCACCCGGCACACGTCGATGCCGTTCATGCCGGGCAGCATCAGGTCGAGCAGAACCAGATCGGGCCGGATCTCACGAACCGCCGTCAGCGCCTGGGTGCCATCGCCGACGACGAACGGTTCGAATCCCTCGCCCCGCAACACGATGGTCAGCATCTCGGCGAGCGCGGCGTCGTCATCGACGACAAGGATGCGAGGTTTCATGTCGTCAATGGTGACACTGCGGCGAGCGAACTTCGGTGATGACGCGCCGACCAGCACATCCACCGATCACGAGTGCCCACCGATACGATCGCGGACGTGGGAGCACTCATCGCCGTCGAAGGCCTCGATGGCGCCGGCAAGAACACCCTGGTCAGCGGCCTGGTCGGACGATGGCGTGAGGCCGGCGCGTCGGTCGCGACGATGACCTTCCCGCGGTACGGGGAATCGATCGCCGCCGATCTCGCATCGGAGGCATTGCACGGCCAACATGGCGATCTGCGGGACAGCGTGTACGCGATGGCACTGCTGTTCGCCCTTGATCGCCGCGCCGCGGCCGACGAGATCCGATCTGCGGTCGCCGAACACGACCTGGTGATCCTCGACCGCTACGTCGCATCCAACGCCGCCTACAGCGCGGCCCGACTCTCCCAGTCCGCCGACGGCGAGGTGGTGAGCTGGGTGCGCGACCTCGAGTTCGAGCGCTTCGGTCTGCCCGTCCCCGACCGGCATCTGCTGCTCGGCGTCGCGGCCGAGGTCGCGATGAGCCGGGCGGCGGGACGCGCGGCCGCCGACGAGACACGACCACAGGATCACTACGAGCGAGACCACGATCTGCAGCATCGCGTCGACTCGGTGTATCGGCAACTGGCGCAACAGAATTGGCTGTCACCGTGGACCGCGGTCACCGATCTCGACTCGGCCGCGGCCAACGAACCATTGCTGCAGCCGCCGAATACATAACCGGAAGGAGATCGATGACCCGTCCGCCACCGCAGGCGATCCTGATCGCCTCGGTCATCCTCGTGGTCGGGCTGACCGCGATTTCCATGCTGACGCTGCGATCGACCTCCGACGGGATGACGACAACCGAGGCGACTGCTGCCGATCAGCCGGCGACCGCTGCGCAACTGCCTCCCGCACCTCCGGCGTCGAGAACCCCATCCGATCTCGCCGGCATCCGCTCCTCGATGCAGAGCTTCATCGACGCCTTCAACTCACGCGACCTCACACGGATCCGGGTATCGGTGTGCTCGACGGTTCGGGAGCAGGTGACATCGCCGCCGGAAGGCACGGACGATCTGGTCCTCGAAGACCTCAGCGCGGTCGCGGTGACCGGCGACTTCGCCCGATCGCAGGTGGTCACCCACCTCGAATCGGGTACGCATCGCTCGTCGTCGACGACCAACGCCGAGAGCTTCGTCCGCGAAGGCGGCGCGTGGTACTTCTGCCCGGGTTCACACCCGGACATCGGTACCTGATCAGTAGCGGTAGTGGTCCGGCTTGTACGGGCCTTCGACGTCGACGTTGATGTACTCGGCCTGCTCCTTGGTGAGCTTGGTCAGCGTGCCACCGAGAGCTTCGACGTGGATCTTGGCGACCTTCTCGTCGAGGTGCTTGGGCAGCCGGTAAACCTCGTTGTCGTACTCGTCGTTCTTCGTCCACAGCTCGATCTGGGCGATGACCTGGTTGGAGAAGCTGTTGCTCATCACGAACGACGGGTGTCCGGTGGCGTTGCCCAGGTTGAGCAGGCGACCCTCGGACAGCACGATGATCGACTTGCCGTCGTCGAAGATCCACTGATCGACCTGCGGCTTGACGTTGATCCGCTTGGCTCCCGAGGCTTCCAGGCCGGCCATGTCGATCTCGTTGTCGAAGTGGCCGATGTTGCCGAGGATGGCCTTCTCCTTCATCTGCTTCATGTGCTCGAGCATGATGATGTTGAAGTTGCCGGTCGAAGTGATGACGATGTCGGCGCCGGCGATCGCCTCCTCCACGGTGACGACGTCGAAGCCGTCCATCAGGGCCTGCAGCGCGTTGATCGGGTCGATCTCGGTGACCTGCACGCGCGCACCCTGGCCGGCCAGCGACTCCGCGCAACCCTTGCCGACGTCGCCGTAACCGCAGATCAGCACCTTCTTGCCGCCGATGAGGACGTCGGTGCCGCGGTTGATGCCGTCGATCAGCGAGTGGCGGGTGCCGTACTTGTTGTCGAACTTGGACTTGGTGACCGAGTCGTTGACGTTGATGGCCGGGAAGGTCAGCTCACCGGCGGCGGCGAACTGGTAGAGGCGCAGCACACCGGTGGTGGTCTCCTCGGTGACGCCCTTGACCGACTCGGCGATCGTGGTCCACTTGGTCTTGTCCTTCTCGAAGCTGTCACGCAGCAACTGCAGGAAGACCTTGTACTCGGCGGAGTCGTGCTCGTCGTCGGGCGGGATCACGCCGGCCTTCTCGAACTGCGCGCCGCGCAGTACCAGCATGGTGGCGTCGCCACCGTCGTCGAGGATCATGTTGGCCGGTTCGTTCGGCCAGGTGAGCATCTGCTCGGCAGCCCACCAGTACTCCTCCAGCGCCTCGCCCTTCCAGGCGAAGACCGGGGTGCCCTTGGGCTCGTCGGGCGTGCCGTGCGGTCCGACGACAACGGCCGCAGCAGCATGATCCTGGGTGGAGAAGATGTTGCACGACGCCCAGCGGACCTCGGCACCCAGCGACACCAGCGTCTCGATCAGGACCGCGGTCTGCACCGTCATGTGCAGCGAGCCCGAGATCCGCGCGCCCTTGAGTGGCGCGACGTCGGCGTATTCGCGACGCAGTGACATCAGTCCGGGCATCTCATGCTCGGCGAGTTCGATCTCCTTACGACCGAAATCGGCCAGGGACAGATCGGCCACCTTGAAGTCGATACCGTTCTTGCTGTCGGCCTGCAGAGAGCTACCCTCTACCGTCGTCACAGATTTCCCCTCGATCGTCGTCGGTCGACCCGAACCGGACACGGTTGGGTCGGTCATGTACGACCAGGCTAACCGACCCTACCGTCGTCTTTCGAGGTGGATCAGGAGTCGGCCGCAACCGGGTCGGGAACCTCGCCGCGTTCGCGCTTGCCGACCATCGAGTGCCGCTGGCCGTAGAGGAAGTAGATCGCCACGCCGATCACCATCCAGACGATGAACCGAATCCAGGTGAGCGCCGAGAGATTCAGCATCAGCCAGACGCAGGCGATGATGGCCAGCACCGGAATGACCGGTCCACCGGGCACGGTGAAGCCACGCGTGAGGTCGGGGCGGCTGCGACGCAACACCATCACGCCGCCGGCAACCACCACGAACGCGAAAAGCGTTCCGACGTTGACCATTTCCTCGAGCTTGTCGATCGGGAAGAAACCGGCGACGATCGCCACGACGACACCGATGAGAATCGTCAGCCGCGCCGGCGTACCGAAACGCTCACTGGTCTTCGACATCGATCGCGGCAGCAGTCCGTCGCGGCACATCGCGAACAGCACCCGCGACTGACCCAGCATCAGCACCATGACCACCGTGGTCAGGCCGGCCAGGGCACCGATCGCGATGATCTTCTCTGCCCAGGTGACGCCGTTCAGCGCGAAGGCATCGGCAAGGTTCTTGGCCTTGCCGTCGGGACCGGTGGCCAACTGCTTGTAGTTGACCATGCCCGTGACCACGATCGTCACCAGCACGTAGAGGACGGTGACGATCGCCAACGAGCCGAGAATGCCGCGCGGAACGTCCTTGCGTGGGTTGCGGGTCTCCTCAGCGGTGGTCGCGACCACGTCGAACCCGATGAACGCGAAGAACACGATGGACGCAGCCGCCAGCACGCCGTACCAGCCGTAGGAACTGTCGCCGCCGCCGGTGATGAGCGAGAACAGCGTCGAATCAACCGAACGCCCCTCTCCCGCAGCGTGTTCGGCCGGTGGAACGAAGGGGGTGTAGTTCGCCGACTTGACGTAGAAGAAGCCGACCACGATCACCATCAGGACGACAGCGACCTTGATCGCGGTGATGACCGCACTGACCCGCGACGACAATTTGGTGCCGAGAACGAGCAATGTCGTGACGGCCGCGACGATCAGAACCGCTCCCCAATCGACCTTCAGCGGGCCGACTTCGACAGTCCCACCGGCGAATCCGAAGACGCTGCCCAGATAACTCGACCAGCCCTTGGCCACCACCGACGCACCGACCGCGAACTCCAGGATCAGATCCCACCCGAGGATCCACGCCAGGAACTCGCCGAACGTGGCGTAGCCGAAGGTGTAGGCCGATCCGGCGACCGGGACCGTCGACGCGAACTCCGCATAACACAGCGCGGCCAGCGCACACGCGATCGCGGCCATCACGAACGCCACCGAAATCGCCGGTCCCGCTTTGTTTCCCGCCGTCGACGCGGTGATGGTGAAGATACCGGCACCGATGACCACCGAGACACCGAAGACGATGAGATCCCACGCCCCGAGGTTCTTGCGCAGACCGTGACCCGGTTCGTCGGTGTCGGCCATCGATTGCTCGACGGACTTGGTGCGGGTCAATGGATTGGCCATCGGCGAACTCCCCGGAAATCTCGGCCGAATGCAGTGGAGGTGCCGGCCGTGCGGACGATGTTGGTGACGCGAATTCTCACGCTATCGGACGCTCTAGGGCTGTGACGGCGTTTCGGTCGCGACCCCACGGTCGATATCGGGTTCGAGGTAGATGACCCGGGCCTGTGGTACCGCCGAACGCACCCGCGCCTCGGCGGCGTCGATGGCCGCGGCGACCGATTCGACGTCGGTGCCGGCCGGGATGGCGATCTTGGCGGCGACGAGCATTTCGTCGGGTCCCAGGTACTGGGTCTTCATGTGGATGACGCGGTCCACGCCGTCGGATTCCAGGGCCGTGAGCAGCGCGCGTTCCTCCTCGTCGGTGGCGCCCTCGCCGATCAGCAGACTCTTCATCTCGACGATCAGAATCACCGCGATGATGCCGAGCAGCACGCCGATACACACCGTGCCGACACCGTCCCAGACGGCATCGCCGGTGATCATGGTGAGTCCGACACCACCGAGCGCCAGGACCAGACCGATGAGCGCGCCGGTGTCCTCGAGCAGCACAACCGGCAACTCCGGCGTGCGTGCGTTGCGGATGAACCGCCACCAGGAGGCGCCACCCTTGAGCGGCTTGGACTCTTTGTAGGCGGTTCGGAAGCTGTAGCCCTCAAGGCAGATCGCGATCACCAGGATCACCACGGCGACGATCGGAGATTCGAGGCCGTGGTCATGTGAGTGGCGGATCTTCTCGACGCCCTCGTAGATCGCGAACAGCGAGCCGAGCGTGAACAGGACGAGCGCGACGACGAACGAGTAGAAGTATCGGGAACGCCCGTAGCCGAAGGGATGCAGGCGGTCTGCGGCTCGCCCAGCCCGGTTCTGTCCGAGCAGCAGCAACCCCTGGTTGGAGGTGTCGGCCACCGAGTGCACCGCCTCGGCGAGCATCGACGACGATCCGGTGATCAGGAAGCCGACGAACTTGGCAAGCGCGATACCGGCATTGGCCAGCAATGCCGCGACGATCGCCCGCTTGGAACCTTCAGCCGACAACAGCTCTCTCCATCTGTGTGTCTGTGTGTCTGTGTGTGCGTATTTCGGTGAGAACTCTATCCCGATTGCCCGATTGCGACCCGTGCTCCGACACGGCGAAACATGCCACGACACGACGAAGGCCCATCCCGCGACAGTGGTGCGAAAGGGGCCTTCGACGGTCGATCAGCGAAACGGTCGTCGGGTCAGACGCGAAAACCGTTGGAGACCTGGCGGTCTGCCTGCTGCATGCGCTCCGCGGCGTGTCCGACGCCCCGGCCGAGGCCGTGCAGCTGCTCGCGCGCTTCCTCGAATGCGGTGTCGAACTTGGCCTGCGCGACCTGGTAGGCGTGCGCACCCTCGCTCTCGCGCCACGTGGCGCCGAGGGTGTTGACCTGAGCCTTGAGCTGCTCAGCGAGCTCGGACAGCTGCTTGAACTGACCGTTGAGGTCGCCGGACAAGGTGTCGAGGCCGGCGAAGTTGTAGTTGATGACGCCATTGCCGTCGGTCATGGTTGCTCCTAAAGAAGAAGTTGGGTGAATGGTGGATGGGTGATCGGACGTCAGAGGTTGAGCAGTCCGCCCGAACCCATGGTCTGGTTGATGACGCCCGCGAGCTCCGCGTCGTGGCTGTCGTAGGACTTCATCGAAACGCCCAGGCTGTTGGCGATCTCACCGAGCGCGGTGTTGAGCTTGGTGGCGATCCCATCCCACTCGTTGTGCACGTTGACGAACGCGCCGGCGGCGCTGCCGTCCCAGCTGGCCTTGCCGGTGTGGGCGGTCTCCTGGATGCGCTTGATCACCTCGCGCATCTGGTTGACGATCTCGTCGACCGATTTCGCCGACGACTGACCGGCAACGGTATCGACGTTCAGCATGTTGGCCATGGTGTTGCTCCTTCGGTTGTGGCATCGCATCGCGATGCCCGGGTGTGCGGCCGCAGCTGCGACCGCCCTGACATTCCCCCGCCCGGGATCATCGAGACCACCATCCGCCGGGCAAGGTCTCGATCAGCAGACCGACGGCCTGCACGATCCGATGACCTGTCCCGGGCGACATGGTGGACCACACGTGTCCGTCCGGAGACTCACTGGGACTCACGACGACCCGACCGCGGTCGGTGTCGAAAATCGCGAGTGCGCCAGAAGATTGGGTGACGGTCGCGTCCGACCGTGTGACCGCGACGATCTCGGCGCGAGACCTGATCGCGGTGAGTGCTGCGGCGAGCGCGGTGGCATCGGCGGCGTGGGCTCCGCAGGCGTGCAGGGCGTCGGCGATGTCCTCGCCGGTGCCACACCTATCCAGCCGATCGGCCAATTCACTTGCCGGCGTGCTGAATCCGTCGATTCGCATCGGCGCCGCGTCGTCGAACAGCCGGCTGATCACCGCACCGATCTCGCCGATGGCCGTGATGTCGGGTACCGAGATGCGGACCGATCGGCCACGACGGTCGGCGACCACGTGATCGTTGTCGCGCCGCGCGATACACACCCGACGCACTCCGTCGGCACCGAAGATCCGAACCTCGATCATCCGATCCGGGGCCGACAGCACGCGCAGGGCGACGGCCATGGGACCAACCGGCTCATCACGGTCCCACAACCCGTGCGCGGCGATCGCGGCATCAACGTCGGCGGCGATCGACTCGGCGGTGACCGCATCGTCGGTGTCGGGATAGAGGTCGAGGACCACCGGCCAGGTCTGCACACCGACCCGTGCACCGAGCGCCATCAGGATCGTGACGTCGAGGCTCACCGCGTCGGCGGTGATTGACGTGTCCGCTGTGATCACCGTGTTCATGTCACCGCCCACCCGGAGAGCCCAGCGAGAGCGTCTCGGTCACATACCGCGAATCCAGTGCCCGTTGCTCCGGAGATAGGGAAACATGCTGCGCCACAGGAACTTCGGCTGCCGCGATATCCTCCCACGTTTCGAGCGCGGGCGATTCCTCGGCGCCTGCGGCCTCGGTGGCCTCGGGATCGACGGTCGGGCGCACGGCGTGCCGTTCGGATACCGACATCGCGCCCGATGCCATCGGCGGCGGTGGGGCGATCGGCGTCGACGGGGCAGGCGACGGTGTCTGCGTGGGCACGATCGACGGGGTGACCGCACTGGCGACGATGGTCGGCGCGGGCCGCGTCCGGTCTGGCGACCACGGCGTCACAGCGCCGATCGGACCGACGGCGGCAGAGGTCATCGATGGCGTCGACGGCGTTTGTTGCGCGGCGGCGTGCCGAGGGTGGATTGCCCGCTCGCGCGCCGCCTGTTCGGCTTGCAGGGCATGGGGCGTCACGATCGTCGGCGCCGCCGACGGCGCCATCCAGGGCTGTGCCACCGGCTCACTGGCCACCTCGTAGGTCGCCATCACGCGCGCGGCACGCATCCGCTGATCGTGGAGTGCACGCTCGGCGTGTGCGGCGGCACCGGTCAGCGCCGGCGCGATGGCCGATGTCGCCGACGCCACGTCGCGCATCCGCTCGAGCAGATCGGTCTCGGCCAGGTTCGGCATGGTCAGACGAGCGACCGTGACGGCAGCTGCCTGGGCCTCGGCCCGCACCGCGTTACCCGCGGCCTCGCCGCCTGCCCTGGCGAACCACTCGACGAGCGAGGCGAGCTTCTCGTGAACCGAATTACTGTGTGCCGAATGCCAATTGACCCCGATACGATCCAGGATCGCACCGTACTCGAGACCACCATCGACCAACGCCGACGCCACCTGGCCCCAGGCCAGCCCGGCCTCGGCCAGCGGCGCCGGGCCCGAACCTGCCGCAAGGTCGGCAGCGAGCCGCTCGGTGGTACGTGCGTCCCAGATGACGCCGGTGAAACCGGTCAACTCACTCTCCTCTCGGCTCGGTACTCGTGTTGGTGGTGTGGTGTGGAACCGTCACGCGCGCATTGCGGCGGTGACCTCGTCGTCGATCCGGACGTAGCCGGTGGCCTGAGCACGCAGGGTCGCGGCGATCTTGCGTAGTTCGAGCACACCGCTGCCCGCGTCGGATCGGAAGCGCTCGGTGACCGCGGTGAAGCTTGCCGCAGCAGTACTCGACACCTCGTCACGCCCGGCGGCCGGAGTGGCCAGCCCGGTGTCGGAGACACCGAGTGTGGTCTCGAGCCGATCGGCGAGCTTGTCGAGATCAGCTGCGGCCGAGAACAACTCAGCCGGGTTGACGTTCAGTTGGTGCTCGGCCATCAGTACTCCTCCGTCATGCCGCCGCGTTGGCTCATGTCTGTCACTTCATTCCTGCCCGTGGCTGTCACGTCGTTGCTGTCACTTCGTTGCTGTCACTTCGGTGCTGTCACTTCGTCGGTGCCGAACCCGTTGGCGGTCCGAGCCGGAGCTCGACATCCGGTGCTGACGGGCCCTGGTCCGGGTCGTCGTGTCCCAGTACTGCCGGGGCCACCTCGGGCACCTCCCCCACCACGCGCTGGCCGTTGTCCTCGGTCACCAGGTAGTCAGGAGTGTCGTGTTGTTCTTCTGACGCACCGGCACCGCGTCCGGTTCCCGCCGCTCCCATCGGAGCCATCGGCGCCGGCATCGGCCCCGCGGTGGTGATGGTGCCGCGTTGGCCCGGCGAGGACATCGAGCCCGCGGGTTCGACCATGCCGGGCATTCCGCCCCCGAACGGACGTGCCCCCAGGACCGACGACATGCCGGCCATCGCACCGACCCCACCGAGTCCGGCACCGGCACCCGCGCCGCCTGCGCCGGGGTGCTTGGCGCCGGTCCCGCCGGGACCGCCACCACCCGGACCGCCACCTTTGGCCGGGGCCTCACCGGCATACCGCGGCATGTCGGTTCGCGGTGCGGCGCTGAGCATCTGGGCAACCGGCGTGGCGATCATCGACGGCAGCTCGCTCACCGACGACACCGCGGGAGACACCGCATCGACGACGGTCGAGGCGACCGCGAACGGCGACTGCACGGCACCGGCCGGCGACGGCGCGTTCGTGATGGCGATCGGAGCGCCGTTGATGGTCATGTGGCCGGTCGGGCCGAGCAGTTGCGCCCGCGTCGCGGCCACCGATGCGGTCGCTTCGGCCAGCCCTTCGGACGCGAACCCGATCATCAGCGGCGGGCCGGCCGGAGTCGTCATCGCCGCGATGGCGGCGGTCATCTTCGCGATCGTCGCAGCGATGATCGCCTGTAGCGCAGCGAGTCCGGCGCCGACGATCCCGGCAGCAGCGCTGATGTCGATGGACATGCCGGTGCCCTGCGTTGACACCTTCGCGGTGTCCGCACCGGCGACCGCGGTCTTGCCCGCCGCTGCGGTGGCCGACTCCCCGACCCACAGTTGATCGATGGCCTTGAGCGCACCCGACCCCATGCCGATCGTCGTCTCGAGCACCTTGGACAAACCCTGGAAGATCGCGGACGGGTCGAACGCCGCGCCCGAAAGGTCACCACTGCCGAATCCGCCGAGCAGATCGGTCATCGGCTTGACCAGCATGTGCAGATCGATCGGCGGGAGCGGCGGAAGCCCCGGCAGCGGCGGCATCGGCGGAAGTGCGGGCAACGGAGGCAGCCCGAGGCCGGAGAGAACGTCGACCACCGGTCGGTCCAGGATCGGTCCCAGTGGTGTGGCGGCGATCATCTCGTTGACCGACATATGAGTCATGGCCGGAACGTCCGGGATCGCCATGTGAGCCGGCTGCGCGGTCACAGAACCGAGGTGATGTCCGCGCCCGATTCGCCGTCGGTGCCCTCGAACTGCGCCAGACCCGCGAACGTGGCGGCGGCGGTACCTGCGTGGACCGCGGCGACGCTGCCCACGGAGAGCAGATGATTGGCCTGGGCAACGATGAACGACGCCAGGAACTCCTGACCGATCAGGCCGAAGACCGGCACCATGACAGCGGTGTTGGCCGCCGCGTTGATCGCTCCTGCCGACCCGACGGCGGTTGCCATGGCAGCGGTTGTCGCCCCGAATGCCCCGACGACCTCGGGTACCACGGTCACGTTACTCATCGGCATGCCCTCCCTGGGTGTACTGCGTTATCGCTCTGTAGTGCGTTATCACTCTGTACTGCGTTCAATTCAGTTCTGCTGTGCTGTGGTTCTGTACCGCTATGTTTCGCGCATCATCGCGCTGGTATTGATTTGGACGCATCGGCGCATCCTCCGGTTCCCTGGAATTTCATTCCCGGGTTGTCATTCGATTCCATAGGGTCGCGATTGGATGAGATCACCGAACGCCTCGGTGAAATCCTCGGTGATCGCCGCGTGTTTCGCGAAGGCTCGCTGAGCGGCGAGAGCCGCCGTGGACACGATGACCTCACCCAGGCGCCGGCCGCCGAGTTCGTTGGCGCCGGGAGCCAACCAGAGCCCGGTCAGCGAACCCACCCCGTCGACCTCCACGGTCACCAGGTCGTCGGGCGAGGATTCACGCACGCTGATCGCGGCGAACCGCTCCTTCGCCTCGTAGAGACTGTTGAGTTGCGCATTCGCCCGCGCCTCCAACTCGTCCATCGCCCAGCTCATGCCGCCACTCCCTCCCGCCGGTCCATGCTCATGCCCCGTCCCACACTCACGCTCGTCGCAACCATGACGACGGCGCCTCAGAGGTGGCGTCGTCGTAGTACTCGGCGCGGGCCAGGTCGTCCGGTTTCGGCAGCTTCATCGACTCGACGACATCGCGTTCCACACCGGCGGCCAACAGCTCTTCACGCCAGCGGATGCCGGCCGCCATCGCGGCCTGCTGACACAGGCGAAGGATTTCGGTGCCCAGCACTGCGGGGTCACGGTCGAGAGCCGCGTCATCGATCCGGATGGACGTCGGCAGGCCCTGCGGGGTGGTGGTCACCGCGATGGTTCCCGAGCGTGATCGCGCGGACGACGGCTCGAACAGCGCACCCTTGCCGGGCACTGGACTATCAGCAGCTCCGTTGCCAACAGCTCTGTTTTCTATGGCACCGTTTTCAATGGCTCCCGTATCAATGGCTCCCGTATCAAGGTCTTCCGCATCAAGTCGGGACGCGTCATTGCTCCACATGGTCACGGTCTCACCCCCTCACCAATCTTCGACGCGACGGCCGTGGGATCGGTTCCCTCGATACCCGGAGTCGGCCGAATTCCGCCGGCACAAACCCCGCGGGCACAAACGACCAGTTCACAGCTGCGGCCAATCCGCTCCTACGCCTCGCGTAGGACCATCGGGCAGCTCGCCCAACATACAGATCGGTATGTGATACTGCCATACTCATCCGGACCCGACCATAGGAGATACGGCGCGTCGGCGACGGTTCGGTAGACTCCCGACACGACGGCAATTCAAGCCATCAAAGATCCAATCAGGGGGGTCACGCGCGATGTCATTTGACACCAGCCCGAGTGCCGATGGGGGCCAGCCGGCACCTCCGCCATGGCTTCAGTTCGCGGCACCGGTCGACAACGGCGCCGACGAGGGCCGCGACCAGCGCGAACCGTCATCGGAACCCGATGCGCCGATGACGCAGCAGCCTACGCGCACCGGTACACCCGCTCCCGCACAGCAGGCCCGACCCAACGGCACGACCACATCGCACTCGGCGCCGCCGGCACCCGCGGGGCCGTCGACGCCACAATCCGGCCAGGTGCCGATGACCTCCTTCACCCCTTATCAGGGAGTATCGCGTGGTGCCGGAGCACAGTTCGGCGCCCGCTATCCCGATCCGCTGACCGCGCCATCGGGGCAGCCCGGGCCTACGCCCACCCCGGGGTCCGCACCGCCACCCGCACCCACTCATTCCGGGCCGCCACCCAACGGTGGCCCACCGGTCGGCCAGCGCCCCGCCGGGCCCCCTCCTCAACCCAACGGCCTTCCGCCGAACGGCCTGCCCAACGGTGTGCCGCAGGCCGGACCGCCACCGGGCGGCCACGCTCCGTACCAGGGATTCCCGGGCGGACCCGAACTCGGCGATCAGCGCGGTCCGGGCCTCGACGAGGTCGCATTGATCCGCAAGGCTCGGCGCGCGCCGAGCCGCGGATGGCGGCGCGCGGTGCACACCATCTCCGGTGGCGCGATCAATCCCGGCGAGGCACCGTCGGACATCGAGTACCAGCACCTGCTCGAGCGGGTGAATCGCCCGGTACGCGGCGACTATCGCATTGCGGTGTTGTCGCTCAAGGGTGGCGTCGGAAAGACCACCACGTCGGTGGGACTGGGGTCGACCTTCGCATCCCTGCGTGGCGACCGCGTGATCGCGGTCGACGCCAACCCCGACCTCGGTACCCTCGCCCAGCGAATCCCGCAGCAGACCCGCTCGACGGTGCGCGATCTGCTCGCCGATGCCAACGTCTACCGCTACTCCGATGTGCGGGCGCACACCTCACAGGCCCCGAGCCGACTGGAAATCCTTGCCTCCGAACGTGATCCGGCGATGGCCGAGGCGTTCAGCGAAGAGGAGTACCGCGGGGTCATCAAGATCCTCCAGCGCTTCTACAACATCATCATCACCGACTGCGGTACCGGCCTGAGCCACTCCGCGATGAACGGTGTCCTCGACCTGGCTAATGCCATCATCCTGGTCAGTTCACCGGCACTGGACGGCGCACGCAGTGCCGGCGCGACGCTGGACTGGCTCGAGGCGCACGGCTTCGGCCACCTCGTGTCGCGGGCAGTGGTGGTGCTCAGCTCCTCGCGGCCCGGATCGTCGACCATCGACACCGATCAGCTCGCCCAGCACTTCCTCACCCGATGCCGTGCGGTGCACAAGATCCCGTTCGACGACCATCTGTCCGAGGGCGCCGACGTCGACCTGGATCTGGTGAGCAAGCAGACCCGACGAGCATTCGTCGAGTTGGGCGCCAGCATCGCCGACGACTTCTCGGGCACCAACCTGCGCCGCGAGGAACCGTACTTCCAGCAGTAGCGCGGCTCCGTCAGGCCTCCGGTGGCGTCGGGCCGACGTTGCGGGCGCCACGCCATTTCCGGGCCAGGTGGATCATCGCGGGCACGACGACGGTCAGCACCGACGCGATGATGAACACCTCGATGTTGTCGCGGATGATCGGAACGTTGCCCAGCAGGTAACCGAGGCAGATGATCCCGGCGCCCCACACGATGCTGCCGGCGACACTGCACAGGGTGAACAGGCGGTACGGCATTCCGCTGAAGCCCGCCACCACCGGCGTGAGCGTCCGCACCACCCCGATGAACCTGCCAAAGAACACCGTCAGCGGGCCGAAACGTTCAAAGTATCGGTGGGTTTTGTCCAGATACTCGGGGCCGATGCTGCGCATGATCCGGCCCTCGATCACCCGTGTGCCGAGTCTGCGACCGATGAAGTATCCGCACTGATCGCCCAGTGCGGCGGCGAGCGGCACAAGGACGCACAGCAGCCACAGCGGCGCGAACGGATCGGGCTGCGCGGCGAACACTCCCGCGGTGAACAAGATGGAGTCACCGGGAAAGAGGAACCCGATCAACAAGCCCGTCTCGATGAACATGAGCACGCACAACCCGACGAGGCCGCCGGTGGCGAGGAAGGAGTCGATGTCGAACGGATTCATCGAGCCCCAGCCTAGTGACCTCCGAGCGCGTCGACCGCTGCGGGATCAGCACGTTAACTCGATGCAACTCGGCGGGCAGAATACGCCCACCTGGGGTTAACTCGTAGGTAAGGACCGGTGCAGTTGCATCGGCCAGCCCATCACAGCGCTGTGATCACTTGAGCGGTTCGTGATCACTCGAGCGGTCGATCACCGAGGAGTGCATCGTGCCCGGACCCAAAATGCCTCCGCATGCGCCAACCGAGGCGCGGACGTCGTCGGGGGCCGTGCTGCGCCCGGTCAACGACACCGAGGTACGCGTCGCCTATCACACGATCCACGGATACAAGCGCGCCTACCGCATCGCCGGTAGCGGCCCGGCACTGTTGCTCATCCACGGCATCGGCGACAACTCGTCGACGTGGAACGAGGTCATCCCGACACTGGCCCAGCACTACACCGTCATCGCGCCGGATCTCTTGGGACACGGCAAGTCCGACAAACCCCGGGCCGACTACTCGGTACCGGCCTTCGCCAACGGCATGCGCGATCTGCTCGTGGTGCTCGGCATCTCGAAGGTCACGGTGGTCGGGCACTCGCTCGGCGGCGGCGTGGCGATGCAGTTCTGCTATCAGTTCCCACGGTTCTGCGAACGCCTGGTGTTGGTGGCCTCCGGTGGGGTCACCCGGGAGGTCAACCCGGCACTGCGGCTCGTCTCGATGCCGGTGGCCAACGAGGCACTACGGCTGCTGCGCCTGCCCGGCGTCGTCGGCACGTTGAAGCTCGGCACCAAGGCGTTGGTGTCGGGGCCGCGGGTGCCGATTGTTCCGGAGAGCCTCTCGCCGCGACGAGCACTCATCGACCACGAAGACCTCATGCGGGTCCTCGGTGATCTCGCCGATCCGACCACGTCGGCGGCCTTCCTGCGAACCTTGCGCGCAGTGGTCGACTGGCGCGGACAGTCGGTCACCATGCTCGACCGATGTTATTTGACCGAACGACTTCCGGTCTGTTTGATCTGGGGCGATGCCGACTCGGTGATCCCCTACCAGCACGCCGAGATCGCGCATGCGGCGATTCCCCACTCGGAACTGCATACCTTCCACAACTCGGGCCATTTCCCGTTCCACGACGACCCGGAACGGTTCACCAAGATCATCATCGAGTTCATGGAGACGACGGCGCCGGTGGAGTTCGATCCGCTCAACTGGCGACACCTGATGAGCGAGGGCCGGCATCCGGAGGAGTTCGTGGGCGACGACGACACCGTCGAAGCCGCGCTGGAGGCCATCGAGGACGAGCGCAGCGCGACCTGACAGCGGCGTCGGGACCGGTTACCTCAGAACGCTGAAACCGGTTGTGGCACAGCCAGCTTCGCGTCGGTGGCGGCAATCACCTCGTCGACGCTCACGCCGGGTGCGGTCTCCACCAGGACCAGCCCGGCCGGTGTGACGTCGATGACCGCGAGGTCGGTGACGATGCGTTGCACGCAGTGCGCGCCGGTCAACGGCAGCGAACACTCCTCGACGATCTTGGATTGCCCTGAGCGAGAACGGTGTTCCATCATCACGATCACCCGCCGGGCGCCGTGTACGAGGTCCATCGCACCGCCCATGCCCTTGACCATGTGTCCGGGGATCATCCAGTTGGCGAGATCGCCTGCGGCACTGACCTGCATCGCACCCAGCACCGCGACGTCGACCTTGCCACCGCGAATCATGCCGAAGGACGCCGACGACGAGAAGAAGGACGATCCCGGCAGCACCGTGATGGTCTCCTTGCCCGCGTTGATCAGTTCCGGGTCGAGTTCATCCTCGGTCGGATAGGGTCCGACGCCGAGAACGCCGTTCTCCGAATGCAATACGACGGAGATGTCGTCGGGGATGTGGTTGGGCACAAGCGTCGGCATGCCGATGCCGAGGTTGACGTACTGTCCGTCGGTGAGCTCGGCCGCGACGCGGGCGGCCATCTCGTCACGATTCCACGCCATCTCAGGCACCTCCTGTTGCGACGCCGGCCCCGACGGCCGCGCGCGTTGTCCGTTGTTCCACTCCGACCGCGACCGGTCCGACCTCGACCACCCGCTGTACGTGGATGCCGGGCACATGCACTGATTCCGGGTCGAGTTCGCCCGGCTCGACGAGATGCTCGACCTGGGCGATGGTGATCCGGCCGGCGGCCGCGGCGTCGGGGTTGAAGTTCTGTGCACTGCGCCGGAACACGAGGTTGCCGTGCCGGTCGCCCTTCCACGCGTGCACCAGCGCGAAGTCGGCGACGATGCCGCGTTCCATCACATAGGTCACGCCGTCGAACTCACGGGTCTCCTTGGGCGGGCTGGCCAGCGCGATGCCGCCGGCGCCGTCGTAGCGCAGCGGCAGTCCGCCGTCGGCGACCTGGGTGCCAACACCAGCCGGCGTGAAGAAGGCGGCGATACCCGAGCCCCCGGCCCGCAGCCTCTCGGCGAGGGTTCCCTGCGGGGTCAGTTCCACTTCGAGTTCGCCGGACAGATACTGCCGCGCGAACTCTTTGTTGGAGCCGACGTACGAGCTGATGGTCCGTCGGATGCGGTGATGCTCGAGCAGCACGCCGAGGCCGAATCCGTCTGTCCCACAGTTGTTACTGATGATCTCCAGGTTCGTCGCGCCCTGTTCGAGCAGTGCGTTGATGAGCGCTTCGGGGATACCCACCAGACCGAAGCCGCCCACAGCCACGCTCGATCCGTCGGCGACGTCGATCACCGCATCTGTGGCGGAGCTCACGGTTTTGTCCATGCGCCGACGATACCATGGACGTGCGCATGTTGAACAGTGTTCGTATTTTGAACAATTCTGCGCCAGAGTGTTGCCTGGCTCACCGCAAACGCCGTAATGTCGTTCGCATCGCGTTCGCATGTGCACTCAGCGAACACTGCAAGCGAACACCTACTCGAGATCTGTGAGGTCATGACCGGTTCACCGCTCTTCGATCCCCTCTTCGGCGCCGACACGGTTAGCCGCGCATGCGACGACGCCGCATGGGTCAACGCGATGCTCGAGGTAGAAGTGGCATTGTCTGTCGCAGCCGCCCGTGTCGGTGTGATCCCTCGCGACGACCCGGCCCGAATCGCTGCTGCGGCAGCTGATCTCAGCATCGATCCGGCAGATCTCGGCGCCGCGTCGGTGGCCGGCGGCAATCCGGTCATTCCACTGGTGACACTGCTGCGCGATGCGGCGCACGCCCGGGGCGCACAGCGATCGTCGGTGCATCCCGGCGCGACGAGCCAGGACGTTCTCGATACCGCGATGGTGCTGCTGGTGCGCCGCGCCGGCGACGAGGTGCTGGACATCCTGGCCGACGCCGCCCGCGCGGCCCGCGATCTCGCCGTCGCGCATCGAGACACCGTGATGGTGGCCCGCACCCTCGGGCAGCAAGCGCTACCGACCACGTTCGGCGCCCTCGCCGCCGGATGGGCACTCGATCTGGCCACTGCACGCCGCGATCTGATGACGTCGATCACCGCGCTACCCGTCCAATTCGGAGGTGCGGCAGGCACTCTCGCCGCGGTCCACCCGGCCGGACTGCGGATGGCCGACGCCCTCGCCGACGAACTCGGCCTACCCCTGTCCACCATCGGCTGGCACACGCACCGACTCCCCCTGACGCGACTGGCCGGAGCTGTCGGCGAAGTCGCCAACGCCACGGAGAAGGCCGCCACCGACATCGTGGCGATGGCGGCAACCGAGGTGGGCGAGGTGTCCGAAGGGGCGTCCGGCGGCTCATCGGCCATGCCGCACAAGCAGAATCCGATCGCCGCGATCACCGCCCGCGCCAACGCGCGACGGGCACTCGGCCCGATCACCGTGGTGATCTCCACTGCCGACCACGAGTCGGCCCGGGCAGCGGGCCCGTGGCATGCGCAGTGGCAGGCCGTCACCGAACTACTGACCACCTCCGGTGCGGCTGCCGCACGCCTCCGGGACAGCCTGTGCGGCTTGCAGATTCATACCGACGCGATGCGCGCCAACCTCGACCTCACCGGCGGCATGCTGCTGGCCGAACGCGTCACCGTAGCACTGCGCGATCACGTCGACGACGCCCGAGCGATCGTCACCGACGCCGCCCGCCACCACCGGCGCCTCGACGAGGACCCGGCCATCACCGCGCATCTGTCCCCAGCGACGCTCGCCGAGCTACTCGACCCGACGGGCTACACCGGCCACGCCGCCGACTTCGCCGAGCGGGGCGTCGCCGCGGTCGATGCCCTCCTCGACACCACCGACGCCCCTGACTCCGAATCCGAATCCGAATCCGAATCCGAATCCGAATCCGAGGGAGCTTCTCATGCCCAGCGTTGATCTGGCCTACCGCCGATCCGGACCGCCCGACGCCGAGAAGGTGGTCCTGCTCGGATCACTGGGGTCGGACCGGTCGATGTGGGAGCCGCAGGTCGCCGCACTGGATTCGCGGTTCGACGTCATCGCCGTCGACACCCGTGGACACGGCGCGTCCCCGGTCCCGCCCGGCCCCTACACGGTCGCCGACCTGGCCGGCGATGTGCAGGCCCTGCTCGACTCGCTGGGAATCGACCGCGCGCACCTCGTCGGTCTCTCGCTCGGCGGCGCGATCGCCCAACAGGTCGCGATCAGCGCGCCGGGCCGCGTAGATCGTCTCGTTCTTTGTTGCACCGCAGCACGATTCGGTGAATCCGGCCCGTGGCTGGAGCGGGCCGCTACGGTCCGGCAACAGGGTACGTCGGCCATCGCCGACGCCGTCGTCGGACGCTGGTTCACCGATGCGCTTGCGCAGCGGGATCCCGGGCTGGTCGCGCGGATGGTCGAGCTCGTCGCCTCCACCCCGGACGAGGGGTACGCCGCGTGCTGTGAAGCTTTGTCCCGCTGGGACTCTCGCGCCGAACTGGGACGCATCGTTGCGCCGACACTGGTCATCGGCGGTACCGAGGACCCCGCGGTGTCGGTCGCCACGATCACCGAACTCGCCGACGGCATCGTCGGATCGAGGCTCGAGATCGTCTCGCCCGGAGCACATCTGGCCACCTACGAACAAGCCGGACGCGCGAGCGCGCTGATCGTCGAACACCTCACGCTCACCGGAGAGCGTGTTGCCGCGTTCGACCGCGGCATGAGAAACCGGCGTGCGGTTCTCGGCGATGTGCACGTCGATCGTGCCGAGGCCAACACGACGCCGGTGACCGAGGTCTTTCAGGACTTCATCACCCGCACCGCCTGGGGCGATGTCTGGGATCGGCCGGGACTCGACCACACCACCCGACGTCTGCTGACGATCGCGGTGCTCACCGGCACCGGCAATCACGAGGAGCTCGACATGCACCTGCGTGCCGCACTACGAGCAGATGTGCCGGCGCAGACACTGGCCGAGGTACTCCTGCACACCGCCATCTACGCGGGGGTCCCGAACAGCAACAACGGCTTTCGAATGCTGTCGGCCGTCGTAGAGGAGTCCCGATGACCAGCACCGAGACGTCCACCGACTACGTGCAGTCGCTGGCACGTGGCCTCTCGGTGATCCGGGCCTTCGACGCCGAGCGGCCCCGGCAAACCCTCACCGACGTCGCCAAGGCCACCGGACTCACCCGGGCCACCGCGCGACGATTCCTGTTGACGCTCAACGAGTTGGGCTACGTACGCACCGACGGTTCGCTGTTCTGGTTGACCCCCGCGGTCCTCGATCTCGGTTACAGCTACCTGTCCAGCCTCTCGCTGCCCGAGATCGCCGGACCACACCTCGAAGAACTCTCCGCAGCGGTCCACGAATCGAGCTCGGTGTCGATTCTCGATGGCGGCGACATCGTCTATGTCGCACGCGTTCCCGTCCGTCGCATCATGGCTGTCTCGATCACCATCGGCACCCGATTCCCGGCAACCGTGACGTCGATGGGCCGCGCCATCCTCGCCGATCAGTCGCCGGCCGACCTGACTCGCTTCCTGGCCGACCATCCCCTGCCCACGCTGACATCGCACACGCTGGCGTCGGCGGACGCGCTTCGGCTCGAGCTGGAATCGGTGCGCCGCAACGGGTACGCCCTCGTCGATCAGGAACTCGAGGCCGGACTTCGGTCCCTGGCGGCCCCGATCCGCGATCGCAACGGCACCGTGGTCGCCGCGGTGAACCTGTCGACCCAGGCCGGCCGGCACAGCGTCGACGAGATCCGCACGACGCTGGTCGGTCCGCTACTCGCCTGCGCACAAGCCATCTCCGACGACCTGGCCCGAATGGCCTGAGTCGCCCACACATTCGTCGCCCACACATTCGAAAGGAAACCCCATGAACGACGTCGTCATCTGTTCCCCGCTGCGAACCCCGGTCGGCCGCTTCGGCGGAGCGCTGCGTGATGTCTCGGTGGCCGAGCTCGCGACCACTGTCATCGCCGAACTCGTCACGCGCACCGACCTGGACCCGGCGCGCATCGATGACGTCATCCTCGGTCAGGCGTCGCCCAACGCCGAGGCTCCCGCCCTGGGGCGCATTGCCGCCCTCGACGCCGGGCTCGGCATCGACGTCCCCGGCATGCAGGTCGACCGACGCTGCGGATCCGGCTTGCAAGCCATCATTCTGGCGTCGACGATGGTCGCGTCCGGCGGCGCCGACCTCATCATCGCCGGCGGCGCGGAGTCGATGAGCAACACCGAGTTCTACACCGACCGCATGCGCTGGGGCGTCAAGACTCCGTCGCTCGCGCTGGAGGACCGCCTGGCGCGTGGTCGAGTCACCGCCGGCGGCAAGAACTTTCCGGTGCCGGGCGGGATGATCGAGACCGCCGAGAATCTGCGCAGCGAGTATGGCATCACCCGCGAAGCCCAGGATGCGCTTGCCGTGCAATCACATCAGCGTGCCGTGGCCGCCCAGAAGGACGGCCGCTTCGACGCCGAGATGGTGGCGGTGAGTGTCCCTCAGCGCCGCGGTGAGCCGCTCGTCGTCGACACCGATGAACATCCGCGCGCCGACACCTCGATGGAATCACTCGCCGGGCTCAAGGCGATCCGCGCCAAGATCGATCCGGAGTCCACCGTCACCGCGGGCAACGCGAGCGGCCAGAACGACGGTGCCGCCGCCTGCATCGTCACCACCGCGGCGACCGCTCGCTCACTGGGCCTGACGCCGCTGGCCGCGCTGCGGTCGTGGGCGGTTGCCGGGGTCGCGCCGCGCACCATGGGCATCGGACCGGTGCCGGCCACCGCAAAAGCCTTGGGACGCATCGGTAAAACACTCGACGACATGGACCTCATCGAACTCAACGAGGCGTTCGCCGCCCAGGTGCTCGCGGTGCTCGCCGAGTGGAAGATCGACGCCGACGATGAGCGCCTCAACCCCAACGGTTCGGGGATCTCGCTCGGCCACCCGGTGGGCGCGACGGGCGCGCGGATCGCGGCGACGATGCTCAACGAGTTGGTCCGCGGCGAGGGCGCGTGGGCGCTGGAGACGATGTGCATCGGCGGCGGCCAGGGCTTGGCCGCAGTGTTCGAGCGCGTCTGAGCATTCAGGCAAGCGCCGCGGCCACCCGGACCGCGGAGTTCGCCTCGCCATAGCCGCGATAACCGCCGGAGCGACAGACGATTTCGAAGAACAGATCGTCGCCGACGGTTGGCGTGAAGAAGTGCAGGAATTCACCACCGGCACCGTCGGCGTCGTAGAGGATGTTGTCGGCTCGCATCCGTTCGATCATCTCCTCGGCGAGGTCGTATCGGGCGGCGAGGTCATCGTAGTAGTTGTCCGGGATCGACAGCGGCACCAGGCCTCGCTCCCGGCAAGCAGCCGCGGTGGCGAAGATGTCTGTGCAGCCGAAGGCCGCGTGGGTGAGGCCGCCGCGTCGGCGCAGCGGACCGCGACCCTCGAGACGATCCGGCAGCATCGACGCAACGATCCGCATCGTGTTCCCGGTGTCGGTGGTCACCGTGAGAGCCTGACTTCGCATGGTGCCCACGGCATCCGGGACGTCGAGCCCTTCGTCGACGACCATGCCGAATACCGAACGCAACAGCAGCATCGCGGCCTCCCAGTCGGCCGGACCGACGCCGATGCCGATGTGGTCGACGCCGTCGAACAGCGATGACGACGCAGCACCCGACCGCGGAACCAAGTCGAAATGGGTGCGCCAACTCGCCTCCGACATCGGGGCCCGCAGGTCGACGGACAGCAGGTCGGTGACATCGAGGCGAACAACCTGCGCTGTCGACGCCGCACCTCCGGCGCCGGGCGCGGCGACCGACACCACCGGCACGTCGAAGGCTTCTGCGCGTCGCGCCCATGCCTCGGGATCGGCACTGCGCAAGCCGATCTGCGCGATCGTGGCGACCTCACTGCCGGGAGCGGTCCACACCGTGCCGACGGTGGCGTCGACGACCACGGCGATGTCGGCGTCCCGATACAGACGCAGGCCGGTGGAGCTGTCCACCCCCTGCAGGTCGAAACCGATCTGCGACAACAGGTTCCCCACCTCGGGTGCCATCTCGGGGCCGGCCGCCACGCGCACCGACACCACGTCGCCGGCGGTGATCTCCTCCGACGAACCGTCGACGTTGTCGGCCACGAAGCGCAGTGACCGGTGCGCATCACGCGCTGTCGCGTCGGCGTCGGCGTGGCGGAACACGTCGCTGAACACCTCCAGCGACCACGGTCCGGTATACCCGGAGGCTTCGACGGCACGCATGAAGCGAGTGAGGTCGAAGTTGCCCTGCCCGGGCAGGCACCGATAGTGCCGGCTCCACTGCAGTACGTCCATCGCCATGGCCGGCGCGTCGGCGAGTTGCAGGAAGAAGATCGAGTCGCCGTCGAGATCGGCGATGGGCTCGGGGTCGAGTCCGCGCGACAGGATGTGGAAGCTGTCCAGGCAGGTCCCCAACGCGGGATGGCTCACCTGGGAAACGACGGCGGCCGCATCACGGAAGTCGTTGATGTGGCGCCCCCACGCGAGTGCCTCGTAGGCCAGCCGCTTGCCGCGGGTGGCCGCCAATTCCGCTGCCGTGCCCAGTTGTTCGGCGAGCAGATCACGATCGGCCACCGCATCGTCCGACGGTGAGCTGCACACCAGCAGCAGGTCGCAACCGAGCTCATCCATCACGTCGAACTTGCGACTCAGCCGAGTGAGGTTGCGCGCGAAGCGTATCGGGTCGGTGCTGTCGAGGTCGCGGAACGGCTGATACAGATCGATACTCAGGCCGCGCTCGGCGGCAGCGGCTGCCACGTCGGCCGGTCGGAGCGGTGAGGCCACGAGATCGGGCTCGAAGACCTCGATGCCGGCGAATCCGGCTGCCGCGATCGCGTCGAGTTTGTCTGCGAGGGTTCCGGAAAGACAGACGGTGGCGATCGAAGTCCGTGGCGGTGTGCGCGGTGCGGTCCGACGAGCAAGATCGGCGTCTGAGATGAAGGTGGTCATCGGTTGCCCCCTCGGGTGTGCGTGGGCGGTGTGGCGTGCGCCACTATCGCAATCAATGTACCAAAAGGTTCATAGTTGTGGCCATCGGTTCGCTATACGAACACAGATGCATGCCTTCTGACATGCCATTTTCAGGTTTTAGTGAACTATCCGGTTAGTTTTCTTGCGCGGTTCAACGTGCCGTTTGTAATGTCAGTCACACGCTGCCAAGGTTGTGGTAGCGCTCACCACACACCGGAGGACACCGATGACCGCCACCACCGAGGACCACCCCTCGCGAGGACCCGCCGCGCAGCCGCGCAAGGCCGCGCTGGCCAGCTTCATGGGAAGCCTGGTCGAGTACTACGACTTCTTCATCTTCGGCACCGCGTCCGCGCTGGTGTTCAACAAGATCTTCTTCCCCGAATTCAGCTCGGGCGCAGGAACACTCGCGGCCTTCGCCACCTTCGGCGTCGCCTATGTCGCGCGGCCGATCGGCGCGGTCATCCTCGGCCACTTCGGCGACCGGATCGGCCGCCAGCGAGTGCTGGTGTTCACCCTGATCCTGATGGGCCTGGCCACCTTCCTCATCGGCTGCCTGCCCGACTATCACGCCATCGGCATCGCCGCCCCGATCGCGCTGGTTGCGCTACGCCTCCTGCAGGGCCTCTCGGCCGCCGGCGAACAATCGGGCGCGAGCTCGCTGACCGTCGAACACGCCGATTCCGGTAAGCGCGCGTTCTACGCCAGTTGGACGCTCAACGGCACCCAGGCCGGCCTGCTCGTCGGCACGCTCGCCTTCATCCCGGTGGCCGCGCTGCCCGAGGACACCCTGCTCAGCTGGGGTTGGCGCGTACCGTTCTGGTTCAGCGCCGTGGTCATGATCGTCGCCTACCTGATCCGCCGCACCATGCCGGAGACCCCGGTCTTCGAGCAGGTCAAGAACGCCGACGGCGTCTCCGACATCCCGCTGCTGGTGCTGCTGCGCTTCCACTGGCGCGCACTGGTCCGCGTGATCGCTTGCGCCACCATCTCGGTGATGAGCACCCTGTTCTCGACCTTCGCCCTGAAGTACGCGACCACCGACTTCGAGGTCTCCAAGAGTTCGATGCTGCTGATCAGCGTGCTCGCCAACCTCACCATGCTGTTCAGCCAGCCGCTGTGGGGCATGGCGTCCGACAAGTTCGGACGCAAGCCCATCTTCATCGGCGGCGCGCTGGGCTGCGCGGTGCTGGCCTTCCCCTATCTCGCGATCATCACCACCGGGTCGTTCTGGGCCATCCTGTTCGCCACGCTGATCATCCAGTCCGTGGTCTACGCCGCCGCGAACGCGATCTGGCCGTCGTTCTACTCCGAAATGTTCCCCGCTCGGGTCCGCTATTCGGGCGTCGCCATCGGAACTCAGATCGGTTTCATGGCAAGCGGTTTCCTGCCGCTGATCGCATCGGCCATTCTCGGCGACGGCCAGTTCGGCTGGGTGCCGGTCGCCATCGTCGTCGCCGGATTCTCAGTGATCGCCGCAGTCGCCGCGTCGACCGCGGTCGAGACCAACAAGACCGACACCATGGCGCTCGGTGAACATCGCGGGGACACCACTGCCCCGGCACCGCAGCCCGGCGAGCGTCTGACCGCCACCGTCTGAGTCACTCGATTCCCTGCCCGACTCCTCCGCACTGCACAAGAAGGATCACGTCAGAAATGTTCTCTCACGAATTCGCCACCGCCACAGCACGAGTGGCCGACGGGGCACAGGTCTGCGGACTCATCGGGCAGGGAATCCCCCGGTCGTTGACCCCTCCCATGCATGAGCGGGAGGGCGCCGCGCACGGCATCGACTACACCTATCTGAGGTTCGACGTCCCCGCCGCTGCCGTCTCCGGATTGGACCTCGGCGCATTCCTGCGCCGAGCCGGCGAGGCCGGCATGCGGGGACTCAACGTCACCCACCCGTTCAAGCAGACCATCATCACCCATCTCGACGACCTGTCCGCCGACGCCCGACGACTCGGTGCGGTCAACACCGTCGTCTTCGACGTCGGGCGTGCGATCGGACACAACACCGACTGGTCCGGATTCGCCCGCAACTTCGAAGCATCGTTCGGACCCGCTGCCGCACAACCGGTTCCGCTGGACACCGTGGTGCAACTCGGCGCAGGTGGGGCCGGATCAGCAGTCGCGTACGCGATGCTCACCCAACCGGTGCGCACCTTCCACATCATCGACGCCGACGCCACCCGCGCCGCCTCCCTCGCCTCGTCGCTACGCGCGACGTTCCCCGACCGGACCATCGTCGCTGGCAGCCTGTCCGACGCTCCGCAGCGGATCGCCGACTCCGACGGCGTCGTACACGCGACACCGGTCGGCATGGCCGATCATCCCGGCGTGGCGATCGACCCGTCGATTCTGCGTCCCGACCTCTGGGTCGCCGACGTCGTCTACCGCCCGGTGGTCACCGAGCTGATCGCCACCGCACGCTCGCTCGGCGCCCGCACCCTGACCGGCGACGGCATGGCGGTATTCCAGGCCGCCGACGCCTTCGAGCTGTTCTGCGGAGTGCCCGCCGACGGCGACCGGATGCTCGCCCACATGAATGAGCTGATCGCGGCGGAATCGCTGACGCCGGTCCGCCGCAGTGCTTGAGGTCGGCACAGTGCTTGAGGTCGGCACAGTGCTTGAGCGAACGATACAGTTCGTTACGTGACGCTCCCACGACGACGCGACAGCGACCGCACCAAGACCGACATCGTCGCGATCGCCACCAAGGAGTTCGCCGACAAGGGATTCGCCGGGGCCCGGGTTGACGAGATCGCCGCCAAAACGCACACCACCAAGCGGATGATCTACTACTACTACGGCGACAAAGAGGGCCTCTACCAGGCTGTTTTGGAGGCCTCGTACAGCAAGATCCGACGCCTCGAGCAGAAGATCGCCCACATCGACGACGATCCGGTCGCCGCGGTCCGCGCTCTCGCCGAGATCACCTTCGACCACCACGACCGCAACCAGGACTTCATCCGCATCGTGGCCGGCGAGAACATCTTGAAGGGTGCACACCTCAAACACGCCGCCGCGGTGCGCGAGATGGGTAACCCGGCCGTCGACGTCCTCGGCCGCATCCTCGAATCGGGCCGTGCACGTGGCCAGTTCCGCGACGACGTCGACGCTCTCGACGTCCACCTGGCGATCAGCAGCTTCTGCTTCTTCCGCGTGGCCAACCGCCACACCTGGAAAACCCTGTTCGACCGCGACCTGACCGCCACCGCCAACCGCGCACATCAGCGAAAGATGTTGGGCGACTTGATTGTCGCTTTCCTGACCGACACCCCTACCGACCCGCCGGCCTAATACCGGAGTATCTACCTAATGCCGGGGAAACTTCTCCGCTATTAGCCAGATACTCCGGTGACTTGCTCGGCAGTCGGCAGTCACGCGGCAATCCCGACCCTTCCCAGCCACTCCCGCACCATCGGCACCACACTCTGCTGCCGGAGGTTCTCCCAGAGCCACCGAATGACCATCACATCCATCCGACGCAGGTCGTCCTCGCGGCGCTTCTCGCGGATCACCGCGTCGGCAGCGGTTTCGCCCTCCCGCAGATCCTTCTCGTACTTGCGGAGGCCGTCGAATTCCCCGACCAGCTTGCCATCCCAGTCATAGTCGGTACGGGCCACCACAATCCCACTGTCGGAATAGAACTCGTGCTGAAGCCGCGGCACCGGTAATCCGTCACAGATCATCTGAGCGCGGCCCCATGACTCACCGGCGTTCTCAGATTTGCCGTCCGCGTGGGCAAGCGCACGCCGGCCCTGCGTGGCGCCACGCTTACGTCGGCCGAGCAACTCGGAAATGGCGTCGGGGTCGGCGTTGTGCCGCAGCGCTGAGTCCAGCACGGCCAGGGCAACGGCGAAGTCGCTGGTGCAGGCCAAGTCGGCGGCCGTTCGGTCGATCGACGTCACGCGAATGCCGTCGACGACGACGATGTCGGAATCGTCGAGCTTCCCCGAATGCAGGTGTCGCTGATGGTCGATGCCGCCTCCGGTTGCACGCCCGGTCGCAAAATGGATGTGGTTCAGTCGCGGATGCAGGATGGACAGGCCGTGAAACAGCGCGGCCGACTCGTGGCTCACCACATGGTCCCCGTCGCCGGTGCTGACTGCCGCGATGGTGGTCAACTTATGCACCTGCTTGGGAGTGCGCTCGACGCCGTCTTTGTTGAGGTACGCACCGTTCCAGAGGCGTACCAGGTCACCGGCCTGTACCGCGCGTTTGAGCTGGGTGTCGGTGTAGCCCGACGCCAGCGCGGCTCGGCGGAACACAGTCGTGGCCGGGCGCCGGTCAGCCCCCGCAGCACCCGCCGGTACCAGTGCGCACGTCCCGGGTCACCTCGTTGCGGGAGGCAAGCTCGTCGTCGGCCGGATAGTCGACCCGCACCAGACACAGGCCGCGGGCTTCGGCGACGGTGAGATCGCTACTGCGCGAACGCATCTCCAACAGTCCGTGACACCACTCGACGCTGCGCCGCCCATCCCCCACAGCAGCCACCGCACCGACGAGCGATCGCACCATCGACCAACAGAACGCGTCGGCACTCACCTCGCCGATGAGCACGCCGACGTCGTCACGGCGCCAGACAAACCGCTGCAGATCGCGGATCGTCGTGGCGCCCTCGCGTCGTCGACAGAAGGCGGCGAAGTCGTTGAGCCCCAACAACTCCGACGACGCAGCGTTCATCGCGTCGACGTCGAGCGGCCGACGCCACGCCGCAGTGGTCCGCGCGACCACCGGCTCCGCACCGAACCGAGCGTCGGTCAGCCGATACTCGTAGTGCCGACGCAGCGCGGAGAACCGCGCGTCGAAGTCACCCGACACCTGCGAAACAGCCTGCACCCGAACATCATCGGGCAGCATCTTCGCCAGCCGACCCACCAGCCGATCGGGATCACCGTCGATGGACCGCGTCTGCAGCGCCGCAACCGGAACGTCGGCGTGGGCGACCTGCCCGGTGGCGTGCACACCCGCGTCGGTACGCCCGGCGACGGTCAGCCGGACGGGCACCCGCAGCACCGTGCCCAGCGTCGATTCCAGGACCTCGCACACCGTGCGCTGCCCGACCTGCCGCGCCCAACCGGCGAAATCGGTTCCGTCATAGCCGATGTCGAGACGCAAACGAACGGACCCGCCACCCATCGGGGTGGCGGGTCCGTCGTTGTATGACGTGCTCAGGCGTCCGACCTACTTCTCGTCGGCCTTGTCACCGTCGACGTCGGCACCTGCGGCGTCGGCCTCGGGCGCAGTCGCGGCAGAGGACTCGGAGTCGACGGCCTCAGCAACAGCATCGGCATTGTCGACGGCGGCGTCACTCGCCTCGGCCTCCACGGCCTCGACGACGTTCTCGGCATCAGCAGCGGAACGACTCACGTTCGGCGAGTCCGCCTTGTCGGCAGCGGCCTTCTTGGACGCAGCCGCACGCGTGGCGCGGGTGGCCTCGGTCGACGCGGTCTTCTCGCGCACCAGCTCGATCACGGCCATCGGGGCGTTGTCGCCCTTGCGGTTCAGCGTCTTGATGATGCGGGTGTAGCCGCCGTCGCGATCGGCGAAGAACGGGCCGATCTCGTCGAACAGCGTGTGCACGACGTCCTTGTCGCGGATCACCTTGAGCACCTCACGCCGGTTGGCCAGCTTGCCGGCCTTGGCGTGGGTGATCAGCTTCTCGGCATACGGGCGCAGGCGCTTGGCCTTGGCCTCGGTGGTGGTGATACGGCCGTGCTCGAAGAGCGAGGTGGCAAGGTTTGCCAACATCGCCTTCTGGTGGCTGGCCGACCCGCCGAGACGGGCACCCTTTGTGGGCTTGGGCATTCTCTTCTCCTAGAAGAAACTCGCGATCTCTCGACCGGGAGGGTTGGGAACAGCGATTACAGCTGCTCGGTCTCAGCGAAATCCTCACCGGAATCGGCGTCGAACGACGCGTCATCCGACCACGTGCCGGTGGCGGGGTCGTAACCGGCGACCTGCGACGGGTCGAAGCTGGCCGGGCTGTCCTTGAGCGACAGTCCGAGCGCGTGCAGCTTGACCTTCACCTCATCGATCGACTTCTGTCCGAAGTTGCGGATATCGAGCAGATCCGACTCGGTCCGGGCAACCAGCTCGCCGACGGTGTGAACACCCTCGCGCTTGAGGCAGTTGTAGGACCGCACGGTCAGCTCCAGATCCTCGATCGGCAGGCTGAACGACTGCAGGTGATCTGCCTCAGCCGGCGACGGACCGATCTCGATGCCCTCGGCCTCGACGTTCAGTTCCCGCGCGAGCCCGAACAGCTCGACGAGGGTCTTGCCCGCAGATGCCAGCGCGTCACGCGCAGTGATCGAGTTCTTGGTCTCCACGTCGAGCACCAAACGATCGAAGTCGGTGCGCTGCTCGACACGGGTGGCCTCGACCTTGTAGGTCACCTTGAGCACCGGCGAGTAGATCGAGTCGACCGGAATACGGCCGATCTCGGCACCCGACGCCTTGTTCTGCACGGCCGGCACATAGCCGCGGCCCCGCTCGACGACGAGCTCGATCTCGAGCTTGCCCTTGTCGTTCAGGGTGGCGATGTGCAGGTCAGGGTTGTGCACGGTGACACCGGCCGGCGGCACGATGTCGGCGCCGGTGACGGTGCCCGGACCCTGCTTACGCACGTACATGGTGACCGGCTCGTCCTCTTCGGAGCTGACCACGAGGCCCTTGAGGTTCAGGATGATGTCGGTGACGTCTTCCTTGACCCCGGGGACGGTGGTGAACTCGTGGAGCACACCGTCGATGCGGATGCTGGTGATGGCGGCACCCGGAATTGAGCTGAGCAGGGTACGACGCAGCGAGTTACCGAGGGTGTAACCGAAACCCGGCTCGAGCGGTTCGATGACGAACTTCGACCGGTCCTCGGCGATGATCTCCTCGGTGAGGGTGGGTCGCTGTGAGATGAGCATTTCTTGTTCTCTCCTTGTGGCCGACCGCTATATGACGGCCTAGAAGTGGACCGAAACAGCTTGTGCTGCTTGGTTTTCTGACGACTACTTCGAGTAGAACTCGACGATGAGCTGCTCGGTGAGCGGAACCTCGATCTGAGCGCGCTCGGGCACCTGGTGCACGAGGATGCGCAGCGTCGACGGAACCACCTGCAGCCAACCCGGAACCGGACGATCGCCGACGAGCTCCTTGGCGATCTGGAACGGAGTGGTCTGCAACGACTTCGGGCGAACGTCGATGATGTCGTACTGGCTCACGCGGTAGCTCGGCACATCGACCTTCACACCGTTGACGGTGAAGTGGCCGTGGCTGACCATCTGGCGGGCCTGACGACGCGTGCGGGCGATGCCGGCACGGTAGACGACGTTGTCCAGACGGGTCTCGAGGATGCGCAGCAGTTCGTCACCGGTCTTGCCGGTGCGACGGTTGGCTTCCTCGTAGTAACGACGGAACTGCTTCTCGAGCACGCCGTAGGTGAAGCGGGCCTTCTGCTTCTCCTGCAGCTGCAGCAGGTATTCGCTCTCCTTGATCCGCGCGCGGCCGTGCTGGCCGGGCGGGTAGGGGCGACGTTCGAACGCCTGGTCTCCGCCGACGAGGTCGACGCGCAGACGACGCGATTTCTTGGTTGCGGGGCCGGTATAACGAGCCATTGTTCTAGTTCCTTACCTTCCCGCTAGACCCGACGCCGCTTGGGCGGACGGCAACCGTTGTGCGGCTGCGGGGTGACGTCAGAGATGGTGCCGACCTCGAGGCCGGCGGCCTGCAGCGACCGGATGGCGGTCTCGCGACCCGAACCCGGTCCCTTGACGAACACGTCGACCTTCTTCACGCCGTGCTCCTGGGCCTTGCGCGCAGCGTTCTCGGCCGCGAGCTGAGCCGCGAACGGGGTGCTCTTGCGCGAGCCCTTGAAGCCGACATGACCCGACGACGCCCAGCTGATGACGTTGCCGTTGGGGTCGGTGATCGACACGATGGTGTTGTTGAACGTCGACTTGATGTGTGCGTTGCCGTGCGGGACGTTCTTTTTATCGCGACGGCGAGTGCCCTTCTTGGGGCCTGCGCTACGTGACTTCGGAGGCATTACTTCTTCTTCCCGGCGATGGTCTTCTTCGGGCCCTTGCGAGTGCGGGCATTGGTCTTGGTGCGCTGTCCACGAACGGGCAGGCCACGACGGTGGCGCAGACCCTGGTAGCAGCCGATCTCGATCTTGCGACGGATATCGGCCTGCACCTCGCGACGCAGGTCACCCTCGACCTTCACCGAGGATTCGATGTACTCACGCAGCTTTGCGACGTCTGCGTCGGTGAGGTCCTTGGCGCGCAGGTCGGGGCTGAGCCCGGTGCCGTCAAGGATCTCCTTGGAGGTGGTACGCCCAACTCCATAGATGTAGGTCAGTGCAATCTCCAGCCGCTTTTCGCGGGGGAGATCCACACCAGCAACACGTGCCATGTGGCGGATTTCCTTTTCAGTTCAGAGGTCTGCTCCCAGTCCGTCCCGAATCTCTTGTCGGGCCCCGGCCTCTGAACCGGGGGTAGGCGGTGACCCGAATGTCGCCGCTGGTGCTGGGAGGGCTTCACATACTCGTTCAGCTCTGGTTTGTTCTCGATATTCAGTTAGATCTAACTCAAGCGACCCCGAGGGTTGCGGGTGATCAGCCCTGACGCTGCTTGTGACGCAGGTTTTCGCAGATCACCATGACCCGACCGTTACGACGGATCACCTTGCACTTCTCGCAGATCGGCTTGACGCTCGGCTGAACCTTCACGTCCGCTTCTCCTTGTTATGCGTTCCACCCGTAGTCGGGGGAAGTCCTACTTGTACCGATAAACGATGCGCCCACGAGCGAGGTCGTAGGGCGAGAGTTCCACGACGACCCGGTCCTCGGGCAGGATGCGGATGTAGTGCTGCCGCATCTTGCCACTGATGTGGGCGAGTACCTTGTGTCCGTTCTCCAGCTCAATGCGAAACATCGCATTGGGCAGGGGCTCGATCACTCGACCCTCGACCTCGATGGCTCCGTCTTTTTTCGCCATGTCCTCCGCGATCCTGGTGTGCGTGCCGCGTCTGTTGACGAGGCGTGTCCGTACACCCGGTTGAATCCGTGTTTATCCGTTACGGTGTTCTCACCGGCACCGGTTCCTGCGCGTCGCACGACGATCGCGCCCGGTCAGGGCGGTCTTCGAGTGGTGAACACGCAGAAGTCCGATGCGCGATGCGCACCGTCGATCAATGCTACGCGAACTGCGGGAATGCTCCAAACCGGTACCCGACGGGGTTGCGCCGTGTGGTGGCCGCGCACCGCGAACCAACCTCAGCGCGGACCAAACTGAGACGGCGGAGGGCCGAAGGTAGGCACCTGCCCCTGAGGCCCCGCGACTGGACCCGTGGCCGTACCCGGATTTCCGGCGCTCGGCGTTCCCGCGCCCGGCGTTCCGGCGCCCGGGCCCGCCGACCACTGGCCGGTGGCCAAACCACCGACTGTCGGGGTAAGACTTTCAAGGGCCTTGACAACCTTGCGACGCTTCAACACCACACGGTCACAGCAACCCATCTGTCCCCACGAAGTTCCCCACTCCGACAACCACACTGACACCTGCGTGGCGCCACCCCCGGCATCGGCGAACGCGATCGACAGGACCGGCTTGGTCTTGATCGCCATGCTGGACAGGCCAAACCCCCGGCAGCGGAAATTGAGCGCTCCCTTTCCGTGGGTCTCGGTCCACCCCATGCCCCGGAACGCGTCCTGGACCGCTGCGGTCGCCACCGCCACGGGTACACCGACCACAATGTCCTTCTGCTGCTTGGCCATTGCGCTGAGCACAAAGCTCGTGGTCAGCGGTACGCCGATCACCACCACCAGAAATACGACGAACGCGGTCATACAGTTCCTCCCAAAGTTGTTGAATTGCAATCGTTGCGCGTCCCGAAAGCTCGCGTCGAGCCTCCAAACGGGGGAATCGGCTACGGCGGTGGCCGATGATCGCCGTATGGCAGATCCTTGACCTGGGGTGGGGGTTCGTAGTCGGGGTCGCGCACGGCGTCAGTGATATCGCCACCGGCCGCGGCGCGCTCGACCAGTTGCGTGGCATCCTTCGGGTCACCGTTGTCGAGGTGATTGATGGCGACCGTCGCGTCCCAGGCCGGCGTCAGGACTTGCGACACCATCGCGACCGTCACCGCGAGGCCTTGCACAGTGTGCAACGCATGGACCATCACACCCGCGGCTCCGCCACCTCCGGCCAGCCGCCGAGCTACCGTGTCTGCCTGCTGACGAAAGGCCGCCAGCTGCGCCGCGGCATCCTCGATCGCACGGGTCGCGGCGTCCAGGTTGCCCACCAGGGCGCGGGTGTCGGCCCCCTGGGCACCGAGGGCCACTGCCGTCGAGACGAGACCCCCTGCGGTGCCGGCAACCTCGCGAAGTGACACCTCCACCGAGGTGGCCGAGGACGTCAGCGCGCGTACCGATTCGGCTACCTGCTCGAGTTCAGAACTCATTTGCGTTGACGCCGCGACGGATCGGTTCTGGCCCGGACAGCCTCGGCGCGCATGGCATGTGCGGTGGCGTTGGCAGTTCGATGTGCCTGCGCCAGAGCACCTTCGGCCGCTTTGCACGAGGTGATCGCGGCGCTCAACAAGTCCATCAGCCTTCGTTCGTCATCGGTCGACGTCGTGGCCAGTACTCCCCTGACCCGTTCCCTCAGCGGCCCGACGGCGCCCTGCCGACCGCGCACCAACCCGGCATGCCTGCGACAGTCCTCGGCCAAGGCAGCCAGCTCTCGGGCCAGTCGCTCGGGATCAGATGAACTCGACACGGCGTCGTATTACAGAGACTTGCCGTAGTTACCGGCGATTCGCGCCGCATTCTCCAGCGCTCCGATGGCGGCAGTGACCTGCTTATTGGCAGCTTCGAGCGCATTGATCACCTCTTGATCCTTACGCTGAGAGCTCCCGCCGATCGCCCCGCGGACCTGCGCCATCTGCGTGCTGAACTTGCTCTTGAACTGACCGAGGCTCCCGCCCGTCTGTTTGGCCGAGCCGGCCAACCCCTCGATTGTCGACTTCAGCTTCTGCAGCTCCGACATCGTCACGCTCCCATATCAATTGACAAGAATCCGGTTGGCTATTGACCAACCTCAACCGCTCAGTTCAACACCACGACGCGACGCGACACCGCACCTCGTCCCTCGGACTGCGTCTCGGCATGCGGCCGCCCGGCAGGCACCGCCCGATCCCGCCCCCACGCGCGAATCAGTTCCACCTCTTCGGGATTGGTGCGGCTGAACGGGACGACATTGGCGAAGACCTGCTTGATCTGATCCTCGGTCGGCGTGACGCCACCGCCGAGGTACGCGCTGGTGGCGATTTCGTGGACTGTCGCGTCGAGATCAGATCCGGCGAACCCCGCGCTGAGCTCCACGAGTTCAGAGAGCAGGAACGGTGACGGGTCGGTGTTGAGATACTTACGGAAGTAGAGTTCCAAGATCTCTCGACGATCATCCTCGTCCGGCAGGTCTACGAAGAACAATTCATCAAAACGACCCTTGCGCAACAACTCCGGCGGCAACGAGGTCACCTCATTGGCGGTCGCGACAAGGAAGACCTTCGCCCTCGACTCCTGCAGCCAGAACAGGAACTGTCCGATGAGACGACGTGTGGTTCCCGAATCGCCAGACCCACCGGCGAGGGCCTTTTCGATCTCATCCACCCACAGGACACACGGAGCCACCCGATCGGCCGCGTCGAGCGCCTCCTTGAGTCGATTCTCCGACATGCCGACGTACATACCGAGAATCGACGCCATATCCAGGCGGTAGAGCGGCATTCGCCACTGAGCAGCAATCGCTTTGGCACTCAACGACTTACCACAACCCGGCACGCCGACCAGCAGGACGCCACGAGGCGGACGGAGCTTGGTTCCGCTCAGGTCCGCCTTCATCAGTGCGTGGCGGACATCGAGCCACTTCCGAAGCGTGTCCAGACCACCGACGCTGTAGTCGTCGTCATCGAGAACCACCCGCTCGAGCCCGCTGAGCTCACCGAAGATCTGATCCTTGAATTGAGACAGCTCGTCGACGTCCTCGCGCAGCAGAGACCCCTTGGCCAGCAACGTGGTCAGGGCGTTGATGGCCTCGGTCTGGGTCACCCCCTTGAGGATCTCCGCAGCGCGACGAACTTCATCGTGCTGCCAATCAACCTGCATGACCGCTCGATGATCCTCGACGATCGCATCGACCACCTGATAAAGCTCGTCCACATCAGGCAGATCGAGCGTCACCGTCATCCCCAGCCGCGACAGTCCCGACCAGACGGGATCAGCCGACACGATGATGATGGCCCCCTGGCGCTCCTCGGCGAGGCGCGCCATCTCGGCGAGGTGGCGCGCTGTGGCGGTGTCGTCACTGAGCTCGTCTACGTCACTGAAGATGAAGTTGGCATGACTGCGCGCGGCAAAGGTCGATGTCGCGAAATCGAGTGCGCCCACAAAGGATCGATCGTCATTGACCGGGACCTGGGATCCGACCGCGAACAATCCCTTGGCCCGGGAATGAACGTAGAAGGACATCGATTTGAACTCCGATGCGACCGAGAACATCAGGTCCAGACCGCGAGTGCTCTCCGCGGTTCGCAACACGATCAAGGGAACCCGCGCCTTGAACAGTCGCCGCAGATTCTCTGCTGTTTCGATGCTATTGGCCATCTGTGCGTCCTTGTGATAGCGATTGGTTGGAGGCGGTGCGGTGAACCTGACTGGCGCGCAGCGCTACTGGGGTGGCGGCGAAGCGTCGGGCAGCAGGATCCGACGCCGTACCGGACTACCGGAATGGCGCACCGCGGCCGGTTGCGCCGGGATATCGCCAGTCGGGATACCGCCACCGTGATGTCCGAACCCTGGGTCGAGAACTGCGGTAAAGCTATTGTCACGCGCCAACTTCAGCATCCGCTCGACTCTCGATCGGTTGCTGCTGCTCCGGTCCGTCGACGAGGTCAGCACCCGCTCGAGATCAACCTGCAATGCCGCGATCTCGCGGCGGGCCGCCTCGACGAGCGGTCGACTGATCTCCTCGGGCAACGATGGATGCCGCGCGAGTTCCACTCGTCGATACAGGAGCGCGCGCAGACCCACCATCACCTGCGCCATCTCGTGTTCGGAGCGGGCGTGTTCGATTCCGCGGGAGAACTTTTCCGAGAAATCCTGCATCATCGCCTCGATGGCAGTGTGCAGGTGGGTCAGCAACCGGGAGTAAGCGCTCGGGGGCAGCGAATCCGCGGTGAGCCGTGGCAGCTGCGACAGGTCCGCGCTCGGATTCTTTTGCCACTTCCGCAGACCCAGCACCCACACCTCGTAGGCGGTACTGGGCTCGGTCACCGCGAACCGGGCCGGATGACCAGCGTCTCGCCGGGCGGCAACGGATCCCACGACGGCAGGTCGCCGGCGATCTTGCGTTTCCGGCTCAGTGCGGGTGCATCAGATTTCCGGCTGCTGCGCAGAGCGGTGAAATCCCGTGACACCACCGCGGTCTCATGGGTATTGGGAGCAGGCGGCGGAAGGAATCGCCCCGTCGGCCGTCGAACGACCGTCGTGTCCGCCGACTGCTGAGTGGCCCCCGACTGCTGAGTGGCCCCCGACTGCTGAGTGGCCGTGGGCCCCTGACTGACCCAACCTTGTTGAATCGACGCCGAGTCGACCGGGCTATCCCAGGATGGCGTGGACATTAGGCAATCCCCTTTTCTGCACTGACTCCGACGACGGTCGGCCACGACCGGATGAGCTTGGTCAACTCGTCGGATCGACCATCTTCCTCTTGATAAACCAACTTGGCGTCGACGAATTCGGCCATCGAGGCGCGGTAGATATCCACGGAGAACCGCATCGCCTGGTCCCTCATGGCCACCGCCTCAGCGTATTTGGCGTCCGCGGAGCGCTTCTTGGTGAAAACCCAGAGTCCGGCGCCGATCGCCGAAGCGAACAGCAGGAAGACCCCCGGGCCGGTGTTGATCAAGAAGCCGAAGAGCGTGCACGCTGCCACGATCGCGATAGCGATGTAGTAGTACTTCTCCTTGAACCTCACGCGTTCCAGATAGTCCGCGACCGCTGTCGCCCATGTCTGTGCCAATGACTTCTCTGATTCCACTTGCGGCACAGCTGTGTTGGTCTTCCATCCGCCGAACCCGAGGGTGAGGGCGAAACTGGAGTGCTTCTCGTCGAGAACGATATCGACGTCATTGACGTACTGCTGGCGGTAGTTCGCCGAGTAACTCTCGATGGCCTTCGTGAAATCCGACCGGCCGACGCCGATCGCGACCTGCTGGGTGCTGACCGACGCGCCGAGCATATCGGGGCGCAACGCGATCTGGGTCTGCAGCGTGACGAGGTCCATGGTCTCGTCGAGTGCGGTGGACAGTGCGTCGGCCTTCTCCTTGGCCCGGTCGGTGTCCCCGTCGAGCTCGATTACTGCGCGGTGATAGATGACGTCGCGTCGGAACGGGAGTTCCTCGGCGTCGTACTCGGTGACCAGGTTTTCCAGAATGTCATCAAGACGCTCGGCGACGTCGGGGTTGAGGTTGATCGGAGTGTCACGTACCGCGCGGTACTTCTCGATCACATTGCCGTGTGCCGAAGCATGCTCGAGCAGCATGCGCAGAGTCGACCACTGTGGAGTCGTCTTCGACAGATGCGGATAGAGAGATTCGTCGAGAACCCCACGGTGAATGGCGATCTCGTCCTGCCACACCTGGACCTGATGCGCCGTCACCGAGGGATCCCTGCGCAGGATTTCATTCCAGTCGATCAGCTGGCGGCTGAGCATCTCCCGGCCGTGGGTGCCGAAACCGTCTTGCGAGATCGATTCCATGATCACCGCGAACTCGCGGCCGAGGGACCGTGGGTCCAGCGACGACAGGTAGTGCTTGAGCCAGCGGGTGGCCGACTCCATCCGGCCCTGACGGCGCAACACGAGCGCGAAGAACAGACCGGTTTTCGCGGGGTCGCGAGAGAATGCGGCTTCCACCGACTTCGCGCAGAGGTCGGCATCGTCGCGGGACCAACTGGCCAGGGCCACCAAGGCGGGCGCCAGCCAGTAGCGCGGCGTCTGGATCATCAGCTCTTCGCTGACGTCCTGGACCGTCTTGTTGGTGACGTTGCCGATGTCGAAGGCCTGCAGGGTTCCGATCGACGAACGTCGAACCTTGTTGTAGTGACCGAACTCTCGCTCCAGTGCGGCCTCGACATTTCCGACCACCGTTTCCGAACGCTGCACGTTGGCGATCCGCTCGGCCTTGACAACGTATTCCTCAAATCGTTGCCGCAATTCGAGAAGATCGGCGCGGGTACCGCTGAGATCCGAACGGATCGTGCCGACTTCGGCGTTGACCTGTTGAACCGCCGATCCCACCGAGCTGATCTCACTGGAGAGCATCCGAGCCACATCCCGGATGAGAGGCCCGTTGTCAATCTGTCCGTCCACCATTGGTGTCTACTCCTCGATCTTTCTGTTACTCAACGTGTTTCAGCTACTCAGTTCGACGGCGGTACCATCTGGCAGAACCGGGACCATCGCCCCGTCGGTGTAGATCTCGATATGCGCGTAGGCGCCGGACTGCGCCAAACCACGGGCCTGTGCGTAGGGGATGGGCACCTGCTCGGCAGGAGTGAAGTGTTCGCAGATCGAGCCGAAGAGATCGAGGCGGTGGTCAACGTAGGGCGGGCCGAGGTAGCACTTGGCGAAGAGCCCCAGCAGGGTTCCGCCCTGCCGGGCGTCGTACTCGTTGCGAATCCACTCCATGATCTGCCGGGTGGCATGCTGATCGACCGTCACGTCGAGTTGCCTGATGGCAGTGAGCAATTCGGCGGTTCGCGGCTTCATGCGGTTGGTTCGTTCGTACACGGTCGGACCTGCCGGCACCGATGCCGTCCGACCTGACATCGTTACGTCACGGACCGAGGTCACCGGTTCGACGTGCACTCGACGCACCCGCTTGTTCAACACGTGGTTCACTTCCCCTTGCTCACAGCACCAAAGCGAGAATCAGTACGACGATGACGACCAATGCCACCCCGAGTCCGATCACCAACATTCGAGACGACGCCCCGTTGGGTTCCGGCTCGGGCGCCACACTCCGGATCGGAGCGATCACCGTCGGAGCCGGTGTCGGCGGCGGTGGTGGCGCGCTGTTGGCTCGCGCCCGATGTCGTTGCGCCCATTGCCAATCCCGGCGCGCCCGCTCCACCTCGCGGCCTACTTCAACAAGCTTCACATCGATCTCGCGTACCGAACCGAATGTGCCTACCCCGGACGCAGTCTGATCAGCGCGTACGCCGACGTCGCGACACAGCGCCGTCACCTCGCGCTGCATACGATTGCGACCATCATCGAGCGACCGCAGTTCGGCGTCGGCGTTCTTCCATTCACGATCAACGCCGGCGAGAAGCTGCTGGGCCTCGCGCTCAACCGCGTCGCGTCGCTGCGCGGTTCGATCCGACAGCATGGCGAGTTCCTCGATGGCGGCAAGGTAGCCGCGATAGTCGGTACTCACACCCGCGCCCATCTCGTCACGACCGTGGCGTCGATGGGTTCGAACGGAATGACCTCCACGAGGCCATCGTCGTTGTTGCGGTTGAACACTCCGACGCGCGGCGATCCGTCGGGTGGGATGGCATGCGGCCCGGCGATCGATCGCAGATCGTCGATGCCGATCCGCAGCGTCACATACGTACCGATGCCATCGTGGTCGTAGCCGAGCGACTCGGTGAGCGCCCGGACATGCGGCCACCACCCGATGAGGATGGTCGGTGCACCGGTACGCCCGGTCGCGATCTTCTTCACGACGTCTGCTCCGGATTCCGATTCATAGGTTTCCGGATTCGAGCTGACCTCCGTGGTCAGATCAACACGATGCAGTCCTAGCGCGATGACCGCGGTGGGGACCGACGTCGACGCCAACCCGGCGAGCGCCTCCGGGATACCCGCTTGATCGACGACGTCGACCTCGATGGGCTGCCCGATCAACGAGGACATCACGGCGCCGACGGCATCCGCGCCATCGCCGGTGGTGCCCGACAAACCGTTGAGCACCACCACTCGCCCGCCGTCCCAGCCACGTAAAGCGGTGAACGCCAACGATCCCAACACGCATCGGGCGATGTCATCCCCGCTGCCGACCAGTGCCAGACCGCGGTCGGCTCCGTCGAAATCGGCGACCACCGGAGAATCGGTGATGGCCATCGGCCGACCAATCCATCCCGCGGTGGACTGCGCGTTGCCGACGAACGCCCCGGCCATGGGCCACTGAGCCGCTCGCCTGCCCAAGAAGACCCATGGCTCACGGATTCGTCCGGAGCCCATGGCACGCTCCCACAGCTCGGCCTGCAGACGGGTCATGTCCTCGGGCTCTGCGTACGCGGCGATCCCTCGTTCGTTGGCGTCAGTGGTCATACCGAGATTCCGGTTGACGATGACCTCACCGCGATAGGTCAATTCCGCGGCAGCCGTGTTGTGCCGAGACAGGATGGCTTCGGATTCTTCGCGAGTGTTCTTCAGCGACACCCTGATCGGGAACTGGGCGAAGATCGAGTCGCCCTTGACCTGGAGTCCGGAGATGCCCGACACCGTCTGTGAGGACAGCAGCACGTGAATTCCATAGGCACGGCCCTGCTTGGCGATGTTCTCGAACAGCCGGACGGCATCGCCGGTCATGTCGTCATGTCCGTCGAACAACACCTGGAATTCGTCGATGATCAGCAGCAACCTGCGCAGCGGTTCGCCGGTGGTCTTCCGGTAGCTGCTGAATCCGTTGCAGCGCACCCGATTGAACAGTTCCGCGCGACGGATCATCTCGTCGCTCACGAATTGCAACACCGACAATCCGAACGCCTTGTTCGACTCCAGACACAACACTCGGGCATGGGGCAGCCAGTTCCGGCCGTCCGCGTCGCGGTCGAACCGTTTGAACTCGAGCCCCTGTTTGAAATCGAGCAGCAGCATCTCCAGCTCGTCGGGGCTGTAGCGGGCTGCAAGCGAATAAATGACGTCCAGAAGAAGATTCGACTTCCCCTGGCCCACGGCACCACCGATCAACATGTTCGGCGTCGGCGGATTCTCCGAACGCAGAGCGATGGTGAGCGGTTGGCGTCCCACGCGGCCGATGATCGCTTCCAATTCATCGTCGGCGGTATCGCGCCACTCGGTCCCCATGTACGGCGCCAGCAATTCACCGAGCTCGATAGTCGGTCCACGATTGTCCACCGCGCGCCGGACGACGTCGGCGACCGTCGGTTGGATGACCGATGCCGGCGGCGGTCCTTCGTCGATGACTCCGGCGCACCCGGGTAGCGTCTCGACCGTCCACCGCCGGTCCTGGTGGTCGAAGGTGGTCAGCGCACGCCGCAACGCCTTGGGCTGCACACCCCGCTCAGCGCGCGCCTCGGGGTCGTGGGTGACCAGCAACGAAACGCCTCGGGCGGGACCGGTTTCGGCCAGGCGCATCAGCAGGTCGTGACAGACGTCGCTGATCCCGGTCGGGTAATCCAGAACGACCACGATCGCCAGATCACCCGTCGAGACTCCTTCGGATTCCCAGAGCGACGCCAGGTCGGCGAGGTGGCGGGCCCCGATCAACTCCGCGTTGCGACCGGCCAGATCGGCCACACCATTGAGAACATCAGCCAAGCCGGACGCGCTGTGTAGCGGCGCGGGCAGCGCGGCAGCGCGAGCAGAGCGAATGGGCGCGAAAACACCTGCGACACCGCTGATTCGAGGGTCAAAAACGTGAATTATCAGTCGTTGCAACGGGACTGACGCGATGACGCGCAACAATGCGCTTTGCACCAGTGCCGACGCGTTCTTCCGATCACCTCGAATGAACCATCCGGTGGACATCAGGAACGGCACCAATGCGGCCCGCGGGTCACTGCCGCGTGTCCCGGCTGCGTCGAGACCGCCGACCCGGAGATATCTCGGCATTCCCGCCTCCGGGTCAATCACCCACGGATCCGACCACCCCGCACCGGCCGGTCCCGGAGCAAGTGCGTCGATCGACGCGGCGAGCGTGGTCTCGGCAGCGTGCCGAGTGGCGTTCTCTTCGGCAGCGATGGCAGCCAGCCGTGACTCGCGGAGCACATCGGTCTCTCGACGGACCTGCTCCCGACGATCACCGAACCGGCGCGACTGTTCGTCGCGGAGAGTGTTAACCGATTCCGCGACCATGGCAATCGACCCGGCGACCTCGACGGCCGTCGCACGCACAGCTTCCTCGATCCGTTCGGCCTCGCGCATATCGGCACCTTGTGCCGACGGGCGATCGTCAGAAGGCGGACCACTATGCGGAGCGGACGGTCGCGTCCCGGACGTCGAAGCCGACTGGCCCGGCACTCTCGGGGGCGACTGTGAACCGTCGACGACGACCCGTCTGGTGGATCGATTCGGGGGCTGCCACGTCACAGCGCCTACCCCCGTTCGATCGCTCCGGCCATACGATTCAGTGATCCTATTCAGGGATAGGTGGGGTTGTCGTTAGTCAAAATGGGGGACTTTCCGGCCGCGCGACGCGACCACACTGGCACACTGTCGGACATGACCGCCTTCCTGATCCGCACCGCATTCACCGGCCTCGCGCTGTGGATCGCCACCCTGATCGTGCCCGGCATGCACTTCGTCGGCGGATCGACAACGCTGCAGAAGATCGGCATCGTGCTCGTCGTCGCGGTGATCTTCGGCCTGGTGAACGCCTTCATCAAGCCGATCGTGCAGATCCTCTCGATTCCGCTCTACATCCTCACCCTCGGTCTGATCCACGTCGTCATCAACGCGTTCATGCTCGAGATCACCTCGTGGATCACCCGGCACACCACGCACTGGGGCCTGCAGGTCGACAGCTTCTTCTGGTCGGCCATCTTCGGCGCGATCGTGATCTCGATCGTCGGTTGGGCCATCACATTGCTGATCAAGGAGCCGGTTCGATGAAGACAACAGCCATTCTTCGACGCGGCCTCGCGGCGGCCGCTGTGCTGGTGATCGCCACCAGCGGTCTGGCCGCTTGCGGCAACGACAACGGTCCGAGCAATCCACGCACGGTCACCGTCGTCGGCAGCGGCGAGGTCAAGGGCACGCCGGATACGTTGAGCGCCGACATCGGCGTCGAGGTCACCGGCAACGACGTGACCAGTGCACTCAACGGCGCCAACGAGAAGGTGAAAGCGGTGACCGACGCACTGGTCAACGCCGGCGTCGACCGCAAAGACATTCAGACCCAACAGGTCTCGATCAATCCGCAATACTCCAGCCCGGCCCCCGGCGGCGCCAGCCAGATCAGCAGCTACGTAGCCACCAACTCGCTGCGCGTCACCGTGCGCGACCTGTCCAAGGCGTCGACCGTGCTTTCCGCCGCCGCGACCGCCGGTGGCGACGACACCCGAATCAGCAACGTGGGGTTCAGCATCGACGACAACACCAAGCTGATGAATCAGGCCAGGGAGTCGGCATTCAACGACGCCCGATCGCGTGCCGAGCAGTACGCGTCGCTCGCCGGTGATTCACTGGGCCAGGTCATCAGCGTCGACGAGAGCACCACCACCGACCAGTCCTCCCCCGGCCCGATGATGCGCAGCACCATGTCCGCCTCCCCGGTACCGATCGAGGCGGGACAGCAGTCGGTGACGTTGACCGTCAAGGTCACCTACGCGCTGGACTGACCGCCTGCTGGTCGAGTCGCACCCTCTGCCGGGCGAGTAGCCGCGCGCGAGCGGAGCGAGCACGCAGCGTATCGAGGCCACCTCACCCGGCCTCGATGATCGCCTTCAACGCCGGTACCGGGCTCTCGGAGCCGAGCACCTGAATGGTCACGTGATCGGCCCCGGCGGCCAGGTGTTCATCGACCTGCCTGCGCACCGACGCCGCATCCCCATGTGCGACAAGCGCATCGATCAATGCGTCGCTGCCGCCGTCGGCGATGTCGGCGTCGGTCCAGCCGAGCCGTTTGAGGTTCGACGTGTAGTTGCTCAGATGCAGATACGGCTGATCCACCGGCGGACGGCCGATTTCGCGTGCCGCGACCGCGTCGGTGTTGACCACCACCTTGTGCTCCGGCGCCAATAGCGCTGCGGCGCCGAGGGTTTCCCGCGCGGACTCCGTGTGCGCGGGCGTGGTCAGGTACGGGTGGGCTCCCAATGCGCGATCGGCGGACAGTCGGAGCATGCGCGGACCGAGAGCGGCAAGCAATCGACGGTTGACCGGAACCGATTCCCGGTCCAGCACATCGAGATACGCGCTCACCGCGTCGTAGGGCTTCTGGTACTCGGCGGTGGCTTCGGGATGCCCGGCGCCCACGCCGAGGTAGAAACGTCCGGGAAAGTCGGCCTCGAGCTGGTGGAACTCGGCGGCGATCGCAGCGGCGTCGGTGTTCCAGATGTTGACGATGCCGGTGGCCACGGTGATCGATTGCGTCGACTCCAACACCGTGCGGACCGGTCCGAGGTGCTTGGGTGAGCCGCCCAGCCAGATGGTCCCGTACCCGAGTTCCTCGATCGCGCGCGCCTCGTCCGGGGAGAAGCGTTTGAACCAGCCCCAGGTCCCGTGCCGACCGAAGCGCTCGATGTGGGTTGCCTTGTCCGTATTGGCTGAGGAATCCATGTCTGGCGCAACCCCACCCGATCCGCCCCTATTCCGACCCTGGCACCCTGATCGCATGCGAGCGGTCATCCAGCGGGTCACCTCGGCGTCGGTCACCGTCGACGGCGCGACGGTCGGCGCACTCGACCTCGCCGACGGTGCGCAGGGTCTGGTCGCGTTGATCGGCGTCACCCATGACGACACCGCCGACGACGCGGTCCGCATTGCCGACAAGATCTGGAAGCTACGGATTCTCGACGACGAGTACTCGGCCGGCGATGTCGGCGCACCGGTGCTGGTGATCAGCCAGTTCACCCTCTACGCGAACACCGCGAAGGGTCGTCGGCCGTCGTGGAACGCCGCCGCGCCCCGCCCGGTGGCCGAGCCGCTCGTCGACACCGTCACCGATGAGCTCCGGCGGCTCGGGCTCACCGTGGCGACCGGCGAATTCGGCGCCGACATGCAGGTCAGCCTGGTCAATGACGGACCGGTCACCATCGTGCTCGACACCCGCTAGCGTGAAGCCATGGGCCGCATCACCGTTCGACGTCGGGTAACCCGGTTACGGACCGGGTACGAGGCCGTCGAACGCCCTGATGTGCTGGCGGTGGAGGAGCCGTTGGAGATCCGCGTCGGGGGTGTGCCCCTGATGGTGACCATGCGCACGCCCGGCGACGACGTGGACCTGGTGAGCGGGTTGCTGGTCGCCGAGGGCGTCGTCACCGCCCCCGACGAGATCGTTTCCGCCCGCTACTGCGCCGGCAGCACCATCGAGGGCGTCAACACCTACAACGTCCTCGACGTTGAGCTCACCGGCGAGGCACACGCTCGGTCGATGTCTCTCGCGCGGGCCGTTACCAAGACCAGTGCGTGCGGGGTGTGCGGTAAGGCGAGCATCGACGACGTCACTGCGCGCGGCGGACGGGATGTCTCCGGCGACGAACTCATCGTCGACTCCGACTTCGTGCTGTCACTTCCCGATCGGTTGCGGGCCGGTCAGCAGGTGTTCGACAAGACCGGCGGCCTGCATGCGGCAGCACTGTTCGACGGCGCCACCGGCGAGATGCGCACCCTGGCCGAGGACGTCGGTAGGCATAACGCGGTCGACAAGGTGATCGGCTGGGCTTTGCGGCACAAGAGCATTCCGCTGGCAGGCCACGTTCTCCAAGTATCCGGCCGGGCGAGTTTCGAGCTGGTCCAGAAGGCCGCGATGGCGGGGATTCCGATCCTGTCCGCGGTGTCGGCGCCGTCGTCATTGGCGGCCGAACTCGCCACCGACCGGGGGCTGACATTGATCGGATTCGTTCGACGCGACTCGATGGTCGTCTATTCGAGACGCGATCGTCTCACATGATTCGAGTAGATTGAAACCAGCTGCCATCGAACAACGCTTGTTGTCTCGTTTTTTCAGAAGGTCGACGATGAAGAAATTTTTGTGCGGCGCCGTGGTCCCGAACTGCGATGCCAGCTTCGAAGCGGACACCGATCAGGAGATTCTCGATCAGGTGGCGGTCCACGCGGCATCAGCTCATCAGCTGACCGTACTCACGCCTGAACTCATCGACGCGGTTCGCCAACAGATTACCACCGATCCATGAAAAGCAAACACCGTCAATCCATCAGCGTGACAATCTCATACAGGGCCGTCGGTGGGTCACTGGCCTGATCTGGAACGCAGGGTCGACGCCCTGATCGCGGCCGGCGAGGGCCCACCACTGGTCTTCCAACCGATCGTCGACATGACACGCGGGCGCATCGTCGGCTACGAGGCGTTGAGTCGCTTCCCCGGCCCCCTCGAAGCATCTCCGGAGGACTGGTTCGCCGCCGCACATCGCATCGGTCGTCGCTCCGAACTCGAAGCACTCGTCATCGGCAAGGCGCTCGACGCACGCACCAGCCTCCCGACCAACACCTTCCTGTCGGTCAACGTCGGACCGCACGCACTGGTGTCCGATCAGGTGCTCGCACTGATCTACGGCCGGTCGCTGGCTCCGATCGTCTTCGAGCTGACCGAACACGCTGCGATCTCCGACAGCGGCTACGGCGTGCTGTCGCAGACGATCTCGACGATCCGCAAGGCCGGTGGCTTCATCGCCGTCGACGACGCCGGCGCGGGATACGCCAGCCTGCAACACATTCTGGCCTTGCGCCCGGACTTCGTGAAGCTCGACCGCTCGCTGATCGTCGACCTACAGCTCGACGACGCCAAGACCGCGCTGGTTGAGATGTTCGGTGATTTCACCAACCGCATCGATGCGTGGCTGATCGCCGAGGGCATCGAGAAGGACGATGAACTCCGACGGCTGCTGCAACTCGGTGTACCTCTCGGGCAGGGATACCTGCTCGGTCGACCCGATCCCGACATGCGGGGACTGGAGGCGTCCTTCGCGGAGATCCTGGTCGCGGCGGCAAGACCAATGGATCAGGAAATCCTGCGTTTCGTCGATTCTGCCGTGACGGCACCGCAGGATGCCGCCGACGCCACACTGATGACGATCCTCGCGCTGCACAAGGAACGCCCGGCGCTGGTGCTGGTCGACGACGACGACCATCCGGTACAACTGGCCCTGCGCGCCGGACCGAGCAGGGTGACCCGGCGCGGTGTCAGCACCGTCCTGGCCAGCACCGAGATTCGGGAAGCGTTGAGCCGCGCGATGACTCGGCCCGCCGACCGTCGTTTCGACCCGCTCGTGTGTACCGACGCACTCGGCCGATGTCAGGGATTGGTTCCCATCGATCGCCTCGTCCTCGGTCTGGCCGGACAGCAGCAATAATCCCCAACACGGCCGTAGCAGGCCGCGGGCAGCGTATAGTTGCAATGGAAAACAAATTTTCAGATGCTTGAATTCGTATATGCGTGTTCTGAATACCCGTATTCGGGCAATTCCATGCCAACCGCAGCAGGTATACGAGAACCAAACGAGGTAATGCCGGTGTCGGTCACGAACGCACCAGACCTGGAGAGCGCCGTTGACGAGCTCATCAGCCGACGACAACCACCGGCATTGCACTTCCAACCGGTCGTCGACCTGCACCGGCTGCGTGTGGTCGGCTATGAGGCGCTGAGCCGGTTCCCCGGTCCATTACAAGCAACACCCGATCGGTGGTTTGCGGCGGCCCAGCGGATCGACCGCGAGGTGGAACTCGAAGCCCTCGTCATCGAGCAGGCCATCCCCAAGCAAGATCTGCTCGGAGAGAACCAGCTCCTCGGGGTGAATGTTTCACCGGCAGCGATCCAGTCCGACGAGGTCCGCAGGGTCCTCCACAAGGCACCGTTGTCGCGTCTCATCTTTGAGCTGACCGAGCACGATTCGGTGCGCGACTACGACCTACTCACCCGCGCCGTCGCCGACATCCGTGCGATGGGCGGTTTCGTCGCAGTCGACGATGCGGGAGCCGGATACTCGAACTTCCACCACATCCTCAAGATCCGACCCGACTTCGTGAAACTCGACCGCAGCATCATCACCGACCTTCAGTCCGAAGACGCCCGGGTCGCGCTGGTGGAGATGTTCAGCAGCTTCTCCAGCAAGATCAACTCGTGGTTGGTGGTGGAAGGTATCGAGGAACCCGGCGAACTTCGACTCTTGCGCGAGTTGGGCATCCCGCTCGGCCAGGGCTACCTCCTGGGGGCGCCGGCACCGTCGATGAACGGGATCGATCCGGCTCTGGCAGAACAGTTCCCGCCACCGACGTCGGGCCACGGCGATACCATCGGCGAGTTATCGGTCAGTGCGCCGACCGCGCCGAGCGATGCCGATGACGCGACGCTGATCGCACTGCTCGCCCAGCATCCGGATCGCCCCGGAGTCGTACTGGTCGACGCCGCCACACGCCCAACCGGACTGGTCTTGCGCGATGGGACCGGCGCCATCACTCGGCGGCACAATCCGCTGATCGTGGATGGCTCGACCAGTACCTCCGACGCCCTGGTGCAGGCCATGCGACGACCGGTGGAAACGCGTTTCGATCCGCTGGTGTGTCGCGACGGCGACGGCAAGTGCTGCGGGATCGCGACGCTGATGAGCATGGTGCCCGGCGGACCGGATGCCACCGCCCCTCGGCTGGGTTGAGATTCCGTCGACGCAAGAAATCCGTGACCTGAGAAATCTGCCATTCAACGGTTTGGTCGAAGCCATTTACTTCGTCGACGATTAACCAAGGTAATGCCCTTGCGAAATATGTGTGCTGGCGAGTGATGCGATATGTGCCCGCGCCGAATAGTGTTGATTCCAAGGGGTTCTGAGACATCGGGTTATACGCGATCCGATACCGGGTATCCCGCATCCTGCATTGGTGAAACGTGAAAGTCGAATGGAGTGCGTTGTCTGAGTTCGATTCGCTGGACCTGGAACAGGCGGTTGATGAATTCATTGATCGTGGCGGTCATCCGCAGCTGTTCTTCCAACCCGTAGTGGCCCTCTGTCGGCTGCGCTCGGTGGGATATGAGGCGTTGAGCCGCTTCCCCGACTCGCCTTCGGCAACACCCGACGAATGGTTCGCGGCCGCGAAACGCATCGGCAGAGCCGTCGAGCTCGAGACTCTGGTGCTCGAGAAAGCCATCGGCGCCCAGCACATGCTTCCGGCCAGTCAGACTCTCGGCGTTAATGTTTCACCACTGGCCCTGCAAACCGATCGCGTGCGTGCCCTTCTGGCCCGGACGCCGACCGCCGGTATCGTCTTCGAGCTCACCGAGCACGACTCGGTCAGTGACTATGACCTTCTGGCGCGTACCGTGGCAGAGGTTCGCGAGATGGGCGGCCTGATCGCGGTCGACGACGCCGGGGCCGGCTACTCCAACCTCCAGCGAATCCTCGAGATCCGTCCCGACTTCGTCAAGGTCGACCGACGCCTGATCTCCCGGCTCCAATTCGAGGACGCCAAGGTCGCCTTGGTGGAGATGTTCGGGAGCCTGTCGAGTTCGATTGATTCGTGGCTGATCGTCGAAGGGATCGAGGAGGTCGACGAGCTTCGACTTCTGCAAGAAATCGGAGTCCCACTGGGCCAGGGGTATCTGCTGGGACCACCGTCACCAACCATGGGCGAACTCAATCCTGCACTCTGGGAATCGTTTCCGACGCTGTCGCCGGAGCGCCGCGAGAACATCGGCGAGTTCGCGGTGGCAGCTTCTACCGCACCCGAGGGCACCGACGACGCCACCCTGGTCGCGATCCTCGACAAGTATCCCGACCATCCGGCGGTCGCAGTGGTCGACTCGGAGATGCGACCGGTCGGTCTCGTGTTGCGCGATGGCCCGGGACGCATCGTGCGGCGTTCCCCGATGATCATGAACATCTCGACCGATCCCACCGGCGCCGTCGTGCAAGCCAACAGGAGGCCCGCCGAAACCCGCTTCGATCCACTGATCGCATGCGACGACGAAGGCGTGTTCCGGGGCATCACACCGATCAATGCGATCGCCCCCGAAGGCCCGGCCGCCACCGCACCGAAACTCGGGTGATCAGAGCCTTTCCGCGACAACCCTTTTGGGCCGTTATGGGCGTTGAGTCAGAATCCTCGGCCCGTCGGCGGTCACCGCGACGGTGTGCTCCCAGTGCGCGGTGCGCGACCCGTCATCGGTGATGACGGTCCAATTGTCGTCGAGCTCAGTGGTTTCGGTGGTGCCCAATGTCAGCATCGGCTCGATGGCGAGCGTGGAACCCACCACCAACAGTGGGCCTCGATTGGGCTTTCCCTCGTTGGCCAGGAACGGTTCCATGTGCATCTCGCGGCCGATGCCATGTCCGCCATACCCGTCGACGATGCCGAAGCGTCGGCCGAACTTCTGTTCCGCCGAACGAGTCCCCATCTCGATGGCATGGGAGATGTCGGTCAGTCGCGCTCCGTCGACCATTGCGGCGATTCCCGCCTCCAACGACAATCGGGTCGCCTCACTGAGGTCGGCGTCGGCCTCGGAGAGCTCACCGATACCGAAGGTCCACGCCGAATCGCCATGCCAGCCATCGAGGATCGCACCGCAGTCGATGGACACCAGATCGCCCTCGGCCAGCACCACGTCTTTCGACGGGATGCCATGCACCACAACATCGTTGACCGAGCTGCAGATCGATCCCGGAAAGCCGTGGTAGCCCTTGAACGACGGGACCGCACCGGACTCACGGATCACTGTCTCGGCGATCTCGTCGAGTTCGAGAGTGCTCACCCCGACTGCGGCGGCGGTGCGGCAGGCGACCAGCGCCCTGCCGACGACGGCACCGGCCGCAGCCATGGCATCGAGCTCACCGGCGCTGCGGAACGGTACCGTCTTCTTGGTTTTGCGAAAACCCATCGAATGGATCGCCGAGGGTCAGGAAACGCCGGCGCCCAGCGCACTGAGCACGCGCTGGTGGACGTCCTGGACGTCGCCGACGGCGTCGATGGTCTTGACCTGATCGCCGTAGTACTCGAGCAGCGGCGCGGTCTCCGAGGTGTAGACCTTCATCCGGTTGCGGATGACGTCCTCGGTGTCGTCGGCGCGACCGCGAGCGAGCATGCGGTCGACCACCACGTCCTCGTCGACGACGAAGGACAGGACCGCGTCGAGCGTGGTGTCCAAGTTGGCCAGGATGTCCTTGAGGGCGTCGGCCTGCTCGGTGGAGCGAGGGAACCCGTCGAGGATGAAGCCCTTGGCCGCGTCGGGTTCGGCGACGCGTGAACGCACCATGTCGACGGTGATCTCGGAGGGAACGAGGTCGCCGGCGTCGAGATAGCGCTTGGCCTCGATACCGACGGCGGTGCCCTGAGAGATATTGGCCCGGAACAGATCTCCGGTGGAGATATGGGGGATGCCGAGAGCTTCGCTCAGCAGTTCCGCCTGAGTTCCCTTACCGGCGCCGGGGGGCCCGAGAATGACAAGTCTCACTTGAGGAATCCTTCATACTTGCGTTGCATCAACTGACTGTTGACCTGCTTCATCGTGTCCAGTCCCACGCCGACCATGATCAACACGGCCGTGCCCCCAAATGGCAGGTTCTGAACACCACCGCTGTTACCTATCTCCAAGAACAGGTTCGGCAGTACCGCGATGATACCGAGGTAGATCGAACCCGGCAGAGTGATGCGGCTCAGCACGTAGCCGAGGTAGTCAGCGGTCGGCTGACCCGGCCGGATGCCGGGGATGAAGCCGCCGTACTTCTTCATGTCGTCGGCGCGTTCCTCCGGATTGAACGTCACCGCCACATAGAAGTACGTGAAGAAGATGATCATCAGGAAGTAGACCGTGATGTAGACCCAGCTGCTCGGGTTGGTCAGGTTCTGACTGATCCACTGCTGCCAACCGGATTGCTCACCCGAGCCCTGGGTGAGCTGCAGGATCAACTGCGGCAGATAGAGCAACGAGGACGCGAAGATCACCGGGATGACGCCGGCCTGGTTGACCTTGAGCGGCAGGTAGGTCGACGAGCCGCCGTACATCTTGCGGCCGACCATACGTTTGGCGTACTGCACCGGGATTCGACGCTGGCCCTGCTCGATGAAGACCACACCGGCCACGATGAGCAGCGCGGCCAAACACACCAGACCGAAGACCAGGCCACCGCGGGTGTCGAGGATGGTTTTGCCCTCGGCCGGGATGCGGGCGGCGATTCCGGCGAAGATCAGCAGCGACATACCGTTACCGATGCCGCGCTCGGTGATCAGCTCGCCGAACCACATGACCACACAGGCACCGGCGGTCATGACCAGCACGATGATCGACAGGCCGAAGATCGACTGGTCGTTGAGGATCTGATCGCTCGTCGAGCAGTCCTGGGGCAGCAACTGTCCGCGGTCGGCAAGTGCGACGATGCCGGTCGACTGGAGCAATGCCAACGCCACCGTCAGGTAGCGCGTGTACTGCGTCATCTTCGCCTGGCCGGACTGGCCCTCCTTGCGGAGTTGCTCGAACCGCGGGATGACCACGGTGAGCAGCTGCACGATGATGCTCGCGGTGATGTAAGGCATGATCCCGATCGCGAACACCGACAGCTGCAGCAATGCGCCGCCGGAGAACAGGTTGATCAGGGAGTAGATGTTGCTGGAGTCACCACGCGACACCTCGTCGAGACAGGTCCGCACGGCCTGATAGTCGACGCCGGGCGACGGGATGGTCGCGCCGAGGCGGTACAGCATGATGATGCCGATGACGAAGAGGATCTTCTTCCTCAGATCGGGCGTCCGAAAAGCCGCGATGAGGGGGGACAGCACTGATTCCTCCTAGGGACGACCACGCTCGGGTTTCTTCTAAGGCCCCGCGGGTCGGCAATCGACGTTGATCTCCGCAGCGTCCACACGAACGCTTGAACTCTAACAGTCGCGCCATCGTCGCCGGTCACGGCGGCACGGCAGGACTACTGTGGCACGACGCCATCGTCCGCCGGCCGATCGCGATCCCGAATGCGGGACCGTGACCGTCCGGCGGACGAAAGTGTCAGAGCTCGGTGGTGCTGCCGCCGGCTGCGGCGATCTTGTCCTTGGCCGAGGCCGTGAACTTGTTGGCGGTGACGTTGACCGCGACACCGAGGTCGCCGTCGCCGAGCACCTTCACGAGCTGGTTCTTGCGGACCGCACCGGCTGCGACGAGCTCGTCGACGCCGATGGTGCCGCCCTGCGGGAACAGCCGCGCGATGTCGCCGACGTTGACGACCTGGTACTCGATCCGGTTGCGGTTGGTGAAGCCCTTGAGCTTCGGCAACCGCATGTGGATCGGCATCTGGCCACCCTCGAAAGCGGCGGGAACGTTCTTGCGCGCCTTGGTGCCCTTGGTGCCGCGACCGGCGGTCTTACCCTTGGAGCCCTCACCGCGACCCACACGGGTCTTCTCGGTCTTCGCGCCCGGAGCGGGGCGAAGGTGATGGAGCTTGATTGTCATTACTTGACCTCTTCGACTGTCACGAGGTGCCGAACAACGTTGATCAAGCCGCGGTTGATCGGGGTGTCCTCGCGGGTGACCGACTTGCGGATGCCCTTCAGGCCGAGGGTCCGCAGGCTGTCACGCTGGTTTTGCTTGGTACCAATGGTGCCCTTGATCTGGGTGATCTTCAGCTCTGCCATGGCTTACACTCCCTGGCCGGCGCGAGCACGGAGCATGCCCGCGGGTGCGACATCTTCGATCGGCAGGCCACGACGGGCTGCGACCTCTTCCGGACGCTGCAGCATCTTCAGAGCGGCAACGGTGGCGTGGACGACGTTGATGGCGTTGTCCGAGCCCAGGCTCTTGGCGAGAACGTCGTGGACGCCCGCGCACTCGAGCACGGCACGCACCGCGCCACCGGCGATCACACCGGTACCGGCCGATGCCGGACGCAGCATGACGACACCGGCCGCAGCCTCACCCTGAACCGGGTGGGTGATGGTGCTGCCGATCAGCGGCACGCGGAAGAAGTTCTTGCGAGCCTCTTCGACGCCCTTCTGGATCGCGGCCGGAACTTCCTTGGCCTTGCCGTATCCGACGCCGACCATGCCCTGGCCGTCGCCGACGATCACCAGAGCGGTGAAGGAGAACCGACGTCCACCCTTGACCACCTTGGAGACGCGGTTGATGGCGACGACGCGCTCGAGCTGGTTGCGGTCCTGGTCGCGGCCGCCGCGGTCTCCGCCGCGACGATCACGGCCACCGCCGCGACGGTCGCCGCCTTGGTTGTTGTTGTTGTCGTTTCCGGCGGGTCCGTTTCCGCCGTCACGTTGACGTCCGGGCATCAGAGGTTCCCTCCGGTCATGGTGGTGCTGGTGTAGATGGTCATCGTGGTCATCAGAACTTCAGGCCTCCCTCGCGGGCGGCGTCGGCGAGAGCCGCGATCCGGCCGTGGTAGTCCTTGCCACCACGGTCGAACACGACGGCCTCGACACCGGCTGCCTTGGCGCGGGCGGCGATCAGCTCGCCGACCTTGGCGGCCTGCGCCGACTTGTCGCCACCGGCGGCACGCACGTCGGCCTCGATGGTCGACGCGGCGGCCAGCGTCTTGCCGGCCAGGTCGTCGATCAGCTGCACGTGGATGTGCCGGCTGCTGCGCTTGACGGCCAGGCGGGGACGCTCAGGCGTGCCGTTGACCTTCTTGCGCAGACGGAAGTGACGCTGCGTGGTCGCGGTGCGACGACGCGTCGAAACGTCCTTGCCGAGCGGCTTGCGCACGGTCTTGGTCTTGGTTGCTGTATCACTCATGGCTTACTTACCCGTCTTTCCGACCTTGCGACGGATCTGCTCACCCTCGTAGCGAATGCCCTTGCCCTTGTACGGGTCCGGGCGACGCAGGCGGCGGATGTTCGCCGAGATCTGGCCGACTTGCTGCTTGTCGATACCCGAGACCGAGAACTTGGTCGGGGACTCCACGGCGAAGGTGATTCCTTCGGGGGCCTCGATCGGCACGGGATGGCTGTAGCCCAGGGCGAACTCGAGGTCCTTGCCCTTGGCCTGCACGCGGTAGCCGACACCGAAGATTTCCATCTTCGTGGTGTAGCCCTGCGTCACTCCGATGACCAGGTTGTTGACCAGCGAACGGCTCAGACCGTGCAGTGCACGGTTGCGACGCTCGTCGTTCGGGCGGGTGACGACGATCGAGTTGTCTTCCTTGGCGACAACGATCGGCTCCGCGACCGACAGGCTCAACTGGCCCTTGGGTCCCTTGACGGTGACGTCCTGACCGGTGACGGTCACGTCGACGCCCGACGGGATCTCGATGGGGTTCTTTCCAATACGCGACATGGTGTGGCCTCCCCTACCAGACGTAGGCGAGGACTTCGCCGCCCACGCCCTGGTTGGCTGCCTGGCGATCGGTCAGCAGGCCGGAGGACGTGGAGATGATCGCCACGCCGAGGCCGCCGAGAACCTTGGGCAGGTTGGTGGACTTTGCGTACACCCGCAGACCGGGCTTGGAGACGCGGCGCAAACCGGCGATGCTCCGCTCACGGCTGGGTCCGTACTTGAGGGAAACGATGAGGTTCTTGCCGACCTCCGCGTCCTCGACGCGGAAATCGGTGATGTAGCCCTCACGCTTGAGGATCCCGGCGATGTTCACCTTGATCTTCGACGACGGGAGGGTCACCTCGTCGTGGTACGCCGAGTTGGCGTTGCGCAGACGTGTCAAGAAGTCTGCGATCGGGTCAGTCATGGTCATGGTTGACCGTCAACCTTTCTCGTAGCGGTTCCCATACAGCGCCGATCGGCGGGTTGCTCATGAAGAACGTCCCCGTGACCTGCGGTGGGCCTTCCACGAAGTGGATAGTTGTGAAAAGGTTCTCGTCGTCGGTGCCCCTGGCTTTTCACCAGCACCGGCGACTATTCAGTTGTGTCGATCATCCCGTGGGGCGATCTGAACAGTTGTGACCCTGAGCTGCGTGAATGCGCACACAGGGCACAGGCAACCGTTCTAGTGTAGGGAAAGCCGAGCTCAGACCCAAATCGTCGCGCTCGGCGGGCGCCCTCCCCCACGTCGACGACGCCCCCGATCAGTCGGACAGCGTCGCGGCGTCGATGACGAAGCGGTAGCGGACGTCGCTGCCGACCACGCGTTCGTAGGCGTCGTTGATCTCGTCGGCGCTGATCGTCTCGATCTCCGCCCCGATGCCGTGCTCGGCGCAGAAGTCGAGCATCTCCTGGGTGTCGGCGATGCCGCCGACCATCGAACCCGCCAGCGAACGACGATTGGCGAGCAGCGAAAACGCCTGCAGTTCCAGCGGATGTTCGGGCACGCCGAGTTCGACGAGGGTGCCGTCGACGGCCAGCAACGAGAGGTAGCGGTCGAGCGGGAGATTCACCGAGACGGTGTTGATGATCAGGTCGAAACTACTCCGCAACTCGTCGAAGGTCTTCTCATCGCTGGTGGCGTAGTAGTGGTCGGCGCCGAAGCGCTTGCCGTCGGATTCCTTGGACAGCGTCTGGCTGAGGACGGTGACCTCGGCGCCCAGCGCATGGGCGATCTTCACCCCGACATGCCCGAGCCCGCCGAGCCCGATGATGGCGACCCTGCTGCCCGGCCCGGCACCCCAGTGCTTGAGCGGTGCATACAGCGTGATCCCGGCACACAGCAGCGGCGCGGCGACATCGAGTTCGATGCCCTCGGGAATGCGCACGACGAAGTTCTCGGTCACGACGACCTGCTGCGAGTAGCCGCCGTGGGTGAACTCACCCTCGTAGGTGCGTGAGTTGTAGGTCTGCACAACGCCTTTGACGCAGTACTGCTCGTCGCCGTTCTTGCAGGACTCACATTCACCGCATGAGTCGACGAAGCATCCGACGCCAACGCGATCGCCGACCTTGTAGCGGGTGACCGCATCGCCGACGGCGGCCACCGTGCCGGCGATCTCGTGACCGGGCACCACCGGATAGGTGGTTCCGCCCCATTCGTTGCGCGCGGTGTGGATGTCGGAATGGCAGATACCGGCGAACGCGATATCGATGAGCACATCGGTTGGCCCGAGATCGCGGCGTTCGATGGTGGTCTTCTTCAACGGCTGATCCGGGGCGGTGGCCCAGAAGGCATTAACGGTGGTCGTCACGGTTTTGAGTGTCCTCACCGGCGTCCGCGATGTCGCCCGACGATCTGTCGGCACGCGAGCGCCACTCACTCCACTGTGCCGATACATCGCCGAGAATGCATGGATCTGTGAGGTCCACCACGAAGCGCCGAGGACGAATTCGTATCGAAACCAACTGCACCACAGGTGATCTCGATACATATCGTGCTCGCTTGGCTCGATACACAATTACTTATGGCTCCGATGCCAAGCGGCCGATCGTCGGTCCGCTGCTGTCGGCGCAGCGCCAGAGGCGACTAGGGTTTCGCCTGTGAACTGGGAAGTGTGGTCATGCGGGCTGCGGGGCCACGAGACGTACGCGCCGGACGAGTCGGAGCTGGCCGACCGGCTGCACGTCACCACGGCCGCTGGCCCGGCATGGCGGTGTCTGCGGTGTGGCGATTTTGTCGTCGGCACCCCGCGCCGCAGCGGTCCCGCCGACCACGCTCCCGAGGTGCCCCGCGGCCGCCTGCTGCGGGATCTGGTGATCATGCGGCTGCTCGCCGTCGAGCGCCTGCTGCGCGGGTTGTTCCTGCTGGCAGCCGGGGTGGTCGTCATCCATCTGCGCGACAGCCAGGAATCGCTCCGCACCAAGTTCGAGACCGAGATGCCGCTGTTGCGTCCGCTGGCCGACCAGATCGGCTGGAACATCGACGACTCCAAAGTGGTGAACTGGATCGAGAAGTCGTTCACGCTGTCGTCGACGACGATCGTGCTGATCGGCGTCGGGCTGCTGCTCTACGCGACGTCGCAGTTCGTCGAAGCCGGTGGTCTGTGGTTCATGCAGCGGTGGGGCGAGTACTTCGCGGTGATCGTCACCAGCCTGTTTCTCCCGATCGAGATCTATGAACTGACCGAGCGGGTCACGGTGCTGCGCATCCTGCTGCTCACGGTGAACATCGCCGCTGTCGTCTGGCTCATCTGGAGTAAACGCCTGTTCGGGGTGCGCGGCGGTGGCGCCGCCTACCACGCCGAGCACCACGCGGAGAGTCTGTTGACCGTGGAGCGATCGGCCGTGTCCGGGCCGTCGGCATGATCGGTGGGCATCCCGCCGCGATCGGCCTCCGATGCCCATGCGCGTGTCGCGAATGTCGGACGGGTAGGCGATGATGATCTCCGTGCTGGGGCAGTCGTGGGCGGAGCGTGCGTGGCGCCGGGGCCAGGTCCTCCGATTGACCGGAGCCGACTCCGCCGAGCTACTGGCCACCATCGACGATCTGCCGGTCACCGCGCCCATCGTCATCGGCTATCGCCTCACCGCCGACCTCGATGGCAGCTCCTTCGTCGACGCTGTGCTGGCAGATCTGCGACGGATCGTGATCGCACTGTTCCCCACCTGGCTGCCCGGCGGCGACGAGTCGGTGACCGGACGATCGGAACTCGATCTGGCCGGAGCGCTGGCGATCGCGCAGCGGCTCTCGCGGTCATCAACAAACTTCGGACCGTTCGTCGCCGACATGGTCCGTCGGTGCTTCGACGAATCGTCGGTGCGTGAGACCTATGCGCGTGAGGTCGAGCTCGCCGGCCTGGTGCGGCTGCTGGCGGCAGGCTATCTCCGACGCGACGTCGCGCTGCTGGTCAGTGTCGATCCCGATTTGCCGCCGACGCGTCACCCGGAAATCGCCCACGGATGTGAGTGGCTGGCCGAGCACGGACCGATGTGCTTGTGGATCACCGACAATGCCCTACCCGACGTCGATCGATTCCCGTCAGAAGCGGTGGCTTACCAGAACGGGAACCTGCAGACCGGGAATCTGCTCACCGGACGAATACCCGCCGGCACGGCGCCCGTATCGACATCGGCACCCGAGGCGGCGTCCCGGATCGTCGCACCGGTTGTCGAAGGCTTACCGGCACCACATTCGGTCGCCGAGCAATGCCTGGAAGCCAGCCTGCGCCAGTGCGATTGGGCGCACGGCCGGGTGTGGAACACCGACACGACGACCGGCAACCGGTTGCATCAGGTCATCCGCGCCGATCTGGTCTGGCCGGCCGCCCGCGTGGTGGTCGAGGTAGACGGTGATGATCACCGCACTCCGGCCAAGTACGCAGCAGATCGGCTGCGCGACAATCGCTTACAGCGCAGCGGATATCTCGTGCTGCGCTACACCAACGAGCAGGTCCTGCGAGATGTAGGACTGGTCGTGTCGGAATTGCAGGACGTACTCGACGAGCGCCGATCGGCGCTGCTGTCGGGGTCGAGTCGAGAAGGGACTGCTCTGTGACCCATCCGAAGTTGACCGGCACGGAATCAGCCGTCATGTTTGTGCTGATGGCGCGAGCCGAACCGGTGTCGAATCCACAGCTCAAGGCAGGCCTCGGACCGCAGCTGGAGAAACCGAACCGACAGAAGCTGGTCAAGCTAGGCCTGATCGAGACATCCACGGGTGCACGCCGCACGATCTTCCACACCCTCACCGATGCCGGATGGGCATGGTGCGCAGCAGAACTCGAAACAGAAGCGCCCACGCCGTCGACACCGCCACTCAAAGCGCTCTACACCGTGCTCGCCGGACTCGGGCGCCACATGAGGGCTAGTGACCTCCGACTGTACGAGGTCTTCACACCACCGACGGCCGACGCGGACTCCCCCGCCGCGGCGACCCCGGCTGCAGAATCCGCGCCCGCCGTCGAGTCAACCGATGTGTCGATAGCCGATCGCATCCGCGCGTCCTACCGGTCGCTGGCGTCGGCGCCGGGCGCCTGGGTCACATTGACCGAGTTGCGTTCCGCCCTCGGCGATGTCGCGCGTGCCGATCTCGATCCGGCCCTGGTGCTCTTGCAGCGCACCGCAGGCGTCAGCCTGATCCCGCAGGAGAATCAGAAGCTGCTCACCGACACCGACCGCGATGCCGCAGTCGTCGTCGGAACACAGAAATGCCACCTACTCGCAATTGAGACCGCATGAACGACGATGAACGCAAAGCCCTCGAATCGATTCGATTGAGTTGGGCGCCAACACCCGACGACGTCTGGGCGCCACAGGGAGCACTGCACGTCGGCGGTTTGCACCCCGCTGCGCTCGACGAGATTCTGCGTGCCTATCGCGACGCCAAGGCCAGCGAAGCGTCGAGCCCACTGGGCGTCGTGGTCAGGGGTCCCGCAGGGTCGGGCAAGACCCACCTGCTCGGCGAGGTTCGCGAGTGGGTACAGCAACAGGGCGGCTTCTTTTTCCTGATCAAACTTCTTGATGGACAAGACTTCTGGCGGTCAATCCTGGTCGGCATGCTCGACGATCTGTCGCGGCCGTCGCCGGGATACGACTCCCAGCTCCGAATGGTCTTGACCCGACTGGCCGAGATGGGCGGGGTGGACGCCGCGGACGTGGCCAAGATCGTCGGCGACGAGGACATCGATCCGGCCACCCTGGAACGGTTCGTCCGTGCCGTCTACACCAAACACCCTCGCCACCGCCGCCGCTCACAGCACGTGCTGCGGTCGCTGGTACTGCTGGCCTCCCCCGACTTCGACGCCCAGGACGTCGGCGCGGCGTTCCTGCAGCTCGACAACGAACCCGGCGAGGATGCGTTCGCGCACTGGGGAATCAAGGTGGCCAACCTCGGCCACCAGGAGGTCGCCGAGAACATCTCGCGACTGCTGGCGATGATCGCGCCAACGGTGCTGTCCCTCGATCAGATCGACACCTTGATCGCCAACAGTGGCTCGGATTCGCCGACGTCACTCGTGGAACTCGAGCAGGTGGCGCACGGGCTGATGTCGCTGCGAGAAACGTTGAGCCGCACGGTATCAGTGGTCTCGGTGATCACCGCGTCGTGGGATGTGCTGGAAAAGTACGCGACGGCGTCGGTGCCCGACCGGTTCCGCAAACCGACCATCCTGCAGCGGCCCACCTCGCCGATGTTCGGTCGCGACATGCTCGCCAAGCGATTCGCCCTGGGGTACGCCGAATGTGGTTTCACCCCACCGTATCCGTCGTGGCCGGTGAACGAGCGAGCCTTCGCCGACTCGGTCGATTTCACGCCACGTGAGTTGCTGCGGATCGCCGACGCCCATGTGGCGCGGTGCCTGCGCGGCGACAGCGCCGTCGAATTGCTCTCGCTGCGCGAGGTGATCGAACCCAGCGATACCGAAAAGACGATCCCCGACAACGAACTCGCCGAGCTGGACCGGCGATTCGAGGATCTGCGCGCCGCCGCGGTCCCCGGGCCGGCGCTGCATCACGCCACCGAGGACGAGGCCGTCCCGCCGCTGCTGCGGATCGGGATCGCGGTGTGGATCGAACAGCTCGGCATCGGGGTGACCGGGTACGAGCAGGACCCGCCACCGAGCCCGAAACCTGCTCTGCACGGTCGCCTTTGGCACGTCATCGACGATGTCACCGACGAGAAGGAGTTCTGGGCCTTCCGCGCCATCAGCACCACCAACGCCATCGGCGCGCAGTCGCGTATTCGCAATGCGACGGTGATGGCCGGCGTGGGCAGTTCGGCCACCGGCCGGACCGCGGTGCTGTTGCGGACCGCGCCGTGGCCGTCGGGCGCGAAGACGACGTCGCTGCTGGCTGAGTTCACCGCGTCGGGCGGGCGGGTCGTCGACTGGACCGAGGACGACGTGCGCACGCTGATCGCGCTGTCGGCGCTCAAGGACGAAGGTCACAAGGATCTGGCCAAGTGGATCGGTGCCCGCAAACCGGCCAGTGCGGTCTCGTTTGTCGCGAAAGTGCTCGACCCGACTGTCGGAGCGGCACCCGCGCCGGTCGCGGGGGCCGACACTGTCACTGACAGCGATACCGAGTCGGTGCCAGTCGTCACCGAGCCGAAGGCGACTGTCGTCACCGAGCCGAAGGCGGTTGCGCCAGAACCGAAGACCACGGCTGACGAACCTGAGCCCACGCTGTTCACCCCGCAGCCTGCGCCGGCTCTGCGACGCCCTGCGCCGACGGCGAACGTCGTCGATCTGCCACCCAGCGATCCTCCAGCGAACGACATTGCCCCGACCACGCTTTCGGCGAGTGCCCCCGCGGTGGTTCCGCTCGGTAAGACTGTCGAGTCCGGCCGTGAGGTCTCGGTGGATCTCGAAGCCCTGCGCAAGCACACCGCGATCTTCGCCGGTTCCGGGTCGGGCAAGACGGTGCTGATCCGTAGGATCGTCGAAGAATGTGCGTTGCAAGGTGTTTCGGCGATTGTCCTGGACATCAACAACGACCTGGCGCGCCTGGGCGTCGAGTGGCCTTCCCCTCCGTCGGCCTGGGCGGCCGGTGATGCGGACAAGGCGCGGGACTATCTGGCCGGTACCGAGGTGGTGGTGTTCACGCCCGGACTGGCGTCGGGTCGTCCGCTCAGCTTTCAGCCGCTACCGGATTTCGCCGAGGTGCGTGACAACGACGACGAGTTCACCGCGGCGGTGGAATCGGCGGCAGCGGGTCTGATCCCACGCGCGATGGTCGCCGGCAAGACCGCGAAACATGTTCAGTCGCAGGCGGTTCTGAAAGAGGCATTGCGGTACTTCGGACGACGCGGCGGCGGTTCGATCACCGACTTCATCGACGTTCTGGCCGATCTGCCCGACGGGGTGAGCGGTTTGTCGACGGCACACAAGCACGCCGCCGACATGGCCGAGAACCTCAAGGCGGCCCGCGCCAACGACTCACTGTTCGGCGGCAGCGGCACGGCCGCCGATCCGGGTGTACTGCTGACGCCGACGCCGGGACGCAAGGCCCGGGTGTCGGTGATCAACCTGTCCGCGCTGACCACCGAGGATGCGCGCACCAACTTCGTCAACGAACTGCAGATGGCGCTGTTCGCGTGGATCAAGAAGAACCCGGCCGGCGACCGACCACTGGGCGGACTGTTCGTGATGGACGAGGCGCAGAACTTCGCCCCGTCGGATCGGGTCACCGCCTGCTCGCGCAGCACGTTGGCCTTGGTGTCGCAGGCACGCAAGTTCGGTCTCGGTCTGGTGTTCGCCACGCAGGCACCCAAGGGTCTCGACGCCAAGATCCCGGGCAACTGCGCGACCCAGTTCTACGGGATGCTCAACAGTCCGGTGCACATTCAGGCCGCCCAGGAGATCGCCCGGTCCAAGGGCAGCACCATCCCCGACGTCGGACGGTTGTCGACGGGTGTCTTCTATGTGGCGCTCGAGGGGCACGGATTCAGCAAAATCCAAACGCCACTGTGCCTTTCGTACCACCCGAAGAGCCCACCGACCGAGGACGAGGTCGCCGCCATCGCACGACGCGGACCCGAGACCCCGTAAGGTCGCTTCGCTTCACGCCAATCGAGTAGGTACCGAGCCATGACACAGCCTCGGTGCCAGAGCAACGCCGAATCAATAGACGCCGCGACTACGCTGCCCTACCGAGGCTATGCCGCGATGACTCATCCCCTGATACATCCACACTCCAGCGAGGACCCGAAAGTCATGCGACCGACGAAGGTCCTGTCCGTCGACCTTGCTCAGACGTCGAAGAACACCGTTTCGGCACCGCCGTCGGGGGTGTCCTGCAGCCTGACGTCGAAGGTGTAGACGGTCTCGCCAGATCGCTGCGATCGTCGGGCCACCAGGGTGTCTCGACGCACCGCCCACTCGATTCCGCGTAGCACCGGGTCCTCGGCGTTGGCGGCCTGTTCGTCGTCGAAGTAGATGCGGGTGTGCAGCCCGATGTTGATGCCGCGGGCGAACAGTGCCATCAGGATGTGCGGGGCCTGCGAGCCGCCGGCACCGGCCACCGCGCCCGGTTTGATCGTCTCGAACCGGTAGACGCCGGAATCGAAGTCGGCGCCGGTGCGGCCCCATCCGCGGAAGGTCGGGTCGAGCCGGCCGGGTTGACCGTCGGCCGGATGGGCATACTTGCCGTCGGCGTTGGCCTGCCAGATCTCGATCAGTACGTCTTTGACAGGCGTACCGCTACCGTCAAAGACGCGACCCTCCAGGGTGATTCGCTCACCCTGGGTTCGGTCGTCGACGAGGACGTTGCCGAATTCGCGTTCGAAGATCTCGAAGCCGGCCTGCCGTGGTGCGAGGCCGATGTGGACGTAGGGTCCACCAGTCTGCGATGCGGTCTCGGTGAGCCGCGTCGGCCGATTGTGTACCGCCGGTGGCGCGTAAGAGTGCGCACCGAAGTCGAAAGTCGGTGTGGAAGCGAAGTTCACGGCCGCCTCGGCGTTGGTGTTGGGATCGAAGGTGGTCATCGACGAACTCCTGGGATGTGGTCTTCGAAGAAGGTGGCCGACCGGCCACGCACGGTGATGTCGAACCGGTAGGTGCGGGCGTCCATGGCGACGAAGTTCGCCGGGTCCTCACAGGCGATGAGTCCCTGCACCTGTTCCCGGGTCGGGATGGTCTTGACGATCGGGCACCGCTCGATCAACGTGTCGCCCTCGAAATACATCTGCGTAATCAGTCGCTGAGGCCACGCATCCCCACTGATCGAGAAGTGGATGTGCGCCGGCCGCCACTCGTTGTGGCGATTGCGCCATGGATAGGGTCCCGGCTTGATGGTGCGAAACATGTAGTAGCCGTTGGCGTCTGTGATCATCCGGCCGCATCCGCCGAAGTTGGGATCGATCGGCGCGAGGTACTGGTCCTTCTTGTGCCGGTAGCGTCCTCCGGCGTTGGCCTGCCATACCTCCACCAGCGCGCCGGGCACCGGGCTGCCGAACTCGTCGCGCACATAGCCGTGCACGATGAGGCGTTCACCGATGGGCAGATCGGTGGTGGAGTAGTTGAGGATCAGGTCGTTGTCGCCGTCGGCGATGTCATCGGCACCGAAGACCGGGCCGGTCACCTCGGACAAGGTGGGCGCCGCGGAGATCAGGGCGTTGCGGGGCGAGCGCAGCACGCTGGTCTTGTAGCCGGGCGTATACGCCGGCGGATGTACCTCGGTGTTGCGTCGAATCACCGGACCGAATCCGAGGGTTCGCGCCGACGCCAGAACGTCGGATCGGGGGCGGTCAAGGGAGGTCATCATTTCTCTTTTCTTCAGTGGCCGGCAGGGCTGTTCGCGGACGGACTGCTCACGATCGAGTCGTCGAGCGGGACGGATTCGGTTGTGCCGGAGCTCAATCGGGGCACGATGGACAGCGCGATGGCACCGACGGCGGCGACTACGGCGAACATGTAGAAGCCCCACGGATGTCCGGAGCCGTTGGCGATGAGTGCCCCGGTGATGGTCGGGCCCATGATGGCGCCGAGACGTCCGACGCCGGCGGCCAGGCCGAGGGCGGTCGCCCGCACGGTTGCCGGATAGGCTTGTGTCACATAGGCATACACCAGGACTTGCGCGGAGAACACGAACATTCCGGTGACGAAGACCAGTGCGTTGAGCGCCACGGCGTTCGGGACCCGCACACTGAGCAAGGCCAGCAGGATCGCCGACGCGGTGAACCAGCACAGCATGGTGACCTTGGTGCCGCGCCGGTCGGCGACGGCCCCGGCGATGAGGAGCCCGGTGATCGCTCCGACGTTGAGCATCAGCAGCAGGGTGAGCGAGGTGGCCAGGCTGTATCCGGCATCGCGCATCAACTTCGGCAGCCAGGTGTTGAGCCCGTACACCAGGAGCAGACCCATGAAGGAGCCCACCCAGATGCCGATCGTCGTGCGTGCGAATCCGCCGGAGAACAACGACGAGATGGATACCCGCGCCGGCTTGTCACCGCGGGATGCGGCCAGAAATGCTTGGGACTCAGGAAGTTTGAACCACATCACGGGCAGCAGGATCAGGCCGGCGATGCCGCCGACGTAGAAGATGATCTCCCAGTCCGGGATGAATGCCAGCGCCACCAACGACGTCGCAACCGCGCCCGCGTGGTAGCCGGTCATGGTGACCGTGCTCGACGTCGCGCGTCGGTTGGCCGGGCTGAACTCGGCCATCAGGGTCAGCGCCGACGGCATGCAGGCACCGAGGCCGATGCCACCGATCAACCGCCAGGTGTCGAAGACGGCGATCGACGGCGACAGTGGCACCGCTATGGTCGCGATGGAGAAGACCGCTACTGAAGCGAGCAGGGTGCGGCGTCGTCCGTAGCGATCAGCGATGGGCCCGGAGGCGACGGCACCGATCGCGACGCCGATCAGTGAGATAGTGGCGGCGACGGTGGCGCTGGCCGCGGTGAATCCGAGGTGCTGACGGTCGAGGAGGGTGGGGATCACCGCACCCAGCACGACCAGGTCGTACCCGTCGAGCAGGACGGTCAGCCAGCACAGCACCGCCGGCCAGGATCGAAACATTCGCATGGACTCTCCGTTCTCCGCGCCACCGCTGGATCACCTCGAACCCAACATCACCTCTGGTGTGGCCTCTGTCACGTTAGATAGCCCGCTGTGATTTAACCAATCAATCCTTTCGTCTAGTGATATAGATGAGATCAATAAACACAGGAGGAACTTGCGAGTTGTCCACAGATATCGATCTCAACCTGGCCCGGACGTTCGTCGTCGTCTATGAGACGCGCAATGTCACAGTGGCCGCAGACCTGCTGGGTGTCACGCAGCCGACGGTCAGTTACGGGCTGGCCAAACTTCGACGCCGCACACAGGACGAACTGTTCACCCGTGCACCCGGCGGACTGCGTCCGACGGCGCAGGCCGACCGCCTCTACGAATCGATCAGCGCAGCCGTGTCGACGCTGGACAACGCCTTCACCGGCCGGGACTCCTTTGATCCGACGGTGCCCACACAGTTGTCGGTGACGATGTCAGACCTCGGTGAGGTGACGGTTCTTCCACTGATCCTCGCCGAACTTGCCGACCGCGCCTCTGCCATCGACCTCAAGGTCAACGCGTTCGATCTGGCGACTGCGGCCGATCAACTCCTGCGCGGCGATACCGACATCGTGGTGACCAGTTCACCGCTGGACCGCTCGCGTCTCAGTCGGCGTGGGTTGTTCACCGAACACTATGTCGGTGTCGTCGCCGATGGGCATCCCCGGTTGGGCGTCGCGCCGTCGCAGGAAGAGTTGAGCGCCGAACGTTTTGTGGTGGTGGACGGGTCAACCGGCCACCCCGGGCCACGGGCGGCGATCGGCGATCACGGACTGGAGGATCGAATTGCTGTGCGCGTCACGAGATTTGCGGCGCTCCCCTACGTCGTCGGCGCGACGGAACTGGTGGCCATCATCCCTGACATCGTGGCCGCGCTGATGTCGCGCGGCCAGTCCCTGCGAACGTTCACATTGCCCTGGGAGATCGCACCGATCGAGGTCTCGGCGTACATGCGACGTTCGCCGGCGCCGCATCCCGCGCAACGCTGGCTGCTCGGGGTCATCACCGACGCGTGCGGGCGGATTCCGGCCGGGTGAGAGAGGTGGCGAACATTGTCAGACCCCCGTGGTGTCATGATCGCACCATCGAACAAAGGAGCGAACCATGTCGGACCATGACTCGGCCATCCGGGGTCTGCCGCGGTGGCATCCCAACCCCCACGTCCGTTCGAGCATCGACACCATCCGACGCAACGGCTGGCAGGTCACCGCGGTCAGCGATCTGTGCAGTTGCTCCTCGCCAGACTGCGTCCCACCCGACTGCCCCTTCGCCTATACCGCCGGGCTGACCCTGCACGACATCCCGGAGTTGGCGGTCTACGGGTTGGACCCGGTCACCTCGGCCAGGGTTCTCAACGAGTTGGGCGAGCTACTTCACCACAACGACTGGCAAACCCTGGTGGCCGGCCGGGTCGAGGTGGCCCTGGCCGCGGTGGATGTGCCGGTCAGGCTGATCGAGATCGTCGACAAGGACGACATGCTGATGGCCAACCTGCTCTTCGCGGATTCGCCTGCGCTGCAGGTGGTCTGGCCCGATGAGTACGGACAGTTCCCGTGGGATGACGGGTACGCACTACTCGAGATGCATCAGCCGATCATGGGCATCGACGACACCGGAACCGCCTACCAGCGTGCGCCTCGGGTGATCACCGGCAATCGCGCGGCGCGGCGTCGAGCCGCACAACGACGCAGCAGTTGATCACGCGGTGACCACCGGCCATGCGGGCACGCTCAGTTGGCTGCCTGCACGGTCGGGGTCACGGCGTTGACCTGAGTGGTCGGCCGCTGGGTGGTGGTCGAGGTCTTCTTCGGCTTCGCCGGCGGGGCGGCCATGGTGTAGGCAAAGATTCCAGCTGCAATCAATGCGCCGATGCCACCGATGACCACAGATCCGACGACTGCGCCGGTGGTGGCACCTGCGACCAGACCGGGGATGCAGCCGACGATCGCGCCAGCCAGCCCGATGACGCAGCCGAGCGCGCCACCGAGAATGGTGCCCAGCGACGTGCCGATGGCCATCGTCAGGCTGAGCTCGGTGCCCATGCGGGTGAAGGCCTTATCGAGGCGGTCGGCCTGGGCATCGGCATCCGAGGTCGCCGAGGTTGAGGCCGTCGACGTCGAGGTCACCGTGACAGTGGTGTTGGCCGCTGCGACGCGACCGGTGCTCGGCAGCGATGCCGGCGCTGCGACGAGGGTGGCGCTACGGCCCTGCACGTCGGTACCGAGGTGATAGAGGGTCTGGCCCACCCGGTAGTCCAGCGGCACGCTCGCGACGACCTTGCCCTTGGGTTCAACCAGCTCGAGCTGATTCTTCGAAACGCGCAATGAGCCGGCGTCGATCGCGACCAGGATGCGGTCACCCTTGGGCTCGACGCGATAGTTGATCTTGTCGACGCTCTTCTCTGGCGCAGCTTGCTCCGAGCTCACCGCGGGCGACGGACTCGCTGTCGACGGCGCCTCAGTGTGCGCCTGCACGGCGATCATGGTCACCGACGTGGCGGCCGCGACGAATCCGAGAATTCCCCATCGACGCGCATTTGATGTTGCTCTGTGTAAGCCTTTTACGTTCATTCCTCTTTGCCAATCTTGCTTTCATTTGAATTCACCGACCCCATCCCCCAGTTCGAGAGGAATACGGATTCTGGTGATTATGTGAGTGCAAGAATCTCGGCCTCACCCAATAAGCGGGTGGGAGCAACGATCTAGCGGCAGAGGTCGAACAAACCAAATGCTGGCTTCACCACTCTCAAGGAGTGTGACCCGGATCGCTAAGTAACAGTCCGCGCTGCGTTTGGTCTCAACCAGGTTAACACGCTGATCAGCACTTGTGTCCAGTCCGCAATCGAGCGGTGTGATCTTGATCACATTCGTTACACTTCAGCCCAGCAAGTAACGAGTGAGGTTTTGGCCAATCAAGCATCCGCTTGAGTGGATGGCCAATCCGTCGACCTGCATGTTCACTGTAAGCATTTGGTGATGTAGCTAAATTACCGGGCAGTCAAAATAATCGGGCACCGTTATCTGACTGAGTCGTAAAATACTTCAACGTATGTTGTAAAGCGGTCCTCAACAGGCGTAGGAATGGTGCAGCAAGAATGACGGGCTGCGGCAGGCCCACATCACCACAGCAGTACAAGAATCAATAACCCACACCGAAAGCAGAGAAAAACCATGAAGAAGCAAACCAAGGGAGCAGTCGCCGCGGGCGGAGCCGCAGTCCTGTTGCTGGGGGGCCTTGGCTCGCTCGCATACTGGAGTGATTCGGAAACGATCGACGGTGGAACCATCACCGCCGGCCAGCTGAACATGACCAAAGACGACGGAGTGTGGAAAGACCAGACCGCTACGACGATCGACCCCAGCTCCTTCAAGGTGAGCCCAGGTGACAAGCTCACCTACACGACCACCCTGCATGTGCAGGCCCAGGGCACCGACATGGCAGCCAAGCTTTCCGCGAACACCCACGGCGTCGTCTCCGGGACGCTGGGCTCCGAGGTCACCACCACAGTGACAGCAGGTGCGGGCAACACCGCAATCACCAACACGGGCGCTGCGTCGCAAGACACCGCCCTGACGATCACCCCTGTAGCGGGCGCCCAGGACATCCCGGTAAAGGTGACTCTCGTGTTTCCGTTCGACAGTGCAACCAACGGCAGCGAGAACGGGACGATCACGCTGTCCAACATCTCGTTGAACCTGACCCAGGTCCTCAACACATCGAAGAGCCAGGCAGCGAACCCGACTCCGTGACCTAGTCACCGGCGAGCCAAAAGCTTCGTGGGCGCCCATCCGTGCGGGGGACGGCGCGGCTCTCACGAAACTGCTCGAAGGGGTGTGATCCGTCTTCAGTCACACCCCTTCGAGCATCCTTCCCCACTCCATCCCCCAGAGAGGCCATCATGAGCACCGACCAGGCGACGATCGTCACCGACGACGACATCAGCGCTGACGAGGTCGACGATGCCTACGAGGCATTCTCATGGTTGGCGTTCACCCGTCAGGTGTTCAGTTGGCTGTTCTTGTTCGCGGCCCTCGCACTTCTGCTGGCGGTCGTCGGCATCCCGCGGATGGCCAACGCCACGCCCTACACGATTCTCACGTCGTCGATGCGACCGCTCATGCCGCCGGGATCGTTGGTGGTGGCCAAGGAGACCGACCCGACGACGCTGAAGACTGGTGACGTCGTCACCTATCAGCTCCGCTCCGGCGAACCGGAAGTGGTGACCCACCGGATCATCGGCATGGGCCAAGACGATAGAGGCCGGCTGACCTTTACCACCAAGGGCGACAACAACCCCAAGCCCGACCCCAAACCCATTCTCGCCGAACAGATTCGCGGCAAGGTCTGGTATGCGGTGCCCTACATCGGGTACCTGAACCAGATGATCACCGGAAAGCAGCACATCATCGCGGTCTACGTCGTGGCGAGCCTGTTGTTCGCGTACGCCGGCTGGATGATCATCGGCGGCTTCCGAGACCGACGTCGGGAACGCAAAGCGCCACCGAACGGCGACCTCTCGCCCGACGGCGAAACAGAGAGCGTCACCGAAGACCTCGAGTTCGACGCCGCATCCGCCGACGACGACCTCATCGACGACGTGAACGTGACCGGGCGCCATCGCCGCCAACGCAACGACAGCAGGCGTGAATCGCCGGTCCTGAACGTCGACGATGACACCGATGTCTATGTTCCGCCGAAGGCCTATAGCCGTCCTTACACCTCCTCACCCCTTCTCTCTCCCCGTGACTACTCATGGGAGGAGCGGCACACCGATCGGATCCGGCTATGACCACCGTCCACGCGGCACGCACACGCCGCACGCGGTTGCCGTTGATTCTCGGTGTCCTTGCACTGGGCGTTGCTGCGGTGGCCGGGTTGATCTCGATCAAACAGTCCGGCGCATATTGGCAGGACACCAAGGCAGTCAGCTCCGCCACCATCAGCTCGGGCACCCTCACCCTGACCGCGGGCGGAAGCCATGCGTTGTCGTTGTCGTCGTTGGGCGGCACAGCACTGAGCCCCGGCGACATGAAGACAGTCTCGGTGGTCGTCGCCAACGGTGGCGATACCAAGCTCGGGTACAAGCTGACCTCCATCACCTCCACGGATTCGACGAAGCTGACCCTGGTCGCATCGGTCGTGACCAGCGCGTCGACCTGTGACGGTTCCACTGCGGCAACCATGCCGGGAACCGCGATCACCACGACGAGCGACTACCGCACCCTCGCCAAGGGCAGCAGCGAAATCCTTTGTCTCCGAGGAACTGTGAGCAGTACCGCCGTCGCCGGGGCCACCTACAGCGGCTCCTACGTCATTGGGGCGGTACAGCAGCAATGATCAAGCGGATTCTGCGCATTCTCATCTCCACGCGGCTGCGTGCCGTGCTGTCCATCGGCATGGTGCTCGGTATTGGCGCCGTCTCGACGATGGCGTACTGGAGTGACTCGACCACCGTGACCACCGGCAACTTCAGCCTCGGGAGCGTGGATCTCAAACTCAACGACCAGGATTCACTGACCTGGACCGCGATGAACCAGTCCGACATGCAACCCGGCAGCTCGAAGGCCGCGACACTGACGGTGAAGAACGCCGGCGGATTCAACTTCACCTACTCCGCGACGATCGCGCCGGTGCCGACCGGGCTCATGAAGTACCACGGCGTGTTCCGCGTGTACGCCGGGGCGACTCCGGTCAATGCGAACGGCGTCGGAAAGTGCTCGGGCGGTACAGCCATCGGAACCCTGGAGCCCGGCGTCAAAGAAGCGAATATGACCACCACATCGTCGATTCCGGCGTTGCCCACCTGGACTGGTCACGAGATCTGGGATAACTGGGCGACCGGAAAGGTCTACTCGTGGATCGCTTCCCGCTCGTTAGCCGCAGGGCAGAGCGAGAACCTGTGCGTGTGGATCGCCGCCGCGCCCGACACTCTCGCCGCGGATCAGAGCGATTCGATCTCCGCCACATGGACTTTCACTGCAACGCAGGCGGCGTGACATGAGACGACTTCTTCGCGAGATCGCCCTCACCCTCGGCGCTGTCGGCGGCATCGCGTGCCTCGCGCTGGCAATCGCCGCAGCGTTCTTCGGTGTCACCCCGCTGGTGGTGCGGACCAACTCGATGGCTCCGGACATGCCGGCCGGCTCGCTGGCGCTCTCACGCTCCGTGCCGGGCACCGCAATCGCACCGGGCGACGTCATCAGCGTCACCACACCTGACGGAACCCGTGTCACCCACCGCGTCGTCCGGCTCGCTGCGCCGTCGCAGGTGGCGGTCTCGGCGTACTTGAAGGGCGATGCCAACGAGAGCGCTGACCCCCAGCCCTACGTGGTCGGCCAGGCCGATCGCGTCGTCGCCACGATCCCGACCCTCGGTTACGTGGTCTCCTGGTTCCAAACTCTGGGCGGACGGGTCATCGGCGTCATGGTCGCAGTGTCCTTGCTCTACATGACATTTCGACGCCCCCGTCGACCACAGTCGACGCGCAGCTCGCTGGCTGATCGGTTCCGACAACCTTCCCTGCACCGATCAGCGGAAGAACCCACGTCGCGACACCGGGCCCGACATGCCGTGACATCCGCCGCGGTGGCAGCAGGCACCGCAGCCGCACTGATGACGCAGCAAGTGGGTGCCGCTGAAGCCGCAGCCCTCACTGACACCGCGACGATGACCGAAACGATGACGATGGGAGCATTCGAGGCTTCGTTCCCAGGCGCAAACGGGAAGGCGACAATTTCCACACTGTCGTTGGGCGTTAACGGATGCACCATCTCGTGGACAGCCCCAGCGGCGGGATTCGGTGTGCAGCTGAGCTTTCTGGCCGCCAGCGCTGCCCTACCCACCGACCTCACTTCCACTCCGACAACCGTCCAGTCGCAGTACAACTTTCCGAGTTCGACGTTGAGTTACACCGCTACCGCGCCCACCGATGTCGTCGGAACGCCGACGACCACCCAGCGCTATACCCTGCGGACCGTCCGCACGTCGGATGGGATGGTATCGGCCAACTACTCCTACGGGACGATCTACCGGGCGTTGAACGCCGGCGCATATACCTGCACGGTGGGTGATGCGACCGGTGCCAACCACTACACCTGGCCCGCTGTCTCAGCGGTCACGCCGCTAGCGGCGTCACTGAAGTCGCTGAAGGTCGGGGCGAGCAGCAGTACGACGTCCTCGAGCGCAAGCAGTTCCGCGTCCAGCAGCTCCGCCAGTTCGAGCCAGAGTTCGTCCTCATCATCGTCTTTGTCAGCACCGACAACGTCTTCGGCACCGGGCACCACTGCGGCGTCAGGATCGTCGAGCACGGCCGACAGCACGTCGACGGCCACGGTCACCGAAGCCGCCGGGGCGACGAAGTCACAGTCGGGTTCGGTGACGGCATCGCTGACCGGGACGACGCTAACGCTGAAGTCGTCCAGCGGCGAAACCGTTTACACCACAACAGTTAAGGCCGGTTCGACGCTGACGTGGGATGCGACATCGGACATCCTCACCGTGCATCAGCCCGACGGCTCCTCGGTGATCGTGAAGAAGGTCGGCGATACCTGGACCGCCTTCGACGTCACCAACAGCACCGCCCCGGCGACCACGACGACTTCCCAGGCACCGGCGCAGACGACAACCGACCCGACGACGTCATCACAGACGACCACGGCCACCCAGCAGGAGGTCGCCCCGACGTCGGCGGCAGTACCGACGGTGACGGCAGCGCAATGACAGCGAAAGCGATGACGGCCACGTAATGACCGATGAGACAGAGCGGACGTCGAGGGGTCGTCCGCGCTTCACCAAAGGCACGCTGGCAATCATTGTCGGGATCCTTCTGCTGCTCGGTATCGTTGCGCCCCTGAAGTATTGGTCAGACGCGAGCGGGTTCGGTTCATCGACATCGGACAAAGTAGGGCAGCACAAGCGCCCGGACGCGTCGCTATCGTTCGTGCCGATCCCTAGCTCCGGAACAACCACGGAAGCAGGGCAGACCAACCGATCTTCCCCGACGCCACCGAGCGGGCGCGGTGGTGCATCGACCTCCTCCGGCAGCGGGTCATCAACGGACAGTTCACAATCCGGATCATCCGGCATCATCATCCCGGTGACGCCTGCCTGGCCGTCGACCTCCGAGATCCGCTGGTCGTCGACGGACGATCAGTGGTACCACGACAGCACCAAGATCTCCGATCCGACGTCGATCCGAATTGTGCCCGGCGACGTCATGATTCATCGCGTGACCGGACACATCGTCACCAGTGACAACTCGGAAGTCACTGTGCGACTGCAGACTTCCGATACCACCATCACCGGCGATCCCGCGCTACGCGACGCCGTGAACACCACGACAGTGGTGACCACGGGTGGACGATCCATCCAGATGAGCCCCGGACAGGTGTATTCGGTGACCGTTGCCAGCGGCCAGGAGATCGAGTTCTCGGTCCGCATCACGTTCGATCACGAGACCGCACTACGGATCGCCGCCGACGAGCGCATCACCGTCGACGACACGATCGTGCATATGTCGGCGTTGTAGCTCGGCGGCAGGCGACTACTCCCGCGACCCCAGCTGGTTCCCGCGACTGTAGTCGTGGTCGCGGGAAGCAGCTGAGGTCGCGCGAGGGTCACTTCATCGCCTCAATGCTGCCGGTACATAAGGACCGGAAAGACTCCGGCTGGTGCATCCGCTGACCAGGTGGATGTCGATGCCTCAATGCTGCCGGTCCATAAGGACCGGAAAGACCGGTCGTGATGCCGACGTACAAGCCGGACAACTATCCGCCTCAATGCTGCCGGTCCATAAGGACCGGAAAGACCTGAGGCTGTCGCCGAGTGGCGGGCGCGGGGCTGGGAGCCTCAATGCTGCCGGTCCATAAGGACCGGAAAGACGACCGGGCACCGCTTGGGGACTCGCCAACTACTGTGTGCCTCAATGCTGCCGGTCCATAAGGACCGGAAAGACATATCCGGGCGTTTCGCCACACGCACGACGGGCCCGCCTCAATGCTGCCGGTCCATAAGGACCGGAAAGACCTCGGACCGCCATTACCAGCGCGACGATCCACCCTATGCCTCAATGCTGCCGGTCCATAAGGACCGGAAAGACGTTCAAATGACAGAACCTATCGGACGCGGTCAATATCTGCCTCAATGCTGCCGGTCCATAAGGACCGGAAAGACGCGAAGTCATCTGCCCCGCGTCGGCTGAGGCTGGCAAGCCTCAATGCTGCCGGTCCATAAGGACCGGAAAGACGGGGGTCGCCGACCTCATTCACTCGTGGGATGTACGGCCTCAATGCTGCCGGTCCATAAGGACCGGAAAGACCCGGCCGTTGGCAACATCGCCAACCGTGCCAAGTGGCCTCAATGCTGCCGGTCCATAAGGACCGGAAAGACGGGACTAGACAGCCCCCGAGAACGGAGAAGGATGAGCCTCAATGCTGCCGGTCCATAAGGACCGGAAAGACTCGTACATCGCTCGCTCGTCGCGGTCGGTGGTCTCGCCTCAATGCTGCCGGTCCATAAGGACCGGAAAGACACGAAGAACCCGATCACCGAGTCCCGTCGCAAGTTCCTGCCTCAATGCTGCCGGTCCATAAGGACCGGAAAGACCCCACTGATCTGTTCCGCAAGAACCGATTTCAACGCCTGCCTCAATGCTGCCGGTCCATAAGGACCGGAAAGACCCGACAGGCGTGTCTTCACCACCGCACGCGCATGCTGGCCTCAATGCTGCCGGTCCATAAGGACCGGAAAGACGCGTCAAGGGGTTTCGGTGGTCGCATAGAGGGATTGCCTCAATGCTGCCGGTCCATAAGGACCGGAAAGACTGGTCGGCGGGTGCCCGGTACGGGTTTCCGCACAGCCGCCTCAATGCTGCCGGTCCATAAGGACCGGAAAGACCAGGATCGTTCCCGACCCCGACGAGCCCGACGTGAGCCTCAATGCTGCCGGTCCATAAGGACCGGAAAGACCGGCTTCGTCACGAAGCTGCTTCACGTACGCTTCGTCGCCTCAATGCTGCCGGTCCATAAGGACCGGAAAGACAGGCGACGAAGCAGAACACCGAGTAGAGCGCGAACGGGCCTCAATGCTGCCGGTCCATAAGGACCGGAAAGACGTGTGGTACGTGAGTATCGATGAGAACGGGCGAATGCCTCAATGCTGCCGGTCCATAAGGACCGGAAAGACACCGGCCTTCACCTGCGCTGCGGTGATCCGCCGTAGCGGCCTCAATGCTGCCGGTCCATAAGGACCGGAAAGACGAAGCGACCAGCCGTTGGAGCGGCTGAACTCTTGCCCGCCTCAATGCTGCCGGTCCATAAGGACCGGAAAGACACGCTATCGCAGAGCACCTCTCACAGTGGGATCACGGCGCCTCAATGCTGCCGGTCCATAAGGACCGGAAAGACGAGACCGCGACCGATGACGGCTCGGATTAACCACAGGCCTCAATGCTGCCGGTCCATAAGGACCGGAAAGACCCTTCGTCGACGCGTGCGGCTACCTCGGGATCGACCCGCCTCAATGCTGCCGGTCCATAAGGACCGGAAAGACCAGATCGCCATCGGTGGTCGGCACAACCGACTGGTGCCTCAATGCTGCCGGTCCATAAGGACCGGAAAGACCTCACCGCACGCCGACGAGCACTCGCCGACGCAACTGCCTCAATGCTGCCGGTCCATAAGGACCGGAAAGACACTGCCCGACGTAGCAAGGTCTACGTCGAAACAGAAGCCTCAATGCTGCCGGTCCATAAGGACCGGAAAGACGCCAAAGCCGCCTGACCTATTCTCTGTTCCTGACGATTGCCTCAATGCTGCCGGTCCATAAGGACCGGAAAGACGTCGTTCAAGGATGGGCTCGTGTAGCCACCGGGAGCGCCTCAATGCTGCCGGTCCATAAGGACCGGAAAGACGCCAATCACGACCGTCAGCTCAGTCAACGACCGAACGCCTCAATGCTGCCGGTCCATAAGGACCGGAAAGACACCACCGCAACCCGCTGTCGTATTCGGTCACCTATTCGGGGCCTCAATGCTGCCGGTCAATAAGGACCGGAAAGACCTGGGCGAGTCCGGAGTTCATGCCGCCACCCCGATGCCTCAATGCTGCCGGTCCATAAGGACCGGAAAGACCAATGGCCGCACTACCGGCTGCCGCAACTCACATGACGCCTCAATGCTGCCGGTCCATAAGGACCGGAAAGACCTGCCGACGATCAAACGACGTTACGCCGCAGACATTTTGGCCTCAATGCTGCCGGTCCATAAGGACCGGAAAGACCCGTACCCGGTGGTGAGGGTGCCGTCGAGTGAGCTGCCTCAATGCTGCCGGTCCATAAGGACCGGAAAGACCGAGGCGAGGGTCGGCGATCTCGGCGACGTAGCCGTCGCCTCAATGCTGCCGGTCCATAAGGACCGGAAAGACTCCGCTGCAAAATCGACGTCGAAGGCGTCGGCGCCGCCTCAATGCTGCCGGTCCATAAGGACCGGAAAGACCGCACCTCGAATCCGCACCCGCCGCACCCACGCCGGCCTCAATGCTGCCGGTCCATAAGGACCGGAAAGACCGAGATCGTCGTCCGCTCCTGGACGCCCGACCCCGAGCCTCAATGCTGCCGGTCCATAAGGACCGGAAAGACCGCAAGCCTGATCCTGGCCCCCTCGACGCCGATGTGGCCTCAATGCTGCCGGTCCATAAGGACCGGAAAGACGGTGTCGCGGCTGCACGCCAGGTGATCACCGACACCGCCTCAATGCTGCCGGTCCATAAGGACCGGAAAGACCCGATCCTCGTACCCGCCATCCAACAAGTCGGCGTCGGCCTCAATGCTGCCGGTCCATAAGGACCGGAAAGACCCAGCCATGCTCGTCACCGTCACGGTAGGTACGGAGCCTCAATGCTGCCGGTCCATAAGGACCGGAAAGACACGAGTGCGCGACCTCTAAGCTCCCGGTTTCGCAGTCCGCCTCAATGCTGCCGGTCCATAAGGACCGGAAAGACCGTGCCCGTCACCCGCAAAGCCCTCAAGTTCCGGTGGGCCTCAATGCTGCCGGTCCATAAGGACCGGAAAGACAGGTCACCTACCGGGTGCCGCGTGAGGGCACAGCTGGGCCTCAATGCTGCCGGTCCATAAGGACCGGAAAGACAGGTCACCTACCGGGTGCCGTGCGCGGCGTTCGTCGAGCCTCAATGCTGCCGGTCCATAAGGACCGGAAAGACCCAACACCATCGCCACCCTCGGCCGCACCACCGAGATGGCCTCAATGCTGCCGGTCCATAAGGACCGGAAAGACCTGACCGCCGACAACGCATGGGTCGACCGTCGGATCAAGCCTCAATGCTGCCGGTCCATAAGGACCGGAAAGACGCGAGCGACCACATCGATCAGACAAAGCTCTACGGGCCTCAATGCTGCCGGTCCATAAGGACCGGAAAGACCCACCCGTCGCGTCCTGCTTCACTTCGAGGACGATCGCCTCAATGCTGCCGGTCCATAAGGACCGGAAAGACGTGGATGGGGTGGACGGTGTAACTCCTCCTGAGACCAGCCTCAATGCTGCCGGTCCATAAGGACCGGAAAGACGCGATCGCCGGCGGTCGCGCCGGCTACCTGAACGAGATGCCTCAATGCTGCCGGTCCATAAGGACCGGAAAGACCGGGGAGGGCGGCAACCCTCACCCGGCCTGAACAGATGCCTCAATGCTGCCGGTCCATAAGGACCGGAAAGACCTGACCATCCGGCGCCGTCCCCGCAATCGTGACAGGGCCTCAATGCTGCCGGTCCATAAGGACCGGAAAGACCCAACGATCCGTCGTAGTCGCCGCGCTGCAGCAGCCGGCCTCAATGCTGCCGGTCCATAAGGACCGGAAAGACGCGCAGATCGATGCGAGCTGGGCTCGTCTCATTCTCGCCTCAATGCTGCCGGTCCATAAGGACCGGAAAGACGTGGGTCCCTTCTCATTTCATGGGTGGGTCACTGCGTGCCTCAATGCTGCCGGTCCATAAGGACCGGAAAGACTCGGCGGCTTCTCGACCTCGTCGGTGTCATCGGGATAGCCTCAATGCTGCCGGTCCATAAGGACCGGAAAGACCGAACGACCCGCAGACCGGCAAGTCGATCGCGATGGGGCCTCAATGCTGCCGGTCCATAAGGACCGGAAAGACAGGGGGCCTGGGCGGGGTGCCACGCCTGAGGCTTAAAGCCTCAATGCTGCCGGTCCATAAGGACCGGAAAGACTCGAGACGGACGGAGCTCTGACACTGTGGTGAAACTGCCTCAATGCTGCCGGTCCATAAGGACCGGAAAGACCCGGCCCCGGCCGCATCAAACAAGCACAACCAGCTCCAGCCTCAATGCTGCCGGTCCATAAGGACCGGAAAGACCGACCGTCACCCGCTGCTGTTCGATCAACGCATCCACGCCTCAATGCTGCCGGTCCATAAGGACCGGAAAGACAGAGCTTTCGCCCTTCGCGTTCTTCTCTCCCCCGCCGTGCCTCAATGCTGCCGGTCCATAAGGACCGGAAAGACACCAGGAGGTGTTCGAGCGCCTGCGCGATGAGGGCCTGCCTCAATGCTGCCGGTCCATAAGGACCGGAAAGACGGGCGCTCATGCTGGAGCTCTTCGGGAACGAAGATGGGCCTCAATGCTGCCGGTCCATAAGGACCGGAAAGACCACGCAGGGTTTCAAAGCTCGGTGGCGTGCGCGTCGCCTCAATGCTGCCGGTCCATAAGGACCGGAAAGACATGCGAAGTTCGCAGCAGGACTAGAAGGCATCCGCGCCTCAATGCTGCCGGTCCATAAGGACCGGAAAGACCCTTGCCGCTCGGCAGGTCGAGGATCGCATCAACCTGCCTCAATGCTGCCGGTCCATAAGGACCGGAAAGACTTCGGATCAAGGCGAACCGTGAGCAGGTGAGCACCGCCTCAATGCTGCCGGTCCATAAGGACCGGAAAGACCCACGGCACCTGTGTCACGGATACGCCGACGGCCAGGCCTCAATGCTGCCGGTCCATAAGGACCGGAAAGACCTGCTATACCCTCACCGTTACCCCACCAGTTGACCAGCCTCAATGCTGCCGGTCCATAAGGACCGGAAAGACCCCTTTCTTGTCGGCGATCCCTGCAGGCTCAATCGGGCCTCAATGCTGCCGGTCCATAAGGACCGGAAAGACCGGTGGGTGTGGCCGGAATCCACTTCGGCCTCATGGCCTCAATGCTGCCGGTCCATAAGGACCGGAAAGACCCAACGCGGCCCTGGGGTACCTCGGCGCGGCAATCGGGCCTCAATGCTGCCGGTCCATAAGGACCGGAAAGACCACCGACCCAGATAGCAGAGGCCAGAGCACTATGTAGCCTCAATGCTGCCGGTCCATAAGGACCGGAAAGACCACTACCCCAAGCGTGACGCGCCATGGAGGACCAAGCCTCAATGCTGCCGGTCCATAAGGACCGGAAAGACCTGGGACTCGGTGTCCCTGTCGCCGTTGATGTATTGCCTCAATGCTGCCGGTCCATAAGGACCGGAAAGACCGTGCAATTCGCGTCGAACTCGACCGACTGCTACGTCGCCTCAATGCTGCCGGTCCATAAGGACCGGAAAGACGACCTCGACCTCCAGTTGCGTGGCGCCGCGCTGTCGGAGCCTCAATGCTGCCGGTCCATAAGGACCGGAAAGACGCGACCGCCCGCGCCAAGGGCGTCGAGGGATCTGACGCCTCAATGCTGCCGGTCCATAAGGACCGGAAAGACGTGACGGCGGTGTTGCCGCTGTCGTTCCACTGGACGACGCCTCAATGCTGCCGGTCCATAAGGACCGGAAAGACCCGGACGCTCCTGCCTACATTCCTCGTGATCCTAGAGCCTCAATGCTGCCGGTCCATAAGGACCGGAAAGACCCGCCGCCGCGCACAGGTCAACGCCGTCTACCACCTGCCTCAATGCTGCCGGTCCATAAGGACCGGAAAGACGTGTCCCAGGTGCCGTCGCATTCTGGGGGTGCTCCGTGCCTCAATGCTGCCGGTCCATAAGGACCGGAAAGACCGGCGACGAGGTCATCGCCCACGACGGGCACCCCACCGCCTCAATGCTGCCGGTCCATAAGGACCGGAAAGACCCTCACTTCCGTACACAGCCAGTGCTCCACATAGCGGCCTCAATGCTGCCGGTCCATAAGGACCGGAAAGACCTCCGCATACGATGAGGGAGCAGAGTTTGCAATGCTCGCCTCAATGCTGCCGGTCCATAAGGACCGGAAAGACCCGCGCATGTGTTTGAACGACACTGCCGCGCCGATGCCTCAATGCTGCCGGTCCATAAGGACCGGAAAGACGGGGGACTACCGGCTCCAGGCGCTCATCGGGCTTACGGGCCTCAATGCTGCCGGTCCATAAGGACCGGAAAGACATCCAGACGTTCGGCCCGGACGGGTCGCAACGGTTTATGCCTCAATGCTGCCGGTCCATAAGGACCGGAAAGACTTGAACGTGACCAGGTAGCCCGGCCGCGCTTCGATCGCCTCAATGCTGCCGGTCCATAAGGACCGGAAAGACCCGACGACGCTGCTCGCGCAGAGGAAGAGCTTCGCCGTGCCTCAATGCTGCCGGTCCATAAGGACCGGAAAGACCGCTCGGCAAAATCTGGTCCCCTGACGTGCGGAAACACACGACATCGCGAGCGGGTCGCTAATAATCGAACCCAATCGATCGTACATCTGCGCTCTTCGGTTCTCAAAGGTCATGTGACCAGCGCGCGAGCGCTGCCCAGGCACGGCGCACCAGTCGGACCGCTCGCAGACAGCTCAGATCACCGCTGCGCCCGAATCCGGCATAGCTCTCGGCCTCCCGAGTTGTACCACTTCTGCGGAGCTATCCAGCGCCCCAAGGTCGATTACCACCACGGAATCCTCTGAGTAGTCGACAACTTCGTGAATCTCCGCCCTCCACCTCATCCGCTCGAGTTCGGAGAGGTCGCATAGGAAGACCGAGTACTGGAGTCGCGTGCCAAACGCTTCCATGACCTTGGCGACGCGTCGGAGGCGTACGGGTTCGCAGATGTCATAGGCAATGAGGTGACGGCGTCGAGCCATCGCATATCACCTCGTAACCATCGGCGTGTACTCCGGCAGCTCACCGACGATCACCGCGGCCAGGATGCGCGCTTGAACGTCGAGCACTCTTCGGTACGTGAGCTTGTAGCCGAACTGCGGGTGAGTGACCCGGATGTCCATACGCCGTTCGTATGCCCGAATCACCTTGCGTCGGCCTTGAAGCGTCAACCAGCAGGCCTTTCCGCGACGTTCAAAGTCACCTGAGGTGATCTCACCGTTATTGAGCATGCCAATGATCGTCGAGTCGGCCAGGAGCGGACGGAACTCTTCCATAATGTCCAGCGCCAGGGCTGGGCGACCGTATCGGGGCTTGTGATACACGCCGATGTACGGATCGAGACCGATCGCGATACACACTGCCACAATGTCTTTCACCAGTAGTGCGTAGACGTACCCAAGTAGGGCGTTGATCGGATCGGGGGCTGGTCGACGCTTACGTCCGTTTGCGTCGAACTGCGCGGCAAGGCCCCCATTGCTTCCACGCAGCAACCCGCTGAACTGGCCGAAGTAGGTACGCGCAGCTGCGCCCTCGATTCCGAGCAACTCAGCCGCAGAAGCAGCGGAAGCTGCGGTATCTGCCAGTCCTCCAAGAGATTCGACGGCTTTGGTCACATCAGCCCTCGAGTTGCGCCTCAACAATGTTCGCGCGTTCTTGATCTTGCCAAATATCATCGCCCGCGCGATACCAAGCGCAGTTTCAGGTGCGATTGCCGACTGCTGCATCCGAAGTTGCACGTACTTCGACATCTCGCCTTGGGCCCATCCTCGCAACCAGCCGTTGAAACTGAACCAGAGCACAGGTACTCCCCGGGACCAGAGCTCAGAAAGCGCCTGTGTGCTGACCTGCACGTTGCCGTACACACACAACTGCGAGACATCGATAAGGCGAAGCTCGACCGCTTTCGCGTTTCGTTGGACTACGCGCAGCCGGCCGCCATCTATTCCGACGGTCGAACCGTGCTCTGTCACGTAGACCGGTCGCGCGTCCGGGTCACGTGGCATGAGTCGCCGCGGCTCCGTCTCGACACGTCCGAGCAAGTTGTTGGTCTCGTCGGGCATACAGAGACCGAGTAACGAGCACCTGGGGCAGCGCTTGCTCGCAACAAGCGGCAGTGGCGCCGTGTCACGCGAAGCCACTTCCCTTGCCTCCGAAGCCAGTTCGACGGCCGCAGAAACCTCGACATCGGTGATCGGAACGGTGATTCGCCGGTTGACCTCGGCGTAGTAGAGCGCGCCACGGTTGACCTCGTAGCCTGCGTCGCGGAGCACTGCGGCCTGCGCATAGACCTGGACGACGTCGGCCGACCATGGCAGGCCCGACGCCGACGGCTTTCCCTTCTTCGTGTCCACAGGTACGACGGTTCCATCGCCGCCGTCGTCAACACGATCCACCACAGCGACCAGTCCCAAAGCATGCGATTCGATGTGCAGGGACGTGACTTTCGCAGTGGGAGAATCCGAATCGGGCTCATGCAGGGTGCCCGAACGCTTGTCGACCGCCCGATGAGTGAATCGGCCTTCTTCGGTGTCGTGGGAGTCGGCCCACCGTCGATCAACCCATTCCAAATAAAACAGTCTGGGGCAGTACACGTACTCGTTGAGCATTCGAGCTGGTAACAGGTCAGGCACATCCGTTGTCATGCTGGCCTCCAAGTGGGAAGTGACCGCCCGGCCATCGTCGGGTGGTGTGGAGCCACCCTCACACGAAGGTCTGACAAATACGGACAGCGCTTCTAGGAGGCCTCGCTCCGCCCAACGTGTGCTTCGAGGATCGACCGCACAAGCTTGGAGAGACCTACGTGCCGCTCCTCGGCTTCGCTTTCAAGCGCAACCTTCAACGATTCAGGCACGCGAACCTGGATGGTCGGCGACATAGTGGTCCCGCCCGACAGCGATTTGCCACCAGGTCGGAGGTTTCTCTTGCGAACCTCGGCAAGCACCTCCGCGGCAACCTCCTGTGCCCGCGCCTCGGTCAGGCGTTCACCTTCGAAGTAGACCTCTTCTTCGTCAAGGTCGACATCGACAAACTCAGTGTTGTCATCGATCTTGAACTTCGCTGGGTCCAGAGCGTTCACATCGCACCTCCTCTGCCACCGCGCCACTTGTAGGGCATGGCGTGAATGACCATCAGCTGCTCCTCATCCTTGGGCCACGGCACAGCTATCAGCTCAAGCAGGACACCGCGGTCGTCGATTCCCAAGAAGAACATGCGATCTCCCTGGACCAGCTCTGGCATTCCGGCGTGACGGAGTGCTGCGCGAATTCTCGAAGCCGAGACCCGGTGCCGCTTGGCCGACGCCGACACGTAGACCCGACTCACGGCCGACCCCTCAAGCCGTCCGTCGTGCCGAGTATGTCATACATAGTCCATCCCAAGGATTGGACCGAGTTCGCGAACGCTGGGCCAGCTCCGGCCCGATTGCGTAGTGTTGTGGCCACGACCAACTCCCTCGATAGAACGAGGGCCGCATTGAGGATTGTTCGTTTTCTGGTTGCGCGACCCGTACAACCTCACCCCTCCGCGCCTTGGCGCGGCCACATTGAACGAGCCGACTGAACTGGTCGGCGCTTCGCGGTGTTCTTGTTAGTTTTATTTTTACGAGATCGGTCATATTGACTCGGCTACCACCCCTGTGTATCTTTCCAAGCAGGGAGCACGACCTCACGAGAGCGTGGCATACGGGTATGACACGCAAACCCGACAAAGGAGTCACGCGTGACGCTGAACTACGAGGACCTCGCCAACTATGTAGACACCTGCGCGGGAATCCGGGTGCGGACCGGCCTCGAGCCACTCGGCGGCCCGAACACGAAAATCTTCCCGCCCACGTACGGCGTCGCCGACGGTGCGCTGAAGTACGCCACTGAGAACCGCGTTGTGCGCGGCACAGACGGCGAAACCAAGAAGGTGGAATCGGTTGTGCTGAGCTCGGTTGCGCAACAGGCTCACGTATTGTCCAACGCGCTTAGTGACGCCGTGTACGACGGATTCGCCTTGCCCCGCATCGGAGTCGACTTCAGCACAGTTGAAGGGTTGGAAGACTTCGGAATCCACACAGATCTCGAGGTTCCACACCGCGTATACGACGCCATCCTCCGCGACTCGATTGACGGAGACCTACCGTTCCGCTCCGGGACGATCGGCAAGGCGATCACCAACGCAACCACCAAGAATGCCAGTCCGCTGTTCCGCCACGCACCTACCGTCGCTCTCTTCGGCGGGTGGGACTCCACCGGGCCAAAGGGTGGCCGGGGCAGCAAGTTCGAGCGGGCGATCACCAGCGAGATCGTTGCCACAGATATCGCAGTAGGCGTCAAGACCTCATCCCGAATCGACCCGCTTGGCATCGAGATCAAAGGGACGAAGATCTACCGAACGCCCGACAATTCCTGGACCCTCGACGAAAGTGAAGCCCTCAAGGAAAAGGGCAAGCCGAAGGAGTTGAAGCCGTCTGAAATCAACCATGGCAATGTCACGCCGTCGATTGACGAGACCGCCGGCGGCATCACCGCAGGGTCGATCGAATCGACCACCACGATCTCGTTCATCCAGCTGAGGCGACTTCGATTCGTGTCCGACGCGGATGGCTCACCGTTGCCCGCTGATACGCGATCACAGGTGGGTACCGCCGCTCGCGCGACGCTCGCTGCACTTGGAATCGCCGCGACAGCATTGTCTTTCGAGAACGGCTTCGACCTACGTTCGCGATGCGTTCTCGCACCTACGGCTGACCTCACGTTTGAGGTCATCGCACGAGACGGCTCCATCACTGAGTTCAGCATCAGTGGGCAGGACGCACTCGCTCTGACGACCGAAGCAGCCAACCAGACCGCCAAAGCTGGTCTCCCTTGGCGTGACGACCTCCACCTCCTCACTCCGACGCCACGCCTGGTGGAGGTCGTGCGCAAGAGTCGCGCGGCATCCGAAGCGGTCGTCGCAGCGGAGGACTGATGCTCGCGATCGAGGTCCGGCTCCTCACCGGCCGATATAGCGCGAGCAACTTCGAGGACCGAGCAGCCACCGAGTGGCCACCCCACCCGGCACGCCTCTACTACGCCGCGGTCGACGCCGCACTGCGCGACAGCGATGATGAAGATGCCATCACGGTGCTTCGCTGGTGGGAATCGCAAGGCGCACCCGAGATGTCATGTTCTGCCTACCGCGACGATGGCACTCCGGCGTGGACTGAACGTTCGGCGGTGACCCACTACGTCGCAGGCAACTTCGCGACTTCGTGGGCACGCGACGTGCATCCGCAGTGGCGTGAGATCGCCAGTCTCGAACTCATCCCAGACGAGAACGAGACCGAGAAGCAGCGACTCGCGCGCGAGAAGAAGCACGACAAGTTGGTCAGCAAACTCAAGGCCGACACAATCAAGTACACAGCCAGCGAGAAGTCGGCGCCGGACGCCGCACTGGAGTTGTTGCCGGAGAACAGAAACCACCAACCGCGTTACTTCCCGGTCGTCCATCCCGACAGTGACACGATTGTGTACACGTGGCCCACAGCCGAGCCATCGGATTCCGAGCGCGCCGAGCTTGACCGCATCGTGGGATCGATTGCACGCCTGGGGCACTCGTCATCGATGGTCAGTTGCAGGCTCATACCCAGCAGCGAAACACCCGCTCCGACATGGGTTCCTGCCGCCGATGACTCAACAAGAATCACCAGCGGGTCCGCACTCCGAACCGTACAGTCAGGAGTTCTTGACATTCTCATGACCGACTTCCGCAGACATCAGGGAATCAGCGGGCGCGCCCTACCCGCCCTGATGACGACCTACTCAGCACCTGGCAGCGAACCAATCAACCACGCTCAGGGAATTGTGCACGATCAATCCGAATGGATCGTCTTTCCACTCGACCCACGCGAATCACTGAGCTTGGCAAGAACTTACGAACTGACACGCGCGGTCCGTGGCGCGCTGATGTCTCACGGACCCCAACCGGTGCCACCCTTCATCAGCGGACATCGCCAGGGTGGAGCGCCATCTGCAGCGCTGGACGCATCACATCTGTCGGTGCTCGCGCTACCCAACGTCGGCCACATGCGCTCGGACGGCCTGATCCGGGCGGTGGCATTGGCACTGCCGGAGTCAACAACCGACGACGAGAAACACGCCTTGCATTCGGCGATCAACGCATGGCGCGACGACTCTCGGGATCAGCCGTTCTTTGTCACGCTTCCAGGCGGTACAGAACGATTTTTGTCCAACCCGGTGGTCCACTCGCCGACAACTGGGTTCGACAAACGCGCAGGCGTCTCGTCGCGGAGTTATTGGGCGCGCCCAGCGACGCACTGGGCGAGCGTCACACCTGTCGCCCTCGATCGCCACCCCAAGGTGAAACCCAACGCAGGCATCGACGAGATCAACGACGCCATCAGCGCCATCGTCGAAAGAACTTGTCGCCTCGTAGGGCTCCCCACTCCGCTGTCGGTATCCGCTGTGCCGGGTTCGCCGTGGCCGAACGTTCCGCCTGTGCAGATCGGTAGGGTACGAAATCCCGAGGCGCGGAGGAGGTTCCCGCAGTACGGCGCTGGCACCACGGGGCACCGCAACTACACCACTCACCTGCAGATCACCTTCGACGAACCTGTCTCAGGCCCGTTGATCCTCGGGGCCGGCCGCTACTTCGGTTACGGGCTGCTGCTCCCGATGCCGGGATCCAGAAGGGATCAATGACCATGGCATTGTCTGCCAACGACTTTCCGCAGTTCTTCCGCGAGGCCAACGGTCACGATCCGTTCCCGTGGCAGATCCGACTGACCGGACAGCTGTTTGCTCAGGGCGACGGCAAGTTCCCATCGCAACTAGATCTGCCCACCGGCAGCGGCAAGACATCCATCATCGACATCGCTCTCTTCGCCCTTGCCGCCGGACTTCCCATCCCGCGCAGGATCATCACCGTCGTTGATCGACGATCGATTGTTCAGCAGGCTCACGCGCATGGAGTCGAACTACGTCGACGGCTGTTGGATGCGCCACAGGGTTCTGTGCTCGAGCAAGTCAAGCGCGGTCTACTCGAGCGTCAAGCCGAACTGGCTGGGGCACAATCAACTCCACTGATGGTCGCCGAGTTGCGCGGTGGCATCATCGAAGATGGCACCTGGGCTCAGCGACCTGATGTGCCGTGCCTCATCACGTCGACCGTCGACAAGATTGGCTCGCGGCTACTTTTCCGTGGGTACGGCGTCTCGGACAGTATGAAACCCATCCACGCGGGACTCGTCGGAAATGACGCACTCATTCTTCTCGACGAAGTCCATCTTGCCCAACCATTCGCCACCCTGCTCTCCACGATCGGCAAGAAGTTCCGGTCCGGGCTCGACCCGTCGGTGGACCGCTGGCAAGTGGTCAAGCTGTCTGCCACTCCCGTCCCAGCAGCAGAAGTCGAGGACTCGTTCGGTTTGGATAGCGCCGATCGTGACAACGTCACACTCAGAACAAGGCTCACCGCGAAGAAGCCCGTGCGACTCGATGCCCTCAAGCTTCCTGCGGATCCAGTCAAAGCAGACACCCTAAAGTCTCGCGAGATTGCTAGTGCTGCTGAAAATTTGATCAAGTCCGACGACGTGACGTCAGTGGGCGTCATCGTCAACCGTGTGCGTCTCGCGGCGTCAATCTATTCGACGCTTCGGGCGTCTGTCGATGACTCCGTTGAGGTCATCCTGGTCACCGGACGGATGCGTGGGCTCGACCGCGACATGGTCATGGACGAAGTGAACAAGCTGTGCGGTTCAGGCTGGCGGTCGGACGGTAAAGCCCAACAGGCCAAGTCGATTGTGGTCGCCACCCAGACACTGGAGGCCGGAGCGGACCTGGACTTCGATGTGCTGCTCACTGAAGTCGCGAGCATCGACGCACTCGTCCAACGATTCGGTCGCGTCGACCGACTTGGAGCACGCTACGCACAACTCGGCGAAACCGCAGTTCCCAGCGTCATATTCGGACCTGCCAACTCCGACGACCCCGTCTATGGTCCAGCTTTGGCTGAAACCTGGAAGTGGTTGAACGACAAAGGCATTTCCGACTTCGGAATCGAAGCGATGGGCCAGCAGCTTACATCCGAGTGGCGCTCTAAACTCAGCGTCGAGCCGCCGCGATCGTTGACACTGCTGCGAACCCACATGGATCGGCTCGTCCGAACGGCACCTATCCCCGACTGTGACGTCGACATCGCTCCGTTTCTTCATGGCGCGGACACCGATGCCGACACCGACGTCGAGATCGTGTGGCGCACCGACGTCAACGAGCTCGTTCTGAGCGCTATCGCATCGACTGGCAACGATGACGCCGCCCGCACCGGGACGAAAACGACCGACGTGACCAAGCCTGACATCGTCACAGCCTTGACCGCAGTGACACCGAGGATGGGCGAAGCACTGTCTATCCCTCGGGCACAGGCGATTTCGTGGCTCCGCCGGAGCATGGACTCTGACCAAGCCCTCGAACATGCGCTCACTGACATCGAAGGCGTCAACGCGCCCGACTCCAACCGTCGTGGGTGGATTCGGCCGGTTCTGCTGTGGCGCCGCGAGGATAGCGTCATCACCACGAATCCGAACGACATTCGCCCCGGCGACACGGTAGTGGTTCCGACTTCCTACGGAGGGCTCAGCGCATACAACTGGGACCCCGACAACACCGATGCGGTCGTCGATCTCGGAGACTTGACCGCACTACAGTCGGGACAAATCACACTGCGGCTCAATCCCGATCTCGTCCCAGGCAACGAGCCTTCGGCAAACGACGCCATGTCGCCCGAGCAGCATTTCGCCATTGCCAAGACCCGGCTCGGCGCTGACGAAGAGTCCCGACACGATTCCGACTGGATCCCAAACCCCAAGTACGTGGCTGAAGTGGGCGCGGAACCGAAGGACGTAATCGCGGAGTGGATCAAGGCGGATTGGCCCGCAGCTATTGTCGACCGCTACCGCGAAGAACGACAGGCCTGGCACGACGCCGTCCAGGCATTAGCATCGTCCTTCAGCCGCAAGGATTGCCGCGAAGTGACGACACGGTGGGGTGACACGTATGTGGTGACGCACCGGATATCCGATCAGCGCGACGCGGTGAACACTCAGGACGAAAAGTCCGATTTCACCGGCGATCCCATTGCTAGCGCCAACGTCGGCCTCCCATACCCTCTCGCTAAACACCTCGACGACGTCCAGCGCACCGCCGACAGTTTCGCCGACACGTTGGGACTCACTGGCATTGAGCGCGACAGCATGTCATTGGCCGGACGATTTCACGATATCGGCAAGGCGGATAACCGATTCCAGCTCATGTTGCACGAGGGGAGACTCGACGCGACCCTGCTTGCCAAGTCAGGTATCCCATTCAATGACAGACAACGAGCAAAGAGTGCACGCGACCTGGCCGGCATACCGCAGGGTCTGCGCCACGAACTGGCTTCTCTCGCCATGCTCATGGCCAAGGAGCCGAGCGAGTTCCCAGTGCAGGAGATGACCCTCATCTGTGCGCTGGTCGCCACCCATCACGGGTTCGCGCGCCCCTTCTTTGGACCACAAGCGGCCACACCCCATGACGCTGTCGCCTACAGCGACGAGCAGTTCGGTAGCTTCGCGGCAGAGAACCCATATGCGCAAGGCTCGGTCGGCGGCAGTGCGCCACAGTTGTTCGCCGACGCAGTCGCCAACTACGGCTACTACGGCTTCGCCTGGCTAGAAGCCATTCTGCGCCTGGCTGACCATGTGGCGAGTCGAATGATCGAGCACAACGAAAGCGGCGGCACGTCATGAACGCAATCGAGCTGGACCCAATCCGCGCCACCTCCGCGCAGGGCTTCCTGTGCGGGCTGGGCGCTTTAGAGGCACTGCATCGCCAAGGTATCGACGCCCAACTTTCGTGGAGTAGCGGACCATTTCCCCATGCAGTAGTCCACGGGGTCGCGAGTAAGGAGGCGATGGTGGAAGCCGTTCTCGCCGATCGCGATCGTCGGCTCCAAGGATCGGTGTTGAACTATCCGGTTGGCGCACCGTTTGACCAACTGTCCTGCGACGCGGAGGATCTCAAGGATTGGGTGCACGAACTGGCGGATGACGATCCAGATCTCGACTTGTGGAGCGGTCTCCTCGTGGAGGGCGGCTACGCCGGAAGTGGCAAAGCGAAGCCGACGCATTTTGACTTCACCGCAGGCCAGAAGAAGTTCTTGAAGATCGTGCGGGAGATCGGCCAAGCACTGGACTCACACCGAGTCGAGGAAGTCCTGTTCGGGCCGTGGAAGTACGACGGAACATTTTCGACGCTGGGCTTCGAGCCCGAAGGTGAACGCCTGCAAGGTTTATCAGGAATACCACCGGCCAAGGATTCAATCCTGGGTGTCCCAGGTGCCGACTGGCTCGCATTCCTCGGCCTGTCTTTCTACCCACTCGCCACAGTGCAGGGCCGCGATCGCGCACGAGTCGTCACCCCCGCGTGTGATAGCAACTGGAATCGCGGCGCCTTCCGCTGGCCGGTCTGGCGCGAACCACTCGGCCGCGCCACCATCGCCGCGGTGGTGACCGATCCCGGACTCATCGCCGAGTCGCCTGATAGGCGAAAGCACGGTTCACAACAGCTGGATTCACGGGGAGTGCCGTCGATCCGCGAATCAGCCATCTATCGGTCGGCTCAGGGATACGGATCATTCGGGCCCGCGAAGGTGATCGCGCAGGCCGGCCAGCCGAGCTAACGGAACACCGCTCCCTTGTTCTCCGAAGCCTCGACCTTCGCCACGATCCACTCCACGATGACCTCTAGGTTACGTTTGCGGCCGGTCTCCTTGCGGGTGTCGAGTTCCTGCTCGGCGATGATGTCGCGAAGTTGTTCCAGCTCAAGCGAACCCAGACGTTCAGTCAGGAGCGCAGCTCCGCCTTCGCGATACACCACGAACGGGTCGAAGGCACCGGGCTGACGGACCACCCGCTTGCGCGGCGCCGCCGCGCGCTTCCGCGCAGGCGGAGGCGCTGCCACCGCAACCGGGTCGCCAGACAACGGACTCGGAGCGAGTGATTCGACGACGTCAACGAGTGCCTTGGCAAATCGCGACGACCGTTCCGCTTCCACGACAACGGCTTTGATCACGCCGGCGAGCAGTAGGGCCGCCTGTGGGTTCTTTGCGTCGAGTTGCGCAAGCGCGCCACCGACAGCGTGATACTCCACCCGACGCCGTGCTTCGTCTGAGCTCATTTCAGCTTCCCCTGCGCCTCGGTCATGACATCTCTGGTCAGTCCAAGAAATTGATCGTACTGACCCTGATTGCCGTACTTACTCTTCAGGGTTCCGTACGAAGTGAACTCGGCCGACGCTGCGATCGAGTTGGCCTCATTGATGTACGACGGCAACACATTCTGGATTGTGGGGTCTCGTCGCAGCCGCTTCGTGGTGGAGCGATGGACCGCAGAATTCGACTTGAACTTGGTGATCACCACACCCAGTTCGACGATCGTCCGACCGATCTCATCACCGAACCTATGAACCCTGGTTTGAATCTGGGGAATGCCGTAGGTCGACAAGTGATCCGGAATGGTGGGAATGATGTACGCATCGGCCGCTGCGAGTCCATTCAGCGTCACTGCCCCGATGTTGGGTGGGCAGTCGATCAAGACGTAATCGTAGAAGTCGATGACCGGAGCGATCGCCTCACGTAGGAACCCCACTCCCCCATCCGATCTCCGTCCCTCGAGCCGCAGAGCACCTAGTTCCTCTTGCAACTCGATGAGATCCAACGATGATGCCAGCAGGTCGACGGTACGCACCGTCTTGACCGGTGACACATCGCGCTGAATGGCTTCGTTCACATCGAATGTGTTGGTGCCGTGAACAGCATCAGCGAAAAGTGATGCGAGTGTGAGCCCGTTGGTATTCAGCTCGAACCAGCGTTCTTCACTGATCATGATCGTGGTCAGGTTGATCTGCGAATCCAGATCGATGAGCAGAACACGCAGCCCATACTCCGCAGACATGAACTCCGCCAGCCCAGCGGTGACGGTGGTCTTGCCCACCCCGCCTTTGAGGCTGATCGTCGCAATTACCTTGGCCATGGAAAGATACTGCCTTCCTTGCTATTCCGCATCGATAATGGCTCCCGCGCCTTCTTTGCGGACCGTGAATCCGATCTTGGGTGTCGGGTCAGCGGCGTACGGTAAGGCATACGAGAACAGCGTCGCGATGTCTACCGGTTTCACCGCACCACGAGCCGGGTCCTTGTGCTGCCGCGTACCCGTCGGGTCGCTGGCGAACAGCAGAATCATCCCGCCACGGGTCTTCTTGCGGAGTTTCGCAGCCAAGGGGCCACCGAACTCCTTCTCTGGGTTGCCTGCGATGTGCTCGATGGCGTCGCGTTCGCGCACCGCGGTGCCTGTGAATCCGGTCCGGTACGGCACTTCCTGCCGCTTGCGATTGACCAGCGGCAACGGCTCCGGATAGTCACCAATAGTGACCAATGACTTGGTCTTTGGGATCGGGATCAAGACCGCAAAATCGTCGAGGGCTCCCCTGTCGATCGCCGCTTCGAACGCCTTTCGATGCGGTTCGAAATCCCAATTCGCATCCCACACAAAGCCACTCACAGCCTGCAGGATGGTCTCGGCAGGAATAATCCCGTACCGCGCTTGGAAGACGCGGGTCTTGTCATCCTTGTCGAGAAACTCGAAGTCACCAACCTCGGTGAGTAGGTCGAGGATCGGCCGCATCAGGTCAAAGTGTCTGACGTTGTTCGTCCCGTCACCGCGGGGCCCTTGCATGGTGAAGCTGAAACTCTGACCACCAACGCTTCGATAGTTCATCTGCGCGTTGTACATCTTGTTCGACGCGGCCGGTTTGAGCCACGGCAGGCTTTGAAAGACCATCGGCGGCACATCACGAGGTGTCACCATGGGTTCGCCGTCGACATTGAGTTCAGCAAACCGCGTGAGTTCCTGGCGGAACTCTTCTTCGTCGGAGACGATTGCTTCAAACGCCTTGTACATGTCGAAACTCTTGCCACCGGGTCCGGTGATCTCGCGTCCGATGAAGAGCCGCACCAGATCTCGGTAGCCGGGACGGAAACCGAACCACCGGCCCATCTGCATGAGCGTGTCGGCCTGGTAGGTCTTGCGCGTGTAGTACGTGATTGTGAGTCCTTCGACGGTGAAGCCTCGACTCAACTTGGTTCCACCGACGAGGATCTTCCACACCGAATGTTCCTGAAAATTCAGAGGTTCCTGGACGTAGTCCTTGTCGGCCTCGCCGTTGACGACGATGACCGGACTGACACCTTCGCCTATCCGGTCACACGCGGCACCGATGAACTCCTCAAGCTCCTCGAACGACCCCGGATTCCGAACTCCTGGCTGCGCGCGCGCAGCTGACACGATCCGAAAATCGCTGTCCCACAATTTCTCCAACCTGATCAGCCCAGATGGCTGGCTATAACCGGCAGACTTCCACAACGCCTCGAAGTCCTGTGCGAGTGCCTTGTGTTCATCCTGCTTGACCGACTCATGCACCAACATGGTGTGGTGCCGGAAGTCCCCTGCGACATCGTGGCTTTGGCGGAAGAGTTTGATGGCACCGGCCAGAACATACGAGTCCAGCGCCAGGAGTCGTTCAGCGTCGCGGTCCTCATCGCATTGCGGTCGCAGGTCACGGACGAACGCCATCTGGTTCGAATTCGCCGGCGTCTTCTGCACGCCGACGCCGAGGTCGTCGTCACGGTCGTGAAAGTCGGCACCACCCATGTACTCGGCCGGGCGATCCAGGCTCACGATGAAGTCGGACGGGAAGATATTCACCGAATCATCCGGATCAACAAAGACATTCGCGAACGGAGTCGCCGTGTAGCCGATGTACTGACAACGAGGCAACATGCTCAGCAGCGACGAGATCCGTTCGTTAATCGCGGTCCGTTCAACACGATCGTCGACAAAGTTCTTCGGGTTGACCGTGTTCACCGACGCCTGGTCGGCTTCGTCGTCGATGATCAGCGCCGATATGTGATCGAGCGGAGTCGGGAGCTTCTTGACGTCATCCACCAGCTTCTTCAGCACGGTCGAGTTCTTCTTGACGACGGCAACGCGCACATTGCTCTGGTAGAGGTTCGTCGGATCATACAGCGGCAGAGAGTGATCGGCGATCTCGTAGTGGAACGCCCCGATTCCCTTGGCCAATGACTTGTAGTCGTCGGCAGCGCCGGTCAGCCGTCGAATCGCCGGTACCTCGTTGGTGTGATTCGGATCCTCAACGTGATTGAGGAATCGCCCGTCCAGCCAATCCTCGTCATGCTCGTACTCCACGTCGTGGATGTTTTGCATCCCGATCAGCTCCATGTCGAGTCGACGCTGAGTCTGGCTGCGCAACAGCTCAATTGTGCCGGTCAACACGATGATAAGTCGATAGCCGGCGTCGACGGCCTTGGCCACGACGCCGGTGAAGTTTGCAGTCTTGCCGCTCTGCACGTAGCCGACCACCAGTCCTTTGGATTGGTGTGGCTCGCTGCGAACGGGATCGCCCAGCCGGGAGACTACCGCGTTGGTGGCGTTACCGAGATCGTCAATAGTGCTCTGCGGCCACCCTTTTCGAGCCAGTACTCCACGGTAGGCTGCCCAGTAGAAATCATGGGACAGGCGACGTTCCGGGGTGTACCACGGCTCCCACGGTTGCGGAGCAACGATGAGCGTCGGGCCACCTGCTATCGGATACGAGGTGGTCAGTGCCGCGAATGCACCCGCCGGGATGCCCAACAACACGTAGATCAACTCGCGCCGCTGCTCGGTCGTCGGTGAGGTCGCGCCGACCCAACCTGCGGCAAACTCCGCATCCCATGTGCTCAGCGCTGAACGCACTCTGGTCCGTACCGCGGCCGCTTCGTCGGCAACCATGACCGTGACAACCGTCTCGATATCGACGGCCTCATGCCCGTCCCCGCCGAGCCGTCCGTTGATCGCGCCGAGCAATTTCCCCGGCGGATAGTCCGGGTTGAACTCCCGGACAATCGCATCCATCAAGATCTCACTCGCCGCGTCGCTGCTCATCGCCTCGCTCGCCCTCCCCGGCAACCATCGCCGCCATCAACACCCGCTGCCATGCGTCCATCTGATCGATCTGCCTGGCACTATGCCGTACTGCATCGAACATGTCCTGGGCTACGAGGTACACCAGAGTCCGGAGGAGTGGCACGTCGTTGCCGGAACGACGTGTGCCACCCAGTCTCTGCCGGAACCGCGCATTGATCCACAAGGACCGGGTCTCAAGATCGACCTCGAAGAATCGATCCTGTGCGAGTACACGCCAGCCGATATGAACTGAATCTGCGGTGTCGAGAAAAGTGAAGGAATCAGCGAACTCATCGAGCACCTCGTCGGGAAGCCCGTCGGCGGGTTCGACGATGGTGATGGGTCGACGCTGAACCTTTCGTGCCGCCTTGGCCGCCCGCGTGGCATCGTCAAGGTATCCGTCGTTCAGCGCCTGACGCAACAGTGCTGACACAGTCGCATCCAGCACGACGCCCGACTTTTCAGGATTGATCGTGATGTGCTCGGCCAGGCCGGGTACCCACTCGACAGCAACCCGAGCCAGCGCCAGCTCCGGCCGCGGACGGATGACATCGAGCCATCCCCCGGCCTGCAGGATCCGATCGTTTCGATAGACGAAGAACCCCTGGGACTCACGACCGGGGAGTCCCCCGAGCCGATACTCGGGCGCGGAATTGCGCGCCGGCCAGATGTGCCCCACAACGGCGCCCTCCCGCTCGACCGCAACCGAAAGCTCGCGCGGATAGTCCACCAGCCCGCTACGTCGGTATCCGAACGGATCGATCGCCCGTACCGAACGTGGAGCCCCTGGCCTACCTTCCACTTCATCGAAAGTGTCGATCGAGATCACAAGTCCCCGCTGAAGCAGACGGTGAAAGACAAGGCCCAACCATGACTGCAGGTCGCCAATCGTTGACTCCAGCCAGGCCACCTGCTCCTCACGATCTGCCGACAGGGGAAATGTCTTGATCCCACGCCACTCCACGATGGTGCCAGTAGTCATCGGAAAGCGCGGATGCGCCGATTCGATTGCCTGGCGCGCATCACCGGAACCAATCACTTCGACGACCGGATGGTCTGTCTTGCCGGTCACGGCAAGTCGTCGACCTACCGAATCATGTTGCTCTGCAGCGGAATACACTGCCAGCGCCTCGGCCTGACTGAGCGAGGCAGCCTTCAGTCCGACGCCGAAATGTCCTTGGTCTCCGCTGCCGTACCCACGCCGGGCACCATACTGAGTGGCGCCATCGATCGCCGATTCATCCATGCCGGCGCCATCGTCGATGATCCGTATGCCATCAATACGCCACCCGGACAACAAGAATCGGACGAGGACGCGGTGTGCTCCGGCATCGACGCTGTTGTCGATGAGATCCGCAACAGCAGTCTTCAGCGTGTGATGCAGACCGAGCGCCCGGACCGTCGATGCCGGCCCGGGACCGCTGATCCCTTCCTGTTCAACGGTCATGGGTCACCCATACCGATTGCAACAGGTCCGCGACCATCTCATCTCGCGACTGGTACACACTCAGGACACGACGACGCTTGGCATCTGAGGCCAACCCGACCGCCGTCGCGAGCATAGGAACGACGTCGTCGCCATCAATCTCGGCTGGTGCAGGACACCCCACCAGCGCCAAAGCCCGACGTATCGGATCGTCTTCCGTTGTTGCACAAGATGTTATCGCGAATCCATGTTCGACCGAGTAGTGCACGAAGACCATGTCATCCGCCTGTGCTGACAACTCGTCCAGAAAGCGTCGTATCGACCCGCATGTAGGGTTCGCGCCCGTCCAGCGAAGGATCTGCGGACCGAGGTCGCTACTGGCCTCGAGGACCCCGCCGGGTCGGAGACCAAATGCCTCTGCGACGCCTGCCGGAACAGTAAGCGACGCGCCACGAAGGTGGTCAGCACCGACATGCATTCGGTATGTCCATTGTCCATCGACGCGGTACAGCCGACGCGTACTTCGAAAGTCTTTGGCCTCCAACGAAGTCTGCTCACCAGGGTGCGCCGCGCCCAGTCGCCAGTACCCATCGTCACCACCAACGAATCGCTCATCGTCGTCCAACGCGCGGGCGACAGCTGACTCCGACCGGTTGCAGTCGAGAGCGTCTATCACCATTCGCGTCGTCATCGCGCGCTGTGTGGCCTCCAGTACTCCCGCTGCATGGTCGGTGAGCTTCGCCGTTGACATCAGCGCGCACCCATTCACGACCGGAATGCGACCGTACGCGAACCACTCAGTCACCTCGACGACGGAAAGTCCCAGCGCTTGTGCGGCAACTGACAGCGGCACAACACCATTGGTTGATTCGAACTGTTCGAGCATGCTTGCGGTGCGCGCCAGAGCGGACGATTTGTCTGGGGACACGGCCCACGACTCGATGACCTCGAATGCATCATCCAGCCGATCGAGAACCAACCAGAGGCGGACTCCCAGTGACGGCACCGTTTGTTCGAGAATCGGATGCATCCGGACAAGGCGCGCCAACGGAGCGATCGGTTGGATCTCCGCGCGCATCCCGGCCATCAAACCACCTGCGGCAGTGTCGAAGTCACACGCCGCGACGAAGTCCTGTTTCACTTTCGACACCAGGGCGCCCGCTCGGCTCTTTGTGACGTGTAGTCGGACGCTGAGCTCTCCCAACGTGATCGGCGTCTGCGCCATGATGTAGTCGCGTAGGACGACTCCCTCGCGCTCGTCAAGCTGCTCGACGAGATTCTCGATTTCGTCAATCGGATTCGACTCTGACCCACCGTCGAGGTCACCGCCTGTCAAGGCAGCAATTCGAAGTGCTGCGTCCTGCACGCTCTCGGGCGCTTCGTCGTCCGCATCGACGCTGATGAGGGTGTCGTCCGCCCTACCGCGCAATCGTCGCCAGCGCGCAAGTACCCGCAAGTCGTCGACGAGTTGTTGAGCGGCTGGATTCTCTTGCTCGTCGTCGTCCGGAAGACCGGACTCGGGTGCGATTCGGATCGCCGCACCGAGGAGTCCGGCAACGATCTGTTCGACCGACTCGAGACTCGTACCCCGAACCGTGAACATGTCGTCGACACTGCGTGCCATCAACTCTGGCACGATGTCGCGGTGAGCCAGGCGTCGAACGACAGTCTCGGGACGGGGAGACAGGCGCAGAGCTGCCAGTGGAATGGTGTCCGACAAGGTCTGCACCAATTCCCGGAACGCCGTCGAGCGGTGTCGTCGGACCACGAGCGCACTCAACCCTGCAAGCAGATCATCGAGCGAGGTGTCAGCCCAGGTGTCGCGAGGCGTATCTGCGATCCACCAATCGCCGACGTCCGGAACCAGTTCTTCGAGAAACTTGGCGGCGTTCGATTCACAGGCGTCGAGCCAAGGAAAGATGTCGACCCACACCACATCGCGAAGTTCATCTGATGAAACGACAGCGCCCGACGGCGCGACCTCGTCGACGGCTCCAGCTTGACGCAAATCGTCGCTGGTCACAGTGTCAATAGCCACTTCACCGCGCTCTCATTCGCTCAATCGGTCGACGAGGAGCCTATCGAATCCTGAAGTCCGGGACAGCGCCGGGCGATCTTCTCGCTCACGATGAGCTCCAATTCCGACGTAGCTCTTGCGGTTGGGTCCAAGGTCCACAGGCGCCGCCGCTCAGCTCCGTACTCTTGGTCGCAAATAGCGACCAGAAGTACGGACCAAAAGTACGGCGGTAAATTCGCCGTGGTCACCGACAAACGCAACGACCCCACCTTCCGCTCGGGAGGGTGGGGTCGTTGTATGTTGTTGTGTCGCTGGTGGTCTCGATACACCCCTCGGCTAGCGCCTCGGAGCACTCGACCAGCGTTAGATCACCAGCTCGACTTCTGCACACCCGGCAGCTCGCCGGCGTGTGCCATTTCGCGCAGGCACACGCGGCACAGGCCGAACTTGCGGTACACCGAGTGCGGGCGACCGCACTTGTTGCACCGGGTGTAGGCGCGCACAGCGAACTTGGGCTTCTTGTTGGCCTTGTTGACCAGAGCCTTCTTTGCCATGTCAGTTGTCCTTCACGCTGTTGTCTTTGAACGGGAAGCCCAGGGCACGCAGCAGTGCGCGGCCTTCCTCGTCGGTGGTCGCCGACGTGACGACCGTGATGTCCATACCGCGCGGACGATCGATGTTGTCGATGTTGATCTCGTGGAACATCGACTGCTCGTTCAGACCGAACGTGTAGTTGCCGTTGCCGTCGAACTGACGGTCGCTCAGGCCACGGAAGTCGCGGATACGGGGCAGCGCGATCGACACGAGGCGATCGAGGAACTCCCACATGCGGTCGCCGCGCAGCGTGGCGCGGGCACCGATCGGCATTCCCTCACGCAGCTTGAACTGCGCGATCGACTTGCGGGCCCGACGGATCTCCGGCTTCTGGCCGGTGATCTTCGCGAGATCCTCGACAGCGCCGTTGATCAGCTTGGCGTCACGGGCGGCGTCACCGACACCCATGTTGACGACAACCTTCACCACGCCCGGGATCTGCATCACGTTGGCGTAATCGAACTCTTTGTTGAGCGCGTCCTTGATCTCCTCGCGGTAGCGAGTCTTCAGGCGCGGCACGACTTTGGTTTCAGTAGTGGTCATGATCAGATGTCCTTCCCGTTCTTCCGGGAAATGCGGACCTTCTTGCCGGTTTCCTCGTCGACGCGGTATCCCACGCGAGTCGGGTTGCCGTCGGAGTCCACAACCATCACGTTCGACACGTGGATGGAGGCTTCCTGGGTCACGATTCCGCCCGACGAAGCGCCACGCTCGTTGGCGCTCGCTGCGGTGTGCTTCTTGATGCGGTTGACGCCCTCGACGAGAACACGGTCTTCCTTCGGGAAGGCCTGGATGACCTTGCCCTTGGCGCCCTTGTCCTTGCCCGAGATGACGATCACGGTGTCACCCTTGTGCACCTTCATGTCAGATCACCTCCGGTGCCAGCGACACGATCTTC
>JAEYMI010000102.1 GCA_023461275.1 Actinomycetes bacterium | reverse complement strand
GTCTCGCGCCATCGGCGCGAGACTCCGGACGGTCGCACAAGATATAGCCGGCCGCAAGCGCCATGTTTCCCGCCTGCGGAATGTCGTGCCACCCGTTGTCGGCAAACGTTTCTCGCACCCCGTCGGCGAGCACATCGACAAACCGTCGGGCCTGGTCCGCCTGCCCGGTTCGCATCAGTCCGATCGCCGCAACCGCGACCATCATCGCCGCCCCTGGGTCGCGGGTGACCATCGGATGATCGTTGCGCAGCAGATCGGCGCACCGCGCGAACAGTTCTGCCGCCGACGCGACTTTTCCTTGGGCCCAGTCGAGTTCGGCAAAACCGAGCATCAGGGCCGCAGCCACTTCGGGGCTGCCCTGCGGATCGGGTTGCGACGGCGTCCATCCCTGAGCCACCACATCCAACTCGCGCCGCGCCTCATCGAGCTCGCCGAGATTGATCAACGTAGCCGCGAGATAGCACCGCGACTGCATCTCGTCCTCGAATGATCCCAAGGCGATCAGAGCGGAGATCCCGCGCCGATAGAACGTCACGGCCTCGTCCCATCGACTCTGTTGACCGGCGATGCCGCCGAGGCTCACCTCGATCATCGCCGACATCCAGCTGTCCTGGGATTGGGTTGCGACATCACGGATCGCGTATCCATCGAGCTCGGCGTGACGCAGTAAACCGAGGTTCTCGGCCACGTTCATCCGGGCGCTACGAGCCGCGATGGCCACTCGTTCATTCGTACTCGCAGTTCCGCGAACGAGGTGCCGTACTGCCGAGGACGGCGTACGACTCAGCGCGCATGCGGTGATCAGTTCGGTGGGTTCGTCGTAGATCTGGTTCGGGTCGTGAAGGCGTCGCAGGTAGAACCGTCCGGTCGCCAACGCACGAAGGTCGCGATGCAGCATCTGGTGACTCATCGATGCCAGTACAGTTGCCTGCCAATCCCGGCGCAGGGTGTCGTCGAGGTCGGTCGGCGGCACCGGAAGAACACTGAGAATCCTTGCACCCCAGGTCATCACCTCGGCGTGCAAGCCCCGCGCCATCCAGAACCCGGCCAAGACGGGAAAGACACGCACCGCGCAGTCCAACGCGTCGTCGGCGTCGTCAGATGATCCGGCCCCCGCATCCTCGAGCACCTGAACACACTGACGCAACACCCAGACCAGATTGTCGGCGTCGGTACCGATCGACGCCATGAGTTCGGCGTCGACGCCCGAGTGGTAACCGCTTTCCACATCGGCGGCGGTCCGGCGCGCCCAGGTACGCATCGCGCGATACACCTCCGATGACGCGTCGGGGTCTGCGACGAGCATCTCCTCACCGAACTCGCGCACCATTTCCAGCATGCGGTACCGCACCCGGCGGTCGGACTCGACGACCGTGAGCAACGACTGATTGACCAGCGCGGCCAAGGTGTCGTCGAGCCGGAATCCCTGGTAGCCCAGCACAATGCCGGCTGACTCCGCGGTGAATCCGGCCGGGAACCGACACAGCCGACGCAACGCGTCCCGGGCGTCGTGGTCGAGCAGTTCCCAACTCCAGTCGATGACGGCCCGTAGTGTTCGGTGCCGGTCCGGTGCACTGCGGTCGGTGCCGCGGAGCAGGGCGAACCGCTCGGTCAATCGCGCGCTAATCTCCCCGACCGCCATGGTGCGTACCCGCGCCGCGGCCAATTCGATCGCCAGCGGTAGACCGTCGAGTTGCCGGCACAGTTCGGCGACCTCCGGCGCCGGAAGGTCGGCACCGGGGCGCACCGCAAGCGCTCGGGTGAGGAAAAGCTCTACTGCCGCACCGCGTTCGGTGACATCGAGCGTCGGCAGGAGATAGATGCGTTCCGAGGACAGCATCAGCGGGGCGCGGCTGGTCGCCAGCACCCGCAGCCGCGGCTCGGCACTGGTCAGCTCGGCGACGATCTGCGCGCACCGGTCCACGACCTGCTCGCAGTTGTCCAGGATCAGCACCGTGTCGCGACCGCGCAGCGCGTCGAGCAGACGCTCGGTGAGATCACCGGCCGCCAATCGCGGTCGGGCCGTGGTGCCCAAGTCGGTTTCGCCCACACCCAGCGTCGCCGCGATCGCCGCGACAACATCGTCGGAGTCGCGAATCGGAGCCAACGCAACGTAATACACCGTCGAATCGCGGTCGGCGAGCTGATGGCCCACCCGGTTGGCCACCCGCGTCTTGCCGACTCCCCCGGGCCCTTGGACGGTCACCACACGGTGCGTCGAGAGCAACCCGAGGATGGTGTCGACGTCGTCGTCGCGGCCGAAGAGTTCGGTGGTCTCCACCGCGAGTCCGGACTCTCGTCCCCGCCGCACGAATCTCTCCCGAGGCACCGACTGCTCGCCGACGAGCAACTGTGTGTGGTAGGCCGTGACTGCGGGACCCGGGTCGACGCCCAACTCCGCCGACAGGCGTCGACGCAGATCCGCGAACACCGCGAGCGCGTCGGCGTTGCGCCCCTGCCCGGCAAGGGCGCGCATCAGATCCAGATGCGCTGTCTCGTCGAGTGAGTCTGCGAGACAACGCTTTTCCGCCAACTCGCGAGCGGTGGCGTGGTCTCCGCTGCTCAGCGCCAACTCGATCCGGGCACGGTCGAGCGCATCCCTGCTCTTCTCGGCGCGCATCCGGACCTCGGCGACCAGATCGTCGGCGTGGTCGCCACCGAGGTCGTCACCGGCGGCGCCACGCCACCAGGCCACGGCCGCGCCGAGCGAGGTCGGACTTCCATCGGCGATCAGCTCATCGACGATGTCGAGATCGGTTCGGGCGCCGACGAGTCGATACCCGTTGCCGGAGGCCTCTATTCGCCCCGTCCCGAGGATCTGCCGCAGGCGCGAGATCTGGGTGTGCAACGCGGCGCCCGGCGCGCGCGGCGGATCGTCGGACCAGACGTCAGCGATCAACCGATCCGACGACCGGGTCCGGCCACCGGCGAGCGCCAGTGATACGACGAGTCGTTTGGCCCGCAGGCCCGGGACCGCGCGCAGATCCGACGGCTCGACCGGACGGTCGGGGCCGGCCGACCCTGTTGCGACCGGCCCGAGCAGGCCGATCACGATGTGGTCATCGGATACGGACACGGCGTCAGCGCAGGAAGCCGGCCGCTGCGAGGGCACTGCGCACCTCGGCTTGATGGTCGGGTCCACGCGTCTCGGCGCTCACTGTCACCTGCACCTCGCCGAGACTCAGCTCGTCGACGACGCGCGAATGGACGACGTCGACGACGCTGGCCCCCTGATCACGCAGCAGTTCCAGCAAGGCGATCAACCCACCCGGGCGATCGGAGACGGTGGCGGTGATCGTGAGAAACCTTCCCGCAGCGGTCAATCCGTGTGTGGTCACATGATTGAGCAGCAGCGGATCGATGTTGCCACCCGAGGCAACCGCACACACCCGACCCGACAAGCCGAGGTCAAGGTGCAGTAGCGCCGCCACGGCCGCCGCCCCCGCCGGTTCGACGACGAGCTTCGCGCGTTCGAGCACGGTGAGCAACGCGGTACTCAACGCGTCCTCGGTGACCGTGACCACGTCGTCGACGAGTTCGCGAACATGGGCGAACGGCACATCGCCGGGTCGCGCCACCGCGATACCGTCGGCCATCGTGCTCATCTCGGCCACCGCCGACGGCGCCCCCTCGCTCAGCGACATCGGCCACGCCGCGGCCTGCGCGGCCTGGACACCGATGATCCGCACATCCGCCCGACGCGGTTTCACCGCAGCGGCGATCCCCGCAAGCAGTCCGCCCCCACCGAGCGGCACCACGATCGCCGAGACGTCCGGCATCTGCTCGAGGATCTCCACGCCGACACACGCCTGGCCGGCGACGATGTCGCGGTGATCGAACGGGTGGATGAGCACCGCGCCGGTGCGGTCGGCATATGCCCTGGCCTCCACCAACGCTTCGTCGATGGTGTTGCCGAACAGCACCACCTCGGCGCCATATGCCTTGGTGGCGGCGATCTTCGGCAGTGCGGCACCCACCGGCATGTAGACCCGCGAGGAGATCCCGAGCCGGGTCGCCGACCACGCGACACCCTGGGCATGGTTGCCCGCGCTGGCCGCGACCACACCGTTGGCACGCTCGGCGTCGGTCAGCCGCGAGATGCGGTAATAGGCACCGCGCGGTTTGAAAGACCCGGTGCGCTGCAGATTCTCGCACTTGAGCCAGACGTCGCAGTCCGACTTCTCACTGAGCACCCTCGACGCGACCATCGGTGTGCGCCGCATGACTGGTGCGAGTGCGAGCACCGCGGCGTCGATCTCGTCGGTGGTGATCAGCATCAGCGCAGCGCGTTTTCCAGATCGCCGAGGATGTCGGAGATGTCCTCGATCCCCACCGAGAGCCGAACCAGATTGTCGGGGACCTCGAGAAGTGAACCGGCCGTCGACGCATGGGTCATCGCACCCGGATGTTCGATCAGCGACTCGATGCCACCCAACGATTCGGCCAGCGTGAACACCTCGGTCCGTGCGCAGAAGTCTTGCGCCGCTTCAATTCCGCCGCGCACCAATACCGAGATCATGCCACCGAATCGCTTCATCTGCTTGCCGGCGATCTCGTGACCAGGATGATCGGGCAGACCCGGATAGAGCACCGACTCGATCTTGTGATGGGCGGCGAGGAAGTCGACGACCTGCTCGGCGTTGTCGCAGTGGCGATCCATCCGCACCGCGAGGGTTTTGATGCCGCGCATGGTGAGGTAGGCGTCGAACGGTCCGGGCACCGCACCGGCACCGTTCTGCAAGAACGCGATCGAGGCGTCGAGTTCCTCGTCGTCGGTGATCAACGCACCGCCGACGACGTCGGAGTGTCCACCGAGGTATTTGGTGGTCGAATGCAACACGACGTCGGCACCCAGCAGCAACGGCTGCTGCAGGTACGGCGTCGCGAAGGTGTTGTCCACCACCAGATTTGCGCCCGCCTCATGCGCCACGTCAGCGATCGAGGCGACGTCGCCGACGTTGAGCAACGGATTGGTCGGCGTCTCCAGCCACACCAGTTTGGTGGCCGGGGTGATCGCGGCGCGCACGGCGTCGACGTCGGAGACCGGCGCCACCGAGTAGGTGATGCCCCACTGGCTGAACACCTTGTCGATGAGCCGGAAGGTGCCGCCGTAGGCGTCGTTCGGGATCACCAGGTGATCGCCGGGTCGCAGCGAGGCACGCAACAGTGCATCGGTGGCGGCCATACCCGAGGCGAAACCCCGTCCGTACGTGCCGTGTTCGATGGCAGCGAGGTTGGCCTCCAGAACCCGGCGGGTGGGGTTTCCGGTGCGCGCGTATTCGAATCCGTCACGGAGGTTGCCCACGCCGTCCTGGGCGAAGGTCGAACTCGCGTAGATCGGCACGTTGACCGCGCCGGTGCGTTCGTCGGGATCCCAGCCGGCGTGGATCGCCTTGGTGGAAAAGCCTTGCCAGCGACCCAGATCCGCTGCGCTGCGGTGTTCACTCACGATGAAGCTCCTTCACTATCGGCCGGGAATGGGGTGGGTGCTGACAAAGGCCAGCAGGTCGTGTCGGGTGATGACGCCGATCGGTTTGCCGTCCTCGACCACCATCAACGCATCGGATTCACTGAGCGCTTTGGTGGCCGCCGAGACCGGCTCACCCGAACCGATCAGCGGGAACGGGTCGCCCATGTGCGCCGAGACCGGGTCGGCCAGGTTGGCCCGGCCCTCGAACACCGCACTGAGCAGATCGCGTTCGGTGACGGCACCGGCGACCTCACCGGCCATCACCGGCGGTTCGGCACCGACAACCGGCATCTGCGACACCCCGTACTCCCGCAGGATCTCGATGGCGTCGCGCAGCGTTTCCGACGGATGGGTGTGCACCAGATCCGGCAGCGCGCCGGTCTTGCCACGCAGGACGTCGCCGACCAGCGGCTCACCCTTGTCCTTGCCGTCGAGCGGGGTGCGCAGGAAGCCGTAGCTGCTCATCCACTCGTCGTTGAAGATCTTGGCCATGTAGCCGCGGCCGCCGTCGGGCAGCAGCACCACGACCAACGAATCGGGGCCCTCGCGTTCGGCGACCTGCAGCGCGGCGACCGCGGCCATGCCGCACGATCCACCGACCAGCAGGCCCTCCTCGCGGGCCAGGCGTCGGGTCATGTCGAAGGAGTCGGCGTCGGAGACCGCGATGATCTCGTCGGGAATGGTCCGGTCGTACGCTTCGGGCCAAAAATCCTCGCCGACGCCCTCGACCAGGTAGGGCCGGCCGGTTCCGCCGGAGTACACCGATCCCTCGGGATCGACGCCGACCACCTTGACCCGACCGTTGGAGACCTCTTTGAGGTAGCGACCGGTGCCGGTGATGGTTCCGCCGGTGCCGACGCCCGCGACGAAGTGGGTGATCTTGCCGTCGGTGTCGGCCCAGATCTCCGGACCGGTGGTCTCGTAGTGGCTCTGCGGTCCGGCCGGGTTGGCGTACTGGTTGGGCTTCCATGCCCCGTCGATCTCGCGCACCAGCCGATCGGAGACGTTGTAGTAGCTGTCGGGGTGCTCGGGTGCCACCGCTGTCGGGCAGACCACCACCTCGGCGCCGTAGGCGCGCAGCACGTTGCGTTTGTCCTCGCCGACCTTGTCCGGGCAGACGAACACGCACTTGTAGCCGCGCTGCTGGGCGACCAGCGCCAGTCCCACACCGGTATTACCCGACGTGGGTTCAACGATCGTCCCGCCCGGCTTCAGCTCGCCCGACGCCTCCGCGGCGTCGACCATCCGCACCGCGATGCGGTCCTTGGAGCTACCCCCGGGGTTGAGGTACTCCACCTTGGCTGCCACCAGGCCCGATCCGGGTGCGGTGACCGAGTTCAGCTTGACCAGCGGGGTATTGCCCACGAGGTCGACGACGTGATCAGCGATACGCATGACACCATCGTTCCAGAGGAACCCGGGTCCATCGAACCGGGTCTGACCGTGGCTAAGCTGGACGGCGTGTCCGATTCTCGCCACCTGCTCCGCGACGTCGGTACCGCCGCCACCGCGACCGCCGCCGGAGCCGGCGCCTCCTGGGCCGCGTACAACGTCTTGGTCTGGCAGGCCCAGAAGGCCCGCACCGTCATTCCGCACCGCACCGACAACGCCCCCAACGGCGACGGCGTCTACTTCGCCGACGGCTCCGGACCTCATCGCGCCGGCCGTGACCGCACCTACGATCTGCACCTGATGGTGTTCGGCGACTCCACCGCGGCCGGGCTGGGCAGCGACGTCGCCGACGAGACGCCCGGCGTGCGGGTGGTCCGCAAGGTGGCCGCCCAAACCGGCCGAACCATCCGGTACAGCAACAAGGCGATCGTCGGCGCGACGTCGAAAGGCCTTGCCGCACAGATAGATGCAACACTGATCGCTGGTGAGCGGCCCGACGTCGTGGTCATCCTCGTCGGCGCCAACGACGTCACCGCCCGCAACGGAATCCGGGCATCGGCCAATCGGCTGGGCGCCGCGGTCCGGCGGTTGCGGGAGATCGACGCGGGAGTCGTCGTCGGCACCTGCCCCGACCTCGGCGTGATCAGCGCCATCCCGCAGCCGCTGCGGGCGGTACTGCGCCTGTGGGGGCTACGGCTCGCGGCCCGGCAGGGCGCGGCTGTACGGGGCGCGGGTGGACATCCCGTGCCGCTGGCCGATCTGCTGGCCGAGGAGTTCAAGGCCGAACCCGACCACCTGTTCTCCGCCGACCAATACCACCCGTCGGCGGCCGGTTACGAACTCGCGGCCGCGATCCTGACCCCCGCGGTGATGGACGCGATCGGCGAGTGGGGGCCTGCGCCGTTGCCCGAGCCGCCGGAAATGTCGGAGACGGTGCCGACGAGCCGGTTGATGTCGCGGCTGCTGCGCCGGGCACGTCAGGTGGACTGAGCGGGCAGCAACGTCGAGACGGCCGCACCCACCACGGCCAGCGCCACGGCCCACCACAGCGCGGCATGGAACCCCGAGGTCATGGTGGCACCCGCGGTGATGACCACCGCGAGGACCGCGGTTCCGAAGGAGCCGCCGAGCTGCTGCATGATGCGGGTGATCATGCTGACGTCGTGCCGGTGGGCGTTGTCGAGACCGATGAACGGCGACGCGAGGATGGGTGCGATCAGCGCGCCGAGTCCGAGTCCGCGCACCACGAGCGCCGCCATCAGCCACACCTCGTTGGTGGCCGCACCCGCCAGAGCGAACGGCACGGTTCCCGCTGCCACCACGACGAAACCCGCGACGGCGACCCACCGCGGACCGATGGTGTCGGTGAGACGCCCGGCGACGCTGCGGGTGGCCAGGGCGCCGATCCCCTGCGGAATCAGCAGCAACGCGGCCGCAAGCACCGACGCTCCGCGCACCTCCTGAAAGAACAAGGGCAGCACGAACATTGCCGCGTACGACGCGACACCGAAGAAGAACAACGCAACCGACGCCGACGCCACCCGACGCTGGACGAGCACCCGGACGTCGACCAACGTCGGCCCCTGCGCGACGATTCCACGCGCGACGAAAGCCGCCATGAGGCCGATTCCGATCAGGCCCGGCACGAGCACGTCGGTGCGGCCGATTCCGTTGTGCGCGTTCGACAGACCGTAGAGCAGCGCGGCCAGTCCGGGGGCCAGCAGCACCAACCCGACCAGATCGAGGTGGGCACGTGCCGGGTCACGACGCTGCGGAACACGTTGAGCGAGAACAAGTGCGACGATGCAGACCGGAACATTGATGAGAAACAGCCATCGCCAGTCAAGCCAGGTGAGCACCAGGCCACCGAGCACCGGCCCCAGAATGGGCCCGAGTGCGACCGGCATCGACACCATGGCGACCACCTTGCCCAGGGGAGCGCCGTTGCCCACGGCGACAAGAATTGCCGTCATCAAGGGAAAGAGCAGTCCGGCGCCCAGGCCCTGGAGAATCCGAAAGGCGATCAGCGAGGGCGCATCCCAGGCGCATGCGCACAGGATCGAGCCGATGAGGAACACCGATAGCCCCGTCACCCACGCGCTCCGATCGCCATACCGCGCCGATGCCCAGCCGGATATCGGGACCGCGACCGCGAGTGCCAGGAGGTAGCCGGTGCTCACCCACTGGACGGTGCTGACCGGTGCGTGCAGATCGGTGCCCAGCCGGGCGAGCGCGATCGTCACGATTGTGGTGTCCAGGATCGGAGCGGCCAGGCCGGCGATAACGGCCCAGGCAACTCTGCGAAGAGCTGGATCAATGTCCGGACCGACCGACTCGGTGACGTCGCGAGTACTCATGGAAACCCCTTTAAGATGCAGATGTGTATCTAATGGTGTCGACGCTAGACCGCCGCGTTAAGATACGCAAGTGGATCTTGAAACACGACCGGCCACCCGACGCCGAGGCGCCGAACTCGACTCCGCGATCCTTGACGCGGTCTGGGACGAGATGCTCGAGCGCGGCTACTCAGGGCTGACGTTCGAGGCGGTCGCCGAGCGAGCGGGCACCAGCCGCCCGGTTCTCTATCGCCGTTGGCGCACCAAACCCGAACTTCTGAGGGCCGCGATCGCGCACCGCGGTGCACAGGTCACGACGACTGTCCCCGACACCGGTTCGTTGCGCGGCGATGTGCTGGCCGTATTGCGCGACATGAACAGCAACCGGGCAGACTTCGTCGTCATGATGGCATCAAGCCTGGGCGAGTACTTCAGCGAAAGCGGAGCCACACCCGGTGAGGTGCGCGAGCTGTTCCTCGGCAACCGCACCACGGCGATGACAACGATCATCGAGCGTGCCGTGGCCCGTGGCGAAGCGGATCCGGATCGCACGTCGCCCAGGGTCATCGGGGTGCCGGGCAGCCTCTATCGGCACGAGGTACTGATGACGCTGAAGCCCGTCCCCGACACGGTCCTCCAGGAGATCGTCGACGAGGTCTTTCTGCCGCTCGTTCAACCGCATGACCTCCTGGATTCGTGATGAACGTCGACCTCAACAGCGACATCGGTGAATCATTCGGCCGGTGGGAACTCGGCGACGACGACGCCATGCTCGCAGTGGTGACCAGCGCCAACGTGGCCTGCGGATTCCACGCCGGCGACCCGAGCACGCTGGCACGCACCTGCCGTTCGGCAGCCGTCCACGACGTGCGGGTCGGCGCGCAGGTCAGCTACCACGACCTCGTCGGGTTCGGACGGCGCTTCATCGACGCCACCGCCACCGAGCTGACCGACGACATCGTCTACCAGATCGGCGCACTACAGGCCATCGCCCGGGTCGCCGGTACCGACGTCACCTACGTCAAACCCCATGGCGCGCTGTACAACACGGTGGTGCACCACGAGGTGCACGCCCAGGCCGTGGTCGACGCGATCGCCTCGGTCGATGAGGACCTGCCCATTCTCGGCCTACCCGGATCGAAACTGCTCGAGTTCGCCGAGCAGCGCGGATTACGAACTGTGCGTGAGGCTTTCGCCGATCGCGCCTACAACCCCGACGCAACCCTGGTCTCCCGCAGGCAGTCCGGGGCCGTCCTCTACGACGTGAACGCCGTGGCCGATCGCGTCGCCCGCATGGTGACCGACGGCGTGGTGGAGGCGATCGACGGCAGCGTGATCGCGATCGACGTCGACTCGATCTGCGTGCACGGCGACTCCCCCGACGCGGTGGCGATGTCGATCGCCACCGCCGAGCGGTTATCGCAGGTAGGCGTCGAGTTGAGTCCTTTCACGTAGGGTTCAGCCGAGTCCGATCGTCAAGTAACGTGTCCGGCATGCCAGAAGCAGTGATTGTCGCCCATGCCCGCTCCCCCATCGGCCGCGCCGCCAAGGGATCCCTCAAAGACGTACGACCCGACGAGTTGTCCCGCCAGATGGTGACCGCGGCCCTGGCCAAGGTGCCCGAGCTCGACCCCAAGGACATCGAGGACATCCACTGGGGAATCGGCCAGCCCGGCGGACAGGGTGGCTACAACATCGGCCGCGTCCTGGCCGTCGAACTCGGTTTCGACCACATCCCGGGCGTCACCGTGAACCGGTACTGTTCGTCGTCGCTGCAGACCACCCGCATGGCCCTGCACGCCATCAAGGCCGGCGAAGGTGACGTGTTCATCTCCGGCGGCGTGGAGAGCGTGTCGAGCTTCGGCATCTCCGGTGCCGCCGACGGCCAGCCCAACTCGCAGAACCCGATCTTCGACGACGCGGTCGCCCGCACCGCCAAGGCCGCCGAGGGTGGTGCCCCCAAGTGGCACGACCCGCGTGAGGACGGCATCCTGCCCGACGTCTACATCGCCATGGGCCAGACCGCGGAGAACGTCGTCAGCCTCACCGGCATCTCCCGCGAGGATCAGGACCGCTGGGGTGTTCTCAGCCAGAACCGCGCCGAGGAAGCCATCAAGGCCGGCTTCTTCGAGCGCGAAATCGTCCCGGTCACACTGCCCGACGGCACCGTCGTCAGCACCGACGACGGCCCGCGCGCCGGCACCACCTACGAGAAGGTGAGCCAGCTCAAGCCGGTCTTCCGTCCCGACGGCACCATCACCGCCGGCAACGCCTGCCCGCTCAACGACGGCGCAGCAGCACTCGTGATCATGAGTGACACCAAGGCCAAAGAACTGGGCTTGACCCCGCTGGCGCGCGTCGTCGCGACCGCGGCGACCGGCCTGTCGCCGGAGATCATGGGCCTCGGCCCGATCGATGCCATCCGCAAGGTGCTCAACGTGTCGGGCATGTCGCTGAGTGACATCGACCTCGTCGAGATCAACGAGGCGTTCGCCGTGCAGGTGCTCGGTTCGGCCGACGCACTGGGCATCGATCACGACAAGCTCAACGTCTCCGGCGGCGCCATCGCGCTCGGCCACCCGTTCGGCATGACCGGAGCCCGCATCACCACCACGCTGCTCAACAACCTGCAGACCCACGACAAGACCTTCGGCATCGAGTCGATGTGCGTCGGCGGCGGCCAGGGCATGGCGATGGTGCTCGAGCGCTTGAGCTGAGCATTCACCCCAGCAACGACGAGGCCCCGCACCTGAACAGGTGCGGGGCCTCGTCGTTGCTAGATGCTGTTGAACCAGACCGGGTTGGACTAGTCGGAGTTGAAGTAGCTCAGCAGGCGCAGGATCTCGACGTAGAGCCAGACCAGGGTGACGGTCAGGCCCAGCGCGACGCCCCAGGCGGCCTTCGCCGGTGCGCCGGCGCGGATCAGACGGTCCGCGGCGTCGAAATCGAGCAGGAAGCTGAACGCGGCGAGCGCGATGCAGACCAGCGAGAAGATGATCGCCAGCGGTCCGCCGTTGCGCAGTCCGAAGCCTTCGCCGCCGTTGAACAGGCCGATGACCAGGTTGCCCAGCATCAGGACCAGCACGCCGATCATGCCGGCCAGCAGCATGCGGGTGAAGCGCGGTGTCACGCGGATGGCGCCGACCTTGTAGACGACGAGCATGCCGAAGAACACACCGAACGTTCCCAGCACAGCCTGCCCGATCAGGGCTCCGGCGGAGACGTCGCCGCTGACGACGACGTTGGCGAAGACGAAGGAGATCGATCCGACGAACAGGCCCTCGAGTGCGGCATATCCCAGCACGATCGCCGGGTTGTCCTGCTTACGGCCGAATGATGCGACGAGCACCAGTGCCAGGCCGCCGAGCGCGCCCACCATCATCAGTGGCATCGCCAGGGCAGCCTGCGCGGCCTCGGTGGAACGGCTGGTGATCGCGAAGTACGTCGCGATGGCGAAGACGGTCAGCACGCCGAGCGTCATCGCGGTCTTGGTGACGACATCGTCGATGGTCAACTGCCGCGTCGACGCGGGCGCCGGGGTGACGTACGGGTCGGTCTGCCCGTACTGGTTGAACATGGCGCCTTGTCCGGCGCCGGCCATACCGGCGCCGAAGTTGGCATAACCGGTCTGGTTATCGCGGACCACGCCGCGCATCACCGGGTTGCTGCTTTCTCGCACTTGCGCCCCTCTCGTGAACGTCAGAAATCTTGGGTGTCGGTATCGGCGATTACGTCGAACTCTCGACAGGTCAACGCTTCCCGAACGCGTCGAGTTCCGACTTTACCGTTTCTTGACCATGTTCGTCGGCAACGGGGGTCATTGCGACCGCGAACGCTCCAACCAGGCACGGATCTCCGGCATCGACGCCCGGGTTCCGACGCTCGCGCTGGCGGCGAACCCGATGCACCCCGCGCGCAAGACGTTCTCGACGAAGTCCGCGTCGTCACCCCATGGCAGGCCGGGTTTGCTGACCATCAGGTGCGCCACGCCGTGAACGGTGGTCCACAGTTCCATCGTCAGCTGCGCCAGCGCCGCCTCATCGCCCACAAAGTAGCCTTCACCAGCAAGTTTCTGGACCATCCGGTTGAACCTGACGAAAGCCGACGAGGCGAGAACCCGGTCCACACGCGACCAGGTGCCGTTGTTGCCGACATTCGAGAACGCCATTCTGTAGAGCACCGGACTGGTCAACGCGAAGTTCACGTAGGCCTTGCCCGCCACGAGGAAGGATTCGAGGGCGTCCTCGCTGCACTCCTCGGCCGGCGCCAACGCGTCGTCGAGCCGCTCGAAATAGCGGGCGCACACGGCGTCGAGAAGTTCGTTCTTGTCGGCGAAGTGCAGATAGATGGCCGGCGGGGACACTCCGACCTTGGCCGCCACAGATCTGATCGAGATCGCCGACGGGTCGGACTCGCGGAGAATCAGTGCCGTCGCGGCGGCGATGATCTCTTCAGCGAGGAGATCACCGGATCCGCGCGGTGACCTCGCCCGTTTGGTCCGGATTGTCACGTTGTACTCCTGCGTCCGACGATGCATGCGCACTACTGCTGCTCGATACATCAGGGACACTGGGTCCCTCGGACATCCCGACACGATCATGTAGCGCACGTAGTGGACGTGGCGCCCACCAGTTTGCTCGACCGGCCACCTTCATGAAGGCCGGTACAAGAAGCATACGTATCACCGTCGCATCCATCACGACAGCCAGCGCCAGACCGACGCCGAACATACGCATGAACGAGACCTGCGAGGCTGCGATACCGGCGAACACGATGCTCATCAGCAACGCGGCCGCGGTGATCACCCGACCGGTCCTGGCCAGCCCTACCGCCACGGCGCGTTCGTTGTCGGCACGGGTCTGATTCGACGCCAACCATTCCTCACGAATCCGACCGAGCAGAAACACCTCATAGTCCATCGACAAGCCGAAGGCGATGCAGAACATCAGCACCGGCATGGTCGCGACCAGGAAACCGGTGGCGGTGGTACCCAGACCGCCGAGGTGACCTTCCTGGAAGAACCAGACCATCGCACCGAAGGTCGCCGACAGCGAGATGACGTTGAGCACCAGCGCTTTGAGTGGCATCACCACGCTGCCGGTGAACAGGAACAGCAGGATGAACGTCGCGATCGCGATGATCGCGAGCACCCATGGCAGGTGGGCGTAGATGGAGGCGACGGTGTCGACGTTGCTGGCCGACAACCCGGCGAACGCCGCACTCATGCCCGCCGGGACCGGTACCGCACGCAAAGCTCGCAGCTGGTCACCGCCGGCGTCGGTCATCGGTTCGGTATCGGTGGCGATGTTGACGATCGCGGCGTTGCCCCGGAGCGTCGATCGCACGCCGGTGATGCCGTCGACCTTGGACAGTTCGGCGGTGTAGCGCGCCAATGCCGGTGCGTCGTCGGCACCGTCGACGATGGCGGTGATACTCGCGGCAGCGTTGTGTTCGTACTGCTCGCGGACCTCCTGCTGGAGCTGGTGTGCACTGGCACTCGCGGGCAACACCCGGTCGTCGGGGAATCCGAACTTGATCGACAGGAACGGCGCTCCGAGCACGAGCAACAACGCCACCAGACCCACGCCGACCGCGACGGCATGCCGAAACACCCACTGCGCGAGCCGGTACCAGAGCGTCTGCTCGGGCTCGGGCACGCGTGGTTCGGACAACCCGAGTCGTCGTCGGATCGGCCGCCGGACGTCGAGGGCGTCGATCCGCGTGCCGAGCAGCGTCAGCAATGCCGGCGTGACGATCAGTGCGGCGATCGCCGCGACGGCCACCACGCCGACCCCGGCGTAGGCGAACGACCGCAAGAAATACATCGGGAACACCGCGAGCGCCGCCAGCGACAATCCGACGGTCACCGCCGAGAAGGCCACGGTCCGTCCCGCCGATGACATGGTCGCGACCACGGCTTCGTCGACCGCACGACCGGCGGCGAGTTCCTCGCGGTATCGCGTCACCAACAGCAGGGTGTAGTCGATGGCCAGCGCGAGTCCCAGCGCCGTCGTCAGGTTGAGCGCGAAGATCGAGACGTCGGTGAACTCGGCGATCAGCCGGAGCAACGCGAACGTCCCGATGATGGAGATGACGCCGATCAGGACGGGCAGGGCCGCGGCCACCAGCCCACCGAAGATGACGACGAGTACGACGAAGCTGATCGGGATCGCGATGCCCTCGGCGATCGCGAGGTCGCGCGAGGTTTGCTGATTGGACTGCAGGTAGACCATGGCCTGTCCGCCGACGCGCAGTTCGATGCCGTCACGTTGGCCGGTGAACATCTCGTCGACGGCCTTCGCGCGGGCCGGTGCCTGCGAATCGCCGCCTTCCAGGGTGGCCACGATCATCGTCGACGTCTTGTCCCGGCTGACGAGTGTCTGTGCCGACGACGGATCGGTCCACACCGACAGGATCGGGTGTCGGACGTAGTCCAGGCGTGAGAGCTCGTCGACCACACCACGCCCGACAGCGGCGACCCGCTGATCGGTGCGCACGTCGGTACCGGGTGGGGCGTCGAGTTTGACGAAGATCTGCAGGCCACCCTGGCCGAACTCGCTGTCGAGTCGCTTGACGGCCAGCGTCGACTCGGCATTCGGGTCCTCGTAGCCGCCGGACAGCAGATGCGACGCCGCACCCGCCCCGTACACCCCGCAGAGAACAAGAAGAATGAAGGCGCCGACGAGAACGCGCCTGGGCGCCGCGATGATGCGTTTCGTGATTCCCCCGAACATGAACGCCTCCCTGATTCCCTTGAACAGTCGACCATACCGACGCGCCCGCCGCTGAATCCGCCTATAGTCGCATCGGTCCTGTGTCGGTTGCCACGTGTCACGTATGAGGAGATGGTGTGCCCACAAGCCCATTCGACGGCTGGTCCCGCCGAGATTTCCTCACCCGCCTCTCGGCTGCCGGTGGCGCGGCGCTGGTGGCGAACTGGGCCGGGCCGATCATCGACCGCGCATATGCCTCGGCCGACCCGGCCGGCACCGGGTCGTTGAACGACATCGAGCACTTCGTGTTGTTCATGCAAGAGAACCGCAGCTTTGACCATTACTTCGGAACCTATTCTGGCGTAAGGGGTTTTGGCGAAGCCTCGACTTTGTGGAAGCAGCACGGCTGGGCTCCCGGCAAGGGTCCGACACCCACCGGTTACACGATGCCGTTCCGTCTCGACAGCCGGATCGACGCCAACCTCGACGGTGAGTGCATCAACGATCCCGATCACTCCTGGGCCGGCCTGCACCGGGCGTGGCACGGCGGCCGCAACGACGACTGGCTTCCGATGTCGATCGACTCGGTGGGCCCGGCGAATGCGCCGGCACTGATGGGCTACTACGAGCGCGAGGACATCCCCGTCCACCGTTCGCTGGCCGAGGCGTTCACGTTGTGCGACAACTACCACTGTTCAGTACTGGGACCCACCGATCCCAACCGGTTGTATTGGATGAGCGCGAGCATCGACCCGACCGGCACCCATGGCGGCCCACTGCTCGAAACCCCAACGCTGATACCGAAATTCGTCTACACATGGCGGACCATGCCGGAGAATCTGCGCGACGCCGGGGTGAGCTGGAAGATCTACAACAACAAGGACCTCGGCCCGGTGTCGTCGGTGGTGCTCGACGGCATGCTGGGCTGCTTCAAGCAGGCGCAGAACCCCAATTCCGAGCTGGCCAGACGCGGACTGGCACCGACGTATCCGAACGACTTCGCCGCCGACGTCGCAGCGAACCGGTTGCCCGCCGTCTCCTGGGTGATCCCGTCGGCGTTCAACTGTGAGCATCCGGCGCTGCCCGCAGCGCTCGGTGCCGTCGGCATCGTGCAGTTACTCGAGATCCTGACGTCGAATCCTGCGGTGTGGGAGAAGACCGCGCTGATCATCAGTTACGACGAGAACGGTGGCTTCTTCGATCACGTCACTCCCCCGACGGCCCCACCCGGGACGCCCGGCGAATACATCACCGCACCGGCCAGCAACCCCGGCGTCGCCCCGGCCAAGGGTGAGATGGGACCGATCGGGCTCGGTTACCGAGTGCCGTGTTTCGTGATCTCGCCCTACAGCCGCGGCGGCCTCGTGGCGTCGGAGACCTTCGATCACACCTCGCAGCTACGACTGATCGAGCGACGCTTCGGCGTCGACGTCCCCAACCTGACGGCGTGGCGCCGAAAGACGGTGTCGGACATGACATCCACTTTCGACTTTGCCCACCGACCCAATGCGGCGAAGCCGAAGCTCGGCGACCCGAATCCCGCCGCGCAGAACGCGCTGATCGGCTGCGGACCCAACATCGCCGCCGGCACCCTCGGCCGCGGCCGGCCGTACCCGGTGCCGCCGAACCGTATGCCGGTCCAGCAACCCGGTACCCGACGGGCTCCCAGCGGCATCGTCTGAGCCGCATGGCATGCTGATCGGCACGCCCCCATAGCCCAATTGGCAGAGGCAGCGGACTTAAAATCCGCCAAGTGTCGGTTCGAGTCCGACTGGGGGCACCACATCACTGTCCCCCAATCGGGGGAACGGCTATCAACCGGTGTCTCCACCGATTAGCGGACTCAAAGGTCAGGCCACCGCTGGTGAACTGATGAGGACAGGGTTTCGACCTCAATCTCATCAGTGAAAAGAGAATGGCCATGAACGACTACACGGTTGGCGACTACACAGTGGGCGACTACCTCCTGGACCGGCTCGCCGAACTCGGTGTCACCGAGGTGTTCGGAGTGCCCGGCGACTTCAATCTGGAGTTCCTCGATCACGTCGTGGCACACGATTCGTTGCGGTGGGTCGGAAATGCCAACGAGCTCAACGCCGGCTACGCCGCCGACGGCTACGGACGGCTACGGGGAATGGCCGCTCTGGTGACCACCTTCGGCGTCGGCGAACTCTCTGCTGCCAACGCCATCGCCGGCAGCTACGCCGAGCATGTACCCGTGGTGCACATCGTGGGTGCTCCGCCGAAGGATTCCCAAGCCGCGCATCAGGCCCTGCACCACTCCCTCGGCGACGGCGACTTCGGTCACTTCCTGCGCGTGGCAAGCGAATTCACCTGCGCACAAGCAGATCTCGACCCGGCCACGGCCACCATGGAGATCGATCGGGTGCTATTGGAGGTTCACCAGCAGAAGCTACCCGGCTATCTCCTCCTGTCGACCGATGTCGCCCGGTTCCCTGCCGACCCGCCGTCGGCGCCGCTTTCACGGATCCGGAGCGCGACGAGCCCACTGGCGCTGTCGGTGTTCACCGAGATGGCAACCGCGCTCATCGACGACAAGCAGGTGACCGTTCTCGCCGACCTGATGGTGCAGCGCCTCGGTGCCGTCGACGCGCTGGATGACCTCGTCACCCGCGGCAACGTCCCCTACGCGACGCTCATGTGGGGTAAGAGCATGCTCGACGAGAGCTGCCCGAACTTCCTCGGCATCTACGCGGGAGCGGCCAGCGAAGAATCGGTCCGCACCGCCGTGGAGGACGCGCCGGTCCTGATCAAGGCCGGGGTGCAGTTCACGGACCTGGTCAGCGGCTTCTTCACCCAGCAAATCGACCCATCGCGCACCATCACTCTGGGCGCACACGAAGCATGGGTCGGCACCACCCGGTTGGCGCCACTGGATATGCGTGACGCGCTCGGCGCGTTGACGACGATCCTGTCAGACCGCGATGTCGCGTCGGCGTATGCCGCCAAGACCGACGCAGCACGGCCCACCCACACCACCTACGACGATGCTCCGCTGTCGCAAGAAGCTTTGTGGGACAAGCTGTCCGAGGGTCTGACACCCGGCAACGTGGTGCTGGCCGACCAGGGCACGTCGTTCTACGGCATGGCGGCGCGGCGCCTCCCGACCGGGGTGACCTTCATCGGGCAACCGCTGTGGGCCTCAATCGGCTACACCCTGCCGGCAGCGCTCGGCGCGTCCCTCGCCGCCCCCGGCCGACGCGCGGTGCTGCTGATCGGTGACGGTGCCGCCCAACTCACCATGCAAGAACTGGGCACATTCGCTCGCGAGAACGTCAATCCTGTTGTCGTGGTGGTGAACAACAACGGCTACACCGTCGAACGCGCCATCCACGGCGAGACCGCAATATACAACGACATCGCCGCCTGGGACTGGCAAATCGCCCCGGCAGCTCTGGGAGTTGCTGGCGCACAGACCTTCCGGGCGTCGACGCCGCGTGAGCTCGACGTCGCGTTCGCCGCTGCGGTCGCCGATCCGGACCGGATGACGTTCATCGAGGCCGTGGTCCCGACCATGGATGTACCGCCCCTGTTGTCCGAGGTCGCCCGGTCGGCCGCCAAGGCCAACGCGGCACAGAAAATCTGAAGGGTCGGTAGCTGCCTGAGTGCTCCGCGGAGCACTCAGGCGGCTACTGCTTGCGCGGTGTCCTGTTGCTCGCGTTGCTGTTTGAGATTCCAGATGGCGTAGAGCACTTCGGTGGTGTAGCCCAGATCAAGACGTCCGGGATTGTCCGGAACGATCGCATCGTCAGCAA
>JAEYMI010000101.1 GCA_023461275.1 Actinomycetes bacterium | reverse complement strand
GTGGGGGGTTTGCAGTCGCCGTTTTTTTACCCCCCCCCCCCCCAGCCGCCGCAATGCCGATTGAGTAGCACCCCCGAGCGAAGCGAGAGGGAGCGTATCGAAATCACGCAGCGAAATCACCGCACCGGAATCACCGCACCCTCAGCGGCCCGAGCCGCCTAGCAACTGCTTCATATCGATGTCCACCGAGGCGTCCACGCTGTTGCGCACGGTCACCGACGCGTAGCAGGTGTATCGAATACCCTTGACCTACATATTGTTTCCGTGATCGACATCGATGGTTCCGGTCACCTTGAACAGCTTGCCGCGACCTGGATGGTAGCTCAGGAGATCGCCGGGCGGCACCGGACCCATGAAGTGCTGCGCCGGCGACGGATGGTCGATCAGTGACTCGACACTCTCCGCATACGTGTCGTTGATCTCATTGCGACAAGCCTTCTCGGCGCTGCGCTGCGGATTGCCGATCGTCCACCAGGCCAGCCCGATGACCCCGACCGTCACAAGCAGTACGAACACGGCACCGACCGTCCGACGACGCTCCACGACACGACGATTGGTGCCGGCATCAGCCGTCGCAGGCGCGTCGGTCACCGCTGCGGCTTCACCAAGGGGAACAGGATTGTTTCCCGAATTCCCAAGCCGGTCAACGCCATCAGCAGTCGGTCGATACCCATACCGGTGCCGGCTGTCGGCGGCATGCCGTACTCCATCGCGGTGAGGAACTCCTCGTCGAGCACCATCGCCTCGTCGTCACCCGCGGCGGCCAGACGAGCCTGGTCGACGAACCGCTCGCGCTGGATGATCGGGTCGACGAGCTCGGAATAGCCGGTCGCCAATTCGAATCCGCGGACGTAGAGATCCCACTTCTCCACCACACCGGGCACGGAGCGGTGCGAGCGCACCAACGGCGAGGTCTCCACTGGGAAGTCGCGAATGAACACCGGCTGCGAAAGATGCTGCCCGACAGTGTGTTCCCACAGCTCCTCGACGAGCTTGCCGTGGCCGTAGCCCTTGTCCTTCGGGATCTCCAAGCCCACCCGGGCGGCGATCGCGAGCAGTTCGTCGACCGTGGTGCCACCGTCTCGCGAGACCGGCACGATCTCCTCGCCCAGCGCCTCCGACAACGACGGATACATTTCCAGTGACGTCCAGTCGCCGGAGAGGTCGTAGGTGGAACCGTCGGACATCGTCGGGGTCAGTGTTCCCAGTGCGCCTTGCGAAACCTCTTGTACCAGTTCACGTGTCATCACCGCAGCGTCGTCGTAGGTGCCGTAGGCCTGATAGGTCTCCAGCATCGCGAACTCGGGTGAGTGCGTCGAGTCGGCGCCCTCGTTGCGGAAGTTCCGGTTGATCTCGAAGACCCGCTCGATGCCGCCGACGATGCAGCGCTTGAGGAACAGTTCCGGCGCGATGCGCAGGAAGAGGTCGATGTCGAAGGCGTTGGAGTGCGTCACGAACGGGCGTGCCGCCGCACCGCCGTGCAGCGTCTGCAGCATCGGCGTCTCCACCTCGAGGAAACCGCGTCGGCCCAGTGCGGCACGCAGTTCGGCCATCACCGCGATGCGGGTGCGGGCGATGGTGCGAGCCTCCGGGCGCATGATCAGGTCGACGTAGCGCTGCCGGACGCGCGTCTCCTCGTTGAGTTCCTTGTGCGCCACCGGCAGCGGCCGCAACGCCTTCGACGCCATCTCCCAGCTGTCGGCCATCACTGAGAGCTCACCGGTGCGGGAGCTGATCACCTGGCCGTGCACGAAGACGATGTCGCCGAGGTCGGTCTCGGCCTTCCACCGCGCGAGGGATTCCTCGCCGACGCCGTTGAAGCTGATCATCGCCTGCAGTTGGGTGCCGTCGCCCTCCTGCAGCGTCGCGAAGCACAGCTTGCCCTTGTTGCGCAGGAAGATGATGCGGCCCGCGACCCCGACGTCGACGCCGGTCTCGGTGCCGGCCTCCAGATCGGGATAGGTGGCCCGGATCTCGGCGAGGCTGTGGGTGCGTGCAATCGACACCGGGTACGCCTCGCGGCCCTCGTCGAGGATGCGATCGCGCTTCTCCCGGCGGATACGCAATTGCTCGGGGGTCTGGTCGTCGCCGTCCCCACTGGGTGAGGTTCCGCCGGGGGTGGTTCCGTCAGGGTCGATAGCGCGCTCGGTCACGCCCTAGAACACTATCGGGATGGCCGGATGAGTCCCAATCCACGGGCGCTGTCGATGGCTGGGTGGGCGCTGTCGATGGTCGGGTGGGCGCTGTCGACGGTCGGGTGGGCGCCGTCAACGCGGGTGAGGGCGCTGTCGAGAGTCAGTGCGCGGAGATGTCGGCGAGTTCGCGTGGGCTGATCCGCCCGGTCACCCCGGCACGACGCAACGCCTGGTGACCACCCACGAGGAACACCGCACCTGCGACCCCACGCGCCTGCAGGTGCCAGGCCAGCCATTCGGCGTCGTGGCCGTCGTCGCTGATCAGCAGCCACGACGAGTCGTGCCGGGCGCTGCGCAGCGACTCGCTGGTGCCGGGTGTGAGGCGGTCGAGCACCTCGTCGGCGTCGACGGCGATGGCGCCGGAGAGCACACCGTCGCGCTGGCGGGCGGCCTGACTGCGGACATCGACCACGAGCACGCCCGCATTGACCAGGGCGTGATAGTCGGTGACCTGCGCCGACAGGCGGACGTCGGAGGCGGCAATTGCCACTGTGACAGGGTGAGAAATAACGGGACGGGTCGCAAGAGATGCGGTCATGAGAAGGGTCCTGAGAGTGATCGAAATCGAGCGGGGTCAGCGAAGGAGGGCAGCCGCAGATGCGGAACTCAGCCCTGACAACACTCCCGACAGCTCTTGATCACGGCACAGAGTTTGCCACACCGCGGCGGCTCAGACCAGCGCAGCGAGGGTTTTGCTCACCGCGGGTCGCAATTGTCGGAGGACAACGCAGTTAAGACTAATGACAGCCAACTGAGACAGAACCCATTCGCGCTGTCGTGAACCGGAGGGACGTCGAAGAAACTCAGATCGATGTCGCTTGCGGCGCTTTCAGGTTGCGTTACCGGCACGAAGCCGTAGGCGCCTCGCGCCACAGATCGCCGACGGTGTTGGTGGGGGTGTAGCGCAGAGTGACGGTGGCCCGCGCTGATCGACTGTGCCGGTCGACCGGCATGTCTAGCACAACTCGCAAGAACGGCTGATATCGCAGGGTTTGTGAATGGTCGGACGACCATGTACTGGAGTTCCACTCCGCAGTCAAATGAACCCGGCCCGATCCGTTGACATAGATCCCTGAGTGATCGAGCACCCGGACGCCGGGGCCCTCCTCGTCGAGGCCGATCCTTTGAACGTTCAGCGTTGGGCGCAGGGGGCCCCACCCCTCGGCGTCCCATTCATCGGATTCAATAGTCAGGGACCATCGATGATTTGGAAGCATTACACGTTCTGCGGCGGTGATGAAGAGGTCAGCAGCGAACATCACAGACTCAGCGGAAGCGGTCGCTGAGATGCTGGAGATCTCAGGGTTAATCAGCTCAAGTTCGGGCGTGCCGAGGTTCGGAACAAGAACGCTGAGAAGTTGGTGCCGGGTGGCGGAGTAGAGCCCGGTGGACGTACGCCATGGCACCTCGCGCTGGACCTGTCCGCCGTCTCCAACCTTTGTCACATAGGGAGAACGGTCCGTTTCGAACAACAGGGCTGTGACGTCGCCTGTCGCCGTTGTCACAATCAGGGTCGTGACTTCAGGAACTACCTCGGCGAAGCATCGTGCGACCTGTGGCCACCAATCGGCGGGCTCAGTCGGCGTCGACTCAGCAACAATCTGCCTGCGTTCGTCGAGACCGACGATCCACAAAGCCTCTGCCCCGCGGGCTGCGTTGCATAAACCAGCGATTTGTCGCGCGGCCTTTCGATGATCGGTCGGCCACTCGGCCTTGCACTCGGTGTAGTCGTCTTCAACTTGACCACCGTTGACGACTCGCTCGGCGACACCTATCACGCGTGCCTCCAACAGACGTCTGTCCACCACTGCAGTGTAATCGGCATCGAGGGCACTCTTGTTGTGCGCAATGTGGGCGCGCTTTTGGCAAGGGGCCGGGGTGAGAGACCGATCGGCAAGTTGGCCGACTGCACAGAGGTGCGTACGCTCGTGGCCGGCTGGTCACCGGGCCAGACACTCAGACCGGGAGACTCTGTGTTCGACACCCCTGACAGCGAAGGTAACCCTGTCGTCTGGGCTCGAGGGCGGCAACCCGAACGAACGTACATTTACAAGAGCTTCCCAGCGAAGTACGGCCGTGACGCCGGACATCCAGCGCGGTACGTCTATAAAGTCTTCGACGAGCGCACTTCAGATGACGAGACCGCAGATGATTGGGACCGGACAACAGTGGTTGTGAGCACATCCCCCGGTGGGCGCAAGCAGATTCGCCTAGAGATCGCGCGCCATGCCGGAGCCGTCCGTGAGATCACGATCCAACGGGTACCCACAAACCCCGTCGCCGTCGAAGTCGAGACCATTCTGAAGCTTGACCGCGAGCAGTCGGGGCGGCTGATCGAGCTCTTCAGAACGCTCGATTCCATCCCGGCGGAGGGTACCGAGAGCTTCCGACTTGATGACCAGCTGTTGCGGGATGTTCTTGCAGACCCCACCGCTGTGCGTAGGGCCTATGCAACAGACCCCGAGCAATTTCGGTCGGTGATCGAGAACGATGGCGATGCTAGGGACGTCATCGCGCTGCAGCATCGACGCGATGTCGTCCAAACAATGCGCGCGTGGCTGGAGGATGGCGACGCATTCGATGACGCGGCATCCGCAGCCGGGGGCCCCGAAAAGGCGTGGCAGCAACTCCTCGAGGCGAATCCCTGGATTCTCGGCATCGGGCTCGGCGGCCAACTCTTCAGTTCCTGGGATAGTGAGAAGCTCGAAAAAGTGGTAGCGGGCAGCGACATTAAGACTGCAGGCAAGCGGGTAGACGCTCTCCTCCGAACGAGCGGGATCGTGCAGGCGCTTGCCTTCGCAGAGATAAAGCACCATCGGACAGAGCTTCTCGCAGCGCGACCCTACCGACCCGGGGTTTGGCAAACGTCATCGGAGTTGGCAGGGGCGGTAGCGCAGGTGCAGCAGACAGTCCGAATGGCAGTGCGTGACCTCGGCGAGTACGTAGAAGATGTTGCAGATGATGGATCACGCATGGGAACAGGAACTTTCATTGTTCAACCCCGCTCGTATCTCATTGTCGGCTCGCTCGTTCAGCTACTGGGCGCTGCTGGGGGAACAAACGACGAGAAAGTGACCAGTTTCGAGCTATTTCGCAGGAACACGCACGAACCTGAGGTGATCACCTTCGACGAGCTTCTAGCGCGGGCCGAGTGGCATGTCAGGGTGTCCGAAAGCGAGGTAGGCCACGATTCGTGACAGCAGGTTTGAGACTTTGGATTCGGTAGCGCCAAGTCGAATCTGATTGTCAGTCTCAGGTCTCAGTTGGGTTGGCTGTCATCCAACAGCAGCGATCGCAATTCCCGCGACGCGAACCCGCTCCGCTGACATAGCCTCGGCAGGAGAACGACATTGCGACAATTATCGGTCCGGCGTCGCTCTGCGACCGAGGCCAGGTCACCGAATCCGACCGCGCGCAGCGCTCACCCGAAAAACACGTCTGCGCGCCGGCCGCGCCCAGTAAACGCCCAGCCGCGCACAGTCAACGAGCGGACATGCTCACTTACGGCCGCGCGACTGCTCCTTCGCGCGCTCATGCACGAGCCGCAGACCCTCGAGCGTGAGATGTGGATGTGCGATATCCAGCGTTCGGCACTCCTCGAACAGCAACGGCGCGAGGAATCCGGTGGCGACGACGGTCACGTCGTCACCGTCGAATCCGGGTACCGACTCGCAGATGCGGTCGACGAGGCCGTCGACCTGGCCGGCGAAGCCGTAAAGGATGCCCGACTGCAGCGCTTCGACGGTGTTCTTGCCGAGAACGCTTCTCGGGGGCAACAATTCGACCCGACGAACCGTCACGGTGTGATCCGACAACGCCTCGATGCCGAGGTTCACACCCGGGGCGATGGCACCGCCGAGGAACTCCCCCTTCGCCGACACCGCGTCGACGACGGTTGCCGTACCGCACGCCACAACGATGCACTTGCCGCCGTAGGTGTGATGTGCGGCAAGGCAATTGGCGACGCGGTCGGTGCCCACCTCTTTCGGGTTGTCCACCAGCAACGGCACCCCGGTACGCACGCCCGGCTCGAGCAGCACGTTGTGCGGGTTGTCGAAGTAGCGGCTCACCATCACCCGCAACTCACGCAGCAGCGACGGCACCGTGGAGAGCGCGGCGACGCTGGTGACCTGCTCGATGTCGTCGCCGAGCATCCCACGAAAGGCCCACGCGAGTTCGTCGGCGGTGTAGTGGGCGTCGGTGTGGATCCGCCAATCACGCACCAGCCGTGCGTGATCACCGGTTCCCGCGAACACTCCCAGGTGAATGTTCGTGTTGCCGACGTCGATGGTGAGCAGCATGGTTACCGGGTTCGATCAGTCAGTTCTTGGCGTCGACGAGGGCGCGCGGATCCAGCAAACCCGATCCCTCCGGCGCGTGGGCCGGGTCGTCACCCGATTCCAGGATGCGGTTGTCGGCGTCGACGAACACCACGTGCGGGGCGTAGCCGGCCAACTCGGCCTCATCGAACATGCCGTAGGCGATGATGATCACCAGGTCGCCGGGATGCACGAGATGTGCTGCGGCACCATTGATTCCGATGACACCGGAACCGCGTTCACCGGCGATGACATAGGTCTCGAGTCGGGCGCCGTTGGTGATGTCGACGATGGTCACCTGCTCGCCTTCGAGGAGGTGAGCGGCGTCGAGGAGGTCGGAGTCGATGGTGACCGAGCCGACGTAGTGCAGGTCGGCCTGGGTGACGGTGGCACGGTGGATCTTGGAGGTCATCATGGTGCGGTACAAGATGATTCAGCCTTCCGGTGAGGAGGGGTCGCGACCGGCGAAACCGGTTCCGATCGCGACACCGACGTTGTCGATGAGTCGGGTGGTGCCCAGGCGGGCCGCGATGAGCAGCCGTCCGTCACCACGCTCTGGTGGTTCTTCGAGCTGGCGGCCCCGCAGGGCGAGATAGTCCAGCTCGATCTGTGGTACGGCACTCAGAACACTGTGTGCCGCATCGAGAATGGCCTGTCGGCCGCCGCCGGCTGCGTGTGCGCCGGCGACCAGGGCTGCAGAGATTGTGGTGGCGAGTTCACGTTCCTCGCCGGTCAGATAACGGTTGCGGGAGCTCATCGCCAGACCGTCGGACTCTCGTACGGTCGGCACCCCGATGATCTCGACACCGAGATCGAGGTCGCGCACCATCTGCGTGATGAGCACCAGTTGCTGGTAGTCCTTCTCACCGAAGTAGGCGGTATCCGGCGCCGCGATGTTGAGCAGCTTGCATACGACGGTCAGCATACCGGCGAAATGCGTTGGCCGCGAAGCGCCTTCAAGGATTTCACCGGCCGGTCCGGGATGGACGGTGGTCCGCGGTCCGTTCGGATACATCGCCGACGCCGTCGGCGCGAAGACCAACTCGACGCCCAGCGACTTCAGGAGTGCGACGTCGGCGTCGAAGGTACGCGGGTAGGCGTCGAGATCCTCACCGGCACCGAACTGCAAGGGATTGACGAAGATCGAGACGATCACCACCGTGTTGCCACGGGCCTGGGCGGTCCGCACCAGCTGCAGATGACCCGAGTGCAGCGCACCCATCGTCGGGACCAGCGCCACTCGCTTGCCGGTGGCGCGCAGCGCGCGCGACACCCTGGTGAGCTCCGACGGATCGCGGTGGACGGTCAAAGCGCCTGGCGTGTACAGACTTTGGCTACCTTCGGTGGCGGTCACGATACCTCCAGCACATCGAGCAGCCGCTGCGGCGCATCGGTCCGGGCGGCCGCGCGTTGGGCCAACACGCGATAGCCCTCGGCGATATCGGCGGCAACCGGGGTGCGGTCGGAGTCGGTCCGGTCTGTCGCATCGCGCAGGGCACGCAGGTGACCGGCGACGGCGTCGGCGTCGCCGCGCGCCACCGGACCGGTCAGGGCGCCGGCGCCCAACTCGAGAACGTTCTGCAGTGCGGCGGTCACCAGTGGGCCCAGGATGCGTTCGGACAACCGCACCGGTGTGCCGTCGACAGTCGCACTCCCTCGCGCGCCGGAGTCACCGTCGATCGCCGCGTCGAGGACGCTGACCGCGTCGCAGATCAGGGCGACGAGATGATTGGCACCGTGCGCCAGCGCCGCGTGATAGAGAGCGCGGTCGGATTCGGCGATCCGCACCGGCTCACCACCCATCTCCAGCACCAGGGACTGCGCGATCGCGAACCCCACCTCATCGGCGGCAGTGACGCCGAAGCAGGCCTGACGGAGCCGGGCGGTGTCGTCATCGGACCCGACGAAGGTCATCGCCGGATGGATCGCCAAGGTCAATGCCCCAAGGGCGGCAAGCGGATCGAGGACACCGACGCCGCGGGCGCCCGCGGTATGCGCGATGAGCGTTCCCGGGCGCAACGCACCGGTTGCGGCGATGTCGGCGACCACGGCGTCGAGTTCGGCGTCGGGCACGCTGATCACGAGCAGTTCGGAACGCCCGACCACATCTGGGAGGTCGAGGATCTCGGATTCGGGCAGGCGCGCACTCGCGCGGCGTCGGGACGCATCGGACCGCGCGAGAACTCCACCGACGATGTGTCCGGCCTGTTCGAGTGCCTCACCGATAGCGGTGCCGACGCGCCCGGCGGAAACGATGCCGACGGTCAGACGAGCGGGGGTGGGCAGATTGGTGACGCCGGGCAGCGGGTCGGGTCGGAGCAAGTCCGACGGCACGCCGTGCGTGTCCCGACGGCGCGCGCGGTCGGGAACATTCGGTGAGGTCACCGCTGTCCTCCATGGTCGTTCCAGTCCCAGTGATCGCGTGGGCCCAAGGGCTGCGGCCAGACACCGCATCTCGGGTCTCCGGCTCGGGTACCAGACGTTGCGATTGCGAGGATAGGCGTTCCTACCTCGTCGGGGCCACTCGCTGTGAGATGGCTCACCCAGACTCGCGGGTGGTGTGAACTCCGGGCTGTCGGTCAGTCTTCGCGACGGCGACGGCCACCGCCGGGCGCGCCCGACTGCCGCAGCTGGCTGAGAAGCTCCGAGACCGGCAGACCCGCCGAATGGGTGTCGTCTTCATCCTCGCGACGATGCCGACGGCCGGGCATCGTGGACACGTCCGAACCATTCGGCGCCGCGGGCGTCGCGTTGCCGTTGTGGGCCGGCGCGCCGTAGTAGCCGCCGCGGTTGTGGCTGGTCGCGCTGTACGCCGAGCCGTTATGTGCCGGACCGTTGTGTGCCGGATCGTTGTGTGCAGGGCCGCTGTAGTCGGCGTTGTCGTAGGTGTGTGCACTCTCGTGACGGCCGGCCGGCCAGGAATCGGTCGGTGTGTCGTCGACGAAGCGCGCGGTATCCGCGGATGCGTCGACCGCACTGTCGGCTGCCGTCTCATCAAGTGCCGGCGCCTCGGCGGCCGGGGCCTCGATAGCGGGCTCGTCGGTGAGCGCGGCGTCCTCAGCCGGTGCGGTGGTGTCGTCGACCGGCGAGTGGGCGGATTCGGCAGACTCGGCGACAACCGTCTCCGTGTCACTCACGAAGCTCGCGGGGTCAGAAGTCTCGGCAGCAGCGGTCTCGGCAGCAGCGGTCTCGAAACCGGCCACCGCGACCTCGTCGACGACGATCTCCGCGCCGGCATCGGCGGCGATTTCCGGCTCGGCGACCTGCTCGGGTGCCACCTCTTCGACGTCGACGGTGTCGGCGTAGGACGTGTCCGCGCCGGACGGAGCGTCGTAGGAGTTCGCGGTGGTGAACGGTACCTCGGTGGCGATGCGCCCGGAGATGGGATCGTCGTCACGGATCACCGGGATGATCTCGGTCATCTCGTTCGGGTCGACGCCGTCGGATACCCGACGACTCTTCCCGGGCGCCGGCGCGGTGGCCGCGAAGTCGCGGGCCGCGACCACGTCGTCGTCGGGTGCGGCGTAGGCGTAGCCACCGCTGCCGTAGCTGCCGCGGGTGGTGTATGAGCCGCCGAACTGGCCGGCGAAGCCGCCGGCACCGCCGAGGCCGGACGCGAGCTCACGCAGCTTTTCGTTTCCCAGCGCCGCGCGGGTGTCCGGCAGCGGTTCGCCGATGAGCATTTCCAGGCTGGAGCGCAGTGCCAGCACCTGCTTCTTCAGCTCACCGAGCTCTGCGTTGGATTCTTCGGCGACCTCTTTGCGGATGGTCGCTTCGACATCGAGTTCGTATTGGCGGCGCGCGGAGATCTCCCGCTCGAGCTGGAGTTCGTAGACCAGCCGGAGGTCGCGGCTCTTGGCTTCGGCGCTTTCGGCCTGACGACGGAACTTGGTGACGAGGATCGCTCCGATCACCGCGGCCCAGAGGGCGGCGATGACAGCGGTCGATCCGGCCAGCGAGAGTTGATCGGTGAACACCATCAGCACGCTGGCAACCAGCGCCAACACGATGAGCAGACCAAGCAACCACTGACCGACCGATCTCGCGGATCGGCGAGATTCGGCCGAACGGCCGTTCGAGGTCGTCATGGTCGTGAACTTACCTTCCATCTGCGCGGTTATCGGCCAACGGCTGCGGAGAGTCGGCGACATTTTGGGTGATCGCGGGCCCGTTACCTCCGTGTAGCAGTCTCTCAGGCGGGGCCGAGGTGCGGATCGATCGAGTCTTCGGTCGGATCGTCAGGCGCACGACAACAGTATTCGAGCCACAGCGCGGCACCTACCAACAGCACCCCGCCGATCAGCCCGATGATCGCGCCCGGCCGATCATGCGTGGCCGCGGTCACATCGTGATGGCTCCACAGGAACAGCAGCAGTCCCGCCCAGACCCCTACCGCGATGGCACCCAGGATCGCCGATGCCTTCGCCAATGCCAGTACACGCGCTGCGGTGAGCGGATGCAACTGCCCACGCGCACGTCCGACCTGACGCGAGTCGACCCGTGCCCGCACGACGAACGCGATGACGATCTCCAGAACTGCCAGGACATAGAGCACCAGCCCGGCCAGCAACGGCAGTGGCGGCAGATCGTTGTAGTTGTAGCGCACCATGATCCACGCCAGGACGCCGACGAAGACCGCGATCACTGCGAGATCGCGCAGGCGGGTGGGGCCCAGACCGGGCCCCTCGTCCTGCTGCGGGCCGCGCGACGACGGATTGGCACTCATCGAATCTGCTCCGCGCGCCCGGTCGACGCTGATCCGTGCCCAGTCGACGCAGGATCGTGCCCAGTCGAGGGAAGGGTGGCGACCGGGCGGACACCGGCCCGCTCGGCCGGATCGAGGTCGTCGACGAGGTCGCTGACCGCGCGAACACCGGCCGGGGTCCACAGCGTGGCGTCGGGTTCGACGTCGAGCCAGGGAATGAGCACGAAGGCACGGATCGCGGCCCGGGGATGCGGCAGCGTCAGCGTCGGATCGTCGCTGAGCACTTCTTGCCCGGCGTCGGTCACGCTGATCACGTCGACGTCGAGGGTGCGCGGACCCCAGCGGACCTCGCGTCGCCGGTCGGCGGATTGCTCGAGCGCAACCGCGGTGGCGAACCAGTCCGCCGGCTCACGCTCACCCTCGACGATGAGGGTGATGTTGTAGAACTCGTCCTGCTCGACGCCACCCCACGGCGGCGTGGCGTAGACCCGCGAGACCGCCACGAGGTGCTCACGGTAGCCCTCCACGGCGCTGCGCAGATGCGCCAACCGGTCGCCGAGGTTGGTGCCCGCCGACAGCACTGCCCGCGTCATGCCTTGGCTCCCATACCTTTTCGTGATCTGCGGGCGATCACCGCGACGTCGTCGAACTGCAGTGGAATCGGCGCCGACGGCTTGTGGACGGTGACCTCGCAGGCGAGGATGCGCTCGTCGTCCATCACTCCGTCGGCGATCTCGGCGCTGACGGTCTCGATGAGGTTGCGTGGTTCGCCGGCGACGATGTCGTGGACCTGTTGCGCGAGCGTGCCGTAGTCGATGGTGTCGGCAAGGTCGTCGGAGGCGGCGGCCGCACGGAGGTCGGCCCAGAGCACGACGTCGATGATGAAGTCCTGGCCGTCGCGACGCTCGTGGTCGAAGACGCCGTGATGTCCGCGGACCCGAAGTCCGCGCAGTTCGATGCGGTCAGCCATCTATTTGTTCACCGATCCCACCCCCACCGATCCGGATCCGGGCTGTGTCCGATCGACCAGCCCGCGCGACCCGCCGGACTGCCATGCTGCGGCCACCGATACCGCGTCCCGGCTCGACGCGACGTCGTGCACGCGAACACCCCACGCGCCATGCACCGCCGACAGCGCCGAGATGGCCGCGGTGGCCACCTCCCGGCCGGCGGGCGGTCGGGCGACGCCGTCGGTGCCGACCAGCAGCGATCCCAGGAACCGTTTGCGGGACGCGCCGACGAGAACCGGGAAACCCAGCCCGACGAGGGTGGGCAGTGCATGCAGCAGCGCCCAGTTGTGCTCGGCGGTCTTGGCGAAGCCGAGGCCGGGATCGAGGATGATGTTGGCCGGGTCCACCCCGGCGCGCACGGCGGCGTCGACCTGTCCGAGCAGTTCGCCGCTCACCTCGGCGACCACGTCGCGGTAGCCGCCGACATCGTCCACCCGGTGCGCGAATGACGTTGCGCCACTGACACTTTCCGATGTGTTCGAGCCCGTCGGTGCCGGCCGCCAGTGCATCAGAATCCACGGCAGACCGGCATCGGCGACCACCCGCGCCATGTCGGGGTCGGCGCGACCACCGGAGACGTCGTTGATGATGCGCGCGCCCGCCTCGATGGCGGCCGCCGCGACGGTGGCGCGCATGGTGTCCACCGAGATCGCGACCCCGGTGGCGGCGAGCCCTTCGATGACCGGAGTGACCCGCTTGGCCTCCACATCGGGGTCGACGCGGATCGCGGCCGGCCGGGTGGATTCGCCGCCGACGTCGAGGATGTCGGCGCCGTCGGCGATCAGTTGATGTCCGTGGGTGACCGCAGCGTCGACGTCGAGGAAGCGACCGCCGTCGGAGAACGAATCCGATGTCACGTTGATGACGCCCATCACCAGGGTGCGGTCATCCGGCGTCGTCAGCGGCATGGCAGGTCAGGGACGCGCGATCAGGTCGAGTGCCTCGCCACGGGAGACCGCGCTGGTTTTGAACAGCCCGCGGACGGCCGACGTGGTGGTGCGCGCGCCGGGTTTGCGGATGCCGCGCATCGCCATGCACAGGTGCTCGGCCTCGATGACCACGATCACCCCGCGCGGATTCAGTTTCGCCACGATGGCGTCGGCGATCTGCGTGGTGAGGCGTTCCTGCACCTGCGGACGTTTGGCGTAGAGGTCGACGACGCGCGCCAGCTTGGACAGCCCGGTGACCTGGCCGGTCTCACCCGGGATGTAGCCGACGTGGGCGACCCCGTGGAAGGAGACCAGGTGGTGTTCGCACGTGGAGTACAACGGGATGTCCTTGACCAGCACCAGCTCGTCGTGGTCCTCGTCGAAGGTGGTGGCGAGCACCTCACCCGGGTCGGTGAAGAGGCCGGCGAACATCTCCCGGTAGGCGTTGGCGACGCGAGTGGGCGTGCGGCGCAGCCCTTCCCGATCGGGGTCCTCCCCGACCGCGGCGAGCAATTCACGTACCGCGGCCTCGGCCCGGGCCTGGTCGAAGCGCCGTCCGCTGCCGTCGGCGGTGGACGCACCGTCGGGAATGTGTGTTCCGAAGTCTTCGCTGATCGTCATCTGTGATCCGATCCGCCCGGAGTCGACATCGTCCGAGCTAGTGCTGCTCTATCCGCCCCCGAGCCGCGGCCGGTCCCCCACGACCACGCCGCAGCGAGGTCACTGGGGGTCGTTGCCGTGGTGGCCGGGGTAGTTGCCGTTGGTACCGGGTTCATGGGTGCCGTGGCCATTGTTCTCGTGGCCGTTGGCGCCGTGGCCGTTGGTCCCGGCTCCGTTGGTCCCCGTGCCGTTGCTGCCGTTGGTGTGCCCGTTGGTGCCGGGGTACACGTTGGGTCGACCATCGGCCGGCGGCCAACCGGGAGCCGACCAGTCGCGCGGTGCACCGTAATCAGGCCGGGTGCCGCCGCCCGGGTACTGATTGGGCGGGTACTGGGCCGGTGGGTACTGGTTCGGGGGGTACTGGTTCGGAGGGTACTGGCTGGGCGGGTATTGCGCCGGCGGGTACTGCGTGGGCGGATTCGGGCCGCTCGGCGGGACCGGATTGCCGGCCGAACCGTGTCCGGGGCCGACGCCCTGTCCGACAACGCCCTGTCCGACACCCACGGGTTCGGGTGCGGGCGCAGGCTCCGGCGGCCACGGCTCGCCACGCTCGATGGCCAGCTCGCCCGGCGTCTTCACCGGCGGCTTGTCGCTCGGGGTGCGTTCGCCGAACTCGTTGAATGTGGTGATCCGCGGACGCTTCTCGACGTGGCTGAAGATCAGCTCCAGATCCTTGCGGGTCAGCGTCTCCTTCTCGAGCAGCTCGCTGGCGAGCGTGTCGAGGGTGTCGCGGTACTCCGAGAGAATCGCCCACGCCTCGGTGTGCGCGGCCTCGATGAGGCGACGGACCTCGTCGTCGATTTCGCTGGCGATCTCGGCCGAGTAGTCGCTGTGGTTGCCCATCGACCGGCCGAGGAACGGGTCGCCCTGTTCCTGGCCGTAGCGGACCGCGCCGAGCTTGGCGCTCATGCCGTACTCGGTGACCATCGCGCGGGCGATCTTGGTCGCCTGGTCGATGTCCGACGACGCGCCGGTCGTCGGCTCATGGAAGACGAGTTCTTCGGCGGCGCGACCACCCATGGCCATCACCAGCCGGGCGATCATCTCCGAGCGGGTCATCAGGTCTTTGTCCTGCTCAGGCACGGCCAAGGCGTGACCGCCGGTGCGTCCGCGGGCCAGGATGGTGACCTTGTAAATGGGGTCGAGATCGGGCATCGCCCACGCCGCGAGTGTGTGGCCACCCTCGTGATAGGCGACGATCTTCTTCTCGTGTTCGCTGATGATGCGGCTCTTGCGGCGCGGACCACCGATGACGCGGTCGACGGCCTCCTCGAGCATTTCGCCGTTGATGACCGTCTTGTTCTCGCGTGCGGCGAGCAGCGCGGCCTCGTTGACGACGTTGGCGAGATCGGCGCCGGACATGCCTGGCGTGCGCTTCGCGAGGCCGTCGAGGTCGGCGTCCTCGGCGATCGGCTTGCCGTTGGCGTGCACCCGCAGGATCGCGCGCCGACCCGCGATGTCGGGGTTGCCGACCGGGATCTGGCGGTCGAAACGGCCGGGACGCAGCAGGGCCGGGTCCAGGATGTCGGGGCGGTTGGTGGCCGCGATCAGGATGACACCCGAGCGGTCGCCGAAGCCGTCCATCTCGACGAGCAGCTGGTTGAGGGTTTGTTCGCGCTCGTCGTGGCCGCCGCCGAGTCCGGCGCCACGTTGGCGTCCGACGGCGTCGATCTCGTCGACGAAGATGATGCACGGGCTGTTGTTCTTGGCCTGCTCGAACAGGTCACGCACGCGGGAGGCACCCACACCGACGAACATCTCGACGAAGTCCGAGCCGGAGATGGTGAAGAACGGCACGCCGGCCTCACCGGCGACGGCCCGCGCGAGCAGCGTCTTACCCGTTCCGGGCGGTCCGTAGAGCAGCACGCCGCGCGGGATCTTGGCGCCGAGCGCCTGATAACGCGCCGGGTTCTGCAGGAAGTCCTTGATCTCGTAGAGTTCCTCGACTGCTTCGTCGGCGCCTGCGACGTCGGCGAAAGTGGTCTTGGGCATGTCCTTGGAGAGCTGCTTGGCCTTGGACTTGCCGAAGCCCATGACGCCGCCCTTGCCGCCACCCTGCATGCGGTTCATCACGAAGAAGAACAGTCCGAACAGCAGCAGCATCGGGAGGATGAAGATCAGGATCTGCCACAGAGCCGATTCCTGTGACACGTTGGTCTGGTACGGCGCGCCGGTCTTGGTGACCGCGTCGAAGACCTGATCGCCGGCCGACGCCGGGTACTTGGTGCTGATCTTGGTCGACTCGGTGCCCTTGTCGTCGACCTTGATCGGGGTGTTCGTCTCGATCCGCAACTGCTGTTCGCGGTCGTCGATCTGGATGAACTTGGTGTTCTTGGTGTTCAGCTGGGTCAGCGCCACCGATGTGTCCACACCCGAATAGTCACGACCCGAGTCACGCATCGCGCTCCAGCCCCACAGGGCGACCACGATCAGCGCCAGGATGGCGAGGTTACGGAAGACTGTCTTACGGTTCATTCGGTCTCGTCCGGCGCAGGCCGGCGTTTCCCTTCGCGAGTAGGTAACACCTGATCTATGAGGCTACCCGGTAACGATCAGGGACTCACACGCGTTCCCGGGTCCCGTGTCAAGCCCCCGACCAGCGGCTGGCGACACAGAAACCCCGCTTTTCGTCAGAAACACTCCGCGCGCGCAGTGTTTTTGACGAAAAGCGGGGTTTCTGTGTCTGTGGCTGCCGGTGTCACAAGGTGGTGGCGCTGAGACCCGGCGTCCGGACGTCGGGCATCAGCGCGTCAACCGCACGGGCGGCTCGGGGTATGAGCGCGCGTATCGCCAGCACGACGACGATCAGCACCACGATCGACGGAATCTGCGCAGACAGCGACAGCGTCGCGAGGTCGGCATCCGGTAGCCGGAGCACCACAACCACCCTGAGCACCGCTTCGACGAGCAGCCCCGCACCGAGGATGACCGTCATCAGCCGTTCGACGGCGAGGAACCCGCTCGCCGTGGCCGCGGCACGTTCGAATGCCTCGGCACGCACCGGATCGCCGCTGACGGCCATCGGTTTGCTGGCGTCGATCATGAACGGCCGAGCAGTCAACGCTGTGGCCAGCACGAACAGTCCGGCGACCGCGGTGTAGAAGCTCGGGCGCAGCAATAGCCATCGCGGATCGTCGCTGATGGACACGAGCACGATCGAGGTGGCGAGTTCGGCCAGCACGAGCAGGGCGAACGGGTCCAGGCGTCGTCGATCCAGGCGTCGTCGAGAGCGCAGGAGCGACGCGCCCTGGATGACCGCGAGCGGCACTGTTCCGGCGATGATCGCGACGATGGTCGAAGTCCCGGCGACGCTCAGACCGATGGTGATCGCGGTGGCCGCCAGCGCCAGGAGTGCATTGGTCACCAGCGGAGTGGCGACTCGACGACGATCCGGCCCGATGTCGGCCAGGCGTCCCATCCCGACCTTGGCCACCAACGCGTACCCGCCGACGGTCAGACAGATGGCATCGGGCAGACCGCTGGGGCGCAGCGCCAGAAAGACCAGGGTCGGCAGGAACAAATCGAGCGCGAGGTCTGCCAGTGATACCGCCAGAATCGTGGCCTTCGACCTGTTCGGCGCCGGTGGGACAGATTCGGGCTGCGGGCCGGATTCAGACTGCGCGCCGGACTCTGACCGGGGGGCGGATTCATTCATCGGTGGGATCTCCGTTCTGATCTGGTCGCGACAGCAGCTGTGAACGACGTAGGGCTGCGGCGGCGTGACGTCGGGCTATCTCCTGGTAGCGATCGAGCCAGGTGCGCGTGTTCTCGTCGAAGGTGTCGACCAGCGCGGCGGCGTCGGCGAATGCGGTGTTGGCGCCTTCACCACCTGCCGGTGACATCGCATGCATCGCATCGCCCAGGTAGGCGATGGGGCCCGACGGCCACGTGGGCACCACCGGCGTGGCGGCCAACGTGATCCGGAAGGTGTCGTCGACGATAGCGTCGTCGACGAACTGTCGCGCCGAGTGCGGCCAGGCACGGACGCTCCGGCGTGCGAATTCGTGCAGTTCCCGCGGGGTCGACGACGAGTCGGGCATCCGCGCGGCGTCGGAGATCAGCACCCACATGACGTACGGGTTGTCGCGCGGGAGTGTGATGTCCAGACCCGCCGAGGCCACCGCCTTCGACGGCACCACCCGGGGATTCCACGCACCGAGCGCCAATGTGGTTGCGGCGGAACCGGTTGCGCCCGCGTCGGTGATGCCCACGAATCGCTGGTCGATAACGCCGCGCGGCAGCCACGTCAGCCTCGCGGGATCGAGCGGCGCACGTCCGTAGATGGCGATCTGTCCGGTGGGGACCGGGTCGGCAGCGCCCAGTTTGCCCGCCGCGCCGTCGGCGACGATGGCCATGTCGGCGGTGAGCTCGGTCCCCCGGCGAGTGCGAATCCGTACGCCGCGATCACCCGGCGCGGCATCCACCACATCGGCACCGACCACTTCGACGCCAACCACTTCCTCGCCGTACCGGATATCGCCTGCGGCGTCGGCCAGGATGGTGCGCAGCGTTTCGCGGTCGACTGCCGAGGGCGGCGTCGATGCACCGTCGTCGTCGGCCTCCCGATGTAGTAGCAGCGAGAGCGATGTGTCGAAGACGTCGACCGATGGGTCGACCTGCCGGTGCGAGGTGTCTTGATACAGGCCGAAATGCCTGCGCGGCAAACACTTTCGTAGCGCAGCTGCTCCGGACGCGTTGATATTGATCCGGTAGCCCTGCGGCCGGGAGCCCAGCGCATCATCGCGCTCGAGGGTGACGACGCGCAGACCCGCGCCGCCCATCTCGACCAGTCCGGCGGCGGCACACAGGCCCCCCAGCCCGGCGCCCACGATCACGCAATCAACATCGCTCATATTTTTACCTTAGCTCACTAAGATACTTAGCGCGATAAGATCTTCTTGTGACTTCCAACGAACCGACCGACGGGCGAGACGAGCCCGGGGTCTTACTGGGCCGCGACTTCATCACCGCGGTGGTCATCTTCCACGAGCAGGTCGGCCGCCTCCTGCGACTCAGCGCCACCGATCGCAAGTGCCTCGACCTGCTCTCGCGGGGCCCGGTCAGTGCCGGCGAGCTGATGCGGGCAAGCGGATTGACCTCGGGCGCTGTCACCGGAATCATCGATCGGCTCGTCGCGGCCGGCTACGCCGAGCGCGCCCCCGACCCCGCCGACCGTCGTCGAGTGCTCGTCACGCGCGCGACCAACAGCCACCTCGACGAGATCCTGGCGTCGGTCTTCGGACCACTGGGCGCCGACATGGCCACCGTCACCAGCGCCTACTCCCCCGAGCAACTCGCCACGATCGCGGACTTCCTGGGCCGCACGCGCGACGTTCTCGTCGCCAACACCAAGAGGGTGCAGGAGCTACCGGTGAAAAAATCCGGCCGGGGCTGACCGGTCAGGGATGAATCGAGGGCTGAATCGTCAGTGCTCGTACACCGACGGCTTGAGCCGGCCGATGAAGGGCAGGTTGCGGTAACGCTCGGCGTAATCCAGGCCGTAACCGACGACGAACTCGTTGGGGATGTCGAATCCGACGTGGGCGACGTCGACCGGGGAACGGACCGCCTCCGGCTTACGCAGCAGGGTGCACACCTCGAGCGATCGCGGCGAGCGGGTGGCGAGGTTCTTCATCAGCCACGACAGCGTGAGCCCGGAGTCGATGATGTCCTCGACGATGAGTACGTCGCGGTCGGCGATGTCGCGGTCGAGATCCTTGAGAATCCGGACGACGCCCGACGACGACGTCGCCGAGCCGTAACTCGAGACCGCCATGAACTCCAGCTGTGAGGGGATGGGCAGCGCCCGGGCGAAGTCGGTCATGAACATCACCGCGCCCTTGAGCACGCCGATGAGCACCAGGTCGTCGTCGATGTTTCGATACTTCTCGCCCACTTCGGCCGCCAGCTCCGCGGTGCGCGCCTTGATCTGATCCTCGGTGACCAGGACCGCGTCGATGTCGTCGCCGTAGAGGTGTTCGATGTCGCTTCCGGAATGCACGCACACAGCTTGTCATGGTCGGCATGCGACATGCCCGACGGGACCTGGAATCGGCAGCCACCCACCCACTGAACGCATCGTCACCGCAACCTTGTTAGCGATCGTCGATCTGCAGCCAGCGGTCTGCCGATACGCTGACTGACATGTCAGAAGCAGATATGCATCACAGTCGACATGAAGGTATGGGCAGCGGTCGGACACGCCCCGGGCGGATGCACTCGTGAATGATCCACTCGGTCCGCGCATCCAACGGGCCACCGGCATCGGCCGGGTCATGGCCGGACACGCCGCACGGTCGACGGCGTCGCGGGCGGTGTCGCCACTGCTGTCGGAACAGAAGAAGGCCGAACGGCGCGACGCGACCATCCTGCAGTTCGCCGACGAACTGGTCTCCGTCGTCGGGTCGATGAAGGGTGCCGCACTCAAAATCGGGCAGGTCATCGCCATGTTCGACTTCGGGCTGTCGTCGAAGTCGACCCGAGATGAGTTCGCGCAGCGACTCGCGCCGCTCTTCGCCGGCGTCCCACCGGCCGATTGGCCGGTCGTGAAACGGCAGCTGACCCGCGAACTCGGCACCGCACTCAACCGACTCGACATCGACCCGGTGCCGGTGGCCGCGGCGTCGGTCGGGCAGGTGCACCGCGCGATTCTCGATCGGCGGCATCCGGTGGCCATCAAAGTGCAGTACCCCGACATCGACATCGCGGTGCGCGCCGACCTCAAGAACCTCCGCTTGCTGGCAACGCTCGGCAGTCCAACCTTTCCGGGCACCAACCTCACGGGGATCGTCGAGGAGATCGCTCGCGAGATCAACAAGGAACTCGACTACGTCTCTGAGGCGGCCAACCAGAGGCGTGCCGCGGAGCTCGCGCGCGACCATCCCTACTGGCTCATTCCGCGCATTCACGATTCGTTGTGCACCAACCGTGTTCTCGTCGCCGACTACATCGACGGCGAGAGATTCGACGACATGACCCGCGCGGACGTGGCCACCCGCGACCGGGCCGGTGAGGCGATCTATCGCTTTTACAGCGGCGGCGTGTACGACCTCGGCGAGTTCTGCGCCGATCCGCACCCCGGCAACGTCCTCATGATGGACGACGGACGCCTCGCCTTCCTGGATTTCGGCCTCTACGTGCGAATGCCGAAGACGGCACTATTGCGACAGAAAGAGATCGCGAGGGCGATGATGGAGGGCCGCTACCACGACGCATATGTGGCCACCGTCGGTATCGGCGTAGAGTCCTCGCGAGATACCGGGGAGGCCGAACTCGTGGAGTTGATGCGTGACGTCGCCGCCTGGTTCCTGACCGAAGACGAGGTGACGATGACAACGAAGTTCGCGCGTCGATCCGTCACGTCGTTATTCGCCCCCGGCGCCTCGCACTCCGACACCGTCCGCCACACCACACTCCCGTCCGAGCACATCTTTTCCCGCCGCACCGACCTGGCGGTGAGTTCGCTACTGGGACAACTGGAAGCAACCAACCGCTGGGGATCAATCGCCCGCGAATGGACACACGACAATCCGCCGGCCACCGAGATGGGGAGGACCATCGCGCGATGGCGCGATCGGTAACGCAGCCCGGCACGGCAAGTCCGGACAACATCTCCCCCCGCCAACGCATCGCGTCGGCAGCCTTCGACATATTGGCGGACAAGGGATTTGATGCGGCAAGCGTCGCAGCCATCGCACGCGCCGCCGGGATGAGCGCCGGAAGCGTTTACCAACACTTCTCCGACAAACGCGAGATTCTCGATGCCGCATTCGACGAAGCGGTGGCCAAGGCCTTCACCACCATCGATCCGGGCTCCACCCTCGCCTACCAACCCACCAGCCGAGCCGACACCGTCGCGCTTCTCGGGACGCTGGCCAACCGGATGCTGAAGCTTCTCGACGATGACCCGCGAATCGTCACATTTCTTCTGGCACAGGCGAGTTCGGCCGACGTCGAGATTCGGATGCGGGTGCTCGGCCTCGAGGCCCTCGCCGCATCGCGCGTCGCGCAGGGGCTGGGGCGGGCCGTGACGTCGGGATGGATCGACGCACCGCCGGAATCCATTCCCCTCATTTCCCACATCCTTGCGGCGCTGTCAATACCCTTCATCATCGAAATGCTTAGTGGCGCACAACAATCAGGACATCGGGAAGTTGTGACAGCCACGATCGGACAGGTCGTCCGGCACGGCATGTTGACCTCATTCGGTCCCGAGGAGGCGGCGGCCATGAAGGCGTGTCTCGATCGATCCGACGAGACCGAACTGGCCATCTCATCACTGCTCTCACATGGGGGCGACCGGCGTTCGGTGCTCATGGACGCCGCCGCCGAGTTGTACGCCGAGCGTGGCTACCGAGCGGTGGCACCTGCTGACATCGCTCGTCGCGCCGGTCTCGGATACGGGACTTTCTATAACTATTTCGCCAATCGTCGCGAATGCCTGAGCCATGTGACCGACCGGGAACTGTCCCGGATCGGTTCGCTTCCGGAACTGCTCAGACCGATACCGACGACGTCGGCGGAGTTCGTCACCATGATCACCCGTTTCACCATGCGCGTGACCACTTACTTCGCCGCACGCGGCACCGTGCTGCTGCCCGTGGTTCTCGACGGTATCGGCGTCGATGACCAAGGGCAGCGCACCATCATCACCGCATTCACCCGAACCTCCGAGATCGCCGGCGATCAGCTGCGCCGCACTGGTGACATCATCAGGCCGACACCCGATTTCGACGCCCTCGGCTCGGTCGTCATCGCCACCGTATACGGCGTGGCCATTCACTATGCGCAATCCGCGCCGACGGTACCGCCGTTGGATCACACGGTGGCCACCGTCGTCAGGTTCCTGTGTTCCGGCGCCGCCAACCGGCAACCACGATGAGTACCACCGCGACGACCGCGAACGTCACCGCTCCCAGCCTGATACACACCGCCATCGACGGCACAAAGACCTCGGCAAGCGCGGCGCGGGCCTCGGTCGGAGCGCTGCCGAAGATCTCGAAGTAGGACGCGATGCCGTCTGAGCCAGAGCCGGCCGCGGACGGCTGGCTGCGTCGCGATATCTCGGTCGCCAGGACCGAACCGAACACGGCCACACCGATCGCCCCACCGATCTCGCGCGCGGCATCGTTGATCGACGAACCGACCCCGTAGCGCGACGCCGGCACCGACGACATCACCGCGTCGGTTGCGGTCACCTGGAAACAGCCGAAACCCGCACCGGTGACGATCAATCCGAGCGCCGGCCGGGTCCAGTACGGGCTGTCGGCCGTCGTCGTGGCGAAGTACATCAGGCCTGCGGCCATCAGCAGTGCACCGAGGACCAGCGGGACCAGCCACCCGAAACGACGTGCCAGCGGCGCGGACAACGGAGTGGCCACGGCCATGGCGACCGCGAACGGGATGAGCATCGCACCGGCCAACAGCGGGCTCGCGCCACGGACGAGCTGGAAGTAGAGCGTGGTGATGAACACGATGCCGAAGAGCACACCGAATCCCACGCAGAGCGCAACCGCGCCAACCGTCATCTGAGGACGTCGAAAACTGTTCCACGGTACCAGCATTCGGGTCGCGATTCGCTGCTGCACGATGAACACCACCACCGCCAACACTGCCGCGGCGTACCGCGTCACGCTGACCGGTGACCCCCAACCGTCGTGGGGCGCCTCGATGATCGCGTACACGACACCACCGACCATCACCATCGAGAGCAATGCCGCCAGCGGATCGATCCGCGCATCGGTCGTCACCTCGCCGCCGGACGACCGCGCCCACTTCGACCCGGTTACCGCCAATGCGACCAGCGCGGCGAGGCCGAACGGCACATTGACCGCAAAGATGATGCGCCACTGGGCATGCTCGAGCAGCCAGCCGCCGAACAGCGGCCCCAGCGCCACCCCGAGACCACCGGCCGCCGTCCACACCGCCAGCGCGCGGGCACGACGTCCATCCCGACCGTCGGTGCTTCCCCCGTCGGCGACGTCGAGCATCAGTCCCAGCGTGGGCGGGTACACCATGGCAGCGCTCAAACCCAGTGCCGCGCGGCCGAGTACCACCTCCCAATAGCTGTCGGCGAAGCACAGGGCCAGCGACACCGCGGTGAAGGTGGTGATGCCGACGACGAGCAGCCGCAACTTGCCGTATCGGTCACCGACAGCTCCCATCGTGAGCAGCAGACTGCTGAACACCAAGGTGTAGGAATCGATGAGCCACTGGAGTTCCGAGGTCCCAAGCCGCAGTTGCGCTCCGATGGTCGGCAGGGCGACGTTGATGATCGTGTTGTCGAGCATCACCACCAGCGCCGCGGCCACCAGTGTGGCTGTCAACCACCGGTTCGACGATGACCGCTGCGCGGTCGTCGCGTCCGCGGCGGGCATCACCGCCGCCGCGCGGTCAGGTGAAACCCTCTCGGCATCAACGTGAGTCGTTCGTCGACGCTCAAGGTGTAGGCGGGATCGGGGGTGAAGTCGAATTCCACGAGCAATCGGGACAGGATGACGAGGGCCTCGTGGATCGCGAATTGCCGTCCGATACAGGCACGTATGCCGGTCCCGAACGGTTTGTAGACGTGTGGTGGCCGAAGCCGGGCCGCCGCCACCTCGAACCTGTCCGGGTCGAAATGATTGGGCCGCGACCACACATCGGGATGCCGGTGGAGGTGGTGGAAGAAGACGATGATCCAGTTGTCCGGCCGCATGGCGTATCTCCCGCCGAGGAAGTAATCGAACCGCGGCCGCCGAGCGATGCCCGGTACCGTCGGCCACAACCGCAGGGATTCGTCGAGGACGCGACGCAGGAACCGCATTTTCGCCACCTGCTCGTATGCGAGACCCGACGGTGACGTCGAGTCCGAATGTGCCGCTTGCGCTTCGTCGATGGCCCGATCGAGCAGTTCCGGGTCGCGCAGTAGATAGAACAGCGCGAAAGACAGCATCCCCGAGGTGGTTTCGTGGCCGGCGATCAGAAATGTCAACAGCTGACGGATGGTCGCCTCCCGGTCGAGTGACACCGTCCCGTCACCGCCGATCATCAGGTCCATGATGTTCCCCGGTGTCGAACGACCGGGAATGCGCCCCGCGATGGCGTCGTCGACGATCGCGCTCAGATGGGCTGCGGCATAACGACGATGACGTAGTGCCCAGAGGTCAACCGATCGTTCGATGATGCCGGACCCCGGCACACCGGAGATCGCCCCTTTGATCAACCCGGTGCGCAGCACCACCTCCGACGCCCGCACCATCGGATGTACCTGTCGGCCATCGGATTCGAGGAGACCGTACGGCCGGCCGAATCCGGCGCGGGCGATCGTCTCGAATGTCGTTCTCGTCATCTCGTGCGAGACATCGACACCACCAGCCGACCGTGTCCATCGGTCGACGAGTTCGTCGGCGACCGAGACCATGACATCGTGGTGGCGGCGCATGGCCTGTTTGGTGAATGCCGGGGCCAGAAGGTCGTGCGCGAGAGACCAATTGGGCTCGTCGGCAAACGCGGTGAACAATCCGTCGGAGGCGACCTCACGCAGCGCGTAGAGCGACGGCGCATGCGCCTTGGCGAAGATCATCTCGTCACAGATCTCGGCCGTGAGATCCGGGTCACCGGTCATCGCGTAGTACTGGCCGAAGTAACGGAGACCGAATACGTCGTGCTCGCCGGGTACGGTGGTCGACATCAGTCGCGTGACCGGCGCCATCACCGAGCCATGGCGAATGTCGCCGACGACGCGATGACGTCGCCCGAGAGATCGAGGCGGCACCGGCCATCGATTGGGGTTGCGCTCAATTCGGTACATGAGGTCTGTCTAGAGCCTTTCGGTCACCGGGGTTCGGCCGAGTCGTCGACATGCGGCCTCATAGGTTGCGGTCGCCGCGGCCGGTGACCGAGCAAAGCCCGACTCGATCAGCGGGCGCTGCACACCGTTGTAGAACTCCGCACCGCGACACGTCGCCAAGGTGGCGATCAGCTCACCGGTGGCCTCGGGCGGTGCCGCGATCGTTCGGACCAGCCGTTCGGTGACCGCACCGTACTCTCGGTAGATGTCGGTCCCGACAAAACCTGGATAGACCGATCCCACAACGAGATTCCGATACGTTGGGGTCAATTGCTGATGGTAGTGCCGCAGCACCTGATGCAATGCGACCTTGGATGCCGCGTACGGAAGCAGTCCTGCGGTTCGAGCGCGGGCCGGTTTCTCGATGGCCGCCATCACCCGACGTCGACGCGCGAGCACCGTCGACAATGACGTGATGCCGAACAGACCGGTCGGCGCGATCGCCGACCCGGCGCACAGCCGTGGCAGAAGCAACTCGTCGAGAAGCACGTGCCCCAACGCGTTGACGGCCATGTGCATCTCCACGTCGTCGGCGGTCGATGCCGCAGTGCGCAAAGCCAATCCGGCGTTGTTCACCACCACCCGCAAAGTCTCATCCCGGACGAGTTCTTCTCCGAGCCGCAGGACCGAATCACGGTCGCCCAGCTCTAGTCGACGGGCAACGACGTCGGCGCCGGTGGCGTGCGCGATGTCTGCGGCTGCCAGCTCAGCGCTCGATATCGAGCGGGAGGTGATCACCACCCGGAACCCTCTGCGCGCCAACGACTCCGCGACGGCGCGGCCGATGCCACGAGTCGCGCCGGTGACCACTGCGGTCCGACATCTGCCGAAGTCACGCATCACCGGGCGCCACCCGGCATCGGGGTCGCGACCACCGCACTCGGCCGCAGGTCACCGGTGCGTTCGAAGCTGCGCTGGTGAATGAACTGATCAATGACGATGTGGGTGGCCATCACCGACAGGCAAGCCCACTCGGCGGTCACACACGCCCACGATCCGTCGTCGACCATGGCCTCGTCGAGCAGCCGGACGAGCGCGCTCGGCTCATAGATGCCGATCGCATCGGTCATCTGCGGGCCGAGGTACTTCTCGGCCAACGCCGATGGGCCGGATTCGGCGCTGCCGAGGTACCACGGCGCGATCGGAGTCATGAACGGCTTCTTGCGTCGCTTGACGGTCTCGGCAGGCAGCACCCCGGTGGCGGCACGTTTGAGCGCGTATTTCTCGGTCATGCCACGCAGCATCAGGGACGGGTGCAGGGTGGCGACTGTGCTCAGCAGTATGCGATCCAGGAACGGAACCCGCACCTCGATACCTCTGGCCATACCCAGGCGGTCAGAGATCGCCAGTACCCATCCCGGTAGGCGGGTGTGGAATTCGTGACTCAGATGGCGATGCATGTCGACCGTCGCCGACGGCACCGGCAGCGTTGAATGCGGCAGCGGTCGAGCGACCGCGATCGACGCCATCCGACCCGAAAGTGCCGACCACATGTAGATCCACGCCGGCATCGCACCGAACTCGTTGTCGTACGACGCCTTTCGACGATGAACGGCCAGGATGTGCGCATCGAATCCGTCCGGCGCCCCGAACAACGGCAACAGTAGCCGCCACGCCAATGGCTCCAACGCGGTGAGACCGAATCGTTCGAGCGCGTTGCGGATACGAACGAGTCGATAGAAGTCGTAGCCACCCAGGATCTCGTCGGAACCGTCGCCGCTCATGAGTACCTTGAGATCCTCTTGCGCCGCACGTTGCGCGAGGTCGAGGAAGGGAGCGGCGACGATGCCATACCAGAACGGTGATTCGAAGTGGTACATGGCTTCCTCGACCAGGGCGGCGGCACTGGGCCCGTCCATCGGGATCTCCACGTTGGGCAGATCGAGTGACCGGGCGACGCGACGCGACTCACTGGTCTCGTTCAGGTCGCTTCCACGAATGTCGATGCTCAGGGTCAGCGGCTTGCTGCCGAACGTCTTCGACGCCGTCCCGCAGATCGTTGAGGAGTCCAGTCCGCCACTGAGTGCGACGCCCCAACCGACCTCATCGGGGATGCGCTTGTTCACCGCAGCTTCGAACGAGTTCTGGTAGTCACTGAGCCCGTCGCGGCCACGGCGGGCCTCGTCTGTACCGGTCGCCTCCGCGAATACCCGATAGTACGAACGTGTCTCGCAAGTCAGATCCGGCGACACCGTCATCAACGACGCCGGCGGGAGTTCGTGGACACCGCGGAAGAACGTCGCCGGGGCGACGGTATGCCCGAAGAACTGGCAATCGGCCAGGCCCTGCGGATCCACCTCGGGCTCAACGATTCCCGCGGCGAACAAGGCCTTGATCTCGCTCGCGAACGCCAGTGTGCCGTCGTGAACCGTCCAGAACAACGGTTTCACACCGGCCTGATCGCGGGCCAGATGCAAGGTGGCCGAACGCGAATCCCACACGGCGATGGCGAAATCCCCATCGAGGTACTCGACGAACCTGCTCCCGTACTCCTCGTACAGGTGGGGCAGCACCTCGGTGTCGGAGGCGGCGTTCAATCGGTGACCGTGCGCCTCGAGAAGCGTACGTAACGACCGGTGGTTGTAGATCTCGCCGTTGAGGACCACCACGATGGCACCGTCCTCCCCGAAGCTGGGTTGGGCGCCGTCGTCGACCCCGACGATGGCCAGCCTGGTGTGCCCGAAACCGATACCTGCCGGCCCCGTCCAGATCGTGGCGCCATCTGGACCACGATGTGCCAGTGCATGATTCATCTCGGCCAGCAAGTCGTGCAGGTCGGTGTCGGACCGGTCGGCGTAGGGCAGGTCTGCGTCCCCGGGACGGTAGACTCCGGATATTCCGCACACGGCAGGTCTCCTCTCGAGACAACGGGGATTCGGGCTGAAGTTCGGGGCTGAAGGGAATAGCGGCCGGGCCGCGTTGCGGAAGTACTGTCGCGGTTCTACTTCGACGCGAGGACGACGTCGAAGAACACCTGGTTCTCGCCCGGTAGCGGGGCGACGGCCACCTGCTCAACGTCAGACGCCAGGCCGTTGACCAGCGCGTGCAGCGCGGCCAGCGGCATGGCCGTGTAGTGCGTCCGACCATGCGGATACAGGTTGACCAGGGTCAGGTCTGTTCCCGCGACCGACTCGAACTTCTCGTTGAGGTACCCGGGCCACGGCACAATCGCGGTATCGGTGTTCATCAAGGTCAGGTGATGTGCCATGTCGACGAGGTAGGGCACGTCGAAAACCGGTGCCCGCATGGTGATCTCACTGCGTCCAGCGGAACCGACGCCGGTCAGGTCTGCGAACGCCTCGGGTTCGAGTTCGGTCCGGCGTTCACTGCATCGCCCACCATCAAGCCGTGTGATCGTTGCCAGCCCCGGCCCATCAGTCGACACGATCGCGACGAAAACATCGGTGAGGAACGGGAACGACGGCCGCAGAAACGGACTCATCGAAGGATGGACATCGCCGGCGATGATCGCCGCGAACTCCACATCACCTGCCAGACAAAATGATTCGATCACCGATGAGGCCGAGGCGACACTGGATACGCCGTCGAGGAGATCGAAGGTGATGGGTGGCCGGGCCGGCGAGCGCGGATCGAACCGGAGGTGTATTCCGGCCTGCTGCTGAATCAGAGCAGCGATCGCCGGTTCCCAGATGTTCAGGTCACGGCCGACCGAGCTGTTGATGATGGCACCGAGCTGCGATGCGTCGATCCCTGCCTCGTCGACGGCCTGGCGAAGTGCGGTGGCGGCGCCTTGGATGAGGCTCGTGGCGTCGGCAACCTTGGCGACGGACTTCACGGTGATCACAGCAGCTCCTCGCCGATCGTCATCGAGATCAAGCCATAGACCATGCCCGAGGCCGACGGCACCAGCATCACCCGATCGCCGGCTTGGAACTCGCGGGTACGCAGATGCTGTTCGAGCACCACGAACAGCGCCGTCGACGACGTGTTGCCAAGGTAGGGAAGCACATTGAGTTCGGGCGGCATCTTCTTGCCGAAGACCTTGTTGACGGCGAGGTCGCGGAGGTAGTCGATCGCGACCATGCTGAACTGGTGGTGGATGAGATAGTCGAAATCGTCTATGTCGCCGCCCATCTCGGCCAGCTTGAGCTGAATGTACTGCAAGCCCTGGGTATACCGGGACTCGCTGTGCATCCGCTTGTTGTCGGTGTACATCGCGACCCCTTCACTGCGGTCGCTGGGCATTGCCACACACAGCTGGGCCGCCTCGGCCGCCGTCGTCAGCGACGCGTGCTCGATGCCGTCGAAGGGTGTACCCGCATCATCGATGATGAGTGCGCACCCACTGTCGCCGACGGTCAGCGCGGCGAACTGCGGGTCGTATCCGTCGGAGATCTCGCGGACCGCGGTCTCAGTGATCGCACTGATCTTCTCGCCGCTCACGATCAGCACGCGGCGAGCGGCGCCCGCCTTGATCATGCGGTCCGCGATCACCAGGCCGGTTGCCATTCCGGCGCACGCATTGGCGACGTCAAAGGATCGCGCACGGGTCGTTCCGATCGCGTCACTGACCAGCGAGGCCATCGACGGGACCATCTGCGTGCGCTTGTCGGTCACGGTTCTCGTGATCGAGCAGTACAGCACCAGGTCGATGTCGAATCGGCTGTGGTTGGACAGCGACAACGCATTCAGCGCCGCACCGATCGCGAGATCGAGCGAGGTCACGTCCGGGTCGGCGACCCGGCGCTCTTTGATACCGGTGACCTGCATCAGTGGTGGTTTCTCCGTGACGTCGACCCGGTCCAGCAGCGCTTCGCTGGTAACTCGACGCTGCGGCAGCTCGACCGCGATGGTCTCAACTCGAGATGGCAACTCCCTCTCCCCCTAAACAGTGAAATCAGACGATGTCGGTGACATAGGACGCAGCCGCCGGCCCAGATCGGACCCATCAGTGACGATGGGTCGTCGAATGAACCAGATGTCATGGTGGTGGGTTCAGCCAACCGACGTTGATTGCGGTGTGCGGCGATCCGGAAAGCCGGACGACACCAACCAGCAGCCGATCATGGACTTCGCCTACTGGCGTCGAACTGGACGAAGTATCGAGGTCACATGACGTAAATGACGTGCGAGGCGACGCCGGATTCGACGCCCTCGCACTCCCCTCTTGTGCTCGGACGCCGAACCCGTCCCCGCCCCCATGCCCCCCGGCCCAGTGAATGAACTGTCATGAGATTAACCATCAATTCGCTGACATGCAACCCGCGAGAGCGGCGGGTCTGACACTCTCTTCGTCACACATTGAGACAGATCGATCAATCAGTTCACCAGTAAACCGTCACGAACTGGGCATATGTGTAATTCGCTGTCGAAATTCTCGACATACGGCTCCTCCAACGTAGGCGCTGATGACACTTCGTTCAGAGCAGTCCATGTACGTTTACCGACGGCGTTCCGCCTGCCGCGATCAGCCACACCCACACCCGGACGCGCGACGATTCCGTGCCAATGCCCCGTCTCCATGAGAGGCTGTCATCACGTGATTGCGACGACGCGACGTCATCCGACAGATCCAGAACCGCGTTTCGCCGGGTAACGCTACGATCACGAAGTGCCCCAGAGTCACCACCGGGCACATAGTTCGACACATTTCATTTCAACTTTGTGAATGTGTAGATGCTCACTCGTCAGTAGCTAGCTCTCATACGTCAGCTCTCATACGTCAGCTCTCATACGTCGACCCCCCGAAAAGAGTGATAAAGATGGCCCCACGACCCGGACATTCCTTAGCACCACTACGGACACGGTGGCTACCGCGGCCACGGTTCGGGGTGGCGAGACTTCGGGTTCTGGGAGTCCTCGCGCTGACCACGGCGCTGATCACCTTCTTCGGATCGGTCGCCCAGGCGGCACCGGCACCATCACGAGACGTCGCCTACACCCTGACCAGCACCGCGAACAGCGTGGAACTCGGCCTGAAGAACGGCTCGGCGGCAGTCGTCCCCGGCGCGTTGAGCGTCCGCAACGACGCAGGCACCGAGGTCTTCCGGCTGCCGTTGCGCTATCGGATGGAGTACCGCGAGTTCCCGATCGATGCCCGCGTGGCCGGCAAGCAGATCTCGCTGATCCCCTCGCGCGACGCGGCGCGATCACACCCGGTACCGGCGATCGAGGTGGACCCGCTGCGGGTGATGGTGGCCGCCAACAACGGACCGACGACCAAGCAGCAACGTGACGACCAGGCCCTGGCCCGGTTCAACCAGCAGTTCAGTGCAGGCATGTCGATCTCGGCGCTCGTCGGACTCAGTATCGGCGCGGTGGTCGGCGGGATCGTCGGCGGCGTGGTGGGAGGCACCGCCTGCCTTCCACTGGCCATCGGCGCACTCGGCTGTGTGCTGGCCGGCGTCTCCGTCGGAGCCGGCCTCGGCTCGATCGCCGGGACGATCATCGGTGGCGGCGGCTCGGCGATCGTGGCGGGCATCCAGTACTTCCAGACCATCAACTCGCCGTTCGTCCCGCCGAAGTAGCAGCCCAGGGAAGAGCGTCGGTCAGGCGCGCGGCGTGGTGCCCACCGTCAGGCGATAGCCGGCGACGACGGCCACCAGTCGGTGATCGGCATCTCCGCCGATCGCGACCTGAGCCTTGGCAGCCCCGCCCTTGTCCGCGGTGCGAAGCAACTCGTCGACGGCACCGATGACCCTCGACGTCGGTTCGGTGGCGCCGACGTCGAGGAGCCACAGCCGCAGAACGCGGGTCCGGATGGCTGGCGGGGTCTCGACCAGCGACGCGATGTCGAGGTCGGTTTCGTCCCGCTTGGCCGTCGAATAGTGTTGCACGGCAATAGCATCGAGTGCATCACCGTCGGCGGCGAGCGCATCGGCGGTACGTGCCAACGCCGCGACCACACCACCGTGCACCACCTCGTCGAGCAGCGGCAGCACCTCGCTGCGCAGCCGCACCCGGGTGAATCGCGGATCGCGATTGTGCGGATCCGCGTGCGGCGCAAGGCCGAGTTCGGTGCAGGCACCGACGGTGTCGGATCGTCGAAGACCCAGTAGCGGCCTCCCCCACGGCTCACGCCAGGATCGCATTCCGGCCAGCGATCGCGCACCTGATCCTCGCGCCAGTCCGAGCAGCACAGTCTCGGCCTGGTCATCCATGGTGTGCGCCAACAGAACCGGACGACCGTCGCGCGCTGCGTCGAGCGCGGCATATCGGGCGGTGCGGGCCGCGGCCTCCATGCCGCCATCGTGACCGACGGTAACTCCCAAGACGGTCGAATCCGCACCGAGTCGCTGCGCCTCGGCAGCGGCAGCGTCGGCCACGTGATGCGAATTGTGTTGCAGCCCATGGTCGACGATGAGCGCCCGCACCGACAGTCCGGCGCGAACCGCACCCGCGGTCAGTGCCAGCGAATCCGGCCCGCCCGACAGCCCGACACATACCTCCGAGCGACCTTCGAGGTGCCGGTCGACGAATGCCGCGATCGCCGCGGTTACAGCACCCGTGCAATCCACTTGGCGGGCTCATCGATCTCGGCCGGGAGCGGCATTGTCTCCGGCGACGTCCAAATGGTGTTGAAGGCGTCCATACCGACGCGCCCGACAACGTCGTCGACGAACGCCTTGCCCCGAACATACTGCGCCAGTTTGGCATCCATACCGATCAGCGCACGGATGATGCGCTGCACCGGATTTCGGGGGCTTTGCCGTCGACGATCGAACGCCGCCCTGATCGAGGAGACGGTCGGCACGTACGCGGGTCCAACGGCATCCATCACGTGATCGGCATGGCCCTCCAGGAGCGTGCCGAGCATCATCATCCGACTGAACGCGTCGTACTGCTCCGGCGTCTGCAGCAGTTGCATCGCGCCGATGACACCCTTTTCGCGGGGCTTGTCGCTACGCAACGCACCCGAGATCCGGGTGACCAATTCGGTTGCCGATTCCCCGGTATCGGTGGTCAGCATCTCGACGTTGTCCGACATGTATTGCCGCAGCCACGGATTGGCGGAGAACTGGACGCGGTGGGTCACCTCGTGCAGGCACACCCAGAGCCGGAAGTCCGACGGCACCACCCGCAGGTTGCGTTCCACCGCAATGATGTTGGGCGTCACCACCATCAATACGCCGGGATCGCCGGTCTGCGGGTCGGGGGTGAACGGATCATATTGTCCGAGAATGGCTCCCGAGAGGAAGGCGAGCAACCCACCGGCCTGCAGGCCACCCATCTTCGCCGGAATCGCCTTGAGTCCGGACGTGTCCGGCTCATCGCCGACACCACCGAGCATCGAGCGCATCGACAACGACGCCGCGTCGATCCACTCCTTGCGGTCGAGTACCCGGGTGGTCGGGATCGGCAAACCGTCGGCCAGGCGGGTGACCTCACGGACCGGTCCCTCGGCGCGGGTTGCGGCGTCGGCGAGCTCGGCACGCGCCTGGTTCAGAGTGTATTCGGTGGTGTTCGGGCCGGGCCGGGTCAGCCGCTTGCCGACGCTCGCGGCGAAGGCCCAGTCGATCTTCGCGCCGATCGACTCATCGGGGGCATTGATCGGGCTCACGATGGCGTCGACCGGGTACACATCAGCGTCAGTTGGGTACAGATCCGCGTCGACTGGGCTCAGGGCATCGGTGCTCGGGTTCGAATCGGCGTTATTTGAGCGATCACCGGTACTGGACATGGTCATCGGCACCCACATTCCCTGAGTCGGCCGGGGATCGCGTCGAGTGCTGGTCGGGCGTCGGCCGGCGACGTACCGCCCGACATCAACGCGAACGAGAGGATTCGGCCATCGACGGTCTGGACTATTCCGGTCAACGAACTCACACCTGTGAGGGTTCCCGTCTTCGCCCGCACCCACCCGGCTCCCGGGTTGGTCTTCGGGTCGAACCGGTCGGCCAGCGTGCCGGTACCCGCGGCCACCGGCAGCCCGTCGAGCATCGGCCGCATCAGTGGCTGCTTCGGGCCGGCCGCGGCGGTCATCAGCTCATCGAGCAGGGCGGCGGGTACCCGATTGGCGTACGAGAGGCCCGACGCGTCACGCAACGTGGTGCCGCCCAAATTGAAGCCGTGCTTACGCAACGACGCCTCGACCGCGTCGACTCCGCCCGCGATGGTGGCCGGACCACCACCGGCCGTCGACAACTCGATTGACAGCGTCTCGGCGAGCACGTTGTCGCTGAACCGCATCATGTCGTCGACCCTGGTCACCAGCGGTGCGGAGGTCACCGTGGCGATCACCCGGTCATTTGCGCCCGTGGTCGCGGTACCCACCGGGCCGTCGACGCCGAGTGCGGTGGCAAGGGCCTGCCCGGCCATCTGCGCCGGGGTCGCGGTGCGCGGCGAGTACTCATCGAGCGGGTCGGTCCGCGCACCGTCGACCATCAGCGCTTCGATCGGCGCGATGTCACCGCCGGCGATGTCGCGGTTATCCCAGGTGCGATCCATCGTCGGTCCGGGGTACGCGCTGGTGTCGACGGCCACCGAAGTCACCTGCACACCGGACTTCTTGATCTGCGCGGCCAGGTCCGCGATGCGCGGCGCCTGCGTATAAAAGGTGTCGGTGCCGTCCGGTTGCGCCGAGAGCGTGGGGTCGCCGGCGCCCTTGATGATCGCCTCTCCGCCCGGTCCGAGGACCACCGTCGTGGTGAGGCGTTTGTCATGCGGTAGGTCTAGCAGCGCCGCCGACGCGGTCAGGATCTTGGTGTTCGACGCCGGGATCCGCGGAGTCGACGCCGCGTCCGACCACAGCGTCTGCCCGGTCACCGCGTCGCTGATCTGCCCGGACAGCTCACCCAGCTGCGGTGCCCGTACGGCGGCGGCGATGGCGCGTTGCACGCCTGCCGACGTGGGCACCGGCGCGGCGTCGGAAACAGGTTTGATCTGCGGGTTCAGCGTGATCGCGGCCGGGCGGGCGGGGAATCCGGGCGGCAGGTCGTCGGAGGTGTCGAAGTGCCGGGCGACCGCCACCCCGCCGCCGGCGATCAATGCCAGGGCCACCAGCGCGACGAGCGTCCACGCGACTATCTGGAAGCGCCCCCGACGTCGGGTCATCGAGCGGGCCACACATCCTCCGGGGTCACTGCAGCGGTTGTCATCTGGTTAACAGTATCGTTGAGGCGTTTGGTGGCCGGGTGTGCGCGCATGTTCGGTGCGCACGATGTTGAGTGCACGCGGCCGCCACACTGACCAGTACCCGATACGTCTGATACGTCAGCGACGTCACCGCCAGGAGGAACCGTGGAATTCGATGTGACCATCGAGATCCCGAAAGGCAGCCGCAACAAGTACGAGGTCGATCACGAGACCGGCAAGATCTATCTCGACCGCTACCTGTACACCGCGTTCGGCTACCCGGCCGATTACGGCTACATCGACGGCACCCTCGGCGAGGACGGCGACCCGCTCGACGCGCTGGTGCTGCTGCCGGAGTCGGTGTACCCGGGCGTCATCGTGAAGTCACGCGTGGTCGGCATGTACACCATGACAGACGAGGCCGGCGGCGACGACAAGCTGCTGTGCGTGCCCGCCGACGACGTCCGCTGGGATCACATCCAGGACATCGGCGACGTCAGCGAGTTCGAGCTCGGCCCGATCTCGCACTTCTTCGAGCACTACAAGGACCTCGAGCCCGGCAAGTCGGTTCAGCCCGGCGGCTGGGTCGGCAAGGCAGAGGCGGAGAAGGTTGCCCAGGAGGCCATCGAGCGTCTGGCCAACCACCCCGATCACGCCAACGAGCCGTCGCGCGGCTGAGTTTCTTTCAGCGTTCTCTGCAAGGTTGCTGGGCCTCGATACGACACGTGTCGTATCGAGGCCCAGTTGCCTTACAGCCCTTCGGCTTCCGGGTTCCCGACGGGACGTGCGCGGCGGAGCGGAAGCTCCTTCCACGTCACGGTCCCGATGATCGCCAGCAGTGACACGATCGAGACGACGAGGAAGACGCGGTCCATCGAATCGGCGAAGCCTTCCTTGATGGGGGCGGCCAACGCCGGCGGCAGCTTTTCGATGATCGACGTATCGCTCATCACGCTGCTCGACGACGCCCCGGCGCCGGCCGGGTCCTTGGCCGCGTTGATCAGTCCCATACCGAACTCACGAACAGCCGGATCGCTGCTCTGCGCGGCCTCAGCGACCGCCGCACGGTACTCGGGTTGGCTTGCCGCAGAGACCATCTGGTCCTTGATGTTCGGCCCCATCACGCTGAAGAGCAGCGAGAAGAACACTGCCACACCGAGAGTCGCACCGATCTGCCGGAAGAACGTTGCCGTTCCGGTCGACAAGCCCATGTCCTTGGGCGGCAGGATGTTCTGCATCGCCAAGGTGATCGGCTGCATCAGGTTACCCAGACCGAAGCCCAGCAGCAGCGACATCGCCATCACACCCCACAGCGGCGTCGACGTACTCACCAGGTGCAGCAGGAACGTCGCCAGCGTGATCAATACCGATCCCAGGACGGTGAAGACCTTGTAATGCCCGGTGCGCGAGATCAATTGGCCCGATGCGATGGATCCGGCCATCAGCCCGACGACCATCGGCAGCATCTGCAGACCCGCGACCATCGGACTCGATCCGCGCAGCACCTGGTAGTACTGCGGCAGCATCGAGATGCCGCCGAACATCACCGCACCGACGACCATCGAGATCACGATGCCCTGGGCGAAGATCGGATTCTTGAAGACGCGCAACGGAATCAGTGCGTCGTCGCCCATCTTGTGCTCGATGAAGACGAAGATTCCGATACCGAGGATGCCGATCGCGTAACACAGCACCGCCAGGCCGGAGAACCATCCCCATTCGCGTCCCTGTTCGGCGACGATCAGCAGCGGTGCCACGGCAACCGCGAGAGCTGTTGCGCCCCAATAATCGGTGCGACCGCCGACGCCCTTCTGCTGGTCGTAGTTGAGCACCTTGTAGACCACGAACAGCGCGATGATGCCGATCGGCACGTTCACCAGGAACACCCAGCGCCAGCCGGAGATCCACAGGATCGAGCTCTGGCCGGCGAAGAAGCCGCCGAGCACCGGGCCGAGCACGCTGGAGGTACCGAACACGGCCAGGAAGTAGCCCTGGTACTTGGCGCGCTCGCGGGGCGGAACGATGTCGCCGATGGTGGTCAGCGCCAAGGTGAACAGACCACCCGCGCCGAGACCCTGGAACGCGCGGAAGGCCGCGAGCTCATACATCGACGTCGCCATACTGCACGCCAGCGAACCGATCACGAAGATGGTGATGGCCACCATGAAGAACGGCTTGCGGCCGTAGATGTCCGACAGTTTTCCGTACAGCGGGGTGACGATCGTCGAGGTGACCAGGTAGGCGGTGGTCACCCAGGCCTGCATGTCGTAGCCCTGCAGATCGTCGGCGATGGTCCGGATGGCCGTCGACACGATGGTCTGGTCGAGCGCGGCCAGGAACATGCCGATCATCAGACCGGCCATGACCGTGAGAATCTGCCGGTGCGTCAGTCCCGCACCCGCGGCGCCCGCGGTCTGCGTCGATGACGCCGGTGTCGTTTCAGACACTGTCTCACCTCCTACGGTGTTGCGTTCACTCATGATTTCTTCTGTCCTCTCGAGCAATTCGGTGTCAGCACGGTTTCGGCGTCGTCGAGGAACCTGGTGAGCAGAGCTGTGAGGTTCGCCATCTGCTCGTCGGTCCACTCGCTCAGTGCTTCCTGGAGTAGGGAGCGTCGTCGGTGCTTGATGGCCTGCACCTTCTCGCGTCCCTCGTCGGTGATGACCAGCAGGGTGGCCCGGCCGTCGTCGGGGTCGGCCTCGCGACGCACATAGCCGCGTTCGACGAGTTGGGCGACATGCCGCGAGATCGTCGACGGGTCGGAGTTCAGGGCCTGAGCGAGCTGTCGCGAACGCATCGATTCCCGCTCCAGATGGAACAGGCAGGTGAACGCCGCGATCTCGATGTCACCATCGGGTGTCCGCAGGTTCGTCGAGGTCGCGTGCTCCTTCATCCGGGAGTAGCGGGCCAGTGCGCCGAAGAGATCGTCGATGGAGGACGGCTCCAACATGGTTCCTCCTCCGGCTTGTGGGTGCGGATTCACGCACGCGACGATGAGCTGTCCGATTCGTGCTAATTGGTTGCAGCATACAAGTAGTTGCTGAGCGCAAGTATGCGCTCAGGTCGGGTTGCAGGCAAATGCCCACTAAGATCGGTATCCGTGACCCCACAGCCGCCAGGAGCAACCAGCCGTCCACACTTCACCTCAATGCCCGACCTGGCGTTGCGCGACCTGGGTGGTGCCGTGCTGTGGACCAACGACGACCTGTTCGCCGAGTCGCAGAACCTGATCAAGACCGGTCCCGCGCAGTATCAACCGGCAACCTTCGGACACAAGGGCCAGGTGTACGACGGCTGGGAGACGCGCCGCCGTCGCGAGCAGGGCGTCGACCAGGCGATCATTCGGCTCGGCGCACCCGGCGTGATCTACGGCGTCGTCGTCGACACCTCCTGGTTCAAGGGCAACTACCCGCCGTTCATCTCCGTCGAGGCGGCCGCCGTGGAGGGTGTGGTCTCACCGCAGCAACTGCTCGACGAGGCCGATTGGGTCACCATCGTGGACAAGACTCCGGTCGACGGTGACACCCGCAACCCGTTCAAGGTCGACGCCAAGAACCGTTTCACCCACGTCCGGCTCACCATGCATCCCGACGGCGGCATCGCCCGATTCCGGGTACACGGCCGGGGCGTACCCAACCCGCACTTTTTCCGTTACGGCCACTTCGATCTCGGCGCATTGGAAAACGGTGGCCTGATCACGGCCTGTTCCAACATGTTCTACAGTTCGCCGAACAACCTGCTGATGCCCGGCCGCGCCCGTCACATGGGCGAGGGATGGGAAACCTCCCGACGCCGCGACGAAGGCAACGACTGGGTGCAGGTACGGCTCGCCGGCCGCGGCCGGGTGAGCCTGGTGGAACTCGACACCAGCTACTTCCTCGGCAACGCGCCCGGCTCGGCGATGATCCGCGGCCGCGACGGAGATGACGGCGAATGGTTTGAACTGTTGCCGCGCACGGATTTACAGCCCGACACACGCCACCGGTTCGTCCTCGACGTCGACCGGCCGCTGACCGAGGCGCGGATGGACATCTACCCCGACGGCGGCATGGCACGGTTCAAGCTTTACGGCACCCTCACCGAGGACGCCGAGTCCGCGCTCATCGAGCAGTGGGAACGCGGCGAGGCATAGAGCGACCCACCGCTGATCGAGTGCCGGACGAGCGACCGCAGCGAGCCCGCCCGGTGTATCGAGATCACTTGCCACCCAACAGATCTCGATACGCCCCACTCGCTATCGCTCGCGGGGCTACTCGACCAGCAGGAACCGGCTCACGGGGCTACTCGACCAGCGTGAGCTGACACAGACTCGGTCTCACAGGTATGTGGCGTCAACTACCGCCGCGACGACGTTCTCCTGCCGAGCCTGTGTCAACACCCGGCCGGCAAGGCTGAGGCAAGCCGACGAGATGGTGGCCCACGCCCGGGAAATCATGCCGCCAAACGGTTTCGGACGGCGACATAGGGCAGCACCTGCTGACGCACCCGCGCAGCCGTCGCCGATCCGTCGAGCGGGGTGATGATCACCGCGTCGGCGACCTCGCTGGCGTAGATGTCGCGGATCAGAGTGAGCAGACCGTGCGCGGTGCCGACGTAACGGATGGTTTCCGGTTCGCCGGACGCACCTCGTCGGTCGACCTCTTCGACGGCAGCCCGGGCCGACGCCGCGATCGGCGCGATGGCGGCCTCGATCTCAAGCGCGACAACGAAGTTCGCGGGATCGTGGGTGCCCGACCGCAGCAGAGACCGGGTGCGCTGAGCGTCCCGGAGCGTCGCCCGTCGGACCACGATCGGCAGGGTCTCGACAACATCGTCACCGGCCAGCGCGACCTGCAGGGCAGGACGGCCGATGCTGATCGGGGCGCCGAGCAGGGATACGGTCATGAGTGGTTCTCCTCGTGGATGTGGACGGGGCGGTGTCGGGTGGAGCCGGAATTGCCCTGGGCGGCAGTCAGTTCAGTCAGTGCGGCGAGCAGGCGGTCGATGTCGGCGGAGCTGGTGCCCAGCCCGAAGCTGGCGCGGACCGCGCCGTCGGGGTAGCCGAGCCGGTTGAGAACCGGGTGGGCGCAGAACTTTCCGTCGCGAACGCCGATCCCGTGGTGATCACTGAGGTACTCGGCGACCTGTCGGGGTGTGTACCCGTCCACAACGAAGCCGGCGATGCCGACCCGATCGGCGTCGGCGTCGTCGAAGATCCGCAGCGGCTTGATGCCGGGGATCGACGCGAGGCCGTCGTCGAAGCGTCCGACGAGCGCTGACTCATGCACACCGATTGCCTCGCAACCGATCTCGCGAATGGTGGAGCAGGCCGCCGCGATCGACACCACGCCGAGCACGTTCGGGGTGCCGGCCTCGTGACGGGCCGGTCCAACGTGCCAGGCGACATCGGCTTCCGAACGATCCTCGGCCGGGATGTCCGAAATACCCACGGCGGCAGTCGCTCCCCCACCGGCGAGGTAGGGTTCGGCGGCATCCAGCCAGTCCTGACGCCCGACGAGCACGCCGGCCCCGAACGGGGCGTACAGCTTGTGGCCGGAGAACACCAGGTAGTCGATGCCATGGCTGACGATCGACACCGGGCGGTGCGCGACAAGCTGTGCGGCGTCGACGAGGATCCGGGCGCCATGCCGGTGCGCGAGCGAGGCCAGCCGTCCGATCGGCAGCACCTCGCCGGTCACATTCGATGCGGCGGTCACCGTGAGCAGCGCCGCGGGCTTGCGGGACAGTTCCTCATCAAGCGCGTCGATGGTCTCGGCGATGGTGGCGCGCGCGGTCACCACGCGGGCGCGGGTGGTGCCATCGGCGGTCGTCCGGCACCACGGCAGCAGGTTGGCGTGGTGCTCGATGTCGAGAACCACCACGTCACCGGGGGTGATGTGGGCGGCCAGGTTGATGGCGTCGGTGGTGTTGCGGGTGAAGACCACAGCGTCGTCGCGGCGACCGCGGACGAAATCGCGAACCACTTCACGGGCCTGCTCGTAGCGGGCAGTGGTCACCTGCGAGAGGTGTCCGGCGCCGCGATGCACGCTCGCGTACTGCCCGAGAACTGCAGTAACAGTGTCGGCGACACTGCGCAGGGCCGGGGCGCTGGCTGCGTAGTCGAGGTTGGCGTACCGGACGCCGCCACGGGTGGTCGGCACCTGCTCGTCGGCCCCGACAACCGGCGCGAGGGCCGGGACGGTGGCGTCGCACTTGAGGCAGTCGAAGTCGAGGTCGTCGACTCGGCTTGCATCGACACGGGTATCGATCGAAATGGCATCAGAAATGCCCAGGACAGCAGTCATCGCAATAGCTCCTTGGAATCCACGCTTGCCGTGTCCGGTCGGACTACGGCCAGGTCGTCACCCGGAGCACCCCACCGTGGCGGAGGGTTGCCGACCAGCGAGCCGGGGCTTTGCGCTGGTACTCATGACCTGCACCAAGGTTGGCCGATGAGGACGGTTGGAGTCAACCCCGCGGGATGTTTCGCTCACCGTGCATGAAACTTCGACCCGGGGTCACGACGCAGCAGCCATCGTGCTGAATCACCGTCGCGACCTAGCCCAGCCTCTATCCTTAGGCCTTCTAACGGGATTCTGTGCGTAAAGGGCCAACGTAATGACTCATGCTGAATCGTTCTCGCAATCGACGACCCGTGCGTTGCAACGGCCAATATTCGACGCGCATTTTCACGTGATAGATCCTGCGTTTCACCTGATCGGCAACAATGGATACTTTCCTCCCACATTCACCGTCGACGACTACACCACCCGCGGTTCGTCGATGAACATCGTGGGTGGCGCCGTCGTATCAGGATCGTTTCAAGGGTTTGATCAGGAGTACTTGGAACACTCGCTCAACGCGCTCGGTTCACAATTTGTCGGCGTCACTCAGCTTCCGGCCTCGGTCTCCGACGAGGAGATCCTCCGACTCGACAAACTGGGCGTGCGAGCCATCAGATTCAACGTCCGCCGCGGCGGCTCCGAATCGACGGATGAACTGGACCGCTTCGCGCGCCGAGTGCACGAGGTGGCCGGCTGGCACACCGAACTGTATGCGGATGCGAGCGCACTGGGTGACCTCGACGATGTGGTCGCGGCACTGCCGTCGGCCAGCATCGATCATCTGGGCATGTCTGCCGACGGACTCCCGACACTGCTCAGGCTTGTCGAGTCCGGTGTCCGAGTGAAAGCGACCGGATTCGGCCGCGTCAAGCTTGATGTGGCGGCGACGCTGGCCGCAGTGTGCAAGGCCAACCCCGAGGCCCTGATGTTCGGGAGTGACCTCCCGTCGACTCGGGCGGACCGCCCGTTCAGCGAAGACGATCTCGGCGTGCTCGCAGATGCGGTTGGCGAGGAGCACCTCGACGCCGTGCTGCACGACAACGCCGTTGCGTTCTATCGGCTGGCGGTGTAGACGCCCGGCGTGGACCGGGCTCGTCGAGCCCGGCTCATCGAAGCCAGATCAGCCGAGCGCCTGATCCAGATCGCCCAACAAATCGTCGATGCCCTCGAGACCCACCGACAACCGCACGACCGAATCGCCGAGTCCGATCGCCGCGCGGCCCTCCGGGCCCATCGCACGATGGGTGGTGGTCGCCGGGTGGGTGATCAACGACTTGGAGTCGCCGAGGTTGTTGGAGATGTCGATGATGCGCAGTCCGTTGAGGACTTCGAAGGCACGCTTCTTGCCGTCGACGCCATCGCGGTCAGCGATCTCGAAGGTTACCACGGTGCCACCGCCCGACATCTGCGACGTCGCCAACTCATACTGCGGATGTGATTGCAGGAAGGGGTATTTCACCCAGCTGACGCGCGGGTCGTCTTCGAGGAACTGGGCGATCCGCAGCGCGGAGGCCACCGACGCGTCGACGCGAAGCTTCAACGTCTCCATGCCCTTGAGCAGTGTCCACGCGTTGAACGGGCTCAGCGCCGGTCCGGTGTGGCGCATCAGTGTCTGCACCGGGCCGTCGATGTAGTCCTTGCTCCCCAGCACCGCACCGCCCATCACCCGGCCCTGGCCGTCGATGTGCTTGGTGCCCGAGTAGACGATCACGTCGGCACCCAGGTCGAAGCCGCGCTGCAGCAGTGGCGTGGCAAAGACGTTGTCCAGCACCACTTGTGCGCCGGCCTTGTGCGCCAACTCCGACACCTTCGCGACGTCGACGAGGCTCTGCATCGGGTTCGACGGCGTCTCGAAGAACACCGCATCGGCCGGCGTGGCGAGCGCTTTCTCCCACTGCGCGAGGTCCTCACCGTCGACGAACTCGGTGGTCACCCCCCACCGCGGCAGGATCTCGTTGGCGACGACGAAGCACGACCCGAACAGGCTGCGTGCCGCGACCAATCGGTCGCCGGCCTTGAGCAGCGCACCGAGTGCGACGAAGACCGCGGCCATACCGCTGGCCGTCGCGAAACATGCCTGGGCGCCGTCCATTTGGCGCAGTCGCTCCTGGAACATCTCCACCGTCGGATTGCCGTAGCGCGAGTAGACGAAGCGCTCGTCCTCGCCGGTGAAGGCACGTTCGGCGGCCTCGGCGGAGTCGTAGACGTATCCACTGGTGAGGTACATGGCCTCGGCCGTCTCATAGAAGCCCGAGCGCGCCAGGCCCGCTCGCACAGCGAGCGTCTCCGGCGAAACACCTTCCGGCAGAGGGCGACTCATGATTGCCGCCACGGAAGATTCAATGCCCGCCAGCCGGTGGCGCCGCGATGATCGTTCTCGTCGAGCGCGCCTTCGAAGCCGTCGAGGACGTTGTAGGCCTTGGCGATTCCGGCGGCGGTGGCCGATTCGGCCGCGCCGATGGATCGGTTACCGGAGCGGCACAGGAAGATGACCTCGTTGTCGTCGGTCACCCCCGCGTCGCGCAGTTCGGCGACGAACGCCTCGTTGGGTTTGCCGTCGGGAAAGCTGGTCCACTCGATGAAGACCGCTTTCTTGCCGATGACGTCGAGGTCGGGCACACCGACGAACGCCCACTCGGCGGTGGTGCGACAGTCGACCAGGACGGTGTTCGGTTCGGTCTCGAGCTTCTCCCAGGCCTGCTGGGGCGTCAGATCGCCGGCATAGGTCATGCCTCGCACCCTTCCACTGTCCGTTGTCGATGTCGTCGACTGCGCTTCTCGTCGACCACGCTGTGACAATCTACCCGCGCAACGCCGGGGCCACGGGACCGGTGCGTTTCGACGTCGGCCGGGCACCGACCGGGCATGGTTGGGCGTCGACTGGGCACGGCCGGCGGACAGAAACGCCGGTTCTCGTCAGAAACACTGCGCGTGCGTAGTGTTTCTGACGAGATAGGGTGTTTCTGTTTCTACGGGTTGCGTTGGGGCGCTGACGGTTTCGATATGCCGGCTCGCTTCGCCCGCAGGCGACCCAACCCGCATCAGGGAGCCACTCAACCCGCATGAGGCAGCGACCCAACCCACATCAGATCAGGCCTTGCACACCTTCCAGGTGTCGTTCTCGCGAACGAGGCTCACCTCGTCGGTGTGCTTTTCGTCGGGCCGGTTCTTGAAATTCCAGTGCACCGTGGCGGTCGCCTGCTCGCCCGAAATGTTGACGTCGGTGATCTCGGGAATCACGATGACGCCGTTGACATCTCGGGATCGGCGATTGTCGTCGACAAAGGTCTGCTCACTGGGAAACGACGACGCCGACGCCTCCTGGGAGCAGGTCGCCGCCTTGTACGCCCCGAAGTCGAGCGAGTTGCGTGCGGTGTAGACCTCATTGATCGCCAGATTCACCTGGCCGGAATCATCGGCACGATCTGCGGCCGGCCGGGTCAGGTTGGAGATCAGAATCCACGCGACCGCAACCACCACCACCGTCAGCGCCAGCAGAAACGGCCATGCCTTGACCCACGACGGACTGGCCGCGGACTCGTCGGGTACCTGCTCGGAGTCGCGCTTTTCGGACATGGCGGAAGTCTAACGATCACCCAAGACGGGCCGACCGGGGCATCAGCGTGGTTATGGTGAGGCTAACCACACAGGCTGCACACCACCCGACTGCAAGGATGTCCGATGCCTCCGAAGAGATCCACCACCACCCGATCCCTTCTCGGTGTCGGCGCGGCCCTGGTCCTGCTCGCCGGCGCCGCGTGTTCAGCCCCCGACGAGTCGTCGACGACCGCCTCGTCGGCCACCGCCGAAGCCGGTGCCCTACCTGCGACGATCACCCACGAATACGGTTCGACGACGGTGACCTCGGCCCCCCAGCGGGTCGCGGCGATGGGCGTCGGCGACGCCGACACACTGCTCTCGGTGGGCATCCACCCGACCACGATCGCGCCGTTCGGCTCACCCGACCAGGCGTCGTCGCCCTGGAACGAGAAGCTGATCGGCGACTCGAAGCCGGTGGTGCTGTCGAACTCGTCGGCGGAGTTCGGCGCGCAGATCGCCAAGACGCTGGCCACCAATCCCGACCTGGTCACCGCCGTCGGCGCCGCTCCCACCCGCGAGCAGTACGACCTGCTGGCCAAGACCACCCCGACCATCGTCCGCCCGGCCGACTTCCCCGACTGGCAGGTGCCGTGGGACCTGCAGGCCATCGAGATCGGCAAGGCCGTTGGACTTCCACAGGCGGTCGCCACCAAGATCGCCGACGCCAAGGGCTACCAGGCCGGCGTCCGCGGCGACCATCCGGAATTCAACGGCAAGACCGGCGTCGTCATCACCGGCACGCCCGACGGCGGTGTCTCGGTCTACGGCCCCACCGACGGCCGCGGGCAGATGCTCGCCGGCTACGGACTGACCTTTCCCGAGCAGCTGAAACCGGTGATCACCAACGGTTTCTATGGATCGCTCTCGGCGGAGAACCTCAACCAGCTCAACGCCGCCGACGTCATCGTCGCCGTCGACTGGTCAGGCGCCAACGATCGCCTCAAGGCCAACGCGGCGTTCTCGTCGCTACCGGCCGCAAAGGCGGGCCGAGTGGTCTACACGTCGCAGTTGGTCGGCAACGCGATGTCGGTGCCGACGGTTCTCACCATCGGCTGGGTGGGCGGGCAGATCGTCGAACCCATCGCAAAGGCACTGAAGTAAAGGTGAAGTAGTGGCCGTCGACCTGGCCATGTGAGGTCCCCCTCACACCCGTTTTGGGTGCTCGCGACCCAACGCCTACCGTAGGGGGGATAAACGCCGTCACACGACAGTCGAGGACACTCACTCCATGACCGACAACAGCCGGCCCTTGCGGGTTGCCATCGTCGGCGCGGGTCCCGCGGGGATCTACGCAGCCGACGCACTGATGAAGTCCGACACCGCCAAGGATCGCGGGGTCAGCATCGACCTTTACGAGCGCATGCCCGCACCGTTCGGCCTCATCCGCTACGGCGTCGCCCCTGATCATCCGCGTATCAAGGGCATCATCACCGCGCTGCACAAGGTCCTCGACAAGCCGCAGGTCCGCCTGCTCGGCAACATCGACTACGGCACCGACATCACCCTCGACGAGCTCAAGAAGCACTACGACGCGGTGATCTTCTCCACCGGCGCCACCGACGACCGCGCCCTGGACATCCCCGGCATCGACCTCGACGGCAGCTACGGCGCCGCGCAGTTCGTCGCCTGGTACGACGGCCACCCCGACTTCCCGCGCACCTGGCCGCTGGAGCAGGAGAAAGTTGCCGTCATCGGCGTCGGAAACGTTGCGCTCGACGTCGCGCGTGTGCTCGCCAAGACCGGCGACGAGCTGCTGGCGACCGAGATCCCGCCGAACGTCTATGAGGGCCTCAAGGCCAATAAGGCTGTCGAGGTGCACGTCTTCGGTCGTCGTGGACCGGCGCAGGCCAAGTTCACGCCGCTCGAGCTCAAGGAACTCGACCACTCCCCCAACATCGAGGTCGTCGTCAACCCCGAGGACATCGACTACGACGAGGGCTCGACGGTCGCGCGTCGCGGCAGCAAGATCACCGATCAGGTCGCCACGATCATCGAGAACTACGCGATCCGCGATCCCAAGCAGGGCGCGATCCACAAGCTCTTCCTGCACTTCTTCGAAAGCCCCATCGAGATCCTGGGCGAAGACGGCAAGGTCGTCGGCCTGCGGACCGAGCGCACCCAGCTCGACGGCACCGGCAATGTGAAGCCCACCGGCAAGCACACCGACTGGGAGATCGGCGCGGTCTACCGTGCCGTCGGCTACCTCTCGGACAACCTGCCGGAGATCCCGTTCGACAGCCAGGCCGGGGTCATCCCGAACGAGGCCGGACGCATCTTCGACGACGGCACCCACCTGACCGGTCTGTACGCGACCGGCTGGATCAAGCGCGGCCCGGTCGGCCTGATCGGCCACACCAAGGGCGACGCCAACGAGACCGTCGAATGCATCATCGAGGACATGACCAACGACGCGCTCAACGTGCCCGAGGATCCGTCCGAGGATGCCGTGATCGCACTGCTCGAGTCCAAGAGTGTCCCGTTCACCACCTGGGACGGCTGGTACCGACTCGACGAGCACGAGCGCAACCTCGGTGCTGCCGAAGGCCGCGAGCGGGTCAAGGTCGTCGAGCGTGACGAGATGCTCGCCGCGTCGGAGCCCGACAAGGTCGCGCGCCCGAGCAGCTGACCTGACCCACAACGGTTCTTCCGCGTCGGTTTCGACGTTCCGCGTCCGGCCGGACACGGGCGATCGAACTCGACGCGGAAGAACCGAATCGGGCTACATTCTGTCGGTGACTGGACAGACCGTCAGCGCCCTGATCCGGGGCGTGCGCAACTCGCTGACCCCGTCGGAGATGCGGGTGATCGAGGTGTTACTGGAGGACTATCCGGTCGCCGGGCTCGGCTCGGTCGCCGACCTCGCGCATCGCGCGCACGTCAGCGCCCCCACCGTGGTGCGGCTGGTCAACAAGATCGGTTTCACCACCTACGCCGACTTCCGCGATCAGCTGAAAACCGAACTGTCCCAACGGCTGTTCAATCCGTCGGACAACTTTCCGGCGGTGATGCCCGGCTCCTCGGAGACGCTTCCCGACCTCGAGCGCGTCTACATCGAGTCGATTCGGCGGACGTTATCGGGAATCGGCCCCGACCTCGACCGGCTGGTAGCGCTCCTCATCGACACGGACCGGCCGGTGTTCATCACCGGCGGATGGTCGTCGTCGGTGGTGGCACAGCACCTTGCCAATTACCTCAACCTGTTGCGCTCGGATGTCGAGTTCATCGCACCCGAACGAGGGCATCGGTCACGGGCTCTGTTGTCCATCGACGAGACGTCGCTGGTAGTGATCCTCGACTACCGGCGCTATCAGCCCGACACCGTCGAGTTCGGGCAGCGTGCCCGACGCCGCGGCGCGTCGATCGCTTTGCTGACTGATCCGGCACTGTCACCGCTGGCCCCGGACGCCGACGTGGTGCTGGCCACCTCGGTGGCCGGACCGCCGCCATTCGACTCGTTGACCTGCGCTTTCATGGTGGCCGAAACGATCATCGGACTCGCGGCCGCGCGCTTGGGCGCACCTGGACACGACCGTCTCGCCGACTTCGAACGCTGGCTCGCCGACGAGGTGTGAGCCGCCGAGGCGCGAGCTGCCGAAGCGACCTTCGGCGCCTGTAACAGTGAATTAACTGTTACAGAACTTGTCGATCATTGAACGAGTTATAACATCAGTGGCAGTTCCGATACTCCCGTCCACCAGCCCGATCGGACCGCTCTTTCATGACCCCTTCGTCCTTCACGACCAATTCAGCCTTTAAGAACGATTCGACGATGCCCGCCGTCACCGCCCATCCCCTCGACGAACTAGTTCAGCCCAACCGAGTGCATGCGAGCCTGTACACCTCGGAGCAGATCTTCGCCGACGAGATGACCCAAATCTTCGGTGCCACATGGGTTTACGTTGCCCACGAGAGTGAGATACCGGAGACCAACGACTTCGTCCGACGCCGCCTGGGCACCCGCCCGATCATCGTCACCCGTGACCGCAACGACGCCGTCAACGTGCTGATCAACCGCTGCACCCATCGCGGGGCGACGGTCTGCCGAGTCGACTCGGGTAACAGCAAGAACTTCGTATGCCCTTATCACAACTGGAGTTTCGACAACACCGGCAAGCTTGTCGGGGTGCCGATGCGACGCGGCTACGGTCCCGGATTCGACATCTCCACCATGGGCTTGGGCCGGGTCCGCGCCGAGTCGTATCGCGGTTTCATCTTCGCCACACTCAACCCGTCGATGCCCTCACTGACCGAACATCTCGGCGCGGCAACCGATCTCATCGACGCCTGGCTCGATCGATGGCCGGGCGCCACCCTTCGCGTGCGTTCGGGACAGCACCGGTTGAGCTACCGGGGCAACTGGAAACTCACCTACGACAACTCTGCCGACGGCTACCATCCCGGCTTCTCGCATGCATCGCTGCTGCGCATGCGCAAGGAGCGCTACGGACTCGGCGTCGACATGCAGTGGGTCCTCGGTGATGTCGATTCCGGCGACCAAACCGTCACCGACCTCGGCAACGGCCACACGTTCCTCGATCAGCGAGCCGAGATCGACGCCTACTGGCCGAGCGCGGCACCAATGCCCGGCGGCGACCACTACGCAGCGCTGCTGCGCGAACGACTCGGCACCGAAAAAGCCGATGCCGCACTGGAAGTCGCCGTCGGATCGGGTATGAACCTGAATATCTTCCCCAACCTGCTCATCATCGGCAACCAGATCCAGGTCATCGAACCGTACTCGGTCACCGACACCACGCTCGTCTGGTACTCCACCCAGCTCGTCGCCGACGACCTGCCGGCGGAGATCAACACGCTACGGATGCGCCTGCAGGAGGACTTCCCGGCCTTCGGCGAACCCGATGACCTGGCCAACTTCGAGGAATGCCAGGTCGGACTCGGCGTTCCCGAGATGGAGTGGGTCGACACCAGCCGCCACATCGATACCGGACGTGAAACCGTCACCGCCGCAGGACTACCCACCGCTCCGGTGTCCAGCGAACTCCCGGTCCGGGCGTTCTGGCGGGAATGGAAGCGGATCATGACCGAGCAGGTGAAGTTGTCCACCCTGCAGCCCGAGTCGAGCCCACAACAGGAGGCCTCTTGATGAGCCTGCACGAGGATCTCGACATCCCGCGCCTGGAGCAGATCGTCGCCGACACCCTGACGTCGACCTACGTCACCGACGACTATTACGACGTGCTGCGCAGCGATCTGATCGAGTTTGATTGTTATGGAACGGTTCTCGACGACAGTGAGAGAACCAGATTCGAATCGTTCATCCTGCACGAGGCCTGGCTGCTGGATCGTCGACGATATGAGGAGTGGTTCGGCCTACTCGACGACGAATGCCTCTATTGGGTTCCGGCCACGTCGGGCCTACCCGACGGCGCCGCCGGAAACCCGCAGACCCAGGTCACCATCGCCTGCGACGACCGACGTCGCCTCGCCGACCGCATCGTGTGGCTGCGCACCGGAGTCGCGTATTCCCAACTGCCGCCGTCTTTTACCACCCATCACCACAGTGGATTCGTCAGCGTGCCGACCGCACGCGAGCACGAGATCAAGATTCGGTCGCAGTTCATCGTCCACGAAATCCGGTCCGGACACGAACTGCAGACCATGTCGGGATGGATGGGCCACGTGCTCACCGAAACCGATGGGCACCTGCGTATCACACGCAAGATCGTCTGCCTGCTCGACGCCGCGCGCAGCCACCACAACCTCACCTTCCTACTCTGACAACCACTTTCGGTCCCAGCAACCAGTCCACCAGCACCCAGCCCCACCAGCTACATCAGGAGAGTCCCATGTCCTCAGCCATGGATGCCGCATCCGCCATCGGCACCAACGACTTCATCGAGAAATACGGTCTATGGACCGACGAGCAGAAAGCCGCCGCGGCCGAACTCGAAGCGAAACTCCCCGAGATGAACCTGCGCACCGTGCGGGTGTCCTCGACAGACCCCCACGGCAAGCTACGCGGCAAGAACGTTCTGGCGCAGCTCTTTCCATCGGTGTTGCGTAACGGCCTGGACTTCTCCACCGCCATCTTCTACTTCGACACCGCCGACGGCATCGTCTACGACCCCTTCGTTCGCGACGGCAGCCTGGGCAATGAGCAGCTCGGCGGTTTCCCCGACGTCGTCCTGGTGCCCGATCCGCTGACCTTCCGCGTCCTGCCCTGGGTGGAACGCACCGGATGGTGCATGGGCTCGGTGTACTACAACGACGGCACGCCGGTCCCCTTCGACGGGCGCAACCAACTCAAGGCGCAGCTCGACACCCTCGAGAGGGACTTCGGCTTTCGCTTCCTCGCCGGCCTCGAGGTGGAGTTCTACCTCACCAAGCTCATCGAATCCCCCTTGGAGCCAGGCAAACTCGGTGGTCCAGGCAATCCACCGGATGCGCCACTGGTGCATGCCGTCGCACCCGGATACGCCTATCAATCCGAGGATCATCAGGATCAGATCGAGTACGCCCTCGCCGCACTGGCCGACAATCTGCAGGCCGTCGGACTTCCACTGCGCACGATGGAGGATGAGTGGGGTCCGGGCCAGTGCGAGTTCACCTTCTCTCCGATGGTCGGGCTCGACGCCGCCGACGCGATGATGTTGTTCAAGGTGACCACCAAGCAGGTCGCGCGGCGGATGGGTCTGCACGCCTCGTTCATGTGCGCACCAGGGCTGCCGGGCTTCTACCCCAGCGGCTGGCATCTACACCAGTCGTTGATCGACGTTAACGGCGTGAATGTCTTTGCCACGCCTGCTGATTCGGGCTCGGTGATCTCGACGACGGCCGATCAATTCATCGCGGGCATCTTGGAACACGCCGACTCGGCGTCGGTGTTCACCACACCGACGGTGAACGGCTATCACCGTCGTAAACCGTTCTCGCTGGCGCCCACTCGCGCGACCTGGGGCATCGACAACCGGGCAGCGATGATGCGCGTGCAGGGCGGCCCGGGCGACAAGTCGACCCACGTCGAGAACCGGATCGGTGAACCCGCGGCCAACCCGTACTTTTATCTGATGAGCCAGGTGATCTCCGGCATGGAGGGCCTGACCCTCGGCATGGAGGCCGGCTCACCCGAAGCCGAGCCGTACACCGCCGAACACGCTCGCCTCCTGCCGACCTCACTCAAGGAGTCGGTGGAGTACCTGCGCAAGAGCGTGCTGTTCCGTGGCGCGCTCGGCGACACCTTCATCGACTGGCTGATCGGTCTCAAGGAGTTCGAGATCAACCGGTTCACCGAAGCCGCAGGCGAGTTCGACGTCGAGAACGTCGCCGACTGGGAACACCGGGAGTACTTCGCCCAATACTGAGGGCCGCCAGTACTGAAACGGTTCCTCCGCGTCGTACTCGACATTCCGCACCTTGCTGGTGCCGGACGATCGAGTTCGACGCGGAAGAACCGAAACTAGCTGCCGTTGCTCTCCGGCGAGTTCGGCAGCTTCGGGTTGTCGATGCGACGCCAGTTCTGCCAGTACCCGAAGTTGTTCGTCAGGTTCTCGGCCTCGGCGCCGATGGTGTAGCCGCTGATCGAACTCGGGAAGCAGCCGAACCAGCGGGTCTCGATGGGGTTCACCCAACGCTTGGTGTTGTTGTTCCAGGTGGCCATCGACTGGCCGGGCTTGAGTTCCTTGATGAACTTCGAGCCGCCGTTGATCTCCTGGAGCGTCACGTTGTGAATGGTGGTGCCGCCGATGTTGCGGACGTTCATCCACCGCTCCATGTACCAGGCCTGATTCCACGGCTGTCCCCACTGCCCGAAGTGGCAGGTGACGCCGCCGATGATCTGCAGGTCACCTGGCGTGGCAGCCTGTGCGGGTGCAGCGCCGACGATGCCGCCGGCAGCGATCCCGGCCGCGGCGAGCACCGCTGCGATTCCCGACTTCATGGACGATTTCTTCATCGATCTCTCCTCGGTATTTCGCGGCGATCGAAGGGGAGGATCGCCGTGTGCTCCATCGGAGCGGCTGGACTTGCATAGGGACTATCGACTCAGTCTTGAGGCTTCGTTACTCAGCCCACAGTCGTTTCACAGGAACGGGTGTGGTTCGTTATGCAAACGACACCTCTCGTCGACGACGACAACGGCCGACCCCAGGAGGTTGGTAAGGTAACCCTTTGTGCGCCGACCTCTGGGAATTGTCCTGCTCCTGGCAGTTCTCGCGGCCGCGATCGTGGCGTCGATCGCCATCGGGTCCCGCGTGATCGGCATCGCCGAGGTATGGCAGGCCCTCTGGGCCGATCCGGCCGTCGATCACTCCGACGCCGTCGGTATCGTCCAGGACCTGCGGGTGCCCCGAACCCTGCTCGGACTCATCGTCGGCCTCGCGATCGGTGCCGCCGGCGCACTCACCCAGGGCCACACCCGTAACCCCCTGGCAGATCCGGGCATGCTCGGCGTCAATGCCGGCGCCGCCTGCGCCGTGGTCGCCGGGGTGTACCTCCTCCACATCTCCAGCCCGATCGCCTACATGGGATTCGGGCTGGTGGGCGCGATGATCGCGGCGACAGCGGTGTTCGGTGTCGCGTCGCTGACCGGCAGCAGTCCGCTGACGCTGATCCTCGCCGGCACCGGGATGACCGCCGCACTGACAGCGGTGACCTCGGCGGTGGTCCTCGTCGACACCAACTCACTCGACGCGTGGCGGTTCTGGAGCGTCGGTGCGACGTCGGGTCGCGGGATCGACGTCTTCTGGGCCGCGCTGCCGTTCATCGTCGTCGGCCTCGGGGTCGCCCTCGCCAACGGCCACTTCCTCAACGTGCTCAGCCTCGGTGACGAGATGTCGACGGCGCTGGGCGCACGCGTCGCGCTGACCCGCGGCATCGGCATCCTCGGCATCACCCTGCTCATCGGCGCGGCCACCGCCGCGTGCGGCCCGATCGTCTTCCTCGGCCTGGTGGTGCCGCACATTGCGCGCGCCTTCACCGGACCCGACTACCGGTGGATCGTGCCGTATTCGGCATTGCTGGGCGCGATCCTGCTGCTGGTCTGCGACGTCATCGGCCGCGTCATCGCCCGGCCCGGCGAGGTGCAGGTGGGCGTGGTGCTCGCGCTGGTCGGCGCCCCCTTCCTCATCGCGATGGTCCGACGACGAAAGCTGGCCGGCGTATGACGCTCACCCAGACAGACCCCGACACCCGCGACGACGCCGGCACCGTCGCCCGACGGGTCCTGGCCGTCGGGCCCCTCAGCGTGATCCTGCGCCCGCGCATCGTGATCGCCGGTGTCGTCGGCGTCGCGCTCGCGTTCCTGTTGTTCCTGCTCAGCGTCGGTATCAGCGATTACCCGATGACACCGATCGACGTGCTGCGCATCCTGCTCGGCGGCGGCACGCGCATCGAGAACGTGGTCGTCTTCGACGTCTCGTTGCCGCGCGCCCTGGTGTCGGTGCTGGTCGGGTTCGCACTCGGCCTGGCCGGCTCGCTGACCCAGTTGATCGCCCGCAACCCGCTGGCCACCCCCGACGTCCTGGGCATCACGTCGGGCGCGAGTGCTGCCGCGGTGGCCGCGATCGCCTTCGCCGGCAGTTGGGGCGCGTGGCTCGCCGACCTCGGTATCCCGTCCGCCGCCCTCATCGGCGGTCTGGGCACCGCGGTCGCCATGTATCTGCTGGCCTGGTCTCGTCACTCCATCACCGGCATCGACCCCCTGCGGCTGGTGCTGATCGGCGTCGGATTGACTTGGGCGCTACAGGCTTTGACCAGTTTCATGCTCACCCGCGCACAGATTGTCGACGTGTCGCGGGCCCAGGTGTGGCTGGTCGGTTCGGTGAGTCAGGCGACGTGGAGCAATGTGTGGCCGGTGACGATCGGCGTGGCCGTCGGCGTGGTGATGGTGATCGCGATGAACCGCCAGATCGGCGCGATGCAACTGACCAACGACGTGGCGCGCGGCCTGGGCATCCGGACCGATCTGGTGTCACGGCTGCTGCTCATCACGGCCGTCGTGGTGGCCGCTCTCGCGGTCGCGGCGTCCGGCCCGATCTCGTTCGTCGCCTTGCTCGCACCCCAGATCTCGATGCGCCTGGGGCGCACCCCGGTTCCGACTCCGCTGTTGTCAGGAACTGTCGGCGCAATCCTGGTTGTCGGCGGAGATCTGCTGTGCCGCACGGTCATTCCGGGCAGCCTGCCCGTCGGGATCGTCACCGCCGGCGTGGGCGGACCGTTCCTGATCTACCTGATGATCTCCATGTCGAGAAAGGCCGACGCGTGAGCACCGATCCCCGAGGCTGTCGGCTTCGCACCCAAGGACTCTCCGTCGGATACGACGAGCGGGTGGTGATCTCCGACCTCGACATCGCGATCCCCGACGAGCAGATCACCACGCTCATCGGACCCAACGGGTGCGGTAAGTCCACCCTGTTCCGCGCCCTGGCCCGGCTGCTGCCGGCCCGCGCGGGCACCGTCTACCTCGACGACCGCGACATCCACACCATCCGACCGAAGACAGTGGCCCGAACCCTCGGCCTGCTTCCCCAAAGCCCTTCGGCGCCAGACGGTCTCACCGTCGTCGACCTGGTGTCACGCGGCCGGCATCCGCACCAGACGTGGTTGCGGCAGTGGTCGTCCGACGACGAGCGGGCCGTCGCCCGCGCACTGGAACTGACCGGCACCGCAGACCTGGCCGACCGCACCCTTGACGCACTGTCCGGCGGTCAGCGACAACGCGTCTGGATCGCGCTGGCGCTGGCACAGGAGACCGACATCCTGCTGCTCGACGAGCCGACCACCTACCTCGACCTGGCCCACTCCATCGAGGTCCTCGACCTCGTCCACGAGCTCAAGGACACCCACCACAAGACCATCGTGATGGTGCTACACGACCTGAATCTTGCTGTGCGCTACAGCGATCAGCTGTTCGTGATGCGCGACGGCGCGATCGTCGCGCAGGGCACCCCCGGCGAGGTGATCACCACCGAGCTGCTGTGGTCGGCGTTCGGGCTGCGCGCCCAGATCATCGATGACCCGGTCACCGGCGGCCCACTGATCGTGCCGTCGGACCGACGCAGCGCAAGCGCCACGCCCTTTCATGCTGGTTGAGTAACCCGCGACGAAGGAGCGAGTGTATCGAAACCAACCAGCGCGCAAACGATCTCGATAAATCGCCTCGCTCCGCTCGGCGCCTACTCGATCAGCTGGACGCGCCACTCGATCAGCAGAATGTACTGACACAGCCTCGGCACGACCGCCTTCCCGCGACAACTATCCGCTCGGCGGCGCCCTGCCACCGAGGCTAGGTCACAGACCCCCCCACGATCAGTACGCGACCGGGCTCACCACACCCCGGCTCCGACGAGCCATACTCCCGCCGCCAGCAGGCCCGCGAGCAACTCGATGCCGATCGTCACCATCGCTGCGCGGGCCGCCGCGCGCGTTCCCCGCCACGCCTGCGAGAACGTGCGGGTGCGAACGAGTTCGGCGGCCATCGCGCCGACGATGAAACCGAGAAACAGTCCGATGACGGGCACCACGAAGAATCCGACGATGCCCACCACACCGCCAACGCCGATGGTCAGATTGGGAATTCCGTTGGCGCGCAACGATCTACCGGCGATCAGATACTTGCCGACCTCACCGATGACGATGATGACCGCAGCCGCGGCGAAGATCGCCCACGCCCATCCCCCGACGATCGCGGCCCACACGCCGATCGCGCCGGCCACCAGCAGGGTGCCCGGCAGGATCGGGAACACGATGCCGAGCAAACCCAACACAATGACGGCGCCGACCAGCAGCTCCCCACCCCAGGACACCCGTGACTCCTCGTCTGCGAGGTGTGCGCGTCAGTCGACCGACGCGCGCGAGGAATCTCCACTGGGCCGCACCGGCGGCGGCCCCTGCGGAGGTGCGAACGGCGGTGCGGGCCGGGCCGGTCGCTCCGGCGGCGGCACGGGGCGTCCCACGCCTCTCGGTGCGGGTGCCGGGCGGCCTGCGGCCGGCGGACGACCGTTCGGCGGCACCGGCGGCGATCCCGCCGACCGTTCCGGCGCTGCGCGTCGCGGAGCGGCCTTGGGCGGCAATCCCGGAGACTGCGGGGCCGCACGATTGGGCACCACGTTGTCGCTCATCCGCGCCGGACCCGGACGTGCGCCGACAACCGGCGCACCGGGACCGGGGGCACCGGGCCGACCCGGTCGGGCCGCATGGGCAGGTGGACGTGGCGCACCTGCCGGACCGGCCTGCGGTACGGGCGGGACAACGGCAGTGGGCGGCGCGGCCTTACCGGCAGCCGGTGGCGCAGGCGGGGCCACCGGCGGAGTCACCTTCGGTGCCACCCGGCGCAGCGGCCGACCATGCACCGGCGTGACCGCGGACGCCGCGGCGACCGCGCGTTCGCGAGCGATCTCGACATCGTCGGCGGTCGCGGTGACCACCCCCATGCGACGACGATGGAAACTCTCCGGCTTACCGAACAACCTGATGTCGGTCTCCGGGATGGCGAGAGCCTTGGCGACGTCGGCGAAGCCGATGGCGGGCTCGTCGAGCTGGCCGTAGATGACCGCCGACGCGCCCGGCGAGGCGAGGGTGACATCGACCGGCAATCCGAGGATGGCGCGGGCATGCATCTCGAACTGCGACAAACGCTGCGTGGCCATCGTGACCAGCCCGGTGTCGTGCGGGCGCGGGCTCACCTCGGAGAAGTAGACGTCATCGCCCTTGACAAACATCTCGACGCCGAAAATGCCACGGCCGGAAAGCTTTCCGTCGCCCAGGGCAGTCGCGATGCGAGCCGCGACCGAGGTGGCCGCGCCCAGCACGTTGGCTTCCATCTCGTGCGGCTGCCAGCTCTCGACGTAGTCGCCGTTGACCTGCTGGTGACCGATCGGCGCACAGAAATGCGTGACCAATTCACCGGTCTCGGGGTCCAGGGCGCGCACGGTCAGCAACGTGATCTCGTAGTCGAATTCGATGAAGCCCTCGACGATGACCCGCTCACCGGCCACCCGACCACCGGTGCTGGCCGTCTGCCACGCGCGTTCGACGTCGGCCGGGCCGCGCAGCACCGTCTGGCCCTTGCCCGACGACGACATGACCGGCTTGACCACACACGGATAGCCGATCTCGTCGGCGGCCACCCGCATGTCGTCGAGGGTTTCGGCGAACAGGTAGGGCGAGGTCGGCAGCCCGAGCTCTTCGTCGGCGAGGCGTCGGATGCCCTCACGGTTCATGGTGGCCACCACCGCACCCGCGGTCGGCACCACCTCGGCAAGTCCCCGGCGCTCCACCTCCACCAGCGCCTCGGTCGCGATGGCCTCGATCTCGGGCACCACATAATGCGGCCGATAGCGTTCGACGAGGTCGATGATCGCCGCCGCGTTGGTCATGTCGATGACCTCGGCATGATGGGCCACCTGCTGGCCGGGCGCCTTGGCGTAGCGATCCACGGCGATTACCTCGACGCCGAGCCGCTGGAAGGCGATGATCACCTCTTTGCCCAGCTCACCCGCGCCGAGCACCATCACCCGGGTGGCCGTCGGCGACAGCGGCGTACCGATCTCGATCGGCGGTCCCACCTGACGTTCGCCGGAACCGAACGCGGCACCTTCCAAGCGTGCTGCGGCTTTCTCCACTGCATCCCCCTGCGCGGCGCCCTCGCGGCGCCTCGCATCATCTTCGGTCGTCTCGGCCGGCGGGACCGGGTGACCCTGGCTGTTCGACATCATCCTCAAATCTTACTTGCAGCGACCGCATCGGAAACCCTGCTCAGATCACTGCGACCCTAGCGTGACTTGGGCCGTTGGGCGCACCGATCAGACTCAGCCGGTGACCTCGTGAACGTAGCACCAGCGCCACTGCTCGCCGGGTTCGGCCGAACGCATCACCGGGTGCTGCGAATCGTGAAAGTGCGCGGTCGCGTGACGTCGCGGACTGGAGTCACAACAGGCGACATGTCCGCAGGTCAGACACATTCTCAGATGCGCCCAGTGGTGCTCGCCGATCGCCGCGCAGTCCTCGCACACGCTCTGATCGCCGTTGGTGGGCGGCGGGTCCAGCCTCGAGTCGACGCCGATCTCGGCGAGCTCCGGACACAGCGCGCCAGACTCGGGTCCGGTGGCCGCGCTCTGCGCCGCTGAGTCCTGTGTCGCTGAGTCTTGGGCAGCGCCGCGTGACCCGGAACGCCCTCGTCGGAAGATTCCCATGCCGACGATTATCCCCGTGCCGCGCCGACGCCGAACGATCGAGCCCGGGCGCTCGATCACCGCGGCCACTTCTGATGCCATAGGTTCGTCGCTGTGAGTGCCTCTCTCCTGCTCGCCGCGGCCGTCGCGGTGGCGATCTCTGCCCTCTGCCGGCGCTACGGCCTCTCGTCGCCGCTGGTGCTGGTGGCCGCCGGGCTGGGCATCGGCTGGATTCCGGGCACCCCCGAGGTGATGCTCGAGCCCGAGTTCGTGCTGTTCATCATCCTGCCGCCGCTGCTCTACTCGGCAGCCCTGGACAGCTCGTACCAGGAGATCCGAGTCAACCGCCGCGCCATCGGCCTGCTGGCCATCGCGCTGCCGCTGGCGACCACCCTGATGGTCGGCTACGTGGCCCACCTGGTGGTGCCCAATCTGCCGTTGGCCGCGGCCTTCGTCCTCGGTGCGATCGTCGCGCCACCCGACGCGGTGTCAGCGCAGGCGATCGGCCGCAGGGTGGGCCTGCCTCGCCGGATCATGACCCTGCTCGGCGGCGAGAGCCTGCTCAACGACGCCACCGCGCTGACCGCCTACCGCGTGGCACTGGCCGCGGCGATCGGCGCGACGACAACGGTGTGGAGTGGACTGCTCACCTTCGCGGTGGCCGCCATCGGTGGTGTCGTGATCGGCATGGCCGTCGGCTGGGTGATCGCCTGGGCCCGCAACAAGCTCGACGACCCGCCGATGGAAACCGCGATCGGTCTGCTGGTGCCGTTCGCGACGTACTTCGTGGCCGAGGAGGTGCACGCCTCCGGAGTGATCGCCGTCGTGGTCGCCGGGCTGTTCCTCGGCCAACGATCGGTGCGTCTGGGATATGCGACGCGGATGCAGGACGAAGCGGTCCGCAAATCCCTTGACGCCCTGCTGGAATCGTTTGTGTTCCTGCTCATCGGTTTACAGCTGCCCTACCTGATCCGTGGGCTGGCCGGTGAGTCATGGGTGGAGATAGCGATCGATTCGGCGGTGGTCCTGGCGACGGTGATCGTCGTCCGCTTCCTCTGGATCTACCCGGCGACCTACCTGCCACGATTGTTCTCGTCGAAAATCCGTGCTCGAGAACAGGTCCCGAAGCCGAGCTGGGTGTTCATCGTCGGCTGGGCCGGGATGCGCGGGGTGGTGTCGCTGGCCGCGGCCTTTGCCATCCCGTTGACCACCGACGCCGGGGTGGCGTTCCCGGCGCGCCCGGAGATCCTGTTCCTGACCTTTGTGGTGGTGGTCGGCACGCTGCTGATCCAGGGCACCACACTGCCGTGGATGATCAAGGCGCTCAAGGTCTCCGACGACGCGGCGGCCGACGAACGCCTGGCACTGGCCGGCGCCCAGGATCGGGCATCACGCGAATCCGAACGGGTGCTCGACGAGATCGCCGCCGCCATGCCCGACGACGACCCGCGTCAGTTCCAGGTGATCTGGTTACGCAAATGGGTCAACACCCAGCGCAACATCGCGTGGGAGGAGCTCGGCCGGGGACCAGAAGACATCGGCGAGAGCCCGACCGCGGCCGGCAACCGAATTCGGCTGAAAATCGTTCAGGTGCAACGCAAAGTGTTCATCGCCGAACGCGACGCCGGGCGCATCGACGACGAGGTGTTACGAACCGCGTTGCGCCGCTTGGACTTCGTCGAGGGATCCGCCGACACCCGGGATTGACTCCGCACCCTGGGCATCCTCACCCCGGGCCGCTCCGTAGATCACCGTTTGCTCGGTGCGTCCACGTAACATGGTGACCTCCAAGCGTTCCCACTGCGCCGCTTCCCGGGCCTGCGCCGCGTCGACGGCACGACCGGTCGCCAACGCCCGACGCGGATCACGCTTGGCCACCTCCGACAGCCGGGCACTCTCGTTGACCGGGTCACCGATCACCGTGTACTCGAACCGTTCGATGGCCCCGACGTTGCCTGCCACCACCGACCCGTATCCGACGCCGATGCCCGCGGAGATCTCGGGAACCTCGACGGCGAGCCGCTCGGCGATCTCGCGAGCCGCCCGCAGGGCAGCGCCGGCCGGGTCGTCGAGGTCGATGGGGGCACCGAACACCGCGAGTACCGCGTCGCCCTCGAACTTGTTCACCAGCCCACGCCGGTCCTCCACCTCACGCACGATGATGGCGAAGAACCGGTTGAGCGTGGCCACCACCTCGGTCGGGGTGCGTTCGGCCGCGAACGTCGTCGACCCGATGACGTCGACGAACAGGGCGGCGACTGTTCGTTCCACCCCGCCGAGCTGCGGGTCCTTGGCCAACGCGGCTTCGGCGACGTCGCGTCCGACGTGACGGCCGAAGACGTCGCGCATCTTCTCGCGTTCCCGCAATCCGGTGAGCATCGTGTTGAATCCGAACTGCAGGTCGCCGAGCTCGGTGCCGTCGTAGACGACGATCTCGACGTCGTCGTCGAGGTGACCGCGTTGCACGCGTTCCATCGCCTTGCGGACGCTGCGGATGGGCGCCGTCACGCTGAAGCTGGCCACGATGGTCAGCAGCGAACCGGTGAACAGGGCGATCGAGGCCAGCACGGTGACACCGACGAACAGATCGAGTTTCGAGGTGTCGTCGCGGAACGCTCCGAACGCCACCACCAGCACGATTCCGACGATCGGGATTCCCGACCCCAGCATCCACGACATCATCGACCGCGTCCGCACACCGCTGCGTTTGCGTCGTCGATAACCGGCACTGATCACCTCGGCCGCCAGCGGCCGCAGAGCGAACTCGACCAGCAACTGCGAGAACGCGATGACCACCATGCCGCTCATCCCGACGACGAACACCGTTTTCGGGATGATGTTGGGGTCGATCACGCCGTACATGATGGTGAGCATGATGGTGCCGGTCCCCCACAGGAGTGCCTGCACGATGAGCAGTCGGCGGGGCGCGCGTCGGAACTTCTTGACGTCCTTTTCGGTGGGCACCCGGTCCTCGATCGCCCACCGCAGATCGCGCACCACCGCCACGGTACCGAACAAGACGCCGACGAAGAAGGCGAAGACCAGGTAGACCGGCACCGCGATGAAGTTCACCCACCACAGCTCCGGCTGGAAGATGTTCGGCTCGGGGATACCCACCGACGCCAGCAACACCGCCAACCCGACGCCGATTCCGTTGGCGAGCAGAATGAACGACGTCAGCAACGTCTGGATACGGATCCGCTGCTTGATCCCGCGTTCGCCGCTGGGGCCGAGCAGGATCGATCCATAGTCGCGGCTCGCCCCCCGGCGGCGTGTGGACCGTGTCATCGGTCTAGCTTGCCACGCCGAGTGTGCTAATCAGCACACTCGGCGTGGAAAAGCCGTCATCGGGCGCCCCCTCAGACGGCGCCTTCGGTGACCGGTTCCGGATCTCGCTCGATGACCGCCGACACCAACGCCGACACCAGGGCCGCCAACGCCAATGCCACGCCCGCCCAGATCACCATCTGCGGCTGTGACGTGCTCGAATAGACCGCCCCACCCACGGCAGGCCCGATCGCGTTGCCGACATTGAAGGCCGACAGACTGATCGCCACGGCCAGCGTCGGCGCGCCCACGGCGAATCCGATCACGCGTGCGTTCAGTGCCGCGGTCATCGAGAATCCGGCGACGCCGAGCAACGTCACCGCGACGGCCGAGGCAATCGGGTTGTGCACCACTGCGCGGAACGCCAGCATCACCAGCACGAGTACGACGAGGCTGCCGATGACATTGGGAAGCGGGAATCGCTCGGCCAGGCGTCCGCCGATGGTGATACCGACGAAGGTTCCGACGCCGAACGCAAGCAGCACCGCGGGAACCGTCGCCGCGCTCATCCCCGACACATCGGTGAGGATCGGCTGTACGAACGAATAGACGGAGAACAGCGCGGCCTCGAAGAGCACAGTCGTGCACAGCGCGACATAGACGCGGGTTTGGTTGAGCGAGCGCAGTTCTGCCATCGCCAGAGATTTCAGCGACGTACCTTCGGCGTGCGTCTTGGGCAACCGCGGAACAACAAACGCAACGAGAACCGCGCTCACGGCGCTGACGACACCGATGAACACGAACGCCGCCTGCCAGTTCAGTTGTTCACCGATGAAGCTGCCGATCGGCACACCGATGACGTTTGCCAGGGTCATGCCGCCGATGATGATCGCGATCGCCCGTGCCGTCCGCTCGCCGCCGGCGATCCCTACCGCCATCACCGCCGCAACTGTCAACTCCGTCGCGCATGCGAACGCAGAAATGATGCGCAACACCATGATTACCTCGAAGTTGGTGAAGAACGCCGTCGCCAGGTGTGCCAGGGCGAACACAGCGGCACTGGCCACCAGGGTGCGCTTGCGGTCGAGCGAGAGCGTGAGCACCGCCATCAACGGAGCGCCGATCAGCATTCCGATGGCGAACACCGTGATCAGCTGGCTCACTTGCGGTACCGACACACCGAGCGATGCCGACATCTGATTGACCAACCCGGCGATGACGAATTCTGATGTGCCGAGCGCGAATACGCTGGCACCCAGCACATAGACGCCGATCGGCAGGCGGCTTGAGGTCGCGCCCGGATCTGTGGAGTTCGGGGCAGTGGAGTTCGGAGCAGGGGGCGTGGCGGCCGTTTCGGTCTCTGCCTCGTCCATAGTCAATTTTCCCATGGTGGTCTCTCCCATCGTGATTCCTTCCGGTATGTCCGTGTCGTCGTTGTTGTCTGATACCGAGGTCATCGCCAGCCCGCAGTCCGCAGGTGGTCGATCACCTCGTCGTAGGCGCACCGCCGCTCGACGACACCGTCGGGCCGGATCACCGCGAAACCCTCGGCCGCACCCGACACGCACAGCGGGCGGGTGTTGCCCATCCGCGAGGCGTCGATGATGTTGGTGCCCTTGGGAACCCGACTGGCGATGGCTTCGAGTCGGCTCGTCCATTCGTCGGCCACCCACCGGGGACCAGGCCACGCGACAACGGTTGGTGCCTGCGCGGCCACGGGTATACCCAGACCGACGGTGATGTCGCGATAGTTCACCTCGGTCCGTTCCTGGACGTCGAACTGGGCGAGTTCCTCGGTCGACATCACCGGTACCGGCATGGCCGTTGTCGTCGTATCGCTGTTGACCGCAGTGCTGTCGACCGCAGTGCCGTCGACAGGACCGTTTGCCGACGAACCGGCGTCGCCCCAGTCGTCGACGTGGCTGCTCTGCGCCGAGGTCCGTTCCTCGATTCGCCTTGCCGCAGACATACGTTCGTCGGCGTAGTCATCCAGCGCCGACTCGTCGAGGAGTCCGCGGACCACGGCCGCCAGCCGCCACCCGAGCGACGCCGCATCACCGAAGCCGGTGTTCATGCCCTGCCCCGACGCCGGCGTCATGCGGTGGGCCGCATCGCCGGCGAGCAGCAACCTGCCGACGCGATACTTCTCCGCGTGCCGGACCTGCGCGCGGAACCGGGCCGAGAACGCGATGCCACGCACATCGACGTCGAGCGACGGCGCGCGTGCAGCGATCAGTTCGGTCAACCATTGACGATCCTCTGGATGAGCCGAATCAACCTGGGCGACACTGCAGGCCACCCGGTAGAGGTCCGGTCCGATCGGTCCGATCGCCAGGCTTCCCGACGGCCCGAAGAAGTAGTCCGCCCGGTTCTTGGGTGGCCCGCCGTGCACGATCGCATCGGCGAGCACGAACTGCGCGGGGACGTCGTAGCCTTCGTAGCCAACGTTCATCGCAGCACGGACGGTGCTGCGCACACCGTCGGCTCCGACAACCCAGGATGCCTCGATCGTCCGGTGGAGGTCGCCGTGCGTCACGGTGGCCCGCACCCGATCTCGCAGCGGCGCTATGTCACCGACGTCGCCGGTGACGATCCGCCCGCCCAGTTCCACGAGGCGGCGTCGCAGAATGTCCTCGACCGATGCCTGATGCAGACTCACCCCGAAGTTGAACCTGGTGTCGCCCAGCGCGTTCAGGTCGATCCGACGCAGGACCTCGGTGGCCGAGTTGAAGGTCACCGCATCGATGCGATGACCGGTGGCCACCACCTCCTCGGCGACGCCGGTGAAATCGAGCAGTTCCAGCGACCGTGGCCAGATCAGTGTCGCTTTGCTGTGCGCGGTCTTCGGGCGTTCGCGGTCGACGATCACGGCGTCGACGCCACGCTCGACGAGCAGGCATCCAAGCATCAGACCGATCGGCCCGGCCCCGACGACCACGACTTCGGCGTCGGCCGGTGCAGCGGCCAGTGGCGTGATGGTTCCGGCTTCAATCATGCTGTCCTCCTGGTATTCATGACGCTCTGGACGTCGTCGTGCCGTCGGCTGTGCCGGTCGACGGCGGTGGCGCAGGCGCGCGTGAAGACGAGTCGGGCGATCTCGCCATTACCGGGCTCGAGAAATGCGAAATGTCCACCGAACAAGGCGATCCCGATCGCGGTGCCCCGGGTGTGCGATCGCCATCCACTCATCACGTCCACCGGCACCACCGGATCGTCGATGCCGGCGAGGACGAAGATGTCCTGGTCGCAGACGACCTGCGAGAAGTTGCGAGCGCCTTCGTTGACCAGCGGAAGATCCGATCCCAGCCGCTCGGCCAGCATCTCCCGGAGTTCGGTGACCTCCAGGATCTCCGGCGTCGTCATCCCGGCCGCAAGCAGGAACTCGTTGACGTTCTCGACGTCAACGCGGCTCTCCGACAACCTGTCCCGCTCACCTGGGCTCTGGCTGGCGACCACGACCGCCTCACACAGTTGCGGATGCGCTGCCGCAGCCCGAACCGCGACCAGACCACCCAGACTGCAGCCGAAGTTGACCGTGGGCAGTGCCGGGCGATGCGCGAACTCCTCGCCGACGGATGCGACGAGGTCGGCCACGGTGTCACCGCTGAGATCTTCCGCGCGCGACTCACGACCGGGCAGGGTCAGACCCCAGAATTCGGTGTCCGGCGGACACATTCGGGCCACCGACAACAGAGCCGACGGCCCGCCGCCGGCGTGCGGGAACATCAATACCCGTGAGGTGGGTTGCGCGGGTGCCACCAGACGTACCCAGCGGCGGCCGTCATACCGCATACGCGTCTCCCGTCACTATCCGCGCACCCCAGCCCGCGGAGTCGTTCATCCTGGTGGCGATCCCCGACAGCACCGAACCGGGAGCCACCTCGATGAAGGTGTCCGCCCCTGAACCGACCGCGTATTCCACCAGTGACGTCCAGTCCACCGGCGAATAGAGCTGTCGGGCAAGCAGTTCTGGCACGTTGCCGTATGGGCGCGCGGTCACGTTGGACAGCACCGTGTGCGCCGGCGTGGACAACGTGATGCCGGCGAGGGTCTCGGTGAACCGCGCGGCGGCCGCGCGCATGTACCGGCTGTGGAAGGGGCCGCTGACCCGGAGGGTCACCGCGAGCCCGTCGAGGTCGTCGATGCGGTCACACAGCTCTTCCAGGCACTCCGTCGGCCCGGAGAGGACGAACTGGGTGTACCCGTTCAGATTCGCGACGTCGACATCGGGGAACTCCTCGAGCAGGGCGTCCAACTCAGCGCGGCTGATGCGCATGACCGCGGCCATCGCGCCGTCGCGTACCTCGTGCATCGCCCGTGCACGTTCGTTGACCAACCGGAGTCCGTCGAAGAACTCGAAAGCGCCTGCGGCGCAGAGTGCCGTGACCTCACCGACCGAGTGACCGGCGAAGATCACCTCATCCTCGATATCGGCCCAGTGGTCGAGATAGTCGAAGTACTCGACGACAAACAATGCCGGCTGCAGATAGCGCGTGTCCCGCAACAGGTCCGGCTGCGCGGCGATCTCGACCAGGTCGAAGCCGAGAATCTCGCTGACACAATTGATTTCATGGGGATGCCGCTCGGCGACCGGCGCGCACATATCGACTCGCTGCGACCCCTGGCCGGGGAACATCAACAACGTACTCATCGCGCGGCCTCCGCCGCGGCGGCAGCGGCCGGTGATTCGACAAGCCCGCCCGGGATCAGGGTGCCGTCGTAGGTGATGTCCAGTTGTTCGCGGGTCCGGTTGACACGCAACGAGATCTGCTCCAGGTTCGCGATCTGGGGGCGCACGGTCATCCCGGCCAGCACACGCAGCGTGATCGCCATCAGCCCGCCATGGGTCACGCAGACCACCGGACCGTTGTCGGCCCACGTGGTGAGAACCTCACTCAGGAAGGACCGGACCCGGTCGGCGACGTCGGCGGCCGACTCGCCGCCCGCCGGCGCGAACTGGAGGTCGTTGGCCAACTGTTCGGCGATCTCGGGTTGTTCGCGTCGCACGGTGTCGATCGACTGACCGTCGAGCACTCCGAGATGCCGCTCGGCGAGGCGGGGATCGATCGAATGCCCGCGCGAACCGAACAGTCCGGCCGCGGTCTGTCGTGCCCGCCGTTGCGGTGAGCTGAACACCGCAACCGGCACCTCGGTGCGCAGCTGCGACCACGGGGCGATGGCGGTGAGCGCCGAATCGAGGACCGGGGTGTCTGATTGCCCGGCAAAGAGTCGGGCGGCATTGTCCGCGGTCCGGGCATGGCGGACCATGATCACCGATGTCATGACGCCACCTGCTGTGCCGGGAGTCGGTGCGCGACCTCGAAACCAGAGGTCACGTCGCCACACGATGCAGTCCAGTCGGAGATACTCCACTCGGCGTCGTCCATGACGAGGCGGTCCCGATCGTCGACGACCGCGGTCACCGTCAGTGCCGACGACGAACTCCACACTGCCGGCGGCAGCGGCCGACGAGCACGGTAGCCCCGCATCCACAGCGTGTTGCTCTCCGCGCGATTGACGTGGTCGGCTTCGTAGATCGACGCCTGCGCGGCCTGGGCGACGGTGACGACGTGCTCCACGTCGCCGTGGTGGCTCGGATAGGCGGCCGCCAACGTGCCGGCCGGCAGCTGGGCGTCGAGCTGACTGCGGATAAGGTCGGCGCGTGCCGAGTCCGAGTCACCGTCGAGCACCACGTCGCGAAGGTCGACGACGGCACCGACGTGGTGCACGCCAGACAGGTCCTCCCCTACGACGTTCGCGGTGAACAGCCGAACCGACGACGCGGTCAGCTCGGGAATCGATACCTCGAAATCCATTCGCATCGAGCCGAGTTGGCCGGCGACACCGATCCGCGTCACCGAACCGTCGTCGACGATCCGAACGACCCGACCGGAAGCAGTGACCAGCGTCGAATCCTCCTGCGGCGCAGATCCTGCCGCCAACCGGATCGATGACAGCCAAGCGCGTTCGATCTCGCCGGTACCGATGTCGGCGCAGGACCGCAAGAGTGCCGTCGCCATCAACTCGGCCACCACCACACCGTCGATGGTGGACACGTGTGGACGCATCCGCTTGCCATTCTTGACCGACCAGGTTGCCGGGTAACCGATTTCGACGCGCCCGGCGATCATCGAAGCAGCCCCGTCCACCGCGTCGATGCGCAGTTGCTGGGTCACACCTCGATAGCGGTCACCGAAGAAGCGTTGCGCTCGCGGACCGAGTGCGTCGTCGATTCCCTTGTAGGACAACACGGTACTCATCACGCACCTGCCGACCGACGCTCGTTGATCAGCGTGATCACGTCGCCGACCACGTCGGTGCCCACGATCTCACCGGCCTCGAACGCAACTCCGAAGCGGCGCTTGACCTTCATCCCGAGTTGCACCACCCCGAGAGAATCGACGAACAGTTCGTTGAACGTGCTCGTCAGCGCGATCGACGGGTCAGCGTCGAACTTCTTGTTGAGGTACTCGAGAACGAAGTCCTCGACCTCGGTCGTTGCCGGAACATCGGATGCTGCCAGGTCATTCAGAGTGCTCACTGCATTTCTCCTTTGTCTTCGGGAGGTTGAACTGAGACCCACTCAGCGAGTGGGGCAGTTGATCAGGCGACGACCGCTTTGATGTCGGGCCAGGTGAATGTCGTTGCACCCCAGGATGCTCCGGCCCCGAAGGCGACGACGAGAATGCGGTCTCCCGCGGTCATCCGGCCGGCGTCGGCGGCTTGGGCGAGCGCCAGTGGGATAGAGGCGGAGATGGTGTTTCCGGTCTGGTCGATGTTGACCATGACCCGATCGGAATCGACCTCGAGTTCTTCGGCGACGGCCTCGATGATCCGGGCATTGGCCTGGTGGGGAACGATCATGGCGACATCGTCGGTGGTCAGGTTCTCGCGTTCGAGGAGGTCTTCGACGGCCTCGGTCATCCGCGTAACAGCTTGAACGAACAGCGGTTTGCCGTCCATGGTGATGTGCGGGGTGACCGACCCGAAGGTGCCCGCGGCTCGATCGGCAGCCGCGTAGCCCGGCATCTGCACCAGGCCGCAGGCGCTTCCATCCGCCCCCATGACAACCGAACCGATTGCGCCACTATCCGATTCATCGCCGTCACCGACAGAGATCACCAAGGCCGCCGCACCGTCACCGAAGATGGCTGCGGTGTCACGGTCTCGCGGATCGGTGAAGTAGCTTGCGGTTTCGGCACAGATGAACAGCACACGGCAGGCGGCTCCCGACTGCACCATCGCCGAGGCGACCGACAGACCGTAGACGAAACCACTGCAGGCCGCGCTGACGTCGAATGCCGGTGTGCCGGTGAGACCCAACCGATCGGCGACTATGGGGGCAGTCGGTGGTGAGATGAAATCTGGTGTAGCGGTTGCCAATACAACCATGTCGATCGATCGCGTGCCGGCCGAGGTCAACGCGCGTTCGGCCGCCTGCACCGCGATGTCAGATGTGCTGGTACCCAACGGAACCCGACGACGCGTGCTGATGCCGGTACGTTTGACGATCCACTCGTCGGATGATTCGATCTGCCGGCAGACCTCGTCGTTGTCCACCACTACGGGCGGAAGGTAGGAACCCAGACCGGAAATGACTGCAGAGACCACGATTACACTCCTTGAAATCCAATCAACGCCACAAGTGGTAGCGGAATTGCAAGGGCGGGAACGGCAACTGGCCGTCACGCGGTGTCATGCAGATGTGCGGGCGATGTGCAGGGCTCCGATCAGGCGGGGCCTCGCTTGAGTATCACCTCGTGAAGACATTTCACCCCGCGCAGCGAGGAGGCGCAACCGAATCGAGCCGTGACGTCCCACACATTAGTTAACAAAGCGAACTTAATCGCTGGTCAGAGCGCTAACCGCTGGGGGTCAACTCGTCCGGTGCGATGTCGGTGATCGGCGGAAAGACCTCGACCTCCTGAGCGGCCACGCCCGGCGCGCGCATGGTGACAAGCAACAGATTCGGGCAGGTGACCGGATTGATCAGCGCAGCCGAGGTGTCGAGCGACAGCCATCCGCCGCCCGCGCGTCGAATGCGTAGTCGAGCGTTGGTCGTCTTCCCGTTGATCGCATCGCGGTAGAGCTGTGCAGCCGCTTCCATGTCGTCACCGTGAATGCCCGGCGTCTGGCCGGTACTGACCCCGTGACCCATACCTTCGGGGTGAACGGTCAGCCACTTGACCACGTAGGGAAATCCGGCGTATCTCATGTCGACGACGGCACCGTGTACACCCAGATGGCTGATCGCCACCTGCGCGACCTCGGCGTCGAGCACCGAGGTGGCCATCTCGACGCCATCGGCCGAAGCGGTGATGTCGACCATCACACCGCGGATTCGCAGGCCGGTCGGTTGGTCCACGCGCCGATACACATAGTGGATTCGAGTCATGGCTCCGTCGTCACCGCGGACATCCACCTGGAGATCGCCGACCTCGACGCCATCGGTGTCCGGGTCGATCGACCGCAGGATGGCGGCCACGTCGGCGAGCTGAATCACCCGGGTGAACAGGTCCGCTGGACCATAGGTGGCCCGATCCCGAAAACGCTCGTCCATACCCAGGATGTCCATCGCCTCGGTCGAGAGCCACAACCTCGGCGGCGCGTCGCGGACGTGCTCCCACTCGAAAGCACCCATTCGCGGGCTCACCGAGTCGCCTTCGAATCCGAGCGCGACCGCGTGCACCTCCCCCGACGGCGACAGCGCCGGAATCGCGATCGCGTCCACCGGCCTGCGACGCACGGGACAGTCAAACCGTCGGGTCGCGGTCGACCGCTCCGTCACCGACTCCTCAGCCAGCGCCGAGAGGTTCTTGAACTCGTCGCCACGCAGGACGTTGCGCAGGCGCCGCCAATCCCGCGGCCGCGATCCCTGCACCACCACCAGCGGTTCGGGCCCGGTGGTGTCCACGACGATCCAGTCGGCCTTACTCATCGCCGCCGTCGCACACGTTGACGCGCCCATCGGTCATCGAACAAACATACCGGTACGGCAGACGGATAAAGTTCGCGAATGCGACACCGCCACAAGGTGTTACGGAAGTTTCACACTGTCTGCGGGCACCCTCGCGCGCGACGCCGATCAGAGAATCTCGCGCCGCACGATCGTCTGATCGCGTCCCGGTCCGACACCGACGCACGAGATGTGTGCTCCGGCAAGCTCTTCGAGCCTCAGGATGTAGTCCTGCGCGTTCTTCGGCAGATCCTCGAACTTCCTGCACTGCGAGATGTCCTCCCACCAGCCGGGCATCTCCTCATAGATCGGCTTGGCATGGTGAAACCCGGTCTGGGTCATCGGCATCTCATCAACGCGTTCCCCATCGACCTCATAGGCGACGCAGATCGGCACGGTGTCCAGGCTGGACAGCACGTCGAGCTTGGTGAGGAAGTAGTCGGTGATGCCGTTGACGCGGGTGGCGTAGCGGGCGATCACCGCGTCGAACCAGCCGCAGCGCCGGGCACGTCCGGTGGTCACGCCGACCTCGCCGCCGGTCTTGGCCAGGTAGGCACCCCACTCGTCGAAGAGTTCGGTGGGGAACGGACCCGACCCGACGCGAGTGGTGTAGGCCTTGAGGATGCCCAGCACCGTGGTGATCTTGTTGGGCCCGATACCGGCACCGACCGCGGCACCACCGGCCGTCGGATTCGACGACGTCACATAGGGATACGTGCCGTGGTCGACGTCGAGCAGGGTGCCCTGCGAGCCCTCCAGCAGTACCGTCTCGCCACGCTCGAGCGCCTCGTTGAGCAGCAGCCGGGTGTCGGCGATCCGATGCTTGAAACCTTCGGCCTGCTCGAGCACCTCATCGACCACCTGCGCGGGTTCCAACGCGCGCCGGTTGTAGATCTTGACCAGGATCTGATTCTTGAGTTCCAGTGCGGCCTCGACCTTTTGGGTGAGGATCTTCTCGTCGAGGACGTCGGCGACCCGCACACCGACGCGGGCGATCTTGTCCTGATAGCAGGGACCGATGCCGCGGCCGGTGGTGCCGATCTTCTTGTTGCCCAGGAAGCGTTCGGTCACCTTGTCGATGGCCACGTGGTACGGCATCAGCAGATGCGCGTCGGCGGAGATCATCAGGCCGGTGGTGTCGACGTCGCGATCCTCGAGGCCGCCGAGTTCGGTGAGCAGCACACCAGGGTCGACGACGACGCCGTTGCCGATGACGTTGTTGACCCCGGGCGTCAGGATGCCCGACGGAATGAGGTGCAGCGCGAAGGACTCACCATTGGGGAGGACGACGGTGTGGCCGGCATTGTTGCCACCCTGGTAGCGAACCACCCATTGCAGGCGCCCGCCCAGCAGGTCGGTGGCCTTACCCTTGCCCTCGTCGCCCCACTGGGCGCCGATCAGCACGATCGCAGCCATGTCAGGTGCTCCTTTTCATCTGCACAACCCTCTCACCGTAGTGCGGGCACCTGCGATTCGCCTAAATCGTCCCCCGATCAGGTGATGCGGATCAGCTTCTTGTTGACGAATTCGTCGATGCCGAATCGGCCGAGCTCCCGTCCGAAACCGGAGCGTTTGACGCCACCGAAGGGCAGTTCGGCCCCCTCCGCGCCGACCGCGTTGACGAACACCATGCCCGCCTCGATCTTGTCCGCGACACGTAATGCCTGGTCGGGGTCGGTGGTGAAGACATAGGAACCCAGACCGAACGGGGTGTCGTTGGCCAGTGCCACCGCGGCGTCCTCACCGGAGACCTTGTAGACGGTGGCGACCGGACCGAACAGTTCCTGCTTGGCGGTCTCGGAATCGGGGTCGACGCCGGTCAGCACGCCCGGCGGGAAGTAGGCGCCCTTGCGTTCGCCCGCGGTTTCCAGGCTCGCACCGGTGGCCACGACGGCCTGCACCTGCTCATCGAGCCGTTCGGCCGCGGCCACCGAACTCAACGGGCCAAGCTTGGATGCGGTGGCCTTGACCTTCTCGGTGAACTTCACGATGAAGTCGTCGTAGATGCTCTCGTCGACGATGAACCGTTTGGCGGCGTTGCAGGCCTGTCCGGTGTTCTCAAAACGGCCGTCGACCGCCGCGCTGACCGTCTCGTCAAGGTTGTCGGTGGAGAGCAGAATGAACGGATCCGAGCCGCCGAGTTCGAGGACGACCTTCTTCAGATTGCGTCCGGCGATCTCGGCGACGGCAGCGCCGGCGCGCTCGGAGCCGGTCAGCGAGACGCCCTGGACGCGCGGGTCGGCGATCGCCTCCGCGATCTGCTCGTTGGTCGCGTAGACGTTGACGTAGGCCCCCTCGGGGAACCCGGCGTCGAGGAAGATCTTCTGCAGTGCCGCAGCCGATTCCGGACACTGCGGGGCATGCTTGAGCACGATGGTGTTGCCGAGCACGAGGTTGGGTCCGGCGAAGCGGGCCACCTGGTAGTAGGGGTAGTTCCACGGCATGATGCCCAGCAGCACACCGACGCCGCTGCGTCGGATCAACGCCGAACCCTGCCCCTCGAGCAGCTCGATCGGCTCGTCGGCCAGGAACTTCTCGGCATTGTCGGCGTAGTAGTCGTAGATCGCGGCGCTGAACTCCACCTCGCCGACCGACTGATCGAGCGGCTTGCCCATCTCGCGCTGGATGATCGCGGCGAGTTCGTCCTTGCGCTCGTTGTGCAGTTGCGCAACCTTGCGGATCAACGCGGCCCGATCGGCAACGGTCGAGGTCTTCGACCAGCCGGTGAACGCCGTCGACGCCGCGGTGATCGCGTCGTCGACCTGCGCGTCGGTGGCGGTCGGATATTCCTTGACGGTTTCGCCGGTGGCGGGATCGACCACTGCGTACAGGCTCATCGGTGCTCTCCTCAGAAACGAGCGGGGTGATGCGGAGGTGACGACTACGAACCTACTCACCCTTCCCGGCCTTTGTCGGTGGTCGGTGATACTTCGGCGGTCGGAGGCACTCATCACAGTGACCGTCGATACGCTTGCGCGGTGACCACCGCCCAGATCGTGCAGAGCGCGCCCGCCGTCGACCGACAGGCCGTCAAGGAGATGGTGTCCGAGGTGCTGTCCAAGCCCGGTATCGCACGGATCGTGGTGCGCCCCGACGAAGCGCTCACCGGCTCCGGGGACGATGCCTCCGACGTCTTCTTCGCCGCGGTGCTGGCACGGCTGATGATCGCCGAACGACTCGACGTCGACGTCGCCTACGCCCCCGCCCACCCCACCGCGGCGACCGTGGTCTACGGCCTGCCGCACGGCGCGCAGGCGCTCGACCTCGCCGGCCGGGGACGCGCATTGTCGATCCCGCTCATCCGCGACGACGCGGCCACGGTGTTGGTCGGTCACGCACGCCACCTCGGCGTCGAGGGCCGGCGGCTGCACGGCGAAAGCTACGTCGACGACACCAGGCTGTTCACCGGCGAGGTTCGCGGTGTGCGGATCGAACCGACCCCGACCGCCCCCGGCCTCCGTGCCAGGATCGAACGACCGCTGCGCCTCCCGGGCTCCGGCGGTGGCTGGGTGTGGGGCCGCGCGGCACAGACCGGCGGCGAGAACCTCGTCGTCGAACGCGAGGGGGTGCTGACCCCGCGGGTGGTCAAGCGGTCCACCTTCTACCGGCATCACGTCGACCTCAGACTGGTACGGCCATGACCACGCCCACCGGACGTGAACTCCTCGGCGCGATCCGCCCGGGGCCGATCTTTCTGGGATTCATCGTGGCCGCCGGGTTCGGCGCATGGCTGAGCGCCACCTCCGACGTCGGGCGCAATGCCCAATCCGTCGGCGGCACAATACTGTTGGTGTTGGCCGGCTGGGTCATCTCGTTGTGTCTACACGAATTCGCCCACGCGGTGACCGCGTTCCGGTTCGGTGACCGCAACGCCGAACTTCGCGGCTACCTGACCCTGAACCCACTGAAGTACACCCACCCCGGCCTCTCCATCGGGCTACCGCTGTTGATCATCCTGTTGGGCGGCATCGGCTTTCCCGGCGGCGCGGTGTACGTCAACCAGAGCGGCTTCACCAAGCGGCAGCGCACGCTGGTCTCACTCGCCGGACCGTTCACGAATATCGTTCTGGCCGTGATACTTCTGGCCGTGATCCGGATCGGTTACGGCGAGGGCATCACCGCCTTGACCGACGGCATCGCCTTCTCGCCGGCGGTGAATCTGTGGGCCGCGCTCGCGATGCTGGCGTTCCTGCAGATCACCGCGGCGGTCCTGAATCTGTTGCCGGTACCCGGATTCGACGGCTACGGCGCCATCGAACCGTATCTCTCCGACAGCACCAGGGCGTCGATGGCGAAGATCGGCCCGTACGGCTTCCTCATCGTCTTCGGGTTGCTGTTCATTCCGCAGCTCAACCGCGCCTTCTTCGACGCCATCTACTGGCTGTTCGAATTGTCCGGCGTGCCATCGGTTCTCGCGAGCTACGGCTGGGGCCTGTTCGTCTTCTGGCGGTGAATCCGCCGGCGGCGAATTGCCCATCGGGCGTCGACGTTCAGCGGTGCGGCAGGAAGTAGTCGTTCAGGGTGACCATCCGCAGGCGTCGATTCTTGATGATCTCGACGAGCTGCGGGTAGGTGTGGGTGACCGGCGGATGGTTGGCGTGTCCGATGATGACCGTCTGCGGGTGGAAATATTCACGCGCACAACGCAAGAGGTACTGCTCGGTGATCAAACCCGAATCCGACAGCGAGCCGTACCACAACGTCGGCGCCAGATAGCCGAGGTCGGCGGCCACCGCGTCGACACCTTCGTTGCGATACCCGTAGGGCGGTCGGTAGAACGGCGTGCCATCGACGCCGAATTCCTTGCGCAGGAACTCTTTACATTGCTTGAGCTCGTCGGCCACACCCGATGACGACAACGACGTCAGGTCAGCATGTGTCCAGGTGTGGTTGCCGAGCTGAATCTGGCCCGATTCCACCAGCGGCCGCAGTTGGTCCCGGTTGTCGCGCCACGAATCAAAGCTGCCGGTGACGAAGAAGGTGAAGCGGGCCCCGGTGTCCTTGGCGAACTTGATGTAGGCACCGACCACCTCCGAGCTGGCGCCGTCGTCGACGGTCAATGCCAGGTGACGACCGCGTCCCGGAAGGCCGGTGATTGGTTCGGCGGGTAGCGGTGTGCGCGAGGCGACGTCGGGTGGGAGCAACCCGACACCGGCCGGCTTGGGTGGTGGTGGCGGTGCCGAGGAGTGCACCGCGAGGGGCACGGGGTCGCCAACCGAACACGACGTCAACGCGCCGAGAGTGCCCGCGGCCAGCGCGGTCAGAAAGTGACGCCGTTGCACCGACCGATCGTAGCGTCGGCGGACCGCCTTGCCCTGGTAGGCGGGGCCATGCAATCAATTGTTCATCAACAGGACGCGAGGTTCCGGACAATCCGGGCGTCCACCTCACCATCGCAGTTCGTCGTGGCATCGTTGTCGGGCGTCGTGCGGGTCCACCTGGATGGTCGCGTGCTCCAGACCGTAGTGGCCGAGCACCGCTTTCGCCGCGGTCAGCACCTCGGCATTGGACACCTCGCTGCCCAGATGCACGGTGGCGACGTCCATCCCGGTGGTCAACGACCACACGTGCAGATCGTGGACGTCGTCGACCTGTGGGAGCGCGGCGAGCTCGGAGCGCAGCGCCTCGACGTCGATGTGGGCCGGGGCCTGCTGATTGAGGATGCGTAGACCGTCGATGGCCAGGCGGATTGCGCGCGGCACCACCCACAGCGCGATGAGCACCGCGACCACGATGTCGGCGTATCCCCAGCCGGTGGTCATGGCGATCACGCCGGCCACCAGCACGCCGATGCTGCCGACCGCGTCGGCCAAGACCTCCAGATACGCCCCGCGCACCGCGATGGATTCCTTGGCGTCGGCGCGCAGCAGCAGCATTACCGCGAGGTTGACCAGCAATCCGACCGCCGCGACCACGACGAGGACCAGTCCGGGGACCTGCGGATCGGTACCGATGCGCTCGATGGCCTCGTAGAGGACGAAGACCGCGACACCGATCAGCAGTGCGGCGTTGGCGACGGCGGTGAAGACCTCGGCGCGATGCCACCCGAAGCTGCGCTTGTCGGTGGTGCGGCCGTGCCGCGCGAGCAGCAGTGCGACCAGTCCCATCAGCAGCGCGACGACGTCGGTGAGCATGTGCCCGGCGTCGGCGATCAGCGCCAACGAGTTGACGATGATGCCGGTGCTCAACTCGACGACGAAGTAACCGCCGATGATCGCGACGGCCGCCACCATCGGCCAGATTCGGCGGTTCGACGCCGATTCGGCCGTCACCCCGTGCGAATGTCCACCGTGCGAATGTCCGCTGCCCATAGTGCGGCCAATATATGCATCGTTTCGCATGTATTGCAAGGGACGTCAGGCCCTTTTCTTAGGTGAACCTCACCATCCGGTACGTGAGTTTCGCCACCGGCGAACACTCGCGCGACCTCAGCTGGTTCCCGCGAACGTAGCCAAGGTCGCGGGAACCAGCTGAGGTCGCGGGAACCTCGACGGGCGGGCCGTCAGCGCAGCGTCGCCACCGCCGACGAGCGGCGCAGCCCGGCGATCATCAGCATGTCCACCAGCAACGATCGGATCTCGGCCAGGATCGCCGTCTCCGACATCTCACTGTCGGCAACCAATTCCGGCTTCGCCTTGCGCGTGATGGTGCGGATGACGCGTGCGGCGTCGGCCTCGTCGGGCGGTTGTCCAGGGTCGGCGAGCATCATCTTGCGCAGGGTCTCGAAGCCGTCGCCGATGTCGTCGATGATGTCGATCAGTTCCGGCCGCACCGGGGCGCCGCGTTGTGTCATACCGCTGGCCCGGCGTGCGACGACCCGGAAGTTGCGCACTGCGTTGTCGATCGGGTCGGCAGTCGCCGAGATCCGCTGCAGACGATCACGTGCCGTCCAGTACAGCGGCGACATGGTGCTGACCTCACGTCCACCACTCATGTCGGCCCGCATCTCGTTGATGTCGCCCTGGGTCGAGCGGGCCGCTTCCAGTGCCGCCGAGGTCGTGTCGACGTCCATGTCCCGAAGCCCCTCGGCCAGCTCGTGAGCCGCGTCGCGCACGGTCGCCAGCACTCCGGCCGCGTCCCGTCGAGCCCGATGCGCCGGATTGACCGGGATGATGATGACGATCAGGATTCCGCAGATCCCGCCGATCAGGGCGTCGATGGCCCGGTGGAATCCGGCGATGCCACCCGGCGGCAGCAGCGTGGCCACCAGAGCCGCCGACGATGCCGCCTGCAGCGGGATGATCGGTCCCTTGTCCAGGAACACCGCAGTACTCATCGCCAACGCGATCACCACGATGATCTGCCAGGTGCCGGACCCGATCACCGAGATCAGGGCATCTCCGATGAGGATGCCGATGGTGACGCCGGCAACGAGCTCCACCGACCGGCGCCAGCGTTTGCCCAACGACAACCCGAGCGAGACGACCGCGGCGATCGGCGCGAAGAACGGCTGCGGATGTCCGAAGACGTTGACCGCGATCCACCACGACAACCCGGCCGCCAGCGAGCACTGCGCGATCGGGACCAGCGACAACCAGAGTCGACGAAACCGCCCCCGAAGGCTCGGCGGCAGGGAGGCGAGTCGTCGGCGCAGCCGGTCGATCACGGGCGGGGGCTGGTTCAGGCCAGCCCGAGGTGTGCTGCCGCGGTGGGATCGCTGTCGTTGAGCAGATCCAGGCAGCGCAGGTTCTCGTCGGATTCACCGATGGCATCGGCGGCCCGCGCCAATGCACCGACGCACCGCAGGAAACCGCGGTTGGGTTCATGGCTCCACGGCACCGGGCCGAACCCCTTCCAGCCGTGGCGTCGCAGCTGGTCGAGGCCGCGGTGGTAGCCGGTGCGGGCATAGGCGTACGCCTCGATCACCTTCTCGGTGTTCTCCCCGCCCGACGCGGCATCGAGAGCCGCCTCGGCGAGAAATGCCCAGGCGATCGACGCCGTCGGATGCTCCGCGGCCACGTCGGCCGGGCGGGCGCCGTTGAGCAGATCCGACTCCGCGTCGTCGTCTCCGGTGAGCAGGACAGGTTGGGGACCGAGCAAATCGCCGAATGAAGTCACCGCTACATTGAATCACCGCATAGAGTGGTAGGCCGTCGCGGACTCAGAGCCCGGCGACTGAGATCTGACTACCGGTGTTCGAGGGGACAGCACCCAACTGCGGCTGCAGCGCATTCGCTAGGGTGAATGTCGCGATGCCCGCATCATGCGTGGTTGTCCGGCCCGGCATACGTACAGCGGACCCGTACTGAAGAACTCTGCAGGTGATCGGCGAGAAGGCGAGGTGAGGGCAGCGTTGCAGGAATCTGATGATCAGAAGTCGGTGGTCGACAAGGCCATCTCTGTTCTACGGAAGCTCCGTGAACCCCGCGATCCGCTGCCCCCCACTGACCGCCCCGCAACAACCACCCACAGCAACGGCACGACCACCCCGAGCGACGACACAGCATCATCAGATGACACAGCATCAACAACGGACACAGCGGTGACGGACAGCTCGAATAATCACGACTCCACTCAAGGGGACACGGTGACGCACAACCCGACGTCGAAGACGGCAGAAACACCCGCCGCGAACGACGACCCATCGACAGCACCTGAGACCGATGTGACCGAAGCTGCCGATGTGACCGAAGCTGCCGAGGTTGCCGACGTGACCGAGAGCGCTGATCTGACCGCGGACACTGATGCCGACGCTGACGCTGATGACGCGAGCATCGCGATCACGACCGATGACGCATCCGACGAGGCTGCTGTCACCGAGGTCCCAGACGTCGTCGGCGAGACGGTTACCAATGAGGCAGTTGCCAATGAGGCGGTTGCCGACGACGATGCCGTAGCTGATGAGGCAGTAGTCGATGAAGCCGACGAGGCCGATGCCGAGCCCGTCTCCGAATCCGACGAGGCCGTCGAGACACCCGCACACGAAGCCGGGGTGGCCGACAATGCCGGCGAGGTCAGCGAGGTCGGAGTCGAGGCCGAGCCGGTCGTCGAAGCCGAGAGCACCGAAGCCGACGAGGCTGAGGCAGTTGCTGAGCCAGACAAGGCTGAGGCCGAAAAGGCTGAGGCAGAGAAGGCCGAAGCCGAAGCGGATGTCGTGACCGAGCCGGTTGTCGACGACGAGCCGGTCGCCGAGACCGCGCCGGTCGTCGACGACGAGCCCGTTGCCGATGCCGAGCAGGTCATCGAGGCCGAGGCCCCCGCGTCGGAAACCCCCGCGTCCGAGACCCCGATCGACGACGTGCCGGAGGCAACGCCGGCCGAACCCGAACGTCCGCGACCGCGCGGTGGTCGTGGCATCGATTCGGCGACCAAGGTGATCAGCCGGGACAACCTGCCTGACCTGGCCGATCTCGATGACCTCGAGAACATCGACGCACTGGGCGGACCGGCCGCTGACGCCGAGCCGGCGCAGGCGACCACCGCCGACGCCGACGCCACCGCGGAAGCAAAGGGCACCGCGGAAGCCAAGGGCGCTGCCGAGAATCCCGCGGCACCGACGAAACCGGCCGGCCCCAAGAAGCCGGGCGGTGGCGGGTCCATCGACGCGGCCACCACGGTCATCAACAAGGACCAGCTGCCCGACGCCGCCGACCTCGACGACCTCGCGAGCATCAGCCACGGAGACATCGACGAGCCGGTCGGTGACGACGAACCGACCGTCGAAAGCACCCCTGCGGCAGCGGTGACCACCAGCGCCGACACCAGCGCCGACACCAAGGGCAGCGACACCAAGAGCACCGACAGCACGGCCACCAAAGCCGCGGTCGCGGGCGCAGCGGTGGCAGGCGCGGCAGCAGTCGGCGCAGCGGCGAGCACCACCCGCGACAAGCCCCGCAACGAGGGCTGGTCCACCACCGCCCACGAACCCAAAGTCATCGCGCCCGAGAAGTCCGGCGCCGACAAGGCCGGCAAGGTCACGCCGTCGGACACCGCCACCACCCGTCGTCGACGCTGGCCGTGGCTGCTCGCCGCGGCAGCGGTCGCGCTCATCGTGGCGGCCGGCGCGGTCTTCGCGTACATCAACATGCGGCCCCCGGCCCCGGCCGACGTCGCCGCCGACGCCGCGAAGACGTACTCCAGCGCGCTGTACAGCGGCGATCTGGCGACGCTGCGGTCGGTGACGTGTGGCGAGACCAACCAGTACTACATGCGCATCAGCGATGCCGACTTCCAGAAGATCTACACCGCCCAGAAGCAGCGCAACGAGCTGATCCAGGTGCAGCAGGTCACCGCATCACGCGTCACCGACAACGGGGACAAGGCGGTCGTCGAGGTGATGGCGGTGCACACCAGCAAGCCCGACGCACCCCAGCAGCGGACCATCAACCTGCAGAAGTCGGGCGACGACTGGAAGGTCTGCACCCAGTAGCACCGGACTCACCGTCCACGACGAACACCACCTACGACGAACGCTCCGACCCATTCGGGCCGGAGCGTTCGTCGTTGGTGCGGCTAAAGCCGTCAGGCGGAGATCGACTTGCCGACCGACTTGAGGTCGGTGCAGGCCTCGACGACCCGCTCGCTCATCGACGTCTCGGCCTTCTTCGACCAGACACGCGGGTCGTAGACCTTCTTGTTGCCGACGTCGCCGTCGACCTTGAGCACGCCGTCGTAGTTGGAGAACATGTGCCCGGCGATCGGACGGGTGTAGGCGTACTGAGTGTCGGTGTCGACGTTCATCTTCACCACGCCGTAGCTGAGGGCTTCCTCGATCTCGCTCTTGAGCGAACCCGAACCGCCGTGGAAGACGAAGTTGAACGGCTTGGAGCCCTCGGCGAGTCCGAGCCGCTTGACCGCGACTTCCTGGCCGGTGTTGAGCACGTCGGGACGCAGCTTCACGTTGCCCGGCTTGTAGACGCCGTGGACGTTGCCGAAGGTGGCGGCCAGCAGGTAGATGCCCTTGTCGCCGATGCCCAGCGCGTCGACGGTCTTCTCGAAGTCCTCGGGGGTGGTGAACAGCTTGTCGTCGATCTCTGCTTCGACGCCGTCCTCTTCACCGCCGACGACGCCGATCTCGATCTCCAGGATGATCTTGGCGGCGGCGGTCTTGGCCAGCAGGTCCTTGGCGATCTCGAGGTTCTCGTCGAGCGGCACGGCGCTGCCGTCCCACATGTGTGACTGGAACAGCGGGTCCTTGCCGGCGTCGACCCGTTCCTGGCTGACCGCAATCAGCGGACGGACGTAGGTGTCGAGCTTGTCCTTGGGACAGTGATCGGTGTGCAGGGCGATCGTGACGTCGTACTTGGCGGCGATCACGTGGGCGAACTCGGCCAGCGCGACCGCACCGGTCACCATGTCCTTGACACCCAGACCCGAGCCGAATTCGGCTCCGCCGGTGGAGAATTGGATGATGCCGTCAGAGCCGGCGTCGGCGAAGCCCTTGATCGCGGCATTGATCGTCGACGACGAGGTGCAGTTGATGGCGGGGAACGCGTAGCCCCCGGCCTTCGCCTTCTCGAACATCTCGGCGTACTTCTCAGGGGTTGCTATGGGCATGTCACGTCCTCCAACCAGATGGGTTTTCACGCTGTTCGCGCACTACTCGCCTCTTAGTATGTCAAGTGCCGGGAGCCGATGTGCAGCATGCTCTCACCTGGGCCGATTCATCGCGACGACGACCGTTTCGTCCGATTCGGTACTCTCGGGAGGCGTGACCGCTTCCGCTCTCGCAGCCACTACGACGACCAACCTCGCACTTCTGCCCGGCTTCCTGGATCCGGTGAACCTACTGAACTCGTTCGGCACCTGGATTCTCGCCGGCCTGCTGCTGGTGGTGTTCATCGAGTCGGGGCTGTTGTTCCCGCTGCTGCCCGGTGATTCGCTGCTGTTCACCGCGGGCCTGATCGTCGCGGCGAAATCGACCGACATCGAGCCGTTCGCGCCGCTGTGGGTGCTGCTGGTGACCATCCCGATTGCGGCGTTCCTCGGTGACCAGGTGGGCTACTGGATCGGGAACCGGCTCGGATACTCCCTGTTCAAGCCGAACGCGAAGGTCCTCAAAGAGGCCTACATCATCGAGGCGCACGAGTTCTTCGAGAAGCACGGCCCGATCACCATCGTGTTGGCGCGGTTCGTGCCGATCGTGCGGACCTACGCGCCGCTGGTCGCCGGAGCCGCCAAGATGCGGTACTCGATCTTCCTGATCTACAACGCCGTCGGTGCCGTCGCCTGGGGTGCCGGCGTCACGTTGCTCGGCTACTTCCTCGGCCAGATCGCGTTCATCCGCGACAACGTCGACATCATCTTCCTGCTCATCGTGTTCGCCTCGGTGCTGCCGATCATCTCCGAGGTGGTCAAGCGCTGGCGTCGTTCCCGACGACCCGTCGTCGAAGAGCCGATCTAGCGTCGACGGCGCCCTCCCACCCATCGACAGCGCCCTCCCCCACGTCCACAGCGCCCTCCGACCCATCGACGGCGCCCTCCGCGACGTCGACGGCGCCGTTGGCTCTTTCACAGCCAGGCCAAGTAGCCTGATGTCCCGTGATCCACACCGTTCTGGCCGAGGCCACCACGACCACTGTCGCGCTGCCCGGCATCCTCGACCCCATCAACGTGCTCAGCTGGTTCGGCGCGTGGGCGTTTTGGGGTCTGCTACTGGTCATCCTCATCGAATCGGGTGTGCTGTTCCCGGTGCTCCCCGGCGATTCGCTGCTCTTCGTCGCGGGCATGGTCATCTCCGCCGGCGGCAAAGAGGGCATCGAGAAGTTCGCGTCGTTGTGGCAACTGCTGATCTTCGTCCCGATCGCGGCGATCATCGGCGGTCAGATCGGCTACTGGATCGGCCGGTTCGTCGGCACCGAGATGTTCAAGCCCGACGCCCGGTTCCTCAAGGAGCGCTACCTCATCGAGGCCCACGAGTTCTTCGAGAAGAACGGCCCGATCACCATCTTCCTGGCCCGCTTCGTCCCAATCGTGCGCACCCTCGCGCCGATCGTCGCAGGCGCGGCACGGATGCGATGGTCGGTGTTCGCCATCTACAACGTCGTCGGCGCCATTGTGTGGGGTGCCGGGATCGTGTTGCTCGGCTACTGGCTCGGGCAGTTCGAGATCGTGCAGAAACTCATCGAGCCGATCTTCATCCTGATCGTCGTGCTGTCGGTGGCCCCGATGCTCGTCGAGTGGTACCGCCGACGCCGAGTGGCCAAGCGCGCCCAACCCGGCGACGACATCACCGAAGTTTCCAGCTAACGGACTTCACCGTAAATAGTCCGGTGACTCAGCGGACGATGTTCATTTCCCGACGACGCGCGGGTGGTCGCGCCAGGCCGGAGTGGTGGCCATGAAGGCCAGCGTCGCCGATTCGGCATCCGCCTGCGACTGCTCCGGGTGACTTTTCAACTGCCACTGGACCATTCGTTCGAATCGGGTGTCGAAGTCCTGAAGTTGCCCTTCGTCGTCGACGCAATGGGCGCAATAGCGACCGGACTCGATCGGCATCGTGCAGCTCTCACAGCGACTGGCCATGACGGTTCCTCCTGATGGTTGATAGGTGTTGTTGCGGTTGATTTTTCGGTCAATCCTCATCCGGCGGCCGTGCTGCTTCGACGAGTTTGTCCAACGTCGCCAGCGCGGCGATCACCTCGTCTTGGCCAACCCTGGTGATGGCAGCGGCAAGCCGGCCGTAGCCGAGCACCGCCGAATCGCGGCGCAGGAGATCCATACCGTCAGGTGTGAGCCAGATCAGTACCCGGCGTTTGTCCGCATCGTCGCGCCGCCGTTCCACCCACCCGTGTGATTCGAGTTGCGTCACAATGTCACTCACCACCGACTGCGCCCGATCAAGATGCGCGGTTGCCTCGCCGATGGTGATCGGGCCGGCGAAGCTCAGGTGGGTGAGCACTGCGCGCGACGCCGCCGACAGTTCACGATTGACACCATCGCGCCGGTGGAAGGCGAGGTAGACGCGGCTGTAAACATGGTCGAACTCGACGGCGAGTTCGGCTTCGGGAGCGTCGGATGTACTCACCCACTCATAGTGAAACCGGCACAATACATCGTCAATCCCGATGGATTCGGTGCCCCGACGACGACATCACCGGACTTGCGCAGGGGTCACGGCAAGCGCACATGCCTCGTGGACGTGAGCTTCCCGTCGCGCACCCGATACGTACTCAGCCCGCGGGCGACGTCGCCGGACGGTAGCGTCCCGGTCCACACGACGGCGACAACAGTGGCGTCGTGGCCGGCATCATCGTCGTCGACGACGAGCGCGTCGATCACGTAAGTGGTGATGCCACCGGCTACCTGCACCGCGTGCTCGTAATCCGCTCGGGCGCCGTCGGGTCCGCGGCCAGGCGGTTGATGTCCGTAATCGGCGTAGTCGTCGGCCACCACGGCGTCGAAATCCTGTGGGCGACCGTCGCTGTAGCAGGCATAGAACTCCCGGACGGCCTGCTCTGGGGAAAGTTCACTGGTCATGACGACCGGTCTACCAGGCGCTACCGAGATCGGCATGCTGCCGAATCCAGGCGTGCATCGCGATACCCGCCGCGACACCGGCGTTGATGCTGCGCGTCGACCCGAATTGTGCGATCGAGACCGTCAGGTCGGCGCGCTGCTGAGCATCCTCACTCACACCGGGGCCCTCCTGCCCGAACAGCAGAACGCAATCACGGGGCAGCGCAACAGTTTCCAGTGGCTGGGCGCCGGGAGTGTTGTCGACGGCCACCACCGCGACACCGGCGTCGCGCGCCCAGTCGATCAGCTCCGACACCGAATCATGGTGCAGCAGATACTGATACCGGTCGGTGACCATCGCGCCGCGCCGGTTCCACCGACGTCGTCCGACAATGTGCACCGCGGCCGCAGCGAACGCATTCGCGGTACGCACCACGGTGCCGATGTTCGCGTCGTGGGCGAAGTTCTCGATCGCCACATGGAAGGGATGGCGACGGGAATCGATGTCGGCGACAATCGCCTCTCGCGTCCAATAGCGGTACGCGTCAACAACATTGCGGGTGTCGCCGGACTCCAGCAGCTCCTGGTCGTAGCGAGGATCGTCGGGTCGCTCGGTGCCGTGTTCCTCGCGCCAGGGCCCTACCCCGATGACCGGATTCGACGCCGATTGCCACTCAGTGGGGCCGGCCTGATCATCGGGTCCGGCCTGATCATGGGGCCCGGTGTGCTCGTGTCCCCCGGTTTCGTCGTGTGACACCGACGGAACCGTCAGGCCAGGCCCAGATCCGCCAGCCCGAGCAGCGACCGGTACGGCACACCGAGTGCGCCGATCACCTCGTCGGCACCGGTGGCGCGGTCGACCACGGTGGCCACCCCGACGACGATTGCGCCGGCTGCGCGCGCGGCTTCGACGGCCGTCGACGGTGAAGCGCCGGTGGTGGAGGTGTCCTCGACGACGAGCACGTTGCGGCCCGCGATGTCGGGTCCCTCGACCTGTCGTTGCATGCCATGGGTTTTTGCGGCTTTGCGCACCACGAAGACATCGATCGGGCGGCCCGACGCGTGCATGATGGCGGTGGCGACCGGGTCGGCGCCCAGCGTGAGCCCGCCGACGGCGTCGTAGTCCCAGTCCGCGGTGAGCTCGCGCATCAGGCGACCGATCAGCGGCGACGCCTCGTGATGCAGGGTCGCGCGGCGCAGGTCGACGTAGTAGTCGGCTTCCTTGCCCGACGACAGCGTCACCCGGCCGTGCACTACGGATAGCTCGGTGACCAACTGCGCCAACCTATTTCGCGCCGATGAATCCACGGTCGGACTACTGATGGGCTCGCTGGTCATGAGAGTGCGCTCAACTCACTTCATTCAGATCGACGATGACGGTTCGGCCGATCCGCGGGGGGTGCCGGGTAGTCACGGTCGAGTGGGGTCCGCGGCCGCTGTTCGGCCGGATTCGGCGTCGGGGTGCCGTTGGTTCCAGCGCGGTCGGTCCCAGCAGTGTTGGAACCGGCAGAGTTGGAACCAGCAGGATTGGAACCAGCCGGGTTCGGACCAGTGCGGTCCGCGCCTCGGATCGGCATCGGTGCGATCGACCGACCACGGGTCGACCCGCCGGTGTCCGGTGCCGACGCCGCGCGGCCGGTACTGGGAGACGCCGGACGGCCGGTGCCGGGCGCGGGCACGCGGCCGGTTCCCTGCGCGGGCGGGCGGAAGTTGGCCGGCGGCGCCTGACGAGCACGGGGCTGCGGAGGTTGCGTCGGCTGTTGGGTTTGCGGCGGCTGGGTCTGCTGCTGCGGCTGTTGCGCCTGCTGCGGCGGCGCGGGACGTCGTGGCGCGGGCGGCGGCGTGTCGGAACGATCAGCCGCCTCGGCGCGCGCCCGACGTTCCTTGTCGCGCATGTGGTCGGTCTTCTCATCGGCAAGCTCGGCACGGATCGGTCCGTGCGGATCGCGGGGATCGGGCGCGTCCTGCGGGTCACGAACCGGCGGCAGCACCCGAAGGAGGTCGGCGAAGCGTCGAACCACCTCGAGTGCGCCGTCGAGGATGCGTGGTTCATTGGTCAACGGCATCGACCCGAGAGCCCAGTTGCCTTCGTTCCACAGCACTTCGATGTAATCGGGGGCGTTGTTGGCCAGCGCGATCATCCGTCGGTCGCAGACGCGTCGGGCGACCTCGAGATTGTTGGAGAACATCACGCGCGGGCCCATCGCACCCAACAGCTCCACGTCGTCCTCGGCGGGCGCAAGCACGTCTTCGTGCCGGAGGTCGACGATCACCGGCGACGGCGCGGATCGTCGGACCGCGACAACGGTGGCGGTTTCGGCCAGATCGAAGACCACTGCTTCGGCACCACCGTAATGCCCGAATGCGACGTCCTGAACTTCTACGTGTTCCGGCGCATTCATGGTTGCGCGCTGAAAAACACTGCGCAGCTTGGTATCCGAATCACGGAACGCAAAATCGTGCGTATCGCCCCACACAGCCCGCTGATGGCGCTGTTCAGTCGATCGACGGCGGTCCAGCCACAGCAGAACGACCGCGCCGACCAGCGCCAACGCCGCGATTACGAAGTACACGATTGTCATCGCGCTACAGCCTACTATCGGCCGCCCCCGGGGACGTATCCACGCGCGGTATCGACCACATTGCGCAGCTCAGCCGCATCGAGATAGCGACGCAGGTTGTCGAGCACCTGGTCGGCGAGCACGTCACGCCAGCCGACGACATCACCACTCATGTGCGCCGAGATCGACACCTGGTCCATCGGCCACAGCGGGCTGTCGGCCGGCAGCGGTTCGACGTCGAACACGTCAAGGGTTGCCGCGGCGATGGCGCCGGTGCGCAGCGCGTCGACCAGAGCGGGCTCGTCGACGAGTTGTCCGCGCCCGACGTTGATGAAATGCGCGGTCGGCTCCATCGCGTCGAAGACGGCCGCGTCGATCATGCCGCGAGTGTCCGCGGTGAGTGGGGCGATCGCGATGACGGTGTCGAAATCACCCACATAGTCACGCAGCCGATCGCTGGCATGCACGATGCCGAAGTCCGGATCGTTCGATCGCTCCGCCCGTCCGGCGCCCGCGACGTCGATCCCGACCGCGCGCAGCAGTCGGGCAGTCGCGCGACCGATACCGCCGGTGCCGATCACCAGCGCCGACGTCCCGGCGGTCCGCGTGGTCTCGCGATGCCGCCACACGCCACGCTTCTGCAGTCGCCGTGATTCGTGAATCCTCTTGTGGCGAGCCATGATCGACGCCAAGACGAACTCCGCGATCGATTGATCGAAGACGCCGCGGGCATTGGTGACCACCACCTCGGAGGCGGCGAGCTCGTCGAACATCAGCGAGTCGACACCGGCCGCGCACACATGAACCCACCGCAGCTTCGACGTCGCGGGTCCCCAGTTGTCACGCAGGCCACGGGAGAAGAAGTCCCACAGCACCAACACATCCGAGCCGGGCAAGGCCTCGGCAAGGGTCTCCGCGGTGCACTGACGGACCGTCGCGAGCTGTTCGATCGCGGCGAGGTTGTAAGGGGCGGGCACGTCGTGTGCCCCGAGCAGGCTGATGATCGGGCGATTCGGGGTCACCACCCCACGGTAACCGGGCAGGTCACATCCCTGGATGCGCGTACCCCCCATTCGGATGAATTCCGTACACGGATATGGACTTTGGCGACTCGACGCCGCTACGTTTCGACGGTCGAGCGGTACTGGAAAACGCACATCAAGACGCGCACATCAAGGGGAGAATTCAGTGAAGACACATAAGTTTGTTGCCGGGCTGCTGGCTGCCGGCGCAGCCCTGACCATCACCGCGGGACCGGCTGCCGCGGCGCCGGCGCCGCAGATCCCGGCCATTCCGCCGCAGCTCTTGGACACGCTGTTCGGCAGCCTGTCGGGTCAGGTTCCGGGACCGCCGCCGGCGCCGGGGAAGCCGCAGACCACTCCGGGTAGGCCATCGCCGAACGGGGTGGCGTCGATCGCGGTGACCGTCAGCAACTACAACGGGAAGAAGCTCGGTCCGGGCCTCTACAGCAACTACTTCTCACCGAGAGTCACATGGTCGTCGCGAGACCGCGCGAACGCTGAGGTCCGGGGTAACGATTGCCAGATCGAAGTGCAATTCCCCGGGACGAGCATCCCCACCTACAAGACGGCAGACTGCACCGACTACGAGAACTTCAGCACCCGATACAGCACACCTGGCCGCTATTCCATCGTCGTCGTGGATCGCGTCTCCGGAGCCTCGAGCGCCTCATCGTTCACCATCGAGTAGCCCCTCACGGCACCTCACTTGACACCATGCTGTCATCTTGACAGCATGGTGTCATTCTACTGCGAGGAGCCATCATGCGGACCGTCCATCTAGCCGTCTACGACACCCTTGCCGATTGGGAATACGGCTACGTCGCAGCCGGCATCAACAACCCCGACTTTCAACGCGACCCGGGATCGGTCCGCATTCAGACCGTCGGCGCCACGACCGACCCGATCCGCACCATCGGCGGTGTGACGGTCACTCCCGACGTCGCACTCGCCGACGTCGACCCGGCCGCGAGCGCCATGCTGGTGCTGCCCGGGGCGCAGACCTGGGACGACGATTCGTCCGGCATCGCCACCAACGCTTTCCTCGACGCCGCCCGCCGATGGGTGGGCGCGGGAATTCCGGTCGCCGGAATCTGCGGTGCGACAATGGGTTTGGCACGATCAGGGCTCCTCGATGATCGCGCACACACCAGCAACGCGGCCGAGCAGCTGACCCCGACCGGCTATGCCGGCGCCGGCCACTACATCGACGCGCCCGCCGTCACCGATCGTGGCGTGATCACCGCCGGCGCCGTCGCGCCGGTCGATTTCGCCCGAGAAGTGTTCGCCGCCTTGAACATTTACGACCCACCCGTGCTGGACGCCTGGTATCGACTCTACGGCGAGCAGGATCCGAGCGGCTTCTACCAGCTCGCCGGCAACCAGTGATGGACCACCTGTGACCGACGACCATTCCGCCGCACAGGAATTGCTCTCCGACACCGCGCTCACCGTATTCCGGCTCAATGGTCAGGTACTGGAACTCGCCGAACGCCTTTCCCGCCCAGCGGGTCTCACGGCGACGCGTTGGCAGGTCCTGGGTGCCGTTCTCGACGCACCGCACACCGTCTCCGATATCGCCCGCATCATGGGCATCACCCGCCAGAGCGTGCAACGTACCGCCGACCAGCTCGAGGTCGACGGCCTGATCACCTATCGGGACAACCCCGCCCATCGTCGCGCCAAGCTCGTCGTACCCACCGACTCCGGCATCGACGCCGTCCGCCGCATCAACGACGATCACCGCACCGCGGCGCAGGCTCTCGCCGAACGCCTCGGTGTCGACGAGTGGAGCTCGATCCGAGCAGCGTTGCATACGCTGAGTGCGGCACTCGATGACACGCACTGACCAACGCATACCCTGAATTGTTGACAATCATACGATCGGGCGTCACCGTGGACGCATGACCGCCACCGACACCGCGATCGCCAAATCCACGACCGCCACCCGGGCACGCCTGTCCCCATTGCTCAAACAGGCCACGCCGGTGGTCGTCGATCACGCCCGCGGTTCCTGGATTCACGGCACCGACGGACACGACTACCTCGACTTCACCACCGGCATCGGCGTCACCAGTACCGGGCATTGCCATCCGCGCGTCGTCGCAGCCGCACAAGCCCAGTGCGCCAGGGTGATTCACGCCCAGTACACCACCGTGATGCATCCACCGCTGCTCGAATTGACCGCTGCCCTCGGCGAGGCGCTGCCCGACGGGCTCGATTCGGTGTTCTACGCGAACTCCGGCTCCGAGGCCGTCGAGGCGTCAATCCGGCTGGCGCGCATGGTAACCGGGCGTCCCAACATCATCACCTTCCAAGGCGGCTTCCACGGCCGTACCGTCGCCGCCGCCACGCTGACCTCGGCGGGCACCCGATTCTCCGCCGGATTCTCCCCACTGATGGGCGGCGTGCACATGGCGCCGTTCCCATACGCCTTCCGCTACGGCTGGGACACCGAGACCGCCGTCGACTTCGCGCTGCGTGAACTCGACTACCTGCTCACCTCGCGCGTCGCACCCAACGACACCGCGGCCTTCATCATCGAACCCGTCCTCGGCGACGGCGGCTACCTGCCGACCCCGCCGCGTTTCCTGCAGGGACTGCGCGAACGCGCCGATCACCACGGCATTCTGCTGATCCTCGACGAGGTGCAGGCCGGCTGCGGCCGCACCGGCCGATTCTGGGGCCACCAGCACGCCGATGGCGTCGTCCCCGACATCATCGTCACCGCCAAGGGCATCGCGTCGGGATTTCCGATCTCGGCGATCGCGGCGCCGACCGATCTGATGAGCAAGGGCTGGCCCGGCTCACAGGGCGGTACGTACGGCGGCAATGCGGTTGCCGCGGCCGCCGGTGTCGCGACCCTTGAGGTGATCGCCGACGAAGGACTGGTGGACAACGCCGCGGTGCGCGGCGATCAACTCCTGGCCGCACTCCGGACCCAGATCGGTGACGACGAACGCGTCGGCGACATCCGCGGTCTCGGGCTGATGGCCGGCATCGAATTCGACTCTGCCGCAACCGCTGCCGCCGTCCAGCAGGCCACCACCTCTCACGGGCTGCTGACCCTCACCTGCGGCCCGGCCGGCAACGTGGTCCGACTGATTCCGGCGCTGGTGGTCACCGCCGACGAGATCGAACTCGGCGTGCAGCGTTTCGCCGCCGCGCTCGCCGCGACCCGGGCGTGATGGACATCGAGTCCCTCACCACGCTCGGCGTCGAGGTCGACGCCTCGCCACGGCGACTGGCCGAATACTCCTACGACGCCTCGAATTATCGTGTTTCACCGCTGGCGGTGGTGTTCCCCCGGTCGGCCGACGAGGTGGCGGCCGTAATGGCCCACGCACACACCAATCGCATCCCGGTCATCGGACGTGGCGGCGGAACATCGATGGGCGGCAACGCAATCGGCCGCGGGATCGTGATCGACATGTCGCGTCACATGACCGAGATCACGCACGTCGATGCCGAACAGCGCACCGCCACTGCACAATCCGGCGTCGTACTGACCACCCTGGCGACCCACGCACGAGCCGCGACCGACGGCCGACTGACCTTCGCACCGGACCCGTCATCGGCATCGCGGGCCACCCTCGGCGGGGCGATCGGCAACGACGCCTGCGGCAATCACTCCGTCCGCCACGGCCGTACCACCGACCACATCGTGAGCCTCGACATCGTGACCGCCGAGGGGCTGCGCCTGACCGCCACCCGTCACGGCATGCATGCCACCGATCCCGACGATGAGCCCGCCGCACGTCGGGCCGCCGAGATCACCGAAGCACTCGGCGAGCTGGCGTCGGCGAATCTGGCCATTCTGCGCACCCAGCTGGAGACCATCCCGCGTCAGGTGTCGGGTTACCATCTAGCACACCTATTGCCGGAGAACGGATTCGACGTTGCACGCGCACTGGTCGGCAGCGAGGGAACCTGCGCGCTCGTGGTATCGGCGACGGTGACACTGGTACCGACCGCATCGTCGTCACTGCTGGTGTGCGTCGGGTATGAGTCGGTGGTCGACGCCGCACGTGACGTGCCGACCATCCTGCCCTACCGACCGTCGGCCATTGAGGGCATCGACCGAAAGATCGTGGCCACCATGGCGGCACGACGTGGGCCGCACACCGTCGAGGGCCTGCCGGAGGGCAACGCGTGGCTGTTCATCGACGTCGATGAGCTCAGTGCCGCAACACGATCGGAAACGACTGTGCCGGCCGTCGCCAAACGACTCGTCGATGAGCTACAGACCACCGGACGGATGGTCGACGCGACCACCGTCGATGATCCGCTGCAGCGCAAGGAACTCTGGCGGATTCGGGAGGACGGCGCCGGATTGTCGGCGCGGCTGATCGACCCCGACGACGAGTCGGTGGGCACCGGCTACGAATCCTGGCCCGGCTGGGAGGATGCGGCAGTCGCCCCCGAACGTCTGGCCGACTACCTCGCCGACTTCCAGGATCTCTTGGAGGTCCATGGACTCACCGGCGTCATGTACGGCCACTTCGGTGCCGGTTGCATGCACGTGCGCATCACCTTCGACCTGCGCACCGCCGAGGGCCGCGATGTCATGCGCCGTTTCTGCACCGACGCAGCACATCTCGTCGTCTCGCACGGTGGATCGCTCTCCGGCGAGCACGGCGACGGCCGGGCGCGCTCGGAACTCCTACCGATCATGTACTCCCCCGAGATGCTCGATGCGTTCACCGAATTCAAACGCATCTGGGATCCCGACGCCATCCTCAACCCGCACAGCATCACCGACCCGGCATCCATCACCGACGACCTCGCGCTCGCCGATGTCCCCCAACGGGATTGGCCGACGCAGTTCCAACCGCTGCCGTTCGTGCATGCCGTGCAGGGCTGCATCGGCGTGGGACGATGCCGCAGCACCAGTGGCGGGGTGATGTGCCCCAGCTATCGCGCCACCCGCGACGAGAAGGATTCCACCCGTGGTCGTGCCCGCGTCCTGCAGGAGATGGTCCGTACCGCGCCCGACGTCGACTCCGGTTGGGCATCAACCGATGTCGCCGATGCCCTCGATCTATGCCTGTCCTGCAAGGCCTGCTCAACTGATTGCCCGACCGGCGTCGACATGGCCACCTACAAGGCGGAGTTCCTGCACCATCACTACCGGCGCAAGCTGCGGCCGCTCGCGCACTACTCGCTCGGCTGGATGCCGGCCTGGCTTGGCGCCGCCGGTGTGGCGGCACCGCTGATCAATCGCGTATTGGGCTCACCCGCAGCATCTCTCGTCGCGCGTGCCGGTGGCATCGATCCGCGTCGGACCATGCCCGCTTTCGCCCCCAGACGCCGACGACATGCCGCGGTCACCGATCTCGCACCGGTACAGCCTGATTCGCAGACAGTTCTGTTCATCGACTCCTTCACCAAGGCTTTCCGTCCGGAGGTGGCGGTCGCGGCAACCCGGGTCCTCGGCGCCGCCGGCGACCGGGTCGGGTGCGCGGCGGACAACTGCTGTGGACTCACCTGGATTTCCACCGGCCAACTCGACCGTGCCCGAAAGGTGCTGACCCGCACGGCCCGGGCGCTCGACGACGGATCGAATCGGCCGATCGTCGTACCCGAACCCAGTTGCGCCGCGGCCCTGCGTAAGGACCTGCCCGAGCTCGTCGACTCCGACGCCGCACGCCGCGTGTCGCGACGCGTGCACAGCTTCGCATCGTATCTGCCGCGCATCGTCGACGCACTGATCAGCGACGGATGGCAGCCGGTCGGCCTGCCCGAATCGGTGACCGTGCAAACCCATTGCCATGAGCACGCGACGTTCGGCGCGCGCGGCGGCCTCGACGCCCTGGCCCGGCTCGGTGTCACCACGCACTCCGCCGAGGGATGCTGCGGCGTGGCAGGCAACTTCGGCTTCGAGAAAGGGCACTACGAGGTCAGCATGGCCGTTGCCGAACATGCCTTGGCGCCCGCCCTGCGCGAGAGTCCGCAACGACCGGTGATCACCGACGGATTCAGTTGCGCCATGGCCGTCGACCATCTCCGTGCCGTCGACCCATCCATCACCTCCACCGGACGCCATCTCGCCGAGATCGTTTCCGACGCACTCGATTCAGAAGGAGACCGCCGATGACCGCCGTTCACCCGTCCACCGCACCCCGTGCGATCGAGACCATCCACACCGAGTTGTTCATCGGTGGTGCGTGGACCCCCGCGTCGTCGGGTGCGACCTTCGACGTCGAGAACCCGGCCACCGGTGAGGTTTTGGCGAGCGTTGCCGATGGCACCGCCGTCGACGCACGCCGCGCGCTGCAGACGGCCGCCGACACCCAGGATGCCTGGGCCGCCACCTCCCCGCGCTCACGCAGCGAAATCCTCTACCGTGCTTACCAACTCATCGTCGACCGGACCGATGAGATCGCGTCGGTGATGACCGCCGAGATGGGTAAGCCGTTGGCCGAGGCCAACGGTGAGGTTGCTTACGGCGCCGAGTTCTTCCGATGGTTCGCCGAGGAAGCGGTCCGGATCGGTGGGGATCACACCGTCACCGGTGACGGCGCCAACCGCATCGTCGTCTCCAAACAGCCTGTCGGACCGTGCGTTCTGATCACACCGTGGAACTTCCCGCTGGCGATGGGAACCCGCAAGATCGGGCCCGCGATCGCGGCCGGGTGCACCATGGTGTTCAAACCCGCCGAGCTGACCCCGCTGACATCGTTGCTGCTCACCGACATTCTCGCCGACGCCGGGCTGCCCGCCGGCGTACTCAACGTCGTCACCACGTCCGACCCGGGTTCGGTTGTCGGCGAATGGATGTCGTCAGGTCTGGCCCGCAAGGTGAGCTTCACCGGTTCCACCGAGGTGGGCAAACTGTTGCTCTCCCAGGCCTCACGCACGGTGATGCGAACGTCGATGGAGCTCGGCGGGAACGCGGCGTTCATCGTGTGCGACGACGCCGACATCGACCGCGCCGTCGACGGTGCCATGGTGGCCAAAATGCGCAACATGGGGCAGGCGTGCACCGCCGCCAACCGAATCTTTGTGCACCGCAGCGTGATCGACGAGTTCACCGAGAAGCTCACCGCCCGAATGAGCGGCCTGACGATCGGGCCGCTCGTGGAGGCCAAAGCCGTGCACAAGGTCGATGCACTGGTGCGAGATGCCGTCGCCAAGGGCGCCACCATCCGCTGCGGCGGAGGCCCTACCGAGGGGCCCGGCCACTTCTACCCACCCACCGTGCTCACCGAGGTTTCCGCCGACGCCGACCTGATGTCGACCGAGATCTTCGGCCCGGTCGCGGCGATCATCGCCTTCGACGGCACCGGTTCGGCCGCCGACGACGCGGTGCTCGCCCTGGCCAACGACACCCCGTGGGGCCTCGTCGGATACGTGTTCAGCCAGGACGTCGATCGGCTCGACACGCTGTCGAGCCGGCTGCAGGTCGGTATGGTCGGGACCAACACCGGTTTGGTTTCCAACCCGGCGGCCCCGTTCGGCGGGATCAAGGAGTCCGGTCTCGGTCGTGAGGGCGGACGCCTGGGCATTGAGGAGTTTCTCGACGTCAAGTACGTCGCACGCCCGATCCCGCGACGCTGACCGGCACAATTCCGGCCACGATTCAGGCAAGGAGGACGCAGGGGTGTATCTCGGCGCGCAGCTGTTCACCGACAGCGAATACCAGCACCGCCTCACCAAGGTGCGCGAACTGATGGACCGGCAGGGTTTGTCGGCGATCATCGTGACCGATCCCGCGAATATCTTCTACCTGATCGGCTACAACGCGTGGTCGTTCTACACCCCGCAGATGCTGTTCGTCCCGATCGACGACGATATGGTCTTCTTCGCCCGCGAGATGGATGCCCATGGCGCGCACCGCACGACGTGGCTCCCAGAAGATCAGATCGTCGGCTACCCGGAATCCTATGTGCAACGGCCACATCTGCATCCCTTCGACTGGGTGGCGTGGGCTCTGCGGCAGCGTCACCTCATCGCGCCGGCATCGCGAGCCGGTTCAGTGGGTCTGGAGATGGACTCACACTTCTTCACCCCCAAGGCCTATCGCGCACTGTTCAACGCGATCCCGGAATGGAAGCTCGTCGACAACTTCGAGTTGGTGAACTGGGTCCGGTCAGTGAAGTCCGACGCCGAGGTGCAACTCATGCGGCAGGCCGGCATGGTGTGCGGCGAGGCGATGCGCGCCGCGGTCGACACCATCGATGTCGGTGTGCGGCAATGTGATGCGGCCGCGGCCATTTCGCAGGCGCAGATCACCGGCACCGATCAGTTCGGTGGTGACTATCCGGCGATCGTGCCGATGCTGCCCACCGGCGCCGCCGCCGACACCCCGCATCTCACCTGGAATCAGGGCACTTTCGTCGACAACGAAGCCGTCGTCGTCGAATTGACCGGCGCCCACAACCGATATCACTGCCCGCTGGCGCGCACGGTGTCACTCGGCAAGCCGTCGAAGGATCTCGACTACGTCGCCAACGCCACCATCGAGGGTCTCAACAACGTGCTCGACGCCATCCGTCCCGGTATCGCGACCCGTGAACTCGCATCCACCTGGAACTGGACGCTGGCCAAATACGGCCTCGAAAAGCATTCGCGCCTGGGCTATTCCATCGGCATCGGCTACCCGCCTGATTGGGGTGAGCGCACCATCAGCATCCGCACGGAGGACGAGAGTGTGCTGGAGACCAACATGACCTTTCACATCATCTGCGGAATGTGGATGGAGGACTACGGTTTCGAGCTTTCCGAGTCGGTCCGGGTCAGTCCGACCGGCGTCGAGACGCTGACCAGCTTTCCCCGTGAATTGATCCAGAAGTGAGCTGATCGAGAAGTGACAAGCACCCGAGATGAGGAGCGCACCGTGACCACCACCAGCCCGACGATCCCGTTGGCCGGCCGCGCCAAAGATCTGGTGGGGTCGATGATCGATTCGTCGACGTCACTGCTGGCCGCGCAAACCCACGACATCGTGCGCTTCGCCATGGGTTCGCCTGCCGACGAGGCGGTTCCGGCCGACGAGTTCCGCCAGATCGCCGGCGAGATCCTGGACAACTCGTCGTTCACCTATGGCGCCACCGAAGGTGAACCGCGGCTACTGCAGCTTCTGGTCGACTATCTGGCCACCACCCCCGACCCGTCGTCGCATGAACGTCTGGTCATCACCACCGGCGGCATGCAGGGCCTCGACCTCGCCGCCAAACTGTTCGTCGATCCGGGTGACCTGGTGATCGTCGAATCCCCCACGTACACCAACGGTTCGGCGACCGCGCTGTCCTACGGTGCGCAGCTGCTGGAGGTGCCGGTCGACGACGACGGCATGCAGGTCGACCAACTCGAGGACCTGGTCCGCCACACCCACCAGACCCCCAAGGCCATCTACACCATCCCCACCTTCCAAAACCCTTCTGGTGTCACACTTTCCGAGGAGCGTCGACGAGAACTGCTCCGCCTGGCGCACAAGTGGGGCGCGGTCATCATCGACGACGACCCCTACGGACTGCTGCGGTTCGCCGGTACGGACATCCCGACCTTCCAGACGCTGAGCCCGGCTGACCCGCTGGTGTTCTCGGTGCGTACCTTCTCCAAAATCCTCGCGCCGGGTTGGCGGGTCGGTTGGGTCGACGCCGATCCGTCGCTGCGACAGTTGTTGATCAACGGCAAGCAGGCGATGGACACCTGCACCAACGTGCCCAACCAACACATCGTCGCCGAGTACATCGCACGTGGCGGCCTGCAGGACCACCTGGCGAGCATCCGATCGCTGTACCGAGAGCGCAAGGACGCGATGCTCGCCTCGATCGCCACCCACCTCGGCGACCGGGTCACCACCACCAATCCCGAGGGCGGCTTCTTCCTGTGGGTGACCCTGGCCGGCGAGTTCGCCGAGATCGACACCCGCGAGTTGTTCGAGGTGGCGCTCGGCGACGGCGTCGCATTCATTCCCGGTCCGGCGCTCTCCCCCGGTGGGCGGTTCCGTAACGCGCTGCGGTTGTGTTTCGCGTCGAGCACTCCGGAACGGATTGATGAGGGAATACGACGCCTGACGGGCAGTCTTGAGAAGATGGTGCGGTGACCGACCGATCGACACAGCTGTCCGACGCCGAGGCCGGCGTCCTCTCGCACATCAACGCCGATACGGTCGCCCTCTTGACCACGTTGCTGGTAGAGGCGCCGAGCGAGAATCCCGGCGGTACCGAAGGTGCGGCGGTCGCGGTGCTGGCACAGGCGTGCGAGCGCGTCGGACTGACCATCGAGACCCATGAGGTGGCGTCGGACCGGCCCAACCTGGTGGCCACCCTGGCGGCCGGAAGTGGCCCGGGGTTGATGTTCCTCGGTCATTCCGATGTGGTGCCGGCCGGCCCGAATTGGTCGGCCGACCCATATCGGCCCCGGGTCGTCGACGGGCGCATCTACGGTCGCGGAACCACCGATATGAAGGGCGGGCTGGCCGCCATCGTCGTCGCGATGCAGGCGTTGTCACATGCCGCGGCGTATGGCGTCGAACTCGGCGGTCCGGTGCGGATGGTGTGCACCGTCGACGAGGAGGAACATGGAACCGGCGTGCGGGACTTCGTGACCCGGCCCAGCGACGACGAGTTCCTCGGGTGTGTGGTGGCCGAGCCGACCGACCTGCAGGTGGTTCGCGGGTGCCGCGGGGCGTCGTACCTCGAGATCGACATCACCGGCCGCGCAGCACATTCCGGCCGACCGTCGGATGGCCGGAGCGCGATCAATGCCGCCGCGTCGATCATCGACATGATCCGTTTCGATCACGAGCAACTGGCGATGTCACCTGACGATCTCCTCGGATCCGGCACCTGGAATGTCGGGACCATCGAAGGCGGACAAGGTATTTCGGTGGTCGCACCGATGTGTTCGCTCGGCGTCGACCGTCGCCTGATGCCCGACGAGGAGGCCGAGATCATCGCCGAGCAGCTGCGGGCCGCGATCTCGAAGGCCGACATCGACTCCGACGGAATCGAAGTCGATGTTCGGGTCACCATGGAGATGCCGGGCTTTGCGACGGACGCCGATCACCGACTGGTCACCACCGCGGTCGACGCGGTCACCGCGGCCGGTGCGTCGACGTCAGTGGGCGGTTGGACCGCCGCGTGCGATGGCGGTTTCGTCAGTCGCGATCTCGACATCCCGGCCATCGTGCTGGGGCCGGGCAACATCAACGCCGAAGCGCATCAGCCCGACGAGTCGGTCGCCATCGACGATCTGGTGACCGCCGCCAAAACATACGCCCTGATGGCCCTGCGACTGCTCGGTTCCTGACTGGACCAGTGCTCCGCGGAGCACTCAGGCAGCTACTGCTTGCGCGGTGTCCTGTTGCTCGCGTTGCTGTTTGAGATTCCAGATGGCGTAGAGCACTTCGGTGGTGTAGCCCAGATCAAGACGTCCGGGATTGTCCGGAACGATCGCATCGTCAGCAA
>JAEYMI010000100.1 GCA_023461275.1 Actinomycetes bacterium | reverse complement strand
AAGCACGCCGCCAGCGTTCGTCCTGAGCCAGGATCAAACTCTCCATGAAAAAACACTGAAACAAACAGGCACCAAAGCACCCAGTTTCAACACAATCTCAGCCAGAGAGACAAAAACCTGACCAATTTCAAAAACTAGCAACACCCGGTCCGTGAAGGACGGGTGCTACAAAAATAAATCATCACATAATCCAAAAAACTTGGACACACGATGCCAACATGGCATCAGACAATTTTGTCACACACTATCGAGTTCTCAAAGAACACACACCCGCCGGTACTACCCCCGTAAGGGCGCTCACCTGCAAGCTTTGCTTGTTCCGTTGTTGTTGCGGCCGTCTCCGGCGCAACTCTTCCAGCTTACCAGACTCTGTATCCGGTCCGCAACTTCAATTTCGAAGTTGTTTTCGGGAGTCGGGCATCCCGCGTTTCGTCCCGGCACACTCTGGTGCCGCAGTCGATGACGCAGGGGTGGCCAGTGCAGAAACCGGTTTCCCTTCCCTGGTCGGTATCCCTTGCGGGTCTCCGTCCCGGGCGGCGCCGTGGTCGCTCTGACTCGAAGAAAGTTACGCGGCTGCGCCGACGGAATCAAATCGCCTGGTCACCGAGAGCTTCTGAGCCAGTAATGCCTGCTCACTGCCCATCTCAACCGCGGCTGCTTCGGGGATATTCCCGTATCGGCCGCAAATCGTGCCGAGTGATCTGCGCCACTGCAATCCCGTACTTTTGGTCAGTCGCGCGACCCAACAGGTCAGTTACCAGGCATTTCGACTCTCCATACGCTCGATTGCGTGAGTATCGCTCCGTCGTCGACCTGCCTGGTGGAATCGATCCCGAGGCATGGTTATCCCCTGCCTGACGGGTTCGTGAGCTGCGGCGATGTGGCATTTCGTCGACGCGGGGGCCACCTGGAGATCGCGTCGCACCTCACCGTCGAGACCGTCAGCGACGACACGGTGGTGGCCGCGCTGGTTGCGTTGGTCGAGGCCGGCGAACTCACCGGCCAGGCACAGTTCGAACGAGCGGCCACCGAGCTCATCTGCTCGGTTTCGCCGGACGAGGCGATCGCGTGGGCCGCCTTCTATGACAACTCGGTACGCGAACTACGATGTGGCACAGCCTCTTTCGCCCCGGTTCATCGACGGGCGCGGAGCCTGGTCCGCGGGCGCGACGTCCTGGAGGTCGGTTGCTGCTTCGGCTTCTTCGCGCTGCAGTGTGCGTTGGATGGCCACCGTGTCACCGCCTGCGACATCTCGACCGGTGCGATCGAACTGTTGTCCGCGACCGCCCGTCGACGTGGTTTGGATGTGTCGGCCATCCGTGGCGATGCCACCGACCTGCCCCTACCGACCGACGCGGTTGACACGGTGACCCTGATCCACCTGCTCGAGCATCTCGACGAATCGTCGGTGCAGCGCGCCATCGCCGAAGCACTTCGGGTGGCGCGGGAACGGGTCGTCGTCGCGGTGCCGTTCGAAGAGCAACCCAGTGAGCATTTCGGCCACCAACTCCGGCTGACGGTCAATGACCTGCGACGATGGGCTCATCGGGCTGGCCAACCGGACGCTGAGATCGCCGTCGATCACGGCGGCTGGTTGGTGCTGTCGGCAACTCCGACCGCAGCACCACGCATCAGAGCCCGACTTCGGACCCCCTGAGGCGGGCACCCACCAGAGGCCTCAGGCGAACCGGATATCCATCGTCGCCATGCCGAAGATCTTCTTACCTGCGGATTTGGCCGCCACGATGACCACGCCGCTCCGTGTCTCGGGATCCAGCGACTTGATCCGACCGCTGTATTCGATGTCGCCACGACCATCGGCCGGCACCACTGCCGGCGCGGACAACCGCACTGCGAATCGGCTGACCGCACCGGGATCACCCGACCAGGACGAGACGAATCCCGCGGCCATCCCCATCGTGAGCATTCCGTGCGCGATCACATCGGGCAGGCCGGCGAGCTTGGCGATGCCCTCGTCCCAGTGGATCGGGTTCGCGTCCCCGGCGACACCCGCGTAATTGACCAGGTCACCGCGCGATAGCCCGGTGTGGTGCACTGGCAGCTGGTCACCGACCGACAGCGAATCGAAGTTCAAGCCGCCGATGCCCCTGGTGCGGGCGCCCTCGGCTCGGGGAGCCGGTTCACCAATCCGCTCGGTCTTCACATAGTCCTCCGCCGGGAGCCCGGCGGCCATCATGTCCACGTCGTGCATCATCACCGCGGACACCGCCGGCGTGATGCCGGGATCCACTTCGTCGGCGGCCACACCGACCACCGTCGTATGCATCGTGTGGACGGTCTCACCTGCGGTGTCGACGAAGGTGTTGGTGATGGTGATCATGTCGCGGCCGGCCACCCGCCGAACCGAGGACAGCTCGACGTCGGTCTGCAGTTCGTCGCCGACGACGATCGGGCGGTGCTGCTCGAAGACCTGCTCGGTCTGAACGTAGGTCTCGTACCCGACCACCACCTCTTCGAGCAGTCGGCGGTTGGCGGCCATCGCGGGGATGGACGTGAAGGTCAGCGGCGCGATCAAACCCGATGCACCGAGCGTCGCGGCGGCCTCGGACTCCCAGTGCGCGGGGTGGTAATCCTGCACCGCGCGGGCATACTCGCGGACCTTCTCCCGGCCGACCTGATAGGTGTGATCGGCCTTGTAGTAGTGGCCGACTCGTCCCTGGAGCGCAGGTGCATCCGATGCCGTTGTCATCACTTCTCCAACCGTTCCGGGCTCAACCACGACCCGCCCGTCGAGATGTCCTGTCAAAGGATCTCCCTGTCAAAGGATGTTCCCGGCGAAGGCGTAGCCGATTGAGGTCTACGACGTTGAACTGTATGACACGCGCCGACGCGGCGTCGCGCCGCATCACCCATGGCACCCATCGCCCCGGCCCTGGCACGTCAGCCCCGTCAGAGCATCTCGAGTCAGATCAGCCCGCGTTTGCTCGCGGTGTACACCGCGTCGGTCCGCTTGGTCACCCCGAGCTTGCGAATGATGTTGCGGATATGGAACTTCACCGTCGATTCCGAGATGAACAGCGTCTCGCCGATCCGCTTGTTGGACAGCCCATCGGCGAGCAACCGCAGAACCTCGCGTTCCCGGTCGGTCAGTGTGTCGGCGCCACCGCCGTCCCCGGACACCGTCCGCAGCACGATGGTGGAACTGCGGGGATCGAATGCGCTCCCACCACCGGATACGGCCTGGATCGCACGCACCAACTCGGTGGTGTCCACGTCTTTGACCACGTAACCGCGCGCACCCGCCTTCACCGCGCGGACCACCAGGTCGTCGTCGAGGAACGTGGTCAGCACCAGGGCTGCCACGTCGGGATGGCGTTGGGTGATCTCCCGGATCAGCCGCAGTCCCTCGTACTCGGTGCCGGCGGTCAGCTTGAGGTCCACGACCACCACATCGGGCCGGCACCGCACCACTTCACTGAGTGCTTCGTCGAGCGAATTCGCCTCGCCGACAACCGAAATGGCTCCTTCGCGCTCGAGAAGCGAACGGATGCCCTGTCGGAGCAGGGCGTGATCGTCGACCAGCATCGTGCGGATCGCGATGGTCTCCGGTGCGCTCATGTGACAACCTCCTGCACGACCTCGGGAACAGAACTCCCCGGACGCACCGAACCCGCCGGTGGCGCCGGGACCTCCAGGATGATCCGCACACCGCCGAGCCGCGATCGGCGAATACGCAGATCTCCCCCCAGTTCGGTGGCCCGCACCGACATATTCGCCAGTCCGCGGTGCCGCCCGGCCAGATCACCCAGGATCGAGGCCTGCTGGACCTTGCGCAGATAGCGCGGATCGCCACCCCCGTCGTCGTCGACGGTCAGTGAGACGATCTCGTCGCCGTAGGTCAGGATCACCCGGGCCGTCGTCGCCTCGGCATGCACCGCGGTATTGAACAACGCCTCGCCGGCAATGCGCAGGATCGCGTGCTGGACCTCATCGGGAAGGTCGCGCTCCCGGCCGATCACGCGGACATCGGTCTCGAGATCGGCGGGCATGTGCATCGAGCACAACTCGTCGAGGATCTCCCCCAGGCCCATCCCGCCGGTCGACGGTGACTGGTTGAGCGCGTAGATCACCGACCGCAACTGCTCGACCGCATCACGGGTCAGTTTGCCGGCAACCTCCAGTCGCGCAGCGGTTTCCGGATCGGATTCGCCGCGGCAGACCTCGATCTGGACACCGGCCGAGAGCACCGACTGCGTCACCGAGTCGTGCAACTCGCGTGCGATGCGTTCGCGCTCCTCGCTCACCAGACGCTGACGCATCACCGCCGACAACTCACGTTGGGTCTGTTCGAGTTCGATGTTGCGCACCGCGAGGTCGGCGGCCTGCTGCTGTGCCTGCGCATAGGCGTCCTCGGCCCGCGCCAGCTGGTGTCGGCTCTCCTCCAGCAACGCGGCATTGAGCAGAGCGACCGCTGCCTGCCGGGCCAGGATTCGCATGACCACGAGGTCGGCCGAATCGACCACCTTCGTCTGCGGCGTCCACGCCGAGAGCCCACCGACGACCTTGCCGTCCAGATGCAGGGGCACATGCAGGTGATGATCGTCGACGACCGGACGAACCAGCTCCCCCAACGAATTTCGCATGATGTCGTTGAGCCGGTTGAGCACCTCGTCGGGCAGATCACTGGGGGTGCGCGCCATCTGTGCGCCCTCGAAGGCGTAGATGGTCCCGTTGCCGGTCATCATCAGGTGGCGTGGACCGGTTCGTTCGAGTTCGCCGTCCCGCAGCGCGAAGATCACCCACTCGGCGTCGAGGTGCTCGCGGACCGCACGCACCACCGACAGCACCAGGTTCTCGGGCCCCTCGGCGGTCTGCACCAGCGCCCGGGAGATCCGGTCGAGCGCCCCGACAACGCGGGTCAGGCGTTGCTCGACACCACGGTACTGCGCGTAATGCGAACCCTTGACCGAGTGCAGACCGACCAGGGAATCGAGGTGGTCGACGTCGGCGTCGGCGGTCGATGTCTTGCGGGGAGCCATGTCAGAACACGTTCATTTCAGCTACAGCGCCTCGGTATAGATCCGTCGCACCTGCTCGAGCGTCGGCTGGCGAGGGTTGGTCGCCATACATGCGTCGGCGAGCGCATGTCCGGCGAGTACATCGATGTCGGTAGTCGAAACTCCCAGCGCGCCAAGGGAACCCGGAAGTCCGACGCGGCCGCACAGTGCGGCGACCTCGGCCGCGAATCGCTCTGCGGTGGCGTGCTCGGAGCCCACGGTGGGGATACCGATGACCTCGGCGAGTTCGACGTACGGGGCCGGATCGACTTCGGCATTGAACCGGATGACGTGCGGCAACAGCACCGCGTTGATGGCGCCGTGCGGTGCGTCGCACAGGCCACCGACCGGATGACTCATCGCGTGAGTGGCGCCCAGGATGGCGTTGGTGAACGCCATCCCCGCCTCGAGTGCGGCATGGCTCATATCCCACCCAGCCTGCTCATCGGCGGGATTGTCGACGAGACGCTCGATGGCCTGCCACGCCGTCGCTATCGCCGAGAGGGCGACGGTGTCGGTCAGTCGATTGTGCGCGATCGAGGCATAGGCCTCGATGCAATGGGTGATGGCATCGAGGCCGGACTGCGCCGTCACCTCGGGGGCCACGGTGGCCAGCAACCGCGGATCCACCACGGACACATCGGGAACCAGGCCACGGCCGATGATGGTGACCTTGGTGCGACGGTCGACGTCGTTGATGATGCAGAACTGCGAGACATCCGATCCGCTGCCCGCGGTGGTGGGTGCTGCCACCACCGGCGGCAACGGACGACGCGCCCGGTCGATGCCCTCGTATTCCAGGATGTGACCACCGTTGGCGGCCAGAATCGCGACACCCTTCGCCGCGTCGATGACCGATCCGCCACCGAGTGCGACGATCCCCTCGCATCGGGCCGCCTCGTAGTCGGCGAGTGCCGCGGTGATCTGTCCGGCGCGAGGATTGGGTGAGATGTCGGTGAATGAGGTCACCTCGAGCCCCGCCGACCGCAACCGGGCGGCGAGCTCCGGGTACCAGGGAGTTTCGACCAGACGATCGTCGGAAACCACCATCAGCCGGGTGATCCCTAATCCGAGAGCGGCGCGCGGCACCTCGGCGAGCGCTCCGCGACCGATGATGATCTCCGGTGTGTGGAACTTCGCGATCGGGACCACACCTCGGGTCGACCCCTGACGTCCCGACACCCCGCCCCTCGCAACCCCGTCCGTGGACATGAGGTCGATGTCGTCGTCGAATCGGGTCCGCACGTCCGCCTTCCCTGTTCACCTTCTGTTTGGTGAAGATGCTACGCGTCACACGCTGCGGTTACGGGCGGTTAGGTGCCATCCCCGACGACTCCGTCAGGGTCGGGCCTGTCCGTTTGGACAGGTGCCGCCACACGGTGCGGGCTCAGGCCCTCGGCTCGTGGCCGGCACCGATCCAATGCAGCAGCTGGTGGACGGTGTCGTCGTCGAGCCGGTAACTCACCGACCGGCCGACGCGCGTCGAGGATACCCAGCCCTGTTGTCGAAGCACCCGAAGTGCTTGCGAGACAGCGGTTTCCGTCCTTCCGACGGCCGCAGCCAGATCTCCGACGATGATGCCGGGCCGACGATGCAATACGGTCAGGATCTCCAGACGATGGGGATCGGAGAGCAGGTCGAAACGCTGGGCCCACTCGTCGATGTCGACGGTGCCGTGCACCGCAGAACCCGGCACCGGAGAACCATGCGCGTGCGGTCCGGCCATCGTGGTCAGCCCCGGACCCGCTCGATCTCGCCGCCGAGGCGCCGGAGGTGCTCGACAAAATGCGGGTAACCGCGGTCGATGTGTTCGACGTCGTGGACGTCGGTGACACCGTCGGCGACCAGCCCGGCCAACACCAGACCCGCACCGGCGCGGATGTCGGAGCACCAGACCGGTGCGCTGGACAGCCGTTCGATGCCCCGGATCACCGCGTGGTGGCCGTCGGTCCTGGCGTCGGCGCCCAGTCGCACCATCTCCTCGACGAACCGGAATCGGGCCTCGAACACGTTCTCGGTGATCACCGACATCCCGGTCGAGACCGCGGCGAGCCCGATCGCCATCGGCTGCAGATCGGTCGGGAAACCGGGGAACGGCAGCGTCGAGACGTTGACCGCGGTGGCCCGGGTGTCCTGGCGGACGCGGAATCCGTCGTCGAAGCGGTCGACGGTGGCGCCCGCGTCGCCGAGCTTGTTCAGAACGAGCTGCAAATGATCCGGTGAGACGCCGCGCACCGTGACGTCGCCGCGGGTCATCGCCGCGGCGATCCCCCACGTGGCGCCGACGATCCGGTCGCCGACCACCCGATGCGTGACCGGGTTCAGGCGTTCGACACCGGTGATGGTCAGCGTCGAGGTCCCGGCGCCGGAGATCTGCGCACCCATCTGTTGCAGCATCACGCAAAGATCAACGATCTCCGGTTCCCGCGCGGCGTTGTCGATGGTGGTGACGCCCTCGGCGAGGACCGCCGCCATCAGGATGTTCTCGGTGGCACCCACCGACGGGAATTCCAGCGCGACGGGCGCGCCGATCAGCGCGTCGGCCTCAGCCACCACACAACCGTGCTCGATGGAGCTGTGCGCGCCCAACGCCCGCAATCCCGCCTGATGCATGTCCAGCGGCCGGGAGCCGATCGCATCGCCGCCCGGAAGTGCGACCACCGCACGACGGCACTTGGCCATCAACGGACCGAGGACACACACCGACGCCCGGAACTGCTTCACCGCGTCGAAATCCGCGTGGTACTTGGGTTCGGCCGGTGATTCGATGCGGACCGTGTCGCCCTCCTGCGTGACCACCGCGCCCAGCCCTCGCAGGACATCGGCCATCAGCGGGACGTCGGCGATCTCGGGCGAATTGGTCAGCGTCGTGGTGCCTTCGGCCAGCAGCGACGCGGCCATCAGCTTCAGCACACTGTTCTTCGCGCCGCCCACGGAGACCTCGCCGCTCAGGCGCGCCCCACCCGTCACCAGAAAGCGATCACTCACACCGCCCACTTTATCCGGCCGTCGAATCCGACCGTACGACGCCGGGGTCTCCGACTGGGCGAACCAAGTAGATTCGGTGCATGGCTGTGCATCTCACACGCATCTACACGCGGACCGGCGACGACGGCACCACGGGACTCAGTGACTTCTCGCGCGTGCCCAAGACCGACGCCCGGGTGGTCGCCTACGCCGACTGCGACGAGGCCAATGCCGTGATCGGCACTGCCCTGTCACTCGGCGGTGAAGTGCCCGAGCCGATCGTCGAGGTGCTGCGCACCGTGCAGAACGATCTGTTCGACGCCGGTGCGGATCTCTCGACGCCGGTGGTCGAGAACCCGGAATACCCCCCGCTGCGCATCGAGCAGTCCTACATCGACGCGCTGGAACAATGGTGCGACGAGTTCGGCGCCGACCTGCCGGCGCTGAACAGCTTCATTCTGCCGGGCGGAAGCCCGCTGAGCGCATTGCTGCATCACGCCCGGACGGTCACCCGCCGCGCCGAGCGGTCGGCGTGGGCCGCGGTGGCCGAAAACCCCGACGACACCAGCGTCCTGCCGGCGAAGTATCTGAATCGGTTGTCGGACCTGTTGTTCATTCTGTCGCGGGTGGCCAATCGACCACCGTTGGGCACCGGGGACGTCACGTGGGTACCCGGCGGCAGCCGTCAGCGTCCGGCCCAGACCGACTAAGCGCAGACCGACTGAGCGGACTTAGGCCCCGCGTCGGCGCTGCGACCGAACCGACTGTCGCGACTCCAGCCAGGACTGGAACGCGGTCACCGCACCCGGACTCATGGCGAGCTCGTATTGGTCGTCGGCCCCGCAGACGAGCCCGACGATGGCGGAGTCCTCGAGGATCTCCCCTTCGGTCCCCGCCGGTAGTCGTCGGCCGCTGATCTCGATGGTTTGACGCGGAAACGTCAGCGTGGGGCCAGGCCGGAGCGCGGTCAGCCGGAAGTAGCGCAGCGAATCGTCGCTGTAGTGGATGGTGCCGTGCCGCCACCCCTCGTCGGCCGCTGCCGGCAGCTCCCGCAGCACCACCGGCGTTCCGGCGCTGCGTAGTTGACTGATGCGGTACGCGAGCAGGCCGCAGACCACGAGTGCCGCCACGAGCAGCACACTGAGCACGATCACGACGACCACGCAGCAGACCTCCCTGGTGACCGCACCTTCGTCGACACGGGCTGAGTGGCGGCGTACGACCATGTCACGCGGGACGCACGCGCCGGGGGGCTGTGGCGCGGTCTGTTCCTCCAGCATGCCACGGTTGTCCCGCGCCGGGACGAGAAGGTGGCCGAGACGACATGCGCCGCACAAACATCTCGGCC
>JAEYMI010000099.1 GCA_023461275.1 Actinomycetes bacterium | reverse complement strand
ACTGTACTCGGCCGGGGTCTGGTAGCCCAGTGCCGAGTGGCGGTGCCGATGGTTGTGGTCGTCTTTGAAGTCGGCGATGACTACACGGGCCTCGAGCAACGTCGGCCAGCAGTTGCGGTTGAGGCATTCGTCGCGCAGCCGGTTGTTGAACGACTCGATAAACCCGGCCTGGTCGCCATCGCACTGACCACAGTTGGCTGTAGCGACAGCGAGGACACTGCATCGAGTGGCTCCAGTTCGTCGCCGACCCAGGCGCCCACCACTATCGTCACTCCCCCGCCGCCGGCATGGATCAGGGACCGTAGCTGCGGGGTGGCCTGGGGACCAGACGGCATCCTGGACATTGTGGCGTTGACTCCCGGCGTTGATTGTGGGGCCGCCAAGCGGGCCGCCGACACCTACATGTCCGACGTTGACGGGTTCATGTCTAGCAACCCTCTCGAGGTCGGTGACGGCTGGACTTGCCAGATACCGCACCTGCCGCTGGGCAGTCGATGCATCACCTGTCCGAACGGAATCGACCGGCCCCACGCTGATCACTGCTCCCACACCGCCGAAGCACTTTAACCGATCCGTCACTGCAGCATCATCGAGAAGCCGTCCTCGACACCGGCAGGTGCCGGGCCCGCTGGCTGTGATGTCTTCGCGCTGGCGGCGTCGGCGGGGAGAGGATTTCGCAGTGAGCAGCACCGCTCTTTCCGGGATCGAGGCGACCACCGAATCCGGCCCGCGGTGCTGCGCGAAACCTTGGGGGCTCCATCGAGCCAGTGGCAATCCGACCGTGGTTGCCTCACCATGGAGGGGTGACTGCTGAGCGTTGCCGATCCACCGCCGATCCTGCCGAACCCCTTTCCGATGCCGAGCTGCTCATCGGCCTGGTGGTCTCACCATCCCTGAGTGCGGTGCTCGGCCCCGAGGTCACCACCTCGGTGCGCAAGATTTTGGTGCAGCGGTATCCGGGAGTGCGCTGGCAACTGAAGATGGCCGAAGACCGGCTGGTCGATCCGCCCACCGAGACCTTGGACCTGCTGGAGGCGGCCCGAAACCGCGTGCTGGAGGAGAACTGGGATTTGGCCGTGGTGCTCACCGAGATCCCCCTGAAGACCGGCCGACGTCCGGTGCTCACCCAGCTCAGCCCCGTGCACGGGGTAGGACTGGTCTCCGTCCCAACCCTGGGACCCGTGCACGTGCGGCAGAAGGTGCAAGAGACCACCGTGCACGTGGTCGGGCAGCTCCTGGGCTACGACGCCGAAGACCCCAACGCCCAGCGGGATCTTGCTCGAAGAGCCCACCAGCTGTCCACCGATCTCGACGAACGCCCGGACGACAACGTCGTGCAGTTCACGGCCCGAGTGCTGAGCGGCAACGTGCGGTTGCTGCTGGGCATGATCCGCGCCAACCAGCCTTGGGCCTTCGTGGCCCGGCTCTCCCGGGCGCTGGTCGGGGCAGCGGCCACCGGCATGCTGACATTGGTGGCCTCGGACCTATGGGTACTGGCCATGGCCTACGGGCCGGTGCGCCTGGTCCTGCTGGCGGTGATGGCGATCGGGGCGGTGGGTGCCACCCTGATCCTGGGAGCCGACTTGTGGGAGCGCCCACGGCGGCGAGCCCAACGTGAGCAGGTGATCCTGTTCAATTTGGCCACCACCGCGACCGTGGCCATCGGGGTTGTGGTGTTCTACCTCGGCTTATTCATACTGTCCTGGGTCGGCGCGCTGCTGCTCATCGACGAGCAGGTACTGGCCGGTGTCGCCGGTCACCCAGTGAACGCTTTGGACTACGCGAAGATCAGCTGGCTCACCGCCAGCCTGGCCACCGTGGGCGGAGCAATAGGAGCTGGACTGGAGGACGACGATGTGGTGCGCGCCGCTGCCTACACCCGGTCCAGCACCTGACACAGCCCCAGCACAGAAGAAACTGAAACATCTACGCGTTGATGCCACGTCTATGCAGGTGTCATTGCCGGTCGCGATGACTTGGTGGGCTCAGCGCAGTGCGCTGCCTCGTACTCGGCGGGTGGGGCGTTGCCGAGGCGGGTGTGCGGGCGGGCGCTGTTGTACCTGTCGATCCGGGATCCGGCATGAAGCGGACCCGCGCGTAGGCCTCGAACTCAGGAGGGCCGAACAGTGCTAGTGACTTCCATGCCTGGCCCGACGCGACGTCGTCGGTCGCGTCACGACTTCGCGTGATCCAGTCCGCGGCCGAGACATCAGCACAGAAGCGCAGCATGCCACGACTATGCGCCGGACCGGGTTGCCACAGCAATCCTTTTACAGATCGCCGGGGCGTCTCATCTGATGCATCATTGATTTCATCCAATGCATCATCAACGCCACTCCGCAGGTCATCGGGTTGACTTCCTGGCAACGCAGCCCGGCCTCAAGCGCCCAGCCTCGCGTCAAAGCCGTGTTGCTTGCTCGAATGCCGCTGCTAAGCAACGGGATTCGTGACCGCGGTCAGGACCAGGAGGAGTGGCGAGGTGATGCATCTGATGCAATATGCAGTGGTTTACCTGACATAAGGTAAATTATCGGCACTTGAAAAGCACTGGGGGAGAATACTACTCGTAGCACCCACCGCACTCTCTACGACGAACACACCGCCTGGGGCCACCGCATCAACCTCGCCGCTTGACACCTTGCACCCCTGAGATGTCTTCGAGGATCTCAGCCCACGTCCCACCTCAGGACAACCAGAAGGAAGTGATCGCGGATGCGACGGATAACGCTGCCGAGCGGGGAGTCCATCCC
>JAEYMI010000098.1 GCA_023461275.1 Actinomycetes bacterium | reverse complement strand
CCCGGGGCGCGCGGGCGCCCGCGGGGCCCCCCCCCCCCCCCGAAGGTGTTGGTGCTGTGGGTCGCGGGGTTACCGCGACCAAGTCGTCATCAGAACGCGGCTTCGTCGATCTCCATGATGTCGTTGTCGATGGTCTCGATGGTGGCGCGCACCGAGGTGAGCAGCGGCAGCATGTTCTTGGCGAAGAAACTGGCCACGGCCACCTTGCCCTCGTAGAACGACTTGTCGGCCTCCGACGGTCCGGCGTCGAGCGCGGCGAGCGCGATCTCGGCCTGACGCAGCAGCAGCCAGCCGATCAGCAGGTCGCCGACAGCCATCAGGAAGCGCACCGAACCCAGGCCGACCTTGTAGAGCTCCGACGGGTTCTCCTGCGCACCCATCAGGAAGCCGGTCAGGATGGCGGCCGTGCCCTGCACATCGTCGAGCGCGGTCTTCAGCAGTGCGCGTTCGGCCTTGAGCCGGCCATTGCCCGCTTCGGAGTCGATGAACGACTGGACCTGTCCGGCAACATGCGCCAGCGCCTGACCCTTGTCGCGAATGATCTTGCGGAAGAAGAAGTCCTGCGCCTGGATCGCGGTGGTGCCCTCATACAGCGAGTCGATCTTGGAATCGCGGATGTACTGCTCGATCGGGTAGTCCTGCAGGAAGCCCGATCCGCCCAGCGTCTGCAGCGACTCGTGGCCGAGCACTGCGTAGGCACGCTCGGAGCCGACGCCCTTGACGATCGGCAGGAGCAGGTCGTTGACCTTGTGCGCCAAGTCGGGGCTCGCGCCCGAAACGATCTGCGCGGCAATGGGATCCTGATGTGACGCGGTGTAGAGGTAGATCGCGCGCAGACCCTCGGCGTAGGCCTTCTGGGTCATCAGCGAGCGACGCACATCCGGATGGTGGGTGATGCTCACGCGCGGGGCGGTCTTGTCGGTCATCTGGGTCAGATCAGCACCCTGGATACGCTCCTTGGCGTAGTCGAGGGCGTTGAGGTAACCGGTCGACAGAGTCGAAATGGCCTTGGTGCCCACCATCATTCGAGCGTGCTCGATGACGTCGAACATCTGCGCGATGCCGTTGTGCACTTCGCCGACGAGCCAGCCCACGGCCGGTGTGCCGTGCTGCCCGAAGGTGACCTCACAGGTGGCCGAGGCCTTGAGGCCCATCTTGTGCTCGACGTTGGTGACGAAGACGCCGTTGCGCTCGCCGAGTTCGCCGGTCTCATGGTCGAAGTGGAACTTCGGGACGAAGAACAGGGAGAGTCCCTTGGTGCCGGGTCCGGCACCTTCGGGACGAGCGAGGACCAGGTGGAAGATGTTCTCGGTCATGTCCTGATCTGCGGAGGTGATGAAGCGCTTCACTCCGTCGATGTGCCAGGTGCCGTCGGCCTGTTCGACGGCCTTGGTGCGGGCCGCACCCACGTCGGAGCCGGCGTCGGGCTCGGTGAGCACCATGGTGGCACCCCAGCCGCGCTCGGAGCAGATCGCCGCCCACTTCTTCTGCTCGTCGGTTCCGTTGTCGTAGAAGATGTTTGCGAATCCGGCGCCTGCCGAGTACATGAAGAGGGCCGGGTTGGCGCCCAGGATCATCTCCGACATCGCCCAGTAGAGCGACCGGGGTGCCGGCATGCCGCCGAGCTCGTCGGCGATGCCGACCTTGTCCCATCCGGCGTCGATGTAGGCGTGGTAGGACTTCGCGAAGCTCTCCGGGATGGTCACGCTGTGGGTGTCCGGATCGAAGACCGGCGGATTGCGGTCCGCGTCGACGAACGAGTCGGCGACGATGCCCTCGGCGAGGTTCTTGACCTCGCGGATCATGTCGACCGCGGTCTCGTGGTCGAGGTCGCCGAATTCGCCGCTCTCGAGCACCTTGTCCAGTTCGAAGAGCTCGAACAGGTTGAAGTGCAGGTCGCGCACGTTGCTCTTGTAGTGCCCCATGAAATTTCCTATCTCAGACGTCGGCTGATGGGCTGTCTCGATGTAGATGGTGGGCGCTCACGTCGCTCCACCTCTGTTGTGTAGGCGCTGGTAGATCTCGCTCGTTGTGCTGCAGTAGCTAATGCAAGGCGTTGGTCTCGAAAAAGTCGCTAAGTTACTCGCCGGTAACTACAGAATACCGTTGATTTTCGCGCGCGACAACCGTAGGGCGGGTGACGGTGCTAACTCTAGCTAGCGGAATGTGGCCGATAGTGAATATCGGATGAATGGGTTGGCTGCAGCGCTCAGATCGCGCTGCGCAGGTACTCCAGGTCTGCGGGGATTCCCTCGGCCGGGGTCTCTAGGATGATCGGGGCCTTCGCGGCCCGCGCGACGGCGGCCAGGACGTCGGGTTCGATGTGCCCGGACTCCAGATTGGCGTGCCGATCGCGTCCGGAATCGAACTCGTCGCGCGAGTTGTTCAGGTGGATCAGGTCGATGCGGCCGGTGATGGCCAGGACGCGTTCGACGAGCCCGATGAGATCCTCGCCGCCGGCCCATGCGTGGCAGGTGTCCAGGCAGAAGCCGGCCTGCTCGAATTCGCCGACCTCGCCCCACAGTCGGTCGATCGCCTCGAGCGTGCGCGCCATCGCGTGATCACCGCCGGCGGTGTTCTCGACGAGGATCGGCACGCCGAACCCGCCCTTGTCCTGCTGGCGGTCGAAAAGCTTGTGCCAGTTGGCAATTCCCTGCGCTGCGTCCTCGCCGTCGCGCAGGTGACCGCCGTGCACCACCAGCCCGAAAGCGCCGAGATCGGCGGCCGCCGCAGCCTGCTGTTCGACGGCCTTACGCGACGGCATGCGCAGCCGGTTGTTCAGGCTCGCCACGTTGATCTGGTAGCTCGAATGCACCACCACGTCGATCGGCGACTCGCGGATCTGTTCGGCGTCGGGCCGGGGTTGCGGCTTGCCCCAACCCTGCGGGTCGGTGACGAACATCTGGAAGACATCGATGCCGAGCTCCTCGGCGGTCTCGAGTGGATCCGCGTCCTCGCGAAGGTGGGCTCCGATGCGCATGGCGCTCACGATAATCGGCCCGGCTTCGTCAGTCGTCGGCGGCGGGCACGGTCTCGATCGTGATCGGCACTCCGGTGGCGATCAGCAGTCGGCACGGTGCTTCGGAGTCGTGATAGAGGTTCAGCCACTCGTGGCCGCGACTGCCGTCGGCGTAGACGGCATCGAGGGCGCGGTTGAGCCTGGCCTCGGCTTCGCGACTGATGATGTAGCGCTGGTCGCCGTAGCGAAGGAAACGGTTGGGCATGCGGTGACCCCTCCTCGGACGCACTGTGACTCGCGTCACCGATCCTATCGTTTGGGGACGTCGAATCTCGCCGGTCTGTGTCGTGAACGGCAGACAAACAGGAAATGGTCGATAGGCTGACACGAAACAAACGGTGGTGGGGGTCGAGTCGGGAGAGTTTTCAGTGACAGTCGGGACCATGAGCGTCGGCCAACCATGAGCATCGACGAGGCCGTCGGGACCGACCTGCCACCCGAACGCCGACGTGACTCGGCTGACGACGCACCGGGCGTCGAGCCGATTCTCGACGACATCGCCGCCGCCGCAGACGTCGTGCCTCGCCGACGGGATCTGACCGTCGTCCGGCGGATCGCGATCGCCGCCTGGGTTGCGTTCATGGTCTACGAGTATCTGGTCAGTGGTCTGGCCTTCGACCGCACGCGGCTGCTCCTGCTGCTGTGCCTCGGCATGCTGGCGGCCACCATCGGACGCCGCAAGGCGACCACCGTCATCATCGACTGGTTGCCGTTCGCGGCGATCCTGCTGCTCTACGACTGGACCCGCAACGTCGCGGTGTGGCTGGGCATGCCAACGCACTGGCATCTCGCCGTCGACATCGATCAGGCGATGTTCGGGGTCAGTCCCACCGCATGGCTGCAAGGACAGCTCAAACAAGCCGGTCCGCCCTGGTGGGAGATCATCACCAGCGTCATCTACATGTCGTACTTCATCATCCCGTACGCGGTGGCCGCCGTGTTGTGGCTACGGGACCGCGCGGCGTGGCGTCGATATGCGGCATGCTTCGTCGCGACCACCTTCCTGGCGTTGATCGGCTACTCGCTGCTGCCCGCTGCGCCGCCCTGGGCGGCCGCAAAATGCACGTCGGAACAGGTCGTCGGACACCCGCACGACCCGTCGTGCATGTACGCTCCGACGCCCGATCCGGGCGGTGGCCTGCTGGGACCGGTCACGCCGAGCCATCCGGGCGCCGCGCCCTACGTGGAACGGATCTCCGCACGCGGGTGGGAGTACCTCAACGTGCCGGCGGCGTCGGAGCTGCTGCAGATCGGGCAGGGCAAGGCCAACCTCGTCGCGGCCATCCCGTCGTTGCATGCCGGCCTGACCATGCTGCTGGCGCTGTTCATGTGGCCACGGGTGCGCGCCTTGGGCAAGACACTGTTCATGGGATACGCCCTGGCAATGGCATTCACCCTCGTCTACACCGCCGAGCACTACGTCATCGACGTCCTACTCGGGTGGGCGCTGGCCGCCTCGGTGATCGTCGTCTACCACTGGATCGACCGACGGTGGCTGCGCCCACGTTCCGAACGTCTCGCCGCTGCCGACCAAACCGGTTCCGACCAAACGGGTCCCGGCCAAACCGTTCCCGACGACGAGGCCGACGGCCCGGTCAGCCCTTCTGCAGTGGCACCCGCATGAGATAGACCTGATAGCCGGTGTAGATCGAGTACGTGAAGTAGAGGTTGCTGCCCGACGACCACGGGTGGATGTACGGCGCGTACCCCGAGTACGGGTTGTCGATCGGTGCGATCACTTCGCCGTTGGTCCACGGCCCTTCCGGTCGGTCGGCGGTACGCATCAGCGCGCCACGCTGCGACTGGCTCAGCGAGATGAACTTGCCCAGGTAATCGTTCCACTGAACCGACAGTTCACCGGTGGGTGCGCCCATCACCGGCGTCGCCGACGACGGGTTGTTGCGGACCCATCGACCGTACGAGAAGTACTCGTACTTGCCGAGGTCCTCGATATCGGCCTCATTCACGCGGGAGAGGTAGACCGCGCCCCACCGGCCGTCGGGCGTTCCGTAGGAGTAGACGGTCTTGCCGACCTTGAGGAAGGCGCCCATCTGGAACTTGTGGTTGCCGCCGCCGTTGGGGCGGAAGGCGTTGAGCGCGCGCCAGTTGTTGCCGTTGTCGGTGGAGACGGTCAGTCCCGACCAGTTGGTGTACCAGATTCCCGGCGGTCCCCAGTGCTTCACCGACATGACGTTGAGGTACTGCTTGCCGTTGGCGGCGATACCCGCGGTCGGGATGATCGTCACCTCGCGCCGCAGGTTCGGCTTGAGCAGGCGCTTGGCATTTCCGGGCGGCCCGGCGTGACCGGTGAAGGTCATGCCGTCGGCGAGGTTGTGGTCGGTGCTGCGCAGGAGCACGTTGGACCGCCAGTAGAAGAGTTCGCCGTAGAGCAGCGACCATCCGTTGAAGCTCTGGGTGTCGCCGAAGGCGGTCAGGATCTCGCCCTTGCCGTTGTCCCACATGATGCCGAGGTCGGTACCGACGATGTTGTAGCGCCCGACCGTGTCGTTGATCGAGCCCGGGCCGGTCAGACGGGCGACCATCGTCGCGCCGCCGGCGGCATAGGTTGCGGCGTCAGCGTGTGGCGCGGTCGCCAGTCCGGCTGTCAGGCAGGCAGTCAGAGCGGAAACAACCATTCCGTATCGCAGTCGCGTCAATCGCCGTGTCATGGGCGTGACCTTATCAAGCCCTGAGAGTGATTGAAGACACCTGTGAGGCCGGGGGACAGTGTGACCCTGGGCAACGACACCACATCAATTCACGCAATATGCACGGTGTTGTGCATTGTGGCGGATTACGCTGCGCGTATGACAATCGCAGATTACGCAAAGCAGATTCCCGACGAGATGGTGAGTGCGGTGCGCTCGGCCATGATCGCCTCCGCGATCACCGGAATCGTTCTGGGAATCATCGTGCTGGTGTGGCCCAGCGCCACGCTCTTTGTTATCGGTGTCTTGTTCAGTATCTCGCTCATCATTCTGGGCGTTTTCCGAATCTGGCAGGCGATGGCGTCGTCGTTCCTGTCCGGCGGGTGGCGCGCCTTCATGGGAATCATCGGCGTGCTGATCCTGCTGCTGGGAATCGTCGCGCTGTTCAACCCGGCGAATGCCCTGCAGTTCCTGGCCATCTTCATCAGCGTCGCGTGGATCTTCCAGGGCGTCGGCGACATCGCCACTGCCGTCAGCGGTTCCGCGCATGCCCCGCGCTGGCTGCTGATTCTCTCGGGCATCGTCGCGATCGTCGCCGGCCTGGTGATGTTCTTCCTGCCGCTCTTCGCGCTGAGTGTCTTCATCTGGGTCGGCGCCATCCTGCTCATCGTGGTCAGCATCGCCACGCTGTTCACGCTGCCGAAAAAGGTTGCTGCGCAACCGGTGTGAAGTCCCTCTGTGGCTTTGAGAGACGTCGCTCTGCAGGTTGAGATACGCCGGCATGCAGGTTGAGAAACGCCGGCATGCAGGTTGAGTAGCCTGCGAGCGAAGTGAGCCGGCGTATCGAAACCGGGCGAATCGAAACCGCTCAGCGAAACCGCTTGCGGCGTATCGAAACTCCGGTCAGGCGAGCGCGAGGCCGTCGAGTGTGGTGGCGGCCCGCGCTCGTTTTTCGTCGCCGGCCACCTGTCGGATCAGCTGTTCGACCGAAGTGGTGAGCTCGCCCCGGTGGTGTAGGGACGCGGCGTCCTGACCCAACACCCCGGCCGCGCCGGTGCTGTCGCGATGCGCCACCGCTGCGGCCAGAAGTTGTTGTGCGGCAGCGGGATCGGTGTCCCACAGCGCGTCGGCGGTGGTCAGGTACAGGCGCACTGCGGGCGGATACTCGTGGAGATGGATCAGTGCCCACGCCCAGTGTTTGGCGACGTCCACGGTGTCGTCCTGACCCCGACCATGGGTTCGCACGTACTTGCTGTGCAGTTCCCCGCACAGCTGCGTCGAATCCGCCCAGAGCTGCAGGTGCGACATGCACCGCACGCAGTCGTGCAGGTTCGACAGGTACATCGTCGAATAGGGGCCCTCGCGTCGGGAACGGATCTCGCGGAGCACCGAGAACTCGGCCAGGGCGTGTCGGTATTCGCCGGCCGAGAAGAGTTCGGCCGCCTCCTGTTGCATCTCATCGATCATCGCTGCACCTCGATCGCTGGGCTGGTGGTCTCGAAGGTGCCCTCATTGTTGCCCAACGGCTGTCCTCGCACGTGCGGTTCGGCGAATGCCACGCCGCGAGAATGCAACCGCGAACACGACCGTGAATAGCAAGACGAGGCCGTCACCCGAAATCGGGTGACGGCCTCGTCTTGGACAACGCCTGTCGCGCGGGGGCGACTACTGCGGCGGGTACTGGCCCGGCGGCGGTCCCTGGGGCGGTCCCGGCGGCGGGAAGCCACCCGGGCCTCCGAACGCACCCGGGGCGACGGCGCCGAGCGGGGCGATCGGGCCGCCGGTGAAGAACCGGTAGGCGTAGGTGCTGGCGATCGCGACGATCGGGCCGGTCACCAGCAAGCCCACCAGGCACAGCACGGCACCGAGGATCAGCAGCAGGACGTTCACCAGGGCCAGCAGCAGGAGCTGACCGGCGTTCTTGCTGATCACCGAGAAGCTCGACTTGATCGCGGTGATCGGGTCCTGCTGGCGGTCGACGACGAAGGTCATCGCCCAGTAGGCCAGGAAGGCGAACACGATGCCGGGGATGATCAGCAGGATCAGGCCGATGTAGGTGCCGATGGCCACCAGGGCCGCGGTGCCGAGGATCGCGCCGTAGTTGTTGAAGGCGAAGAAATCACCGAACTGCGGCTTCTTGCCGGACACCTCGTCCAGCGCACCGCGCGCGTAGGCGGCCTGGAAGAACCAGCCGACGATGGCGGCCAGGATGCCGAAGATGAACGAGATGATGAAGGAGCCGCTGCCGATGCCGCCGTCGAGCGAGTCGACGCTGCCGCCGCCCAACAACGATCCGAGCCACTGGACCACAGCCGCTGCCACGACGCCGACCAGGATCACCAGAATCCACGGAAGCGCGTTCGCCTTGTAGCGCTCCCAGCCATAGGAGATCGCGTCGCCCACCGAGAACTGGGCCGTCGGTGCCCCGCCGAATGCGGGCTGCTGACCGAACGCGGGCTGGCCGTACTGCGGCGGTGGCGGGTAGGCGCCGGGCGGGGGCGGCGTCGAGCCGGGGGGCGGGAATGCGCCCGAGGGCGGCGGGGGATACGCGCCGGGTGGCGGGTAGGAGCCGGGCGGCGGCGGGGGGTAAGAGCCACCGGGAGGCGGATACGAACCGCCGGGTGGGGGGTAGGAGCCGCCCGGCGGCGGGTACGAGCCACCGGGCTCCGGCGTCGATCCGGGATAGTTCCCGGGTCCCTGCGATGGATCGGGTGATCCGGGGTTCTGCGGATCGGGGGGAATTGTCATGGTTGGGACTTTACGGAATGACGCGCGCTGTCAACAGGGTTTCACCCTGCGCGTCGTGCCAAGGATCGACGCGCGAGCCCAGATCGGCGACCGGTTTGACGATTCAACTGAACTGCCTGCGGATTGGCCCAGGTGGCGATGCTATCGACAGCGGAGTGGCATCGTGGAGGGCGTGAGCGATATCGGAAGCACCCCAGAAGGTTCCGACGGCGAATACAGCCTCGACGACGACGATCAACTCCAGCCGGAGGACACGCTGGTCGACCGTGGCGTCGACGATGTCCTCGACGAGGGCTTCTCGCCGCCCGATTATCCGCCGAGCGGGGCTCGTCGGGGATTGACCGCCGAGGAACAGCGTGAAGGCGAGAGCCTCGACGAGCGGCTGTCGGAGGAGGTGCCCGATTCGTGGAACGCCGAGGACCCGATCGACGAGATCGAACGTGACTCGGACGCGCGCTCGGGTGAGGGCTGGCGGCCCCACGAGTCCGATAGCAGCGCGGAATTCCCGGAGGACACCGACGATGTCGGTGGCCGTCGGTCCGGTCGGCTCGTCGCGCCCGACGAGGGCTCGGGACTCGATGTCACGTCCGAAGAAGTCGCCTTCGACGTCGGCATCGACGGTGCCGGGGCGTCGGCCGAAGAGGCCGCGGTGCACATCGTCGGTGATAGTCCGGCCGACGACGAGTAGGGCCGCCGTCGACGACGAGTGTCACAGCTTTCGGGTAGACCTGTTGAGGTAACCAACGCCGCGGGAGGCCCGATGAGCATCACCAACCGCATCACCGCACCGGTCACGACGACGCCGGCGCAACGCTTTCTCGACGTTCGGTCCTTGACCGACGAGCTGACCGCACCGCTGTCCGCGGAGGATCAGACCCCTCAGTCGATGACCGAGGCCAGCCCGGTGAAATGGCATCGCGCCCATGTCACCTGGTTTTTCGAGGAGTTCATCCTGCGGGCCGATCCGTCGTATGCGGTCTACGACGAGACGTTTCGCTATCTGTTCAACAGCTACTACGAGGCTGTCGGAGAGCGACATCCGCGACCCGACCGCGGTCTGGTCACCAGGCCGGGAGTCGCCGACGTCGCGCACTACCGCGAATACGTCGACTCGATGATGGTCGAGCGACTGGAACGCGGCGACCTCGATGAGGCGACGCTCGATCTCGTCGAGTTGGGTGTCAACCACGAGCAGCAGCATCAGGAACTGATCCTGATGGATCTCAAACATCTGTTGTCCACCAACCACTTCGAGCCGGTCTACGTCGACCGCCCGGCTGACGAGCAGCACCAGCCGGATGCCCTCACCTGGCGGTCGGTGGCCGGCGGGGTGGTCGAGGTCGGTACGCCGTTCGCCGGATCGGGAAGTTCGCAAGACACCTTCGCCTACGACAACGAAGGTCCCCGGCACAAGGTCTTCCTCGAGGGGTTCGAGATCGCCGAGCGGGCGGTCACCAACGCCGACTGGCTGGAGTTCATGGCCGACGACGGCTACCGCCGTTACGAGTTCTGGCTCTCCGACGGGTGGGCCCGGCTTCGCGAAACCGGTTGGGAGGCACCGGGTTACTGGGAGTTCCGGGACGGCGAGTGGACCACGTTCACGTTGTCGGGCCGCCGACCGGTGGTGCCCGACGAGCCGGTGCTGCACGTCTCGTTCTACGAGGCCGACGCCTATGCGCGATGGGCCGGCGCACGACTGCCCACCGAATTCGAGTGGGAATACGCCGCAACCGGAACCGCCAGCGTGCCCGGCGGACCCAACCCGGACGGAGTGGGCGGTGCGCGAGGGCAGTTGCTCGATCCGGCCCGATGTCATCCCGGCCGCGCGGGGGCGGCGATGGTCGGTGACGTCTGGGAGTGGACGTCGAGCGCGTACCTGCCCTATCCGGGTTTCGCGCCGGCCAACGGTGCGGTGGGTGAGTACAACGGCAAGTTCATGTCGGATCAGCACGTGCTGCGTGGCGCCAGCGCGATCACCCCGCCGGGACATGAGCGGGTCACCTACCGGAATTTCTTTCCGGCGCAATCACGTTGGGTGTTCTCCGGATTGCGGTTGGCCCGATGACTGTCGAGGTCGACACCCCGCTGGCCGTCGATGCGCTGGCGGGCCTGTGGCAGAACCCGCCGACGCTGCCCACCAAGTGGCTCTACGACGAGCGCGGCAGCAAGCTCTTCGACGAGATCACCCGTGTGCCGGAGTACTACCCGACGCGTCGGGAGACCGAGATCCTCGTCGCGCGCAGTGCCGAGATCGCTGAACGTTCGGGTGCCCGGGCGATGGTCGAGTTGGGTTCGGGAACCTCGACCAAGACCCGCCTGCTGCTGAATGCCTTCTCCGCCAGGGCATCTCGAGTCGGGCAGGGGTTCACCTACGTGCCGGTGGATGTCAGCTCCGAAATGCTCAGCAGCGCATCCGATATCCTCTCGGTGGACTACCCCGACATCGAGATCACGCCGGTGGTTGCCGATTTCACCGAGCCCGGACTCTCACTGCCCGAGGCCGACGGCCCGCGGATCGCGGTCTTCCTCGGCGGCACCATCGGCAACTTCGACGATGAGCAGCGAGCGGGCTTTCTGGGTGCGCTCGCCGCCGCACTGGCTCCCGGTGACTTCTTCCTGCTCGGCGCCGACCTCATCAAGGACACCGGTCGCCTGGTCGCCGCCTACAACGACAACGCCGGTGTGACAGCCGATTTCAACCGCAACATGATCGAGGTGCTGCGTCGTGGGCTCGACGCCGACGGCTTGTTCGTCGACGACTTCGACCACATCGCGCGGTGGAATCCGGTGCGGCACCGAATCGAGATGTGGCTGCGCGCGCGACGTGACGTCGACGCGTATTTCCCTGTGCTGGAACGGTATTGGCGTCTGCCGGCGGGTGCCGAGGTGCTGACCGAGATCAGCACCAAGTTCGACCCCGCGGTGCTGCACGCCGAGCTCGATGCCGCCGGCCTGCCCGTGGTCGAATCCTGGACCGATGCCTCAGGGGATTTCACGTTGGTGCTCGCTCGGCGGTAGCTTCCTCATCGACGGCGCCCGCCGATCCATCGACGGCGCCCTCGGACGTGTTGACGGCGCCATCCCGCCCATCGACGGCGCCCTCCGGCTCGTTGACGGCGCTGCGCAGGGCCGGGCGCAGGGTTTCCGTTACATAGCCTCGGTAGCAGCGCAACGCCGGACCAATAGTCGCCGCGGCAGCGCTCTCCTACCGATTCTGTGTCACCCCTCGCCGAGCTCGGTGCCGCCGGCCTGCCGGTTGTCGAGTCGTGGACTGATGCCGCAGGGGATTTCACGTTGGTGCTCGCTCGGCGGTAGCTCCCTCGTCGACGGCGCCCTCGGGTCCACCCCATCGACGGCGCTCTCCCGCTCATCGACGGCGCCCTCCAACGCGTTGATGGCGCTGCGCAGGGCCGGGCACAGGGTTTCCGTGACACAGCCTCGGTAGCAGCGCAACGCCGGATCATTAGTCGCCGCCGCTGCGCTCTCCCGCCGATTCTGTGTCACCGCTCGCCGAGCGCACCCCCCCACGGTCAGCCCAGCAGCTCCCGAACCCGCGGAATGACTTGCGTCCCATAGAGTTCGACGCTGTGCATCAACGGCGGATGCGGCAGCGTGCCGTGCGAGTACTTGAGGGTGAACCGGGTCAGGCCCAGAGTCTGGATCGTCGACGCGATCTTGGTGGCCACCGTGTCCGGCGATCCGACATACAGCGAGCCCGACGGTCCGGTCGAGCGATCGAACTCGATGCGCGTCGGTGGTGGCCAGCCGCGTTCACGTCCGATGCGCGAGACGTAATCGCGGTAGTGCAGCCACAATTCGTCGCGCGCCTGCTCGTCGGTGTCGGCGATGTGACCGGGCGAGTGCACGCCGATCGGCAACTCGGGTTGCTTGAGTTCGGTGCAGGCCCGGCGATAGAGGTCGGCGTAGGGAACGAACCGTCGTGGATCGCCGCCGATGATGGCCAGCATCAGTGGCAGACCGTAGTTCGCGGCTCGCACCACCGATTCCGGGCTGCCGCCGACCGCGATCCAGGCGGGCAACGGTGTCCGGGCGAGTTCGGGAAAGACCCGCTGATCGGTCAGCGGGGGGCGCGTCGAACCCGACCACGTGACCGGTTTGCCGGTGCGGAGTTTGGTGAACAGGTCGAGCTTGTCGCTGAACAGTTCCTCGTAGTCGGCGAGGTCGTAGCCGAACAGCGGAAACGACTCGGTGAACGAACCACGTCCGAGAATGACCTCGGCCCGACCTGAGGACAGTGCGTCGAGCGTCGAAAACCGCTCGAATACCCGAATCGGATCGTCGGAGGACAACACCGTGACCGCCGATGCGAGTCGAATTCGTTCGGTGCGTGCCGCGATCGCGCCGAGCACCACCTCCGGCGCGGACACCGCGTAATCGTCTCGATGGTGCTCGCCGATCCCGATCACGTCGACCCCGACGGTGTCGGCGAGCACGGCCTGATCGACGACGTCCCGAAGCGTCTGCGCACCTGACGTCGGCCGGCCGTTGTCGTCGACGGTGACGTCTCCGAATGTATCCAGGCCGAACTCATACGCTGTTGGCATGTGACGATTTACTCTCTTTCTTGAGCTAGGCCACTAGTAAATGCCTATTTGTGAGAAGCTACATGGCGCATGGCGGATCCACCGATCCGCTACCTCACCCCTCATACAAAGGAGAACCACGCAACATGTGGGATTCGTTCTGGGACTTCATCTGGTACACCATCGTCATTTTCGCGTTCGTCGCGTACCTGATCGTCCTGTGGCACATCATCGCCGATCTGTTCCGCGACAAGGCGTCGTCGGGCTGGGCGAAGGCCGCCTGGGTGATCTTCCTCGTGGTCTTCCCGTACATCACGGCCATCGTGTACCTGCTGGCCAAGGGCAAGGGCATGGCCGAGCGCCAGCGTGAGGCCTACGCCGAGGCCAAGCAGGCTTCCGACGACTACATCAAGACCGTCGCCGGCACGTCGCCGAGCCAGCAGATCTCCGAAGCCAAGGGACTGCTCGATTCCGGCGCGATCACCCAGGCCGAGTTCGACGCGCTGAAGGCCAAAGCCCTGAGCTGACGCGGTGACACCCGCAAACACCTGAGCGGAATACGCAAGCGAGGGACGTCGTCCATGGGGCGGCGTCCCTCGTCGTTTCCGGTCCCTCACCCATTCGACGCGAACCACGACCATAATCACCACATGGTGTGGAACTACCTGATGGACATGGACGGCGTACTCGTCCGCGAAGAACACCTCATCCCGGGAGCCGACGAGTTCATCGCCGAACTCGTCAGCAACGGCACACCGTTCACCGTGCTGACCAATAACTCCATCCGCACGCCGCGTGACCTGCGGGCGCGACTGCTGCGCACCGGTCTCGACATCCCCGAAGATGCCATCTGGACCTCGGCGCTGGCCACCGCCCGCTTCCTCGATACCCAACGACCCGGTGGCAGCGCCTACGTGGTCGGCGAATCCGGACTCACCACGGCCCTACATGACATCGGCTACATCATCACCGACACCGACCCGGACTACGTCGTCCTCGGTGAGACCCGCACCTATTCCTTCGAATCGATCACCACGGCGATCCGTTTGGTGGAGCGCGGAGCCCGATTCATCGCCACCAACCCCGACGCCACCGGTCCGTCGACGGCCGGGCCGCTCCCTGCCACCGGTGCGGTGGCCGCGCTGATCACCCGCGCCACCGGTCGCGAACCTTATTACGTGGGCAAACCCAACCCGCTGATGATGCGATCGGCGTTGCGGCAGATGGGTGCCCACTCCGAACACACGTTGATGATCGGTGACCGGATGGACACCGACATCATCTCCGGTCTCGAAGCGGGCCTGCAGACCATCCTGGTCCTGTCCGGCATCTCGACGCCGGAATCGGTGGAGCTCTACCCATTTCGGCCGACGCGGGTCGTCAGATCGGTCGCCGACCTCGTCGGGCGCACCCAACAACCCTTCGACGACGAACCGGCCGCGTGAGCGCCACCGAATGATCAGTTACACGGTCAAACGTCTCGCGGTGTGGACGGTTCTGGTCTTCGCCGCGGTCAACCTCACCTTCTTCCTCGCCGTCGCCTTCCTCGACCCGCGATCGAACTACGCCGACCGCAAGCCGCCGCTGCCACCGGCCGTCGTCGACGCAGCGCTGAGCCGGTACAACCTCAACGATCAGACACCGGTTCTGCAGCGGTGGTGGACCTGGCTGACCGACATTGTGCTGCACTGGGATTGGGGTTACTCGCCGGTCGGGGTGAGTGTGAACTCGCAGATCGCCTTCCGCGCATGGACGTCGGTGCAGTTGATGGCCGGGGCGATGATCATCGCGACCGTCGTCGGTATCGCGCTCGGTGTGTACACCGCACTGCGACAGTACCGATTGGCCGACCGCGCTTGGCAATTGGTCTCCATCGTGATGATCAACGTGCCGGTGGTGGTGGTCGGTCTGGCCGTTGTGCTGCTGGGCATCACGCTGAATCAGCAAGTGGGACAAACGGTTGTCTACGTGTCCGGCTCATCGGGAGTCGACGTGCACGGCTTCTTCCCGACGCTGACCGACCGTCTCGCACACCTGATCTTGCCGACCATCACCCTCGTCGTCGTGCAATACGCCGGTCTTCATCTGCTGCAGCGGTCGCTGCTGCTCGACACCATCAACGCCGACTACGTGCGTACCGCTCGCGCCAAGGGACTGACCCGTGGCCGAGCCGTTCGCCGACATGCCTTGCGTACGGCCATCATTCCGGTCACGGTGGGCATCGCCTTCGCCATCCCGGCCGTCTTCACCGGCGCGGTGATCACCGAAACGATCTTCGGCTGGGAGGGGATGGGTCGCTACTTCGTCACCTCGATCGGAGCCAACGACGTCTACGGTGTGATCGCTGTCGCCGCCTTCGGTGCCGTCGCGACCGCCGTCGGCGCCATCCTCGCCGACATCGCGGTGGTCTACCTCGACCCGCGGGTCCGGGTGAATTGAGATGGGCGAATTGACATGGTGAGCCTACCGCCGGAGCCGCGGCCTACACATGACGTCGACGCGCCCGCCGTGGTGCCGGTGATGACCGAGACAGGCGGTCTGCTCGCCGACGGCGTCGGAGTCGCGGCCGACGACATCGACACCCCGGTCGCGCGTCGACGATCCGGGCGAATGCGGTTGCTGGCCAAGCGCTTCGCACGCAATAAGCCGGCGGTCGTCGGCGTGGTGATCTTCGTGCTGCTGGTTGCGCTCGCCTGCTTCGGCGAGTTCGCCACGTCGTACTCCTACACCGACGTCGACTTCGCGGCGATCGGACTACCCCCGGGCCCCGACCACTGGTTCGGCACCAACGACGCCGGCAACGACCTCTACGCGCAGGTCGTGCACGGCCTCGGTCGCTCGCTGATCATCGCGGTAACCGTCTCGCTGGCAACAACTGTCATCGCCGGTTTCATCGGTGCCATCGCCGCCTACTTCGGCGGCTTGGTGCAGCGGGTCATCCTGGGCGTGATCTACCTGCTGCTGGTGGTACCCACCTTCTTGATCCTCGCGCTGATCTCGTCGAAGACCGGCGGTAGCTGGGTATGGCTGATCGTGGTGTTCATCGCGGTCGGCTGGATGATGTTGGCGCGCATCGTCTATTCGATGGCGCAGACCATCACCTCCCGCGACTTCGTCTCCGCCGCACGCTATCTCGGCGAACGACCAATTGTCATCATCGCCCGGCACATCCTGCCGAACCTGGCGTCGTTGCTGGTGATCAACTTCGCGCTCGGCGTGGTCGCGACCGTGTTGTCGGAAACCGGGCTCTCCTTCCTTGGTCTGGGCGTCAAGATTCCCGACGTCTCACTGGGTGCGCTGCTGCAATCGGGAGCGGGCACGTTGTCGTCGTCGCCGTGGCTGTTCTACTTCCCGGCCGCCACGCTGGTGCTGCTGACCGTGTCGATGGCGTTGATCGCCGACGGCCTGCGCGACGCACTCGATCCCACCTCGTCGGCCGGGGGTCACGCATGAGCAACGTAACGCGTCGTGCGGCTGCGTTGTCGGTGCGCGACCTCACGGTGTCCTTCGCCAGTGAGGCCGGGCGGGTGGATGCGGTGCGCGGCATCACCTTCGACGTCGCGCCCGGCACCACCACCGCGCTGGTCGGCGAGTCCGGCTCGGGGAAGTCGGCCACCGCCACCGCGATCATGGGCCTGCTCCCGGACACCGCGACGGTCGGCGGATCGGTCTCGCTCGGCGGCCGCGAACTCATCGGACTCGACGACGCTGTAATGTCGACGATCCGCGGCGCCGACATCGGGATGATCTTCCAGGATCCGTTGTCGGCGTTGACCCCGGTGTTCACCGTCGGCGATCAGATCGTGGAGGCGCTACGGGTACATCAGTCGATGACCAAGGCGCAGGCCTGGTCTCGTGCCACCGAACTGCTCGACCTGGTCGGCATTCCCGACCCGTCGGTGCGGGTGCAGTCGTTCCCGCATGAACTCTCCGGCGGCATGCGGCAGCGGGTGATGATCGCGATGGCGATCGCCAACTCGCCGTCGGTGATCATCGCCGACGAGCCGACCACCGCCCTCGACGTGACCATTCAGGCGCAGATCCTGACCGTATTACGCACGGCCGCAGCGGAAACCGGCGCAGCGGTACTGCTCATCACCCACGATCTCGGCGTGGTGGCCGGCATCGCCGATCAGGTGGTGGTGATGTACGGCGGGCGGGCCGTCGAGCAGGCGCCCGTCGACGAGCTGTATGCGGCGCCCCGCATGCCGTACACGCTCGGGCTGCTGGCCGCGGTGCCGCGGGTGGACCGCCCTTCCGCCGATCTGGTTCCCATTCCAGGTCGGCCGCCGCTGCTCATCGACCCACCGCACGCATGCCTGTTCGCGCCGCGATGCCCGATCGATGTCGACGAATGCCGTTCAGCTGAGCCGGAACTCGTGACTGTGGGAGAGCGCGACGAGCACCGCGCCGCCTGCTATCGAGCAGGCGAGATCACTACCGACGGAACCCTCGACGGCACACCGGTGTTTGCACCCGCCGCGCACGTCGCCCCCACCGCCGCACTCGATGACGCCCTCCCGGTACTCCGAATCAGCGGTCTGCGTAAGGAATTCCCGATCCGACGCGGCCTGCTCCGACGTCAGGTCGGGACCGTGTGCGCGGTCAACGGCATCGATCTCGAGGTCCGTCGAGGCGAGACGGTCGCCATCGTCGGCGAATCCGGCAGCGGCAAGTCGACGACGCTGCTGGAGGTGATGGAGTTCGGGCAGCCGGCCGGCGTCGTCGAACTCGACGGCACCGACCCGGCGTCGAAGAAGGGACGTGACCTGCGCGCGCTACGACGCCGCGTCTCCATCGTCTTCCAGGACCCCGGCCAGGCCCTCGACCCACGCTTCACCGCCTTCGACATCCTCGCCGAACCTCTACGGGCACTGGGACTCTCACGGCCGGACACCCAACGGCGGGTCGACGACCTGATGATGCGGGTCGGGCTGGACCCGAACCAATCCGACCGTTATCCCGCGGCGTTCTCCGGCGGGCAACGCCAACGCCTGGCCATCGCCCGGGCGCTGGCCACCGAGCCCGCCCTCATCGTTCTCGACGAACCACTCTCAGCGCTCGACGTCTCGGTACAGGCCGACATCGTCGCACTCATCCGAGATCTGCAGCGCACCACCGACGTCGCCTATCTGGTGGTCGCCCACGACCTGGCCGTCGTCGGGCACCTCGCCGACCGGGTGGCCGTGATGTACCTCGGACGATTCGTCGAAACAGGCCCCACCACAGATGTTTTCGACAATCCGACGCACCCGTACACGAAAGCGCTGCTGTCGGCGGTACCGATACCCGACCCGGCTATCGAACGCACCCGCACCCCCATCCTGCTGACCGGCGAGCAACCGAGCGCCACCACCGACATCGTCGGATGTGCTTTCGCGTCGAGTTGCCCGCTGCGCCCCACCCTGCCCGACGACGAGCAGCAGCGCTGCCGGACAGAATCACCGCAGCTGTCCGCCGTCCACGCGGCCACCCGACGCAGTACTCTCACACAACACCCAGGCACACCACACCCAGGCACACCACACACGGCAGCGTGCCATTTCGCACGTGTCCGAACAGAGGAGATCCGGTGAACCGAGCACGGACGGCACGCAAGACGATGGCGGCGATGTGCCTGGCGGTGGCCGCCACCCTGACCGTCGGCCTGGTGGCCGGATGCGGCGGTGGCGACGACTCGTCGTCGAAGGCTCCCACCGGGTTCACCTCGAAGCCCGACATCAATCCGCAACCGCGTGACAACCTGCGCGACGGAGGCACGCTCACCACGTCGATCCCCGAGGTCACGCCGCAGTGGAACGCTTTTCACGTCGACGGCACCGCCTACACCACCGTCATGTGGCGGTGGTTCAACCCGATCCTGGCCTACTTCAGCCCCGACGGCACCTACTCCTTCAACAAGGACTACCTCACCAACGTCGAGACGTCGCTGGTGAACGGTAAGACGCGGGTGACGTACACGATCAACCCGAAAGCGGTGTTCAACGACGGCACCCCGATCGATGTCCGCGCCTTCGAGACCACCTGGCGGGCCAGCGACGGCAAGAATGAGGCGTATGGGGTCAGCTCCACCGACGGTTACGACCAGATCGAGTCGGTCACGCCCGGTGTCAATGACCGTCAGGCGGTCGTGACCTTCCGTGGCGTGTACGCCTGGCCGAACGGACTGTTCAACCTTCTGCTGCATCCGGCGGTGTCGACCCCGGAGATCTTCAACACCGCCTACATCCAGAATCCGCACCCGGAATGGGGCGCCGGCCCGTTCATCGTCGACACCTATGACAAGAACGCGGGCACCGTCACCTTCAAGCGCAATCCGAAGTGGTGGGGTAAGCCGGGCAAGCTCGATCGCCGCATCTTCCGCCAGCTCGAGGACCAGGCGTCGATCAACGCCTTCCGCAATGGCGAACTCGACGCCGAAGGTGTCGCTGCGAAGGATGCTCTGGCCCAGGTGAAGCCGATGACCAACATCGACATCCGGACCGCCGCCACCCCGGCGAACTCGCTCATGGTGGTGAACACCGCATCTCCGATTCTCGGTGACGTGAAGGTGCGCGAGGCGGTGATGGCCGGCGTCGACCGGGCTACCATCGCGAAGATCAGGTTCACCGGCCTCGACTACTCCGAGGAACTGCCCGGATCGCTGACCATCTATCCCTTCCAGCCCGGCTACTCCGACAACATCGCCGGGGTCATCGACTTCGACAAGGCCAAGGCCGAAAGCCTGCTCGACGCGGCCGGTTGGACCAAGGGGACCAACGGGATTCGGGAGAAGAACGGACAGCCGCTGCGCCTGACCCTGCCGATCATCTCCGACGCCCCGACCACTCAGAACCTCGCCCGCGGCTTCCAAGCGATGATGAAGGACATCGGCGTCGACATCGCGATCCAGCAGAAGTCGGGCGCCGACTTCTCCAAGATCACCACCACCCGGGCCTTCGACGTCTTCTTCATGGGCTTCCAGTCCAGCGACCCGTACGGCACCGCGTACATGTGCCAGACCTGGTGCAAGAGTTCGAGTTTCAACCTCAGCGGCGCCGGTTCGCCGGAGCAGGACGCCCGCATCAAGGCAATCGGCACCATCGCCGACCCGAAGGCCCAGATCGCCGCGGGCAACAAACTCGAGAAGGACCTGTTCGCTCAGTACAACTATCTGCCGCTGTTCAACGGACCGAACATGGTGGCGGTGAAGAAGGGGCTCGCCAACTACGGCGCCGGCCAGTTCTACATCGGGCCGGTGGAGGACATCGGCTGGCAGAAGTGAAGGCTGGCCGGCCAGCTCCGTCCCTCATGCGGGTTGAGTTGCCAGCGAGCGGAGCGAGCCGGGGTATCGAAACCCCCTGCGCCCCAACCCTTAACCCGCAACTCCCAATCACAGAAACCCCACTTCTGGTCAGAAACACCCATCGCGATCGGTGTTTCTGACCAGAAGTGGGGTTTCTGTAGTTCGGCCGTGGATCCCGCTGAAGGTGCCCCACCCGCTGACCACCACCGGTCGCCTTCCGCTCCGAGCAGTTCCCGGGTGTCCGGCAAATCACACTGGGGTTGCAAATGAAGCAGGGGCCTTTACACTCAGACCGTCAGCGGAACTGGTCCGCCGACAATCTCTCTCCTGCCCTACGCGCAATCGCCGACGACGTCGTCGGAGGCTGTCGCGCACAAATGCCGATCAACACCGATTCGGTTGTCACGACATCGAAATGGAGATTCACCGTGGGTTCAATCGGGACCATCATCTCGCTCGTCCAGCTCTACCAGCTTCTCCAGAGCGCCGGCATCATCTGACCGGCAATGGGTTGACCGGCCCGTGTCCTGCGCCGAGAGGGTATGCGGCGCGCAGGGCGCGGGTCACCCAGCTCTTGGCGAATCCGACGGCGTCGGGTACTGAAAAGCCATGTGCCAGAGCGCATGCCATCGCCGCAGCGAGGGTGTCGCCGGCACCGTGATCATGACCGGTGTCGATCCGCTCATGATCGAACTCGTAGAATTCGACGCCGTCGAACAGCAGGTCGGGACTGTGGCCGGACGATCGTAGGTGTCCGCCCTTGACCAACGCCCAGCGCGCACCCAGCTCATGCAGGGTGCGCGCCGCTTCGTGTTGGGAGGCCGAGTCGACGACATCGATGCCGGTGATCAGTCGTACCTCGTCGAGGTTGGGTGTCACCACGGTCGCGTGCGGAATCAGCTTGCTGCGCAAGGTGTCCACTGCCTCGGCGGCCAGCAGGGGATCGCCGTGCATGGACGCGCAGACCGGGTCGACGACCAGCGGGATGGGTCCGTCACCGCCGATCCCGACCTCGGTGGTCACCTCCACCACAGCGGTGATGATCGCCGACGACGCCAGCATGCCGGTCTTGGCGGCACCCACCCCGATGTCTGTCACGACGCTACGCACCTGTGCGGCAACCACATCAGGGTCGATGGCTTGAAATCCGCTGACACCCAACGAGTTCTGAACGGTTACCGCCGATACGGCGACGCAGGCATGAACGCCGAGTAACGCGCAGGTGCGCATGTCGGCCTGAATGCCCGCTCCGCCACCGGAATCCGATCCCGCGATGGTCAGTACTCGAGCAGGTGTGACCCCGGACGGGCTCAGCGGCAGCCGTGGCATCGGCGGTCGGACTGCTGCTTGGTCTGCCGCGTCACCCGTGGAACCGCCACTCATGAGGTGAGCGGGAGATACACGCGCCCGCCCGACTCCTGGAACTCCGCCGACTTCGCGGCCATCTCCTGCGCGATCTTGCGGTCGATGTCCTCGGCGGTCACCAGGCCGTTCTCCTCGGCGTAGGTGCGGACGTCTGCGGAGATGCGCATCGAACAGAACTTGGGGCCACACATCGAACAGAAGTGTGCGGTCTTGGCCGGCTCGGCAGGCATCGTCTCGTCGTGGTACTCACGCGCGGTGTCCGGATCGAGTGCCAGGTTGAACTGGTCGGTCCACCGGAACTCGAAGCGCGCCTTGGACAATGCGTTGTCACGGTCGGTTGCCCCGGGATGTCCCTTGGCCAGATCGGCGGAGTGCGCGGCGATCTTGTAGGTGATCACGCCGACCTTGACGTCGTCGCGATTGGGGAGGCCGAGGTGTTCCTTGGGTGTCACGTAGCAGAGCATCGCGGTGCCGGCCTGGGCGACCATGGCCGCACCGATCGCCGACGTGATGTGGTCGTAGGCGGGTGCGATGTCGGTGGCCAGCGGGCCGAGGGTATAGAACGGTGCCTCCTCGCACAGTTCCTCCTCCAGCCGCACGTTCTCCGCGATCTTGTGCATCGGAACATGGCCGGGACCTTCGATCATCACCTGCACGCCATGGGATTTCGCGATCCCGGTGAGCTCGCCGAGGGTGCGCAGTTCGGCGAACTGCGCCTCGTCGTTGGCGTCGGCGATGGACCCGGGACGCAGGCCGTCGCCGAGGGAGAAGGTGATGTCGTAGCGCGCGAAGATCTCGCACAGCTCGTGAAAGTGGGTGTACAGGAACGATTCCTCGTGGTGTGCCAGGCACCAGGCGGCCATGATGGACCCGCCACGGGAGACGATGCCGGTGACCCGACGCGCGGTCAGAGGCACATAACGCAGCAGCACGCCGGCGTGGACGGTCATGTAGTCGACGCCCTGCTCGGCCTGCTCGATCACGGTGTCGCGGTAGATCTCCCAGGTCAGTGCCGTCGGATCGCCGTTGACCTTCTCCAGCGCCTGGTAGATCGGCACGGTGCCGACCGGCACCGGCGAGTTGCGCATGATCCATTCGCGCGTGAGGTGGATGTCCTTGCCGGTGGACAGGTCCATGATGGTGTCGGCGCCCCATCGGGTGGCCCACACCATCTTCTCCACCTCGTCGGCGATGGAGCTGCGCACCGCCGAATTGCCGATGTTGGCATTGACTTTCACCGCGAAGCGCTTGCCGATGATCATCGGCTCGGACTCGGGGTGACGATGATTGGCGGGGATCACCGCGCGGCCGACCGCCACCTCGTCGCGCACCAGCTCAGGTGCACAATTCTCCCGGGCTGCGATGAACCGCATCTCGTCGGTGATGATTCCGGCTCGCGCCCAAGCCAATTGGGTGGCGGCGCCGTCGACGGCGTCGGGGCGGTGCCAGCTGTCGCGGGTGCGGGGCAGGCCCGCTTCGAGATCGATCGTCGCGTCGGCGTCGGTGTACGGGCCGGAGGTGTCGTAGACGTCGAGATGTTCGCCGTTGGTCAGCGAGATCCGACGGTGCGGAATGCGCAGGCCGTCGAGCTCCTGGTAGCGCTTGGCGCTGCCCTCAATGGGGCCGGTTGTCACCGACCCGACGGTCGGTGCGGTCCCGGTGGCAGATGTAGCAGCAGATACAGGTGTTCCCATGACGGTCTCCCTACGCCGGCATTATCCGGACAGGTTCAGGCGGTCGGCGACCGCCTGTCGCCATCTCAGCCCTCGGTGTCGTGAGAGCCCCCGCGGTATGTGGTTGTGATTGCGGTTGCCAGCCTACGCGGGGCCGGGCCTTTCGACCCGAATCGGGCCAGAACCGTGCAAGTTACGAAACCGTAGGCTACTGTGTGACCAGGGTCACAACCGACCCGCCGACGGTTGCGTTGTGGGAGGCGACACCCGTCGGCTGATGCCAGGAAGGTACGGGGACGATCATGCAACGGAAATTCAGGCAGCGGCCACCGCAGTCTGCGCAGTCGATTCTGCAGCAGATTTCGCAGGTCATCCATAATCCAGAACGTGATCGCTTCGAGCTGTGGGTGGCAGGCGATCTGGTGGGTGTGCTCGGTTACTCGGCCGAGCAGCGCGATGGACAACGCGTGATCACCGTCATGCACACCGTGATCTACGACGAATACACCGGCCACGGACTGGGTACGCGGCTCACCCGCGGCGTCATCGGTTACTGCCGTGAACAGGGCGCCCGGATGCGTCCGGTGTGCTCGTTTACCAAGAGCTACCTCGACGCGCACCCGGGCATCGTCGCGTTGTCCCCGGTCTAGCGTCGACGGCGCCCAGCCTCACGTCGATGGCGCCCTCACCCACGTCGACAGCGCCCACCCTCACGTCGACAGCGCCCTCGCTCACGTCGACAGCGCCCTCGCTCACGTCGACAGCGCCCTCGCTTGCGTTGACAGCGCCCGGACTCTTAGCGAGAGCGCCCCACCCTGCATTGACAGCGCCGTTGCCGACGCAGGGCTGGGGCTTTCTTTTAGCTTAGGCTACCCTCGGTTCGTACGAACGGGTCGAGGGAGGCTGACATGGGCGAGGTGTCCACCAAGGGGCGCGGCTGGCAGGGCGCGGTGCTCAAATTGTTCGGGGCCGACGATTACCGGTTCACCGTAACCAGCGTCGAGCAGGTCACCGACCACTACATGCGGCTCGGTTTCACCGGCGGCGGCATCCTGGCGACGGGCAAGCTGCATCCCACCATGTGGGTGCGCATGTGGTTCGAGTCCGACGGCAAGCTGCATCAACGCGGCTACACGCTCGTCGACCCCAATCCCGCGACCGATACGTTCTCCATCGAGTTCGCCGTGCACGACGGCGCCGCCGCACGATGGGCCCAGTCCGCGACGCCGGGCGACGAGATCACCGCAACCGTCATGGGTACCAAATTCGAATGGCCGAACCCGCAGCCGAAGGGTTTCCTCATCGCCGGCGACACCGCCTCGATGGCCGCGATCAACTCCCTGCTCGACGCGATCTCCGCCTCGTCGCAGCCGGACACCCCGGCCACGGTGTGGTTCGAGTATCAGCACGACAGCGACAAAGAACTGGTTCTGCGAGCACGCCCGCAGGACACCGTGCATTGGATTCCCCGGGAGCGTGACGGCGCGGCACTCGTCGACGCGGTGCGCTCGGCAGCTTTCGACGCCGACGGTCACTTCGGTTGGGCCGCACTCGATTCGGTGAGCACGCGGGCCGTCGTCGCGTTGTTTAAGTCCGACTACAAGCTCGGCAAGAAGTCGATCAAAGCGCAGGCGTACTGGATTCCGGGCAAGTCCTTCGGCTGAGTCGGGCGCTGTCGACGGGAGCGTGGGCGCTCTCGATGTGAACCCGGGCGCCGTCGACGTGAACTTGGGCGCTCTCGACGTGAACTTGGGCGCCGTCGACGGGAACCCGGGCGCCGTCGACGTGAACTTGGGCGCCGTCGACGCTGGTGAGGGCGCCGTCGACGAGGCGGGTTATCGGAAGACCGGCCCGCTGCCGCCGGTCAGCTCGAGGATCACCGGGGCGTGGTCGCTGGCCCCTTTGCCCTTGCGCGCCTCGCGATCCACCCACGCGCCGCGGACCCGGTCCTCACATGCGGCCGAGGTCAGGATGTAGTCGATCCGCATCCCCTGATTGCGCGGGAAGCGAAGCTCGGTGTAATCCCAGAACGTGTAGCCGGGCGCGTACGGCAGGGCCGAGTCGATGAAACCGGCATCGCGAAATGCTTGCACCGCAGCACGTTCGGGTTCGGAGACGTGCGGCTTGCCGTCGAAGGCCGCCGCATCCCAGACGTCGGTGTCGGTGGGCGCGACGTTCCAGTCGCCGGCCATCGCGATCTCCGCGGCCGGATCGTGTGCGAGCCACAGCGCGGCCAAACCGTGCAGCGCGTCGAGCCAGGCGAGCTTGTAAGTGTAATGCGGGTCGTCGAGGGTGCGTCCGTTCGGTACGTACAGGCTCCACACCCGCACCCCGTCGCAGCGCGCCGAGATTGCCCGTGCCTCAACGATTCCCGATGGCCCGTCCGGGAATCGGGGTTGTCCCTCGAAGCCGATCTCGACGTCGTCGAGCCCCACCCGGGATGCGATCGCGACGCCGTTGAACGGGCCCTGCCCGGTGAACGCGACGTCGTATCCGGCCGCGAGGAAACTCATCACCGGGAACTGGTCGTCGGTGCATTTGGTCTCTTGCATGGCGAGCACATCGACCTCGTTGCGCTCGCACCACCGCACCACCGTTTCCGATCGGGTGCGGATCGAATTGACGTTCCAGGTCGCGATCCGCACGTCAGTCGACGTCCTCGGATTCGTCGCCCGTGTCGTCCACGGCAGTCTCCGGCACGGCAATCTCCGGCAGCGGCACTCCGACGTCGGCCCAACGGGATTCGACGCTCGACACCGTGTCGGGGTGGGTCGAGAGCAGCACCGCGAATGTCGCCGGATCGTCGGCGATATCGCGGTAGTGCCTGCGATAGAACTGCAGCGAGTCGACGAACCAGCCGAGCTGATCGGCATCGGTCCGCAACAGCAACGATGCATTGGTGATGTGGGTCAACAGGATTCGCTGCGCGGTGGTGGGTTCGAGTTCGCGCATGCATTCGTCGAAGGCATCACGATTGCGTCCGAAATACGACGGGAAGTCCCATGCGGCCGCGAAGGTGTCCATCAGGTCGTCGACGGTGGCCATCGATCGCCCGTCGACGGTGACCACCGTCGCGTCGACCGGCGAGGTGTCGTCGGACGCCGCCGACACCACCGCATCCGACGTGCACAACCCGACGACCGGACCGCGCTTCGCGGCACCGGAGATGAACTGCCCCAACGATTGTGGCTGCTTCGACGTGCCGTTCGAGGTCGGTGTGCTCATCAGCTGGGCCCTCGCATCACGATGAATGTCTGATAATGGTCGCCGGTGTACCAGGCGGAGCCGTCGCTGCCGGTGACGATCCGTTCGGCATCCCGGCCGCGTCCGGGTTTCTTCGCGTTGACGTCCCACTCCTCGTAGGTGATCCGCCGTCCCTGGGCGTCCTTGGTGGGCAACCGGCGCTCGTTGTTCCGAAAATCGGTGCCGCCGTTGGTTCCCGGTGCGTCGGCGGGAGGCCATCGGCCGGCATCGATCAGCGCGAGTGTCGCAGCGGCATTCGCCGGTACGCCACCCTGGGCCGCGGTCGGCGTCCGCTTCGCCGACGACTTCGCGGCTCCCGACTTCGCCGCTGATGTCTTCGCAGCCCCCGTCTTGGCACCGGATGTTTTAGTCCCGGACGTTTTGGCCGCCGTCGCCGCGGCAGATCCGGAGGTAGGTGTGGTGTTCTCAGCGCGGTTGTTGATCACCCAGGTGATCGCGACGACCACCGCGATCACCACGAGGGCGATGGCGGTGGTGACGGCCTGGCGTCGGCGCTTGGCGACGGAACGGTTCTGAGCAGATGGTGTGGGCATCGGTTTCACCGTAGGTCATCGGACGCGATGTCTGGTGGGTCGAGCCGTTCATAACGTGATCGGTGGTGCAAGCCGAATCCGAGGCGCCGATACCAGTTTCCGGCGATCTCGTTGTCGGCCTCGACCTGTACGTACCCACGGGTGGCGCCCGCGGCCGACCCCCAGGCGATGAGCGCATGCACCACCTGCGACGACAGTCCGCGACGTCGGGTGTCCGGTCGCGTCCACAGCGCGGTGATGCCCAGCCACGCGGTGCCGTCCGGGTCGCGGGTCACCGCGCCTCGCCCGATCGCAGTCAGGGCGCCATCGGCATCGTGCACCGACGCGAAGGTGACCGCGCCGTCGACGGCCGACACCACCGCCGCGGCGATATCGGTGTCCACGTTGTCCCCGCGGTAGGCGCGCAACCAGTCCGAGGTGGGGACCGAGTCGAACAGCACCCCGTCGAGCAGATCCCCGTCGGATGTGTCGTCGGGAAAAGCGATGTCGCGCACCAGTATCTGGACTTCGCCGCTCGCCGGTGTGCCGATCCGGTTGCCGGGCAGCAGTCGTTCGGGCACGGCGAGCAACGTCGGAAGGCCACGTGCGGAATACCAGGCGCCGATGGCGGCCAGCGTTTCGGCGTCGGCGCGCGCACCGAGGTCCAGCGGCACCGCCGAATTGGCCCGACGGGTGAAGCCCCCGCCGGCGCGGACCAACCAGCCGCCGATCCACGCCGATTCCACCCCGGGCCATGCTTTCGCGGCCGCCGTTTCCAGCGCACGAATCTCGGAGTTGCGCACGGTGACCCGGGATAGGACCCGCACCGAGACCACCGCCGACGCCGGGATCGACTCGGGTGTGCCGTCGCGTTCGACGATCATCGGGTCGCCACCGTCGCGCAGGATTCCGGTGATGTCGGACAGCGCCGGCAGCGTCGACCCCGGCGTCGGATTCGGATTGGGCGTCGGGCGCCAATCCGCGGGGGAGCGCTCACCCAGCCGGTAGCGCACCACCACCCGGTCGCCGAGGTAGACCCGCATGGTCGGATCAGTCGTCGTCGTGGCCGAAGGGATCCTCGACGGTGCCGGGTGTCCAGGTGAGTCCGGGCACCCCCCAGCCGGCTTTCTTGACGGCCTTCTTGGCCGCCCGCGCGTTGCGGCCCATCAGAACGTCGACGTAGAGGAAACCGTCGAGATGCCCGGTCTCGTGCTGCAGCATGCGGGCGAAGAACCCGGTGCCCTCGAGGACCACCTCGTCACCGTTGCGGTCGGTGCCGGTCACCCGCGCCCAGTCGGCCCGGCCGGTGGGGAACTGCTCACCGGGGACCGAGAGGCAGCCCTCGTCGTTGTCGTCGGGATCGGGCATCGTCTCCGGGATCTCCGAGGTCTCCAGAACCGGGTTGATCACCTCGCCGCGTCGTCGGGTGCTCAGTGCCCGGTCGTCGGGGCAGTCGTAGACGAACATCCGCAGGCCCACCCCGACCTGATTGGCGGCCAGCCCCACTCCGTGGGCGGCGTCCATCGTCTCGTACATGTCGTCGAGAAGGGTGACGATCTCGGCTGATGGCCGCTGCTGCGCGTCGAGTTCGACCGGCGTGGTCGATTGGTGGAGCACCGGCTCACCGATGATGCAGATCGGGAGAATTGCCATGCCGAGAAGCGTACTGCGGCAACCGGACGCCGCGGCCACCGAGGCTTGTCCACCGGCACACTTACTTCGGGGCACATCGGGCGAGTCACAGCGCGTCCGGCAAGGGTGGCCGTGGTTAGATAACAGCGAACCACACTGCTGTGATTTCTTCGCTGAACTCAATGGTCTTCAGCGTCGTCATTCATCGTGGTGGTGTGTGAGTGCAGGCGAATCTTGAGGGAGCGAGATGGACGGCGCAGCTGCGCGAAGCCAGAAGCAGGGCGATCAGGCCAGACCCGGAGAAGTTTCCGCCGACCAGTCGTTGGGCGAGGCCAATGCGGGGGATCCGCACGAACTAGGGGTCGACGGGCTGTCCCGTCGGGAACGAGACATCCTGGCGTTCGAGCGACAGTGGTGGAAGTACGCGGGGGCCAAGGAAGAAGCGATCAAGGAGCTGTTCGGGCTTTCGGCGACCAGGTATTACCAAGTCCTCAACGCGTTGGTCGATCGGCCCGAGGCATTGGCCGCCGATCCCATGCTGGTGAAGCGTCTGCGACGGCTGCGGGCCTCCCGGCAGAAGGCTCGGGCGGCACGCAGGCTGGGGTTCGAGATCACCTGAGCCCGGCGGTGACGACGATGCTCGGCACCCCCGGGTGCGACGGTCGCTGTGCGTTAAAGTTCTCGTGATGACTGCTGACCGCGAGCCCAATCGCCTACCTCTACGAGCCGGAGCCATGCTGCTGCTGGCCGTTGCCGTGGTGTTCCTCGGACTCGGATGGCACTCGGCGGCCTCCGGTGGCAACGATCCGCAAAAGGATCTCGCCGCGGCCGGGCAGAGCACCCCCGCCGCATCCCCGACGACCAGTGCGGCAGCGTCGTCGGCATCAGCCGGTTCGACGCGGCTATGCGTCTACAACGCTGGTTCGGTGGCCGGCCTGGCCGGTGACGTCACCGACGAGCTGAAGGCCAAGGGCTACCGCACCGCCCCGCCGGGCAACATCGAATCGAGCTCCATCACCGAGAACACGGTGTTCTACGACGACGACACCAAGGCGGAGGCGCGCAAGGTCGCCGGCGACCTGGGAGGCGATACGAGCGTCGACCCGCGTCCGTCGTCGTTCACCCAGTGCCGGGACGGTATCCCGGTGATCGTGGTCACGCGATGACCCCCGCATACGGTGCAATACTCACATTCGAGTACTTCGAGTTCGACTAGCCCTGCACCATGACAGCCCTGCATCACCACCGCGCACCATCGACAAGGAGTGACATGACCGCCGTCAGTTCACAGTCAACGCCCACCTCGACGTCCCCGCGTGGTACCTCCCGCGCGAAGGGGCTGCGCGCCTTGGCCGTTGCCGCGTCGTTCGGTGTCGCGGGAGTCGTGCTCGCGGGATGTACCCCCGACGAACCGCCGTCAAATGTCCCGGGAACCACGCCGTCGGTGGTGACCGGAAATCAGGCACCTCCCGGCGGGGTCGACAACGCCGACGGCATCAACCAGTCCCCGGACGGCGCCGGACTGAAGGCAAAGATCGTCGACGCGTCCGGTGCGGAAGTGGGGACGGCGACGTTCACCCAGGCCGGGACCGGCGTCAAGGTCGTCGTGAATGTGGCCAAGGGCGTCGAGCCCGGTTTCCACGGCGTGCACATCCATCAGAACGGTGTGTGTGAGGGCAGTGGCACCGAGCCGTTCACCAGCGCGGGCGGCCACCTGCAGGTCGACGGCAACACCGGTCACCCGTCGAGCGGCGACCTGGTCTCGATCAACGTTCTCGAGAACGGCACCGGCCAGACCGTCACCACCACCGGCGCGGTCACCCTCGACCAGATCAAGGGCAAGTCGATCGTGATCCACGAGAAGGCCGACAACTTTGCCAACATCCCGACCCGGTACGCTCCGGCACCCGACCAGGACACCTTGAAGACCGGTGACGCCGGCAAGCGGGTGGCGTGCGGTGTGATCGAGGGCGGCGAGTAGTCCGATCGGCCCCATCGGCATCGTCGTGATGTGCGCGCCGTGATCCCGGCCATCGAGTTCGTTGGTTCCCCGACGCCGTCGCTCGGCGTCGAATGGGAATTCGCGCTGACCGACAAGGCCACCGGCGATCTGTCGAATTCGGCTGCGGCACTGTTCGGTTTGGTGTCCGAGCGGGTTCCTGACCGCGCCGGCAAGATCCACAAGGAACTACTGCGCAATACCGTCGAACTGGTGACCGGCATCTGCCGGACCACCGGCGAGGCGGTGGCCGATCTGTCGGCGACCCTCGACGCCGTCCGTGGGCTCACCGAGGAACTCGGCGTCGATCTCTATGGGGCCGGTACCCATCCGTTCGCCGAGTGGTCGACGCAGTTGCTCACCGAGGGCTACCGCTATGCCGAGCTGATCGAACGCACCCAGTGGTGGGGGCGGCAGATGCTCATCTGGGGTGTGCACGTGCACGTCGGAATCAGCCACCGCGACAAGGTGTTACCGATCATCGACGCGATGCTCAACTACTATCCGCATCTGCTGGCGCTCTCGGCGTCGTCGCCGATGTGGTCGGGTCAGGACACCAACTACGCCAGCAATCGGGCGATGATGTTCCAGCAGTTGCCCACCGCGGGTCTGCCGTTCCAGTTCTCGAAGTGGTCGGAGTTCGAGGCTTTCGTCGCTGATCAGAAGACCACCGGCATCATCGATCACATCAACGAAATCCGGTGGGACATCCGGCCGTCGCCGCATCTGGGCACCATCGAGATCCGGGTGTGCGACGGCGCGACCAACATCTCGGAGCTGTCGTCGTTGGTGGCGCTGACGCATTGCCTCGTCGTCGATCTGGACCGCCGGCTGTCGGCCGGCGAGGATCTGCCGGTGATGGCACCCTGGCTGGTGCAAGAAAACAAGTGGCGCGCAGCACGTTACGGCCTCGAGGCGATCGTGATCCTGGACGCGGACTGCAGTGAGCGGTTGGTCACCGACGACCTGCGTGACCTGCTGCAGCGCCTGGCGCCGGTCGCCGAATCGCTGGACTGCGTGAGCGAGCTGGCCGGCATCGAGAACATCATCGCCCGTGGCGCGAGCTACCAGCGTCAGCGCGCGGTGTTCCGCGAGACCGGCGACCTGCGTGCGGTGGTCACCTCGGTCGTCGACGAATTGCGTTGAGTCCCAGAAAGTTCCGCGTGCTGGTTGAGTCCTGTGCTGGTTGAGTAGCCTGCGGGCGAAGCGAGCAAGCGTATCGAAACCATCGTGTGCGCCCGCGGCCGCTGCACAGAAACACCGATTCTCGCCAGAAACACTACGCGCGCGCAGTGTTTCTGGCGAGATGTGGCGTTTCTGTCGCGTCGAGTTTGATTGAGCGGCTGGTGATCTCGATACGGCGCCTCGCTTCGCTCGGTGCCTACTCGATCAGCGTGAGGATGCGGTGCCTACTCGGTCAGCGTGAAGGTGCGGCTATTGATCAGCATCGGCGCGGTCAGCGGCGCTTGTCGCCGGCCAAGGCGCGCAACCAGTCTCGTAGGACGGGTCCGATCTCGGCGACGGCGTCGCTGGTCATCATCGCCCCGTGCGGGCAATCGATGGTGTGCACATCGATCATCCGCGGGCAGCTGGCCAGCCACGTGTCCGACGCGCGGCCGAACTCCGCGACCGTCTGCGCCGAGTCGACGGCCAGCACGACTCCGTCGAAGACGAACGGGTGATGGTTCGCGCTGAGCTGATGGATGTTGAGCATCGCACGCGTGATCCGGGTGGCGTCGACGTCGGACAGCGGGAAGACGTCGCCGCCCATCGACTTCCAGATGGCCAGAATGTCAGTGTCGCTGAGGTTCTCACGCCGGCCACCGACCGCGGCGAATACCGACTCGTCCTGCGCGAGTCGGATCGCGCTACGTGGGTCGGTGCTGTGCAGCGGGTCGATCATGGTCAGCGACGCGACCTCGAGTCCGCGGATGCGTAGCTCCACCGCGATCGCCTGCGCGATCGTGCCGCCCACCGACCAGCCGACCAGATGGTAGGGACCCTCGGCGTCGACCTGGGTGATCTCGTCGGTATAGCGGCCCACCAGGCTGGCGAATGCCCGTGGCGCAAAGGATGGTTCGGCGAACGCCGGGGTCTGGACGCCGTACACCGGATGGTCGGCGGCCAGGTAGCCCGCCAATTCGACGTAGGGCCACGACAATCCGAGCAGCGGATGGATGAAGAACACCGGGTCACCGCGGCCGGTATCGGTTGCCGACGCGTCGTCGAGCCGGATGATCGGTGCCCCGATGGCGGCGGCAAGGCTCTCGTTCAGTGCCGGATCGATGTCCTCTTCCGCCGGGGACTCCGGTGTCCGCGTGGCGGCCGGCTCCTCCCACGACATGTTCAGCTCGACCTGGTTCACATCGACCTGGCCGGCCTCAATCCCGTTGACTTCCAGACCGTTTGCCTCGACGAGATCGGCCTCAGCGCTGTGGGCCCCGACGCCGTTCGTTGCCACCCCGTTGGCCCCGACGCCATTGGCCCCGACGCCATTGACCGCGGCGCCATTGACGCCAGTGCCATTGACGTCCACGCCGTTGGGCTCGACCGTGCCGGCGCTGATCTCGTCTGCCTGATGATCGACCCCCGCGTCTCCGACTTCGACATCCCCGGCCATGACGTCCCCGGCCGTGACTTCCCCGGCCATGACTTCCCCGGCCATGACTTCCACGGCGACGACATGCCCGGTGTCGTCCTGCTCGGCCGGTTCGGCGAGTCGCGCATGCGCAGGTTGCTGGATGGGGATCTCGCCGCTGGCGATCGACGCCCGGCCATCGTGATGTAGCTGCGCGGCACGCACATCCATCCCACGGGCCAGCACCTCGACTGTCGGGTCGGTCAGCACCAGCCGCAGCAGCGACTCCACCGGTGCCGGCCCCGACGACCATTCACGCAACCGGGCGACCAACTGCAGCGCCGACAGCGATGTACCGCCGAGCGCGAAGAAGGTGTCGTCGAGTCCGACGGCCACGTTGGCGTGCAGGATGTCCTTGATGGCCCGCGCCACCAGCAGTTCGCTGTCGGTGACCGGATCGCGATGGGTCAGCGGTCCCGGCGACGGCAGCGGCAACCGTGCCCGATCAAGTGCCCCGTGATCATCGGTGTCCCAATGGTCCATGACGACAAACTGATCCGGCACCAGGTACTGCGGAAGCAGGTCGGCCAGGTAGGAGCGCAGGGCGTTGAGGCGGGAGTCGGTCGCGGGTTCGGTCACGTCGACGGGGGTGGGTCCGAGCTCCACGTAGCCGATCAGCACGACCTCGTCGCGCATGGTGCGCAGGCTTGCCGCGGCGCGTCGAACATCCGGCGCGGCAGCCAAGGTGGACTCCACGACACCGAGGTCGACGCGAACACCCCGGACGCGCAGGGGTTGATCGGCGCGGCCCAGGTACTCGATGGTGCCGTCGGCGCGGAGTCGGGCGAGGTCGCCCGTGCGGTAGAGGCGGTCGCCGGGCCGACCGGCCGGGTTGGCCACGAAAGTCGCTGAGGTCAGCGCGGATTCGTTGGAGTAGCCGCGGCCGAGCTGTGGCCCCGAGACGTACAGCTCACCGGCGATACCGGGGGATGTGGGCCGCAGCCGGTGATCGAGGACCACCGCGGTGCCCGCAGGCTCCGGCCGGCCGATCGGCACCCACCCCGACGACGACGTCGGCGATGACATGTTCAGGTCGCCGGCCCGCACCCGATGGGTGAAGAACACGCCGGTGGCGGCGGTGGAGTGCGAATGAGTCAGTGACGCAGCAGAAATCCCGCGGATCCGCCGGGCGTCGCCGACGGTGAGCGGTTCGGCGCCGGTGACGATCCGACGCAGGGTGGCCGTGGTCGACAAGTCCATCGCCGCGACCATCGTCGACGCCAGGCGTGCTACGGTGACGCCGGTGGCGGCGATCAGATCGGCCATCACGGCCGGATCGCGGATCTCGTGATTCTCCGCGATCACCGTGCACGCCCCACTGACCGGTCCGAGGAATAGTTCATCCACCGAGTCCGGCGACGACAGTGGCGCGCCGTGCAGGATCACATCGTCTTCGTTGAGGGCGAGATGGGCTGCCAGCCAACGGAATCGATGCGCAAGCGCGGCATGCGTGGTCTCGACCAGTTCGGGCAGTTCGCTCGACGAGTCGGAATCGGTCGGGATGCGCCGCACCGGCTGGATGCAAGCGAGGGAATCGGGCCGGATCGGGGCCAGTCGGTCGGCGTCGGTGATGGTGTCCCCGGCCATCGTGTCGGCGACATCGAGTACCGCCTGGTCGTCGAGGAACATCCACGACACCGCGCTCGGCAGGGTGTCGGCGAGCTCGACGGTACTGATGCCCAGGACGGCGCCGGTCACGGCGATCATCTGGTCGATCCGGTCGGTCGGGGTGTCGGGATCGATCGGCACCCAGGCACCGCCGGACGCGACCACCGCGTGGATGGCCACCGAGGCCAGCAACGACGGGCCGAGCACCACGGCCACCGGCAGTTCCGGTGCCACGCCGTACGACATCAGCATCCGCGCGATCTGATTCACCCGCGCCCCGAAGGGATCTCCGTCCGGCATGGCGACCAGGTCGGTGAGCACCTCGGGCTTGGCGACAACCGGGCGGGCGGGCCGGCCGGTGGATGCGTCGGTCGACAACGATCGCGCGGCGATCGCGGTGGCCTCCTCGACCAGCACCGTGGGCCGCTCGGCGACGATCCGCAGCATCAGCAGGTAGACCCGCGACAGCCGCTCGATCGTCGACGCGTCGAAAAGGTCTGTGGCGTAATCGAATCGGATCGGGAGTGCGCCGTCCTCGCGGGCATCGTCGACCGAGATCGCGATGTCGAACTCGCTGCTCGCCGCGGCACCGAGATCAATCGGATCGACGGTGAGGTCACCGGCGATGAACGACGGCGAGGCGTGATTCTGGAAGGCCATGATGACCTGGAACAGCGGATGGTGGGCGGTGGTCCGCATCGGGTCCACCGCGTCGACGACCCGTTCGAGTGGCAACTCGGCGTTGGCCAGGTCGTCGAGGGTGCCGGCGCGGGTGTGGTCGACCAGCGCACTGAAGGTGTCACTGCCATCCACCCGGGTGCGCAACGCGAGGGTGTTGACGAACATCCCGACCATCCGGTCGAGTTGCTGCTCGCCGCGACCGGCGACCGGGGTGCCGATGACGACGTCATCGGTGCCGGTCCACCACGCCAGGGTCGCCGACAACGCCGCCTGCAGCACCATGAAGGTGGTCGCCCGATGTCCGGCGGCCAGGGCGGCCAGTGCCGTCGCGAGTTCCGGTTCCACCTTCCGGTCGACGGTCGCGTGCCGGAAACTCGGCTGCGCGGTCCGCGGGCGGTCGGTGGGCAGGTCGAGCGCTTCGGGGATACCGCTGAGCCGCTCCTGCCAGTAGGCGGCCTGCGCGGCGAGCACGGAATCGGGATTGTCCACGTCGCCGAGGAATTCCTGTTGGGCCAGAGCATGATCGGCGAACTGGACCGGCAGCGGTGCGGCGAACGGCTCGCGGCCCGCGCATCGGGCGTGGTAGGCGGTCAGCAGGTCTGCGGTCAGCGGCGCCATCGACCAGCCGTCGGCGGCGATGTGATGCAGCACCACCACCAGCACATGGCGGGCAGGACCGATGGCCAACAGCTGCAAGCGAATCGGCAGGTCGGTGGTGACATCGAGTCCGTTGTCGCAGAGCGCGTCGATGGCCTGGGTTATCGCCGCGCGCACCGGTGGTCGTTCGACGAAGGACCCGGCCGCATCGGTTCCGGTGCTACCGGCCGCGGGCTGAGGGACGTCGACGTCGACGACGGTCAGCTCGGCCACCGCTTCGGCCGGGGTGAGGATGTGTTGGCGGCCAACGCCGTTGACGTCGGGGTAGACGGTGCGCAAGACCTCGTGGCGGGCGACGACGTCGTCGACCGCGGCCCGGAGCATATCGACCCGGAGCGGACCCTCGATGGCCAGCGCGAGCGGCACCAGATGCGCCCGGCCGCGAGGATTGAGCCGGTTGAGGAACCAGATGCGACGCTGCGCGAACGACAGCGGGATGTGCTCCCCGCGCGGCATCGACGACTGCGGCATCGATGACAGTGACCGCCACAGTGCGCCGTCGTCCGGCTCGAGGGAATCGTGTTCGGTCAGAACGGGATCGGTAATTTCGGCGGCGGTTTCGGTGTCGTCGGGGACGGTCGTTTCGGAGACGGTCTCCTCGGTAACGGTGTCATCAGCAACGCTCCGCTCGGCAGCGACGTCCTCGACCACCGGCTCGTCGGCGGCGGTGATCTCCGCAGGTTCTGCGACTGGGACCGGTTCTGGGACGGAGACGTCGGCGGCCGGGACTTCGGCAGCGGGAATCTCGGCGGCGGGAACCTCGGGCACGGGGATCTCTGCGGTCGCCGCGTCGACGGCGGCGGCCAATGCCCCCACGGTGGATGCGTCGAACACCGTGCGCACCGGCAGTCGGATGCCGCGGTCGGCACCGAGGCGCGCCATCAATTGCGTTGCCATCAGCGAGTTTCCGCCGAGTGCGAAGAAGTCGTCGTCGACGCCGGGATCGGTGACCGGCAGCAGTGCCGAGAACACCTCGGCGACCCGACGTTCGGTGTCGGTGCGCGCCCGTCGGCGTCCGCCGGTCGCGGCGGCCGGCTCGGGCAATGCCCGACGATCGACCTTGCCCGACGAGGTCAGCGGGAACTCCTCGAGCACGACGAACCGGGCCGGCACCATGTAACGCGGAAGTTCGGTGGCCAGTTGCCGTTTCAGGCGGTCGACGAGATCGTCGTCGGAGAAGGCGGTGGCGGCCGCGGGGTCCGCGGGGTCCGCGGTGGCGGTCGGCGACGCGGCGGTGACGTACGCGACGAGCTGCTCGTCGTCCCCATGCACGACGACGACGGCGGCGGTGACCGCGGGATCGGCGGTGATCGCCGCCTCGATCTCGCCGAGCTCGATCCGCAGTCCGCGCACCTTGACCTGCGTGTCGACCCGGCCGAGGTAGCGGATCTGACCATCGGCGCCCCAGCGGGCCAGATCGCCGGTCCGATACATCCGTTCGCCCGGTGTGCCATGGGGATTGGCGACGAATCGGTCGGCGGTCAACCCGGGACGACGCAGGTAGCCGCGCGCGAGATGCTCTCCGGTCAGATACATCTCGCCGACCACGCCGGGTGCGGTCGGTTGCATCCGGCGGTCCAGGATGAACACTCCGACGCCACGACCGGGCGTCCCGATGGTGATCGGATCCCCGACCCGCAGCGGACCGACGCCACTGCTGCGGACGGTGGCCTCGGTGGGCCCGAAGTCGTTGTGCAACTCCACATGTGACCAGCGCTCCACGACGCTCGGCGGGCAGGCCTCGCCGACGCTGATGGCGGTGGTGACCGACGGCAACGCGGTCGGGTCGAGGGTGTCGAGGACCCGGGGGGTCATCTCGATCACCGTGACGCGGTGGCGGGCGATCACCGACTGCAGCGGCTCGCCGGCGAAAGCGGTCGGCGGCGCGATGACCAGCGGTGCCGAAAGTGCCAGCGCAAGCAGGATTTCGGCGACGTGGGCGTCGAAGGTCGGCGCCGAGACCGCGAGCACGCGGCTGGACTCGTCGGCCCGCAGGGTCTGGCTGTAATGCACCAGGTTGTCCCACAGTCCGGTGTGATTGCTGATCACGCCCTTGGGTGCGCCGGTGCTGCCCGAGGTGTAGATGACGTAGGCGGTGTTGTCGGCGTACAGCGGTGCCGAGCGCTCGTCGTCGGTCACCGGCAGACCGGGCCCGGCGGCGATGACCGCGGAGGTGGCCGGGTCGTCCAGGCAGATCCAGCGCGGGGTGATCGGCAGTGCCGCGGTGAATGTGGTGGCGGTGATGCCCACGACGGGCATCGCGTCGTCGACGAGATGGGCGATGCGCGCCGGCGGCAGGTCGGGATCGATCGGCACAAACGCGCCACCGGCCGACGTCACCGCCCACAGTGCCAGCAGGTACTCCGGTGAGCGGGGCAGCGCGATCACCACGTGGGTTTCCGGTCCGACACCTGCTGCGATCAGTTCCCGCGCCAAATTCTGTGCGCGCCGGTAGAACTCGCCGTAGGTGTACTCGCGTTCCACGCCGGACAGGTCGGCGCCGATCACCGCGGTCACGTCGGGATGTACCTGTGCGGCGTCGTCGAGCAGATCAGACAGCGTGCGCGGCGGTAGTGGGTCGGGGCCACACTGGTTCAGCATTCGTCTGCGCATGTCGGAGCCGAGGATCTCGATGTCGCCCAACGGCATTGCCGGATCCGCGATGACCGCCCGCAGCGTCCGTACGAAGGCGTCGCGGAACAGGCCGGCGTCGTCGACGGAATAGGAGTCCTGCGAGTAGCGCAGCACACCGCTGATCTCCTCGCCCTCGTCGGTCAGTTCCAGAACGAGATCGAACGGAGTGGTGGGGGTGTAGACGTCGATGGTCTCGAGGGTCGCCTCGCCGAGGTCGAGCATCGCCCGATGCGACTCCCGCAGCGTGATCATGTTCTGCACCACCGGATGATGCGCGGCGGTCCGATCGATGCCGAGATTCTCCACCAGCTGATCGAAAGGCACTGCGGCATGGGCGAATGCACCTAGAGCCGCATCTCGGGTCACCTTCAGCGCGTCGATAAAGGCCGCATCGAGATCCACTGCGGTACGGATCGCCACGGTGTTGATGAACACTCCGACGAGGTCGTCGAGATCGGCCGCGCCGCGCCCGGCAACCGGCGTGCCGATCGCCAGATCGCCTGCCCCGCAGAGTCGCGACAGGGTCGCGGCCATCGCCGCGTGCAGCACCAGGTACGCGGTGGCGCGTTCGGTGGTGGCCAGTCGTCGGATGCCCGTGGTGATCTCGGCGTCGAGTTCGACCGGCAGGTGTCCGGCGGCGTACGTCGGCACAGCAGGCCGGGACATGGTGGTCGGCGGCTCGAGTGCGGCAGGCAGGCCCGACAGCGTGCTGCGCCACCACTCGAGCTCGGTGTGCGCGCTCGACCGATCGTCGTCGACCCCACCCCAGACATCCTGCTGCCACAGCGCGTAGTCGGCGTACTGGACCGGCAGCGGCGCGAAATCCTTTGTGCTGCCCTCGAGTCGGCTCCGATACGCCAGATTGAGGTCCCGGGCGAGCGGAGCCAACGACCATCCGTCTGCGGCGATGTGGTGCAGGGTGATCACCAGCACGTGGCCGGCCGGGTCCGGGGTCAGGATCGCGACCCGGATCGGCAGCTGGCTGGTCAGGTCGAACCGTCGCGCGACCTCGGCGTCGATGGCCTCGGAAAGGCCGGTGGCAGTGGTGAGATCTGTTGTGGCCGAGAAGGGCACCTCGGTGACGTCGAGTCGGTCCGCGGCATCCTGCGGGTCGAGAACGTCGGCGTGAACCCCGGATTCGTCCTCGGGATAGACGGTGCGCAGCACCTCATGCCGCTCGATCACGTCGAGCAGGGCAGCTCGCAGGGCGGTGACGTCGACACCGCCGCCGACTCGGACGGCGATCGGGATCGCGGTGCCGACACCGGCCTCGTCGAACCGATCGAGGAACCACATCCGTTGTTGCGCAGCCGACAGCGGTAGCCGTTCGGGACGTTGCCGTACGGTCGGCCCCGACGTCGGGCTTCCGGCGTCGGTGCTGCTCTGTAGTGCCCTGGCCAGTGCGCCGACGCTGGCCGCGTCGAAGATGGTGCGCAGGGCGACGGCAACGCCAAGCGTCTCCGACAGCCGGGCGGCCAGGCGGGTCGCCGACAGCGAGTTGCCGCCGAGGGCGAAGAAATCGTCGTCGAGCCCGATCGGCGTGGCGATCCCGAGGACGCCCGCGACGGTCTCGGCCACCACGACCTCGGTCGGCGAGGTCGGCGCGATCTGTGCGTGCGGGGTGAAGTCCGGGGCGGGCAGGGCACGTCGGTTGAGCTTGCCGGTGGGGGTCAGCGGGAACTCGTCGAGCGCGATGATCTGGCTGGGCACCATGTAGCGCGGAAGCCGTTGCGCCACCGCGTCGATGATGGCATCGGCGTCGGTGGCCGATTGCGCGGCGGGCTGGATGTAGCCGATCAGATGAGAGCCGGTCACGTCGTCGTCGTGCAGCACCACTGCGGCCCGCTCGACGTCGGGATGGTCGGCCAGCACCGACTCGATCTCGCCGGTCTCGATCCGCAGCCCGCGCAGCTTGACCTGATTGTCGTTGCGGCCCAGGTAATCCAATTCGCCGGTGGCGGTCCAGCGCACCAGGTCACCGGTCCGGTACATCCGGGAGCCGTCGCCGCTGAACGGATTGGCCACAAACCGGCTCGCCGTCAGCTCGTGACGCGCGAGGTAGCCGCGGGCCAGCTGCGGTCCGGCCAGATAGAGCTCGCCGGGCGTGCCGACCGGGACCGGGTGCAGACGCCCGTCGAGGACGAGCGCGCGGATACCACGGATCGGGGAACCGATGCCGACGTGCCCGGTGTCGCGCAGCGGTCCGGCCGACGTGGCCCAGATGGTGGATTCGGTTGGCCCGTAATCGTTGTAGAGGGAACGATCCGCCGCCCACGTGGACACCAGCGCGGGCGGGCACGCCTCGCCTACGGTCACCGCGTAGCGCAGCGACTCGAGTCCGGTCGGATCGATCGACGCCCACGCCTGCGGGGTCATCACCAGGTGGGTGACCTGCTGATTGGACAGCAGCGCAGCCAGTTCGGGGCCGGCGGCGACATCGGGCGGGGCCACCACCATCGCGCCGCGGGTGGCCAGGCAGATCAACGTCTCATAGAGCGCGGCGTCGAAGGTGGTGGCCGATACCGCGCACAGCCGAACGCTGGTGTGCCGGCCGCGTTCCCGGTCCGCCAGCTCGCCGAAGGCGTTGTGCAGGCCCTCGTGGGTGACCAGCACACCCTTGGGGGTGCCGGTGGAGCCGGAGGTGTAGATCGCGTACGCGACGTTCTGCGGGCGCAGCACGGCCAGCCGGTCGGCGTCGTCGATCTCGGTGTCCGGGCGGATGCGGATCTCGGCGAGTGTGCCGGGATCGTCGAGGACGACCCACCGGCGCGGTTGCGTGGCAGGTCCCGGCGGCATGACCTGATCGAGCGTCGGGGCATGCTCGGCGGTCGTGACTCCCAGCGCGCAACCCGACTCGGCCAGCATCGTCTGCACTCGTCGGACCGGCTGACGGGGATCGACGGGCAGGAACGCGGCACCGGTCTTGGCCACCGCCCAGAACGCCAGCAGATGATCGATCGATCGCGGAATGCCCACCGCCACCGTGGTTTCCGGACCGGCGCCGTGCTCGATGAGCAGTCGCGCCAACCGGTTGGTGAACCGGTCGAGCTGCCACCACGTCAGCGAACGCTGCTCGTCGGAGACAGCGATGTCATGGGGTCGCAACGCCACCGTGCGCGCCAGCAGCTCGGGCAACGTACTCGGCTCGAGATCACCACGGCCACGCTTGGTGGTGAGCAGACGGTACTCGTCGCTCGACAGCGTCGGCAGGTCACCGACCGGGACCCGCGGATCGTCGATGATCGCCCGCAGAATGTGATCGATGATCCGACCGAAACGCTCGATCGTGCTGTCGTCGAACAACTCCCGCGAGTAGCGCAGGATGATCGCGCCATCGGTGACCTCGGCGGCGATCGCGAACTCGGTCGAATCGGTCTCGGGAACGGCGATATCCGGGCCGCCGGTGGCCGCCAGCGCGACCGGGTCGATCTGCTCGAGTTCGATGCCGGGTGCGCTCAGGGTGGCCTCGGCGTGATTCTGGAACGCCAGCAGGACCTGCGTCAACGGCGAGAATCCGTCACTGCGTTGCGGATTCACCCGTTCGACGATGTCGTCGAACGGAGTGTCGCGGTGATCGAGATCGGCGGCGATCGCGGTCGATGACGTGTCGAGCAGGTCGGCGAACGGTGTCGCGGCGGTCACCGTGGTGCGGATCGGGATGGTGTTGACGAACATGCCGATCAGGTCGTCGAGGGCCGGGTCGTCACGTCCGCTGACCGGCGTCGCCACCACGATGTCCTCGCCGCCGGTCCAACGGCTCAACGCCACCGCGAAGGCGGTGTGCCACACCGTGAACGGGGTGGTCCGGTGCTGCTCGGCGAGCATCGTGACTCCTGCCAGCACCCGGTCGGTGACGGTACGACGCAGTACCCCGGTGGCGGCCGAGGGGGCGGTGCCGCGCAGCCGATCGACGGGCAGGTCGAGAATGTGTGGCGCGTCGGCGAGCCGGCCGGCCCAGAACTCCAAGGACTCCGACAGCCGCGATCGCGGGTCGTTGCGGTCGCCGAGCACGGCCCGCTGCCACATGGCGTAGTCGACGTACTGGACCCGACGCTGCGGCAGCACGCCGGCCGACTGATAGGCCGTCACCAGGTCGCGGGCCAGTACCGCGAACGACGAGCCGTCGACCGCGATGTGGTGGAAGACCATCAGCAGCACATGTTCGTTCGCACCGGTCCGCAGCAAGCGGATCCGCATCGGTACCTCGGTGGTCAGGTCGAAGCCGACCAACGACCCGGCCACCACCGCGGCCGGGGTGGGCGCTCCGTCGACGGTGAGGTCCTCGGTGATCAGGCGTGGCGTCGAATCAGGCGGTAGGACAATCTGATACGGCGCGCCGCTGTCATCGGTCGGATAGATCGTGTGCAGTGTCTCGTGGGTGGCGATCAGGGTGTCGACCGCGATCTGCAACGCCTCGACATCGGGGTCGCCGGTGATTCGCAACGCGACCGGGACCAGGTAGGTGCCCTCGCCGGCACCGTGGCGCGCGGCCAGCCACATCCGGGTCTGTGCTGCCGAGAGCGGGGGCTTCTCGGGATACTCGCTGCGCTGCAGCGGAATCCGGGACCGGTCACCGGCGAGACGGCCGTCGACGAGCCGGGCCAACTCGGCCACCGACGCGGCCTCGAGAACATCGCGGATGGTGACTTCGGTGCCCGACTGCGCACTGAGCTGACCGGCGATGCGCATCGCGCTGATGGAGTTGCCGCCCAACGACAACAACCCGTCGTCGAGTCCGATCTCGATGTGGCCCAGGGCGTCGGACATGACCCCGGCGACCAGGCGCTGCGCCGCGGTCTCCGCGCGGCGCGGACGCTGCGCGGATGGGGTGTCGGCCGATGACGTATCGGCAGACGACGACGGGCCCGATCCGGGAGCCGGCAGGGCTGCACGGTCGAGCTTGCCCGACACCGTGACCGGGAACTCGTCGAGCACCACGATCACCGACGGGACGAGGTGGCTCGGCAGTGAGGTGGCCACCGTCGAGCGGATCAGCGCGGGACGTGCGACCGTGCCGGGCGCCTGACGGACATAGGCGACGATGCGGTCGTCGCGCACGGCTGCGACACATTGTGCGACAACGGGATTCTTCGACAGCGCCGACTCGATGTCGCCGAGTTCGATCCGGACACCGTGCAGCGACACCTGATTGTCGTTGCGGCCGATGAAGTGCAACTGGCCGGAGGCGTCCCGGCGGCCGACATCGCCGGTGCGGTAGAGGCGTTCGCCCGGCGCACCGAACGCATGGGCGACGAACCGCTCCGCGGTCAGCCCGCGTGCGTCGTGGTAGCCGCGCGCCAGCTGGATTCCGGCCAGGTAGAGCTCACCGGTCATCCCGGCCGGCACCGGCCGCAGCCGTCGATCGAGCAACAGCACCGAACAATTCCACACCGGCGTGCCGATGGCCGGCGGACCCGATGACACCGCGGCCGGCAGCACCTCGTGAGCGGTGATGTCGATCGCGGCCTCGGTGGGACCGTAGAGGTTGTGCAGTCGGGCGCCGAGCACCCGGTGGACGTCGCGGGCGATCTGGGCGGGCAGGGCCTCCCCGGAGGTGATCACGTGCCGTAGCGAGATGCAGCCGGCGGCAACAGGTTCGGCGAGGAAGACGCCCAGGACCGTCGGGACGAAGTGCACGATCGTCACCCGGTTGGCGATGATCGTCTGCGCCAGCCGCAGCGCATCGGTGTGCGCACCCGGGTCCGCGATGACCACCCGCGCGCCGACCTGCAAGGGCGCGAACAACTCCCACAGTGAGACGTCGAAGGAGATCGGGGTCTTGTGCAGCACGATGTCGCCGGCGTCGATGCGCAGACGATCGATGCGCCAGGCCAATTGGTTGGTGATCGCGCGGTGGCTGACCGCAACACCCTTGGGTCGCCCGGAGGACCCGGAGGTGTGAATGAGATAGGCGAGGTTGGCCGGTCGCAACGGACCGCCGCGCTCGTCGTCGGAGATCGCATCCGAGGGCGCGGTGTCCAGCAGCGCCGCGGTCTCCGGGTCGTCGATGACGACGATCGTCGGTGTGGTGCTGCGGGTTCGGCGGAAATCGGCGGCCGCGGTGAGCGGCGCAGACCAGGTCCGGTCGGTGATGATGACTGCGGCGTCGGCTGATTCCAGCACATCGCCGATCCGGGCGGCCGGCGCCGAGACATCGACCGGGACGTAGACACCGCCGGAACGCAACACCGCGTACACCGCGACGAACAGCTCGAGTGAGCGGTCCAGGGCCACCGCGACAGTCGATTCCAGGCGCACACCGGCCTCGATGAGCAACCGCGCCAGCGCAGTGGACCGTTTGTCGAGTTCGGCATAGGTCAGCGAACGACCGCCGTGGGTCACCGCGATCACGTCCGGTGTCCGCGCGACCTGTGCGGCGAACGCGTCGATCAGGGTGGTCTCGAGCGTCGGCGGTTTCCAGGTGCGCGCGACGGTGCGCTCGGCCAGATCGTTCTCGTCGGTCAGCGCCAGGTTCGCGATGGGTGTATCCCGTTCGCGCACAACACATCCGAGCAACCGGACATAGCGTTCGAGCAACGACGACACAGTCGCGGAGTCAAAGGCGTCGGTGCGGTAGGTCAACCGGATACGGATGTTGTCGCCGGGGACCACCACGACGCTGATCGGGTGGTGGGTGGCGTCGACGGCGTCGTATCCGGTCATCACCGCGCCACCGAGATCGCCTGCGATGGAACCGATCGCGTCGCGGTCGATCGGATACGACTCGATCGCCACAGAGGTGTCGAAGAGGGCGCCGTCGCCGACGGCCGACCGGATCTCGGTGAGCCCGAGGAACTGATGGTCGAGCAACTCGGTCTGTTCGCGTTGCAGTCGACGAGCCGCGGTGGTCAGTGTGTCGTCGGCCAGGGTGCGTACCCGCACCGGGATCGTGTTGATGAACAGACCGACCATCGCATCGGCGTCCTCGAGGTCGGCCGGACGCCCGGCGACGGTCGCCCCGATGGTGACGTCGTGGGAGTCGACGATGCCGCCGACCAGGATGGCCCAGGCCAATTCGGCGATGGTGGCCAGCGTGACGCCGATGTCGGCGGTGGCCGCGTCCAGCTGGGCGGTCAACTCGGTGCCGATGTCGCGGCGCACCTCGCGGTTGACCGTTGCCGGCGTCGAGGACACACCCACCGACGGCGCGACCAGGGTGGGTCCGCGTGAGGCGCTGAAGGCGTGCGTCCACGCCGTCCGTGCGGCGTCACGATCCTGCCGGTTGCGCCACGACAGGTAGCCGGCGAAGGAGGGTGGCGGGGGCTCGGCGGAGGTGGCGTCGTCGCGGTAGAGCAGCAGCAGATCGCGTAGCACGATCGGCATCGACCAGCCGTCGAGAAGGACATGATGTTGCACCACAAGGAGTTTGACCACCCCGGGCGCCATGGTCACCGCGACGAAGCGCAGCAGTGGCGGGCGCCCCGGGTCAAACGGCGTGGACCGTTCGTAGTCCATCAGCCCGGCGAACGCCGCGGCCGGGTCCTTACGTGAGGACAGGTCCACCGCACGCCACGTCGCGGTCACCGATTCGACGACCACCGCCACGATCTCGCCACGCTCGTCGGGCACGAAGGCGGTGCGCAGCGCGTCATGGCGGGCCAGCAGGGCCTCGGTCGCGCGGTGCAGCCGATCGAGGTCGACGGTGCCGGCCAGGTCGATCACCGACGCCACCACGTACGGGTCGAAGGTGTCGGCGGTCAGGGTGTGGAAGGTCAGTCCGGTCTGCGTGGGCGTCAGTGGCCACACATCGGTCAGCGGCCCGAATCGGGTCTCCCAGCCGGTGATGTCGGACTGGGTCAACGAGACCAAGCCGAAGTCGGCCGGGGTGGTGTCACCGGCGGAGGTGTCGGTGGCCAGCAGGGTCCGTACCGCGCCGAGCAGTTCCGACCAGATCTCGCCGAGTTCGCGAATCTCCAACGGGGAGAGCAGCGTTGTCGGATAGGCGAGCGTGATCCGCATCCGCCCGTCGAGGACGATGGCGTCGATGTCGAGGGGGCGCAACGCGGGGGTGTCGGGTTGCACCTGCCAAGTGAGGTCACCGGGATCGGGCCGGGGCACCCAGCCGTCGATCGACGAGCGGGCGATCTCGCGCGCACCGATCCGCCCGAGGTAGTTCAGTCCGATCTGCGGTGTGGTGTCGGGCAGGGCGGGGGTATCGGTGGCGCCGTCGACCGGATAACGAAGCAAGCCGTACCCGATGCCGTGCTGTGGAGTCTCGATACGGGCCGCCTTGGCGGCCTTGATCGCCAGCGCGAGGCTGTGCCCACCGACCAGGGCCTCATCGAGGTCGACGTCGGTCAGTGAGATCGCGGTGGGGTGCACGGTGGTGAACCAGCCGACGGTGCGGGAGAGGTCGGCGCCCGGGACCAGTGCCTCCTCACGTCCGTGACCTTCCACCTGCAGCAGCGTGGCATCGGTCTCGACCTGGCGTCGGGACCGCCAGATCGCCACGGCGACAGCGAGAGTGCCGGCCAGCACGTCGTCGACGCCGGCCCGGTGCCGGCGTGGTGCGCCGACGGTGACGGCCTGCGTGTCACGCAGATCCAGGGTGATCTGATGGGTGAGCGAGATCCGCACGTGGTCCAGGGCCGGATCAAAGGTGCGCAGTCCCAGCGGCGGGTCCGGGGTGGCCAGCACCCGACGCCAGTGGTCGGCCTCGGCGGCGAGTTCGCCACGCGCGGAGAGGTCGGCGAGCGCATGGGCCCAGCGGCGCATCGACGTTCCGGTGGGCGCCAACCGGACCGGCGCGCCCGAACGTGCCAGTGATGCGGCGGTCATCAAGTCCGACAACAGGATTCGCCACGAGACGGCGTCGATCGCGATGTGATGGACAGCCAGCGTCAGCCGGCCCACCGAACCCGAGTAGGTGGTGTCCTCGGAGAGTTCGCGTCGGACCCAGAGCGCCGCGAGGTTGACCCCGCGCGCCGGATCCAGCCTGCCGACCGACGCGTCGATCTCCGAACGGACCCGCGCGGCCACCTCGTCGTCGGAAGCGTCTGCGGCCAGCAGGATTTCGCGCAATAGCGGCTCGGCGGCCCCACTGCCGGTGGCGGCCGAGGTGAACAGCTGCCAGGTCTCGTCCGGGCCGGGGACCAGATGTGCCCGCAGCATGTCGTGTGCGGTGAGGACGGCGTCGAGTGCGGCGATGAGATGGTCGCGACCGGTGTCGTCGGGAACGTCGATCGACATCACCTGCACGAATCGGGTCAGATCGCCGCGCTGCGAGAGGATGTAGGAGGCCACCGGGGTCAGCGGGATGGTGCCGATGCCTCCGCCGGGAAGTTCGGGGAGCAGGTCGTCGGCGTCAGTGGAGTGCTTGCTGACCGCACGCGCCATCCGCCCGATGGTGCGGTGCGCGAACACATCTCGTGGGCGGATCACCACGCCGCGGTCCCGCAGGATCGACGACAGTGAGATCGCCGAGATGCTGTCGCCGCCGAGTGCGAAGAAGTCATCGTCGGCGCCGATACCGCGATCGGTACCGACCACCCGGGCCACCGCGTCGGCGATCACCGATTCGATCGGGTCGGTCGGTGTGGCGTGCCGCGGCGTGCGCGGCAGCGGCGCGGGCAGCGCCGACCGATCGAGTTTGCCCGACGTGCCCAGCGGCAGCGCGTCGAGCACCACGATTTGGGCGGGCACCATCACATCCGGCAGCCGGTCGGCCACATCGGCCAGTACAGCGTCGACGTCGACGGTCCCCGGATCGTGCGCGGTCACATAGGCGATGAGCCGTTCGCCGGCGTCGTCGCTGCTGCGGACCACGACCGCCGCGGTGATCTCGCGACGTCCGAGCAGCACCGATTCGACGTCGCCCGGTTCGATGCGTTGCCCGCGGATCTTGACCTGGAAATCGCTGCGGCCCCGATGGACCAACTCGCCGTTGGACGTCCAGTGCACCAGGTCGCCGGTGCGGTACATGCGCTCGCCGGGTGCGCCGAACGGGTCGGCGACGAAGCGTTCGGCGGTGAGGTCGGGTCGGCCGCAGTAGCCGCGCGCCAGCTGCGGCCCCGACAGGTACAGCTCGCCCACGATCCCGACGCCGACCGGCCGCAGACGCGAATCCAGCACGGTGGCACGCAATCCCGGTACCGGCCGACCGATGGAGACCTGCGCGTGCGGGCGCAGGGGCGGCGTGCCCGACGCCCAGATCGTGGTCTCGGTGGGGCCATAATCGTTGACGAAGGAACGTCCCGGCGACCACTCGGCGACCAGACGCGGACTGCAGGTGTCGCCGACGCTCATCACCGTCGAGAGTCCGGGGACGGCCGCGGGCTGCATCGACGCCAGGACGCGCGGGGTCAGGAAGGCGTGCGTGACCCCGGTGTCGCGGATCAGCGCGGCGAGCTCGTCGGCGGCGTAGACCTCCGGCGGGGCTATCGTCAGCGGCGCGGAAAAGGCAAGGGCCAGCAGCACTTCGGCGATCGACGCGTCGAAGGTCGGGGCGCTGACCGCGAGCACCCGACGCTCCGCGCGGGAGGTGGCGCGGGCCCGGTGACCGTCGATGAACCCGGACAGTCCGGTGTGCGAGACGACCACACCCTTGGGCCGGCCGGTGGAGCCGGAGGTGTAGATGATGTAGGCGGCGGTCCGGGGATCGACGCTGACCGATCCGATCGACGAGTCGTCATCGTCGCCGGGGCGGTCGGCGGCGGAATCCGAATCCGACTGAGTGACACCGTCAGTGGTGATCCAGAACCCGCGCCGCGGCAGGGTGCCGACCATCTCGGCTGCGGCCACGCCGAATGCCGCCGACGTCTGGGTGAGGATGAAGTCGGTCCGGTCGAGCGGATGGCTCGGGTCGATCGGCACGTAGGCGGCGCCGGTCTTGGCGACCGCCCACAGGGTGATGAGTAACTGTGCGGACCGCGGAATGGCCACGGCAACAGCGGTTTCCGGCTTGGCGCCGCGCTCAGCGAGCCGGCGTGCGAGCCGGTCGGACAGGGCGTCGAGCTGCCGGTAGGAGAGCGTGAGATCGCCGTCGACGAGGGCGGGGCCGTCCGGGTTGGCCGCGACCGCGGCTCTGATGAGCTCGGGCAGGGTGCGCGGCGGACTGACCGGCCCGCCGAGACGATGCGTGAGGTCGTCGAGTTCGAGGGTGCCGAGCACCGCGATGTCGTCGAGCCGGGTGGCGTGGTCGTCGGTGAGGAAGGCGGTGGTGATCCGGCTGAGTCGATCGCCGTGCCGTCGGATCTCGGATACGCTGTGGCGCTGCGGATTCCACTGCAACGACATGCGCATCGGATGGTCGGTGTCGCCGGCGTAGAAGTTTACCGAGAGGTCGTTCACCGGCCCCGAGGTCAGGACGTGGATCGGTGCGGCCACCTCGCCGAGCAGTACCGGGCGGACGAACGGCATGACGTTGACCAGCGTCCCGTAGAAGACGCCGTTGGGTGAGCGGCCCGGCCCCAACACCCGGTCCCAGTCCACGAACCGCTGGTGTCGCAGGGCGCCGGTCAGCGCCCCGCGGACCTGATCAACCAGGCTGCCGATGGTGTCGGCGTCCTCGCCGCCGATCCGGACCCTGATCGGGACCACGTTGGCCAGCGATCCACCTGTCGATCGCAGGAAAGCGGTGGTGCGCCCCGATACCGGCACCCCGATCACCGTCTCGTCGGAATCGGTGACGCGTGCCTGATAGAACGCGATCGCCGCGATCAGCGCCGCGGCGTCGATACGGTCCGGGTCGTCGAAGGTCCACGGCAGTTCGGTGATGGTCGGGTGCTGCGGGCGCGCGGGTGGCTGCAGCGACCAGCTCGCCACGTCGCCGGAGCCGCTCATCTGCGCGGTCCAGTACTCCAGATCGCGTACCGCGCGCGGCGACTCGGCGTAGGCGTGGTCGGTCTCGGCGATCCGCGCGATCGCCTCGATCGACGGCGTGGTGGTGGCCGGTGGCTCGTCCGACGAGTAGATCTCGGCGATGCGGTTGATCATCGTGAACGCGCCGTAGCCGTCGAGCACGATGTGGTGGGACCGCAGGTAGAGCAGGTGACGCTCGTCGGCGATGCGCAGGAGTGCGCTGTGATAGAGATGAGCGCCGTTGACGTCGACCGGTGCGGTGTAGTCGGCCCGCATCCACTTCTGGGCGGCCGTCTGCGGGTCGGGTTCGGTGAGCAGGTCGACGACGTCGAGCGGGATCGTGGCGTCGACGTCGATGGTGAAGTGCGGTGTGCCGTCGACGGTGACGATGCGCGCGTGGTTGACGCCGGACTCGGCGCCGGCGATTTTCATCGCCGTACGCAGGCGCTCACGATCCAGCGGGCCGCCGACGTCGAGATAGAGGGCGACCGTATATGGGCATGCGTCATCGATTCGTTGGGCCAGCCACAGCGCGTGCTGCGCAGCCGTCAACGCAATCGTGCGCTCCCCACCCACGGATTACTCCCCCCACAAGTGCGTCCCCATCGCACCTCAACGAATCATTGTTACCACACCGTAAGGAGCGCCGTGACCGATGCGGGTGCCCGGTCCACCCGACCACTACCGGCGCGCGCGGGCCGTGCGGCGGTCGCGGCGCTCAGTCGCGGTTGCCCGCCTCCATGTCGGCCCGGTCCATCAGCCCGTCCTGGGCACGTTGTTCCTGGTAGACGAGTCGGCCGATGCGGTGAGCGATCACCGGTGCGGTCATCAGCGCGAACAGGCACGCCAAGGCGAGCATCCCGTTGTCGACGTTGTTGCCCAACCGGATCATCGCGCCGACGAGAATCAGCAGCAGGCCGAACGTCTGAGGTTTGGTGGCGGCGTGCATCCTGCTCAACGTGTCCGGAAAGCGCACCAGGCCGATCGCCGTCGTCAACGTCATGGTCGCCCCGAGCAGGATCAGGGCCGCGGAGATGATGTCGCCGATCATGCCTGGTCATCCCTGACCCGGAAGCGCGCGATCGCGATCGACCCGACGAAGCTGAGCAGCGAGAGCGCGACGATCGCCGGCACCACCGTGGTGTCGCGGCTGTAGGCGGCCCACGCACCGAGCCCGCACATGCAGAGCGCGATCAGGGTGTCCAGCGAGACCAGCCGATCCAGCGAGCCCGGTCCGCGTAGCAACTGGAAGGTGGTCAGGATCGCGGCGAGCAGGATGAACACGCTCACGATGGTCCACACGATGGTCATGGCCGGCCCCTTTCTTCGGTAGCCGTATCCGAGAAGCGGCTGCGGTACTCCTCGTCGATGCCGTGATACGGGCTGGGATGCCATTCGCTCTCCCGCTCGAACGCGCGGATGAAGCCGCGTTCGACCCGGGCGATCTGCCGGTGAAATGCCTTGACCTGCTTCTCGGTTCGAACGTCGAAGACGTGCACGTAGAGCAGGCGTCGACGATGGTCGATCTCGAGCACCATGGTGCCGGGCACCAGGTTCAGATAGTCCACCGCCAGCGTCAGCACCATGTCGGATTTGATGGCCACCCGCACCCGCATCACCGCGCCCATCGGCGGCCGCCCGGGCCGGATGGCCATCCACGCCACCTGCGCGCTGGAGGTGAAGAACTCCACCACCAGCCGCCCGAGAAGGCCCGCGACGGTCAGCGGGTGAATACGACCCTCGACCGGTACCCGCGGCAGCGGCAGCAACGTGACGATCGCGATGGCCAGCACCAGCCCGGCGATCACGTTGGCCCAGGACAGGGTGCCCCACAACAGGACCCAGACCGCGGTCAGCCAGGCCAGCGTCCAGACGCGGACGGCCACCTCACGGGAATCGCTGCCCAGCCAGCGCGGCAGCCGGATGTGCTCACGCACCCACACCAAGGCTCCGACGGTGTTCCAGAAGATGAACAGCAGCGACACGCGCCACGCGTTGACGATGAACGACCGCACGGGTCCCTTGGGCTGCACCGGCTCGGTCATCGGGTCTCACCGCCCAGCACCGTTGAGATGTACACGTTGCGGTCGGTGATGTCGTGGGCGGCGCGGTCGGTGAAGCCGATGATCGGGCCGGCCCAAATCGTCAGGGCCAGACCGGCGGCCACCATCACCGCGGTCGGGAAGACCATGCCGAACGGCATCCGGCCGACGTCGGCGCGTTCTTCGTGGGCGATATCAGCGGTGCTCTCGTCGATCAGCGCCGACGGTCCGGCGTCGGAGACGTCGCCCTCGGGAGCGTCGGCGCGGGGTCGCCAGAAGGCCTTGGTCCACACCCGGGCCATCACGTACAGCGTCAGCAGGCTGGTGATCACCGAACCGGCGACCAGAATCCAGGCCAGTACCGAGCCGTCCTCGGTGCCGGCCTGCAGGAGTGCGACCTTGCCGATGAAACCCGAAAACGGCGGTATGCCACCGAGATTGAGGGCCGGGATGATGAACAGGGCGGCCAGCACCGGGCTCGCGATGAGCCCGCCGAGTCGTCGGAGGGAGGCCGAACCGGCCTGCCGCTCGATCAAGCCGACCACCAGGAACAACGTGGTCTGCACCAGAATGTGGTGCGCCACATAGTAGATCGCGGCCGACAACCCGATCACCGACGACAGCGCGATGCCGAAGACCATGTAGCCGATGTGGCTGACCAGGGTGAACGAGAGCAGTCGTTTGATGTCGGACTGGGCGATGGCACCGAAGATACCGACCAGCATCGTCAGCAGACCCGCGACGAGCAGGACCCGATCGAGGGTGCCGCCCGGGAAGAGCAGGGTGTGCGCCCGGATGATCGCGTACACACCGACTTTGGTGAGCAAACCGGCGAAGACCGCGGTGACCGGGGCCGGCGCGGTGGGGTAGGAGTCGGGCAGCCACGTCGACAGCGGGAACACCGCCGCCTTGATGCCGAAGGCCACCAGCAGCACTGCGAACAACGCGTTGCGCGTGCCCTCGGGGACGTCGTCGAGGCGAACCGCCATCTCGGCGAGATTCAGGGTGCCGGTGGTCGCGTACGCGAAGGCGATGCCGGCCAAGAAGATCAGCGACGAGACCATCGAGACCATCACGTACGAGGCACCCGCGCGCACCCGGTCGGCCGAGGCGCCCAGGGTGAGCAACACGAAGCTCGACGCCAGCAACACCTCGAAGGAGACGAACAGGTTGAACAGGTCGCCGGCCAGGAAGGCGTTGCACACTCCGGCGCACAGGATCAGGTAGGTGGGCAGGAAGATCGAGACCGGCTGCTGGGTGGTGCCGTCGCGGATACCCTGACCGATCGCGTAGAGGACCACGCACAGCAGTACCGCGGTAGATACCACCAGCATCAACGACGCCAACTGGTCGACCACCAGCGTGATACCCAACGGGCCGTTGGCGAATCCCTTGTCATCCCAGCCGCCGATGGCCACCGCGTAGGTGCCGTGCCGGTTGGTCAGGTAGAGCATGATGCACGACGCGCTGAACGCCAGCACGATCGCCAGCACCGTCACCGCGCGCTGGAAACGCGGATTGCGGCCCAGCAACAGGGTGAACGCGGCCGCCACCATCGGCACCAGGGTCGGCATCGTGATGAGCACCGGAATCCACGAGCTCTGCGGGGTCATCGGCTCTCACCGCCCGTGTCGCCGACGCGGGTTTCGTCGCTGCTGGTCTGGTCGCTGCCGGTCTCATCGATGACGTCGGAATCATCGTCGTCGGGCATCAGGTCGGTTTCGATCACCGTTTCGTGCCGGGCGGCGTACTCCTCGGGGGTCAGCGGGTTCCCTTCGTCGTCGAAGAAGTCGCCGGCAGTGGTGTCGGCGAGGGTGACCGGATCGTCGCTGCGGTCGCGGTCGGGTGCGTCCTGCAGCGATCCGGTGAGGATCTTGACGTCCTCGGTGTCGTCCTCGACGTCATCGTCGTCGCGGTTGATCACGAACAGCCGGTAGACCAGCGAGAGGATGAACGCCGCGACGCCCATGGTGATGACGATCGCGGTCAGCACCATCGCCTGGGCGAGCGGGTCGGCGTCGGCGGCACGGTTCTCCGACGACCGGCCCATGATCGGCGGGTTACCCATGCCGCCGGACACCAGCAGGATCAGCAGGTTGATTCCGTTGCCCACCAACAGCAATCCGAACAACATGCGGACCAGGCTGCGTTCCATCAGCAGGTACGCACCGGTCGCGGCCAGGACGCCGACGACGATCAGCAGGCCGAAGTTGACGCTCATCGGATCGCCTCCCCGGCCGAGGGGGCTCGGGTGGGCTGGTTGTCGGCGTCGGAGACCTCGACGTCGAGGCGCGCCCCGAGGCTGCGCAGCACGTCGAGCACGAGGCCGACGACGATGAGGTAGATGCCGGCGTCGAAGAACAGTGCGGTCACCAGTTTGATGTGGCCGAGCACCGGGACGTCGAATTCGATGACCGCAGAGGACAGCGCCGGCGCGCCCAGCAGCATCGAGCCCACCGCGGTGAGCGCCGAGATGGCAAGGCCGGCACCGAGGATGCGGCCCGGCTCGATCGGCAGCGCCTCGCCGAGCTCGTACCGGCCGCCGGCCAGGTAGCGCAGCACCAGCGCCAGGCCCATGGTCAGGCCACCGGCGAAGCCGCCGCCGGGGGCGTTGTGGCCGGCGAAGAAGAAGTAGATCGACAGCACCACCATGGTCGGGAAGATCAGCCGGGTGGTGGCCTCGAGCACCATCGACCGATGGCGCGGATCGCGGAAACCGCTGCCCAGCAACCATGTTGTGCGGTCCGGTGGGATCGGATCGTCGTCATCGTTGCCGCCGGAACTCCCGTTGCCGCCCGCACCGTTACCGCTGAATCCGTTGCCGCCGTAGAGCTTTTCGGCGTCGGCCACCCGCGGCACCGCACCGAAGCGTCGGTTGCGGAACACCATCGACGCCACGCCGGTCGCGGCCGCGATCAGCACCGACACCTCGCCGAGGGTGTCCCAGGCGCGGATGTCGACGAGCAGCACGTTGACCGCGTTGGCGCCGTGGCCGAAGGTGTAGGCCGCCGACGGGATGTCGACCTGGACAGGTTCGGTGGAACGTGCTGCGGCGGCGAACAATCCGATCAGCATCAGCATGCCGCCGAAGGCGATCGCGACCGTCGCGCGCAGCGCCTTGAAGCCGGTGGCGTGCCGGGGTTCGGGTTCGGCCGGCAGCTTGCGCAGCACCAGCACGAAGATCACCAGGGTCAGCGTCTCCACCAGGAACTGGGTCAGCGCGAGGTCGGGTGCGCCGTACAGGGCGAACAGCATGCCGCACCCGTATCCGGTCACCCCGACGATCAGGGTGGCGGCCAGCCGGTTACGCAGAATCGTGGCGGCGATGGCGCAGGCGATCATGATGCCGCCGATCACCAGCTGGTTGGCCGAATCGAAACCGTTGAGCTCCAACCGATTACGGGAACCCAGCAGCAATACCGCGACCGGTAGGATGATCGCGGTGCCCAGGATCACGCCCTGGGTGATCGGCAGCGAACCGCGCTGGGTGTTGCGGGTCAGCATGAGCGAGAGGGTGTCCGCGCCGCGCAGCGTGGCGTCGTACATGCGGTCGGCGTTGAGCAGCGGGCGGTACCGGAACAGCCGGAACCGCAACGCGCGGATGATCAGGAACAGTGCCGAACCGGCGACGATGACGATGATCGAGAACACCACGGGCAGACCGAATCCGTGCCACATGGACAGGTATTCGATCTCGTGGCCGTAGGCCGGCAGGGTCTTTGCGTACGGCTCGAACAGGTCACCGATCGGCTTGGCCACAAACGACGACACCACTCCGGCGATGGCCAGCACGACCGGCGAGAACATGAACATCGCCGACGGTGGATGCATCTTGGCTACTGCGGGTGACGGTTCGGTGCGCACCTTGCGGCCGAAGGCGCCCCACAGGAACCGGCAGGTGTAGGCGAAGGTGATGACCGAACCGATCAGCAGGACGATGTCGATGGTGTGCGCGGTGAACGGCGAGTAGGAGCCGGTATCCCACACCGACCCGAAGGCCGTCTCCTTGCCGACGAAGCCCATGGTGAACGGCAGCCCGGCCATACTCGCGCCGGCCACCGCGGCGACCGCGGCCAGTACCGGCAACCGGTGTCCGAGGCGCGCCAGTTTGCGGACGTCGCGGGTGCCGGTCGAGTGGTCGATGATGCCGACCACCATGAACAGCGATGCCTTGAACATCGCGTGCGCGACCAGCATCGCGAGCCCGGCCATCGCGACGTTGGCGTCACCGATACCCATCAGCACGGCCAGGAACCCGAGCTGCGAGACGGTGCCGAAGGCCAGGATGAGTTTGAGGTCGAGTTCCCGCAGTGATCGCCAACCGCCGATGATCATCGTCGCCGACCCGAGTGCGACGACGGAGATGTGCCAGCTCGGCGTCGTCGAGAAGGCCGGCGAGAGTCGTGCGATGAGGTAGATGCCGGCCTTCACCATCGCCGCGGCGTGCAGGTAGGCGCTGACCGGGGTGGGGGCGGCCATCGCGCCCGGCAGCCAGAAGTGGAACGGCACGATGGCCGACTTGCTGAGTGCGCCGATCAGCAGTAGCACCACCGCGGTGTCGACGTAGACCCCGGACGACGGTGGGTTCGCGATCAGGTCCGAGAGGAGATAGCTACCCGTGCGTTCGCCCAGCATGATGATGCCGACCAGCATCGCCAGGCCACCGAAGGTGGTGACCAGCAGTGCCTGGGTGGCGGCTCGACGTGAGGTGGCGCGGATCCGGTAGAAGCCCACCAGCATGAACGAGAGCACCGTGGTGAGCTCCCAGAACACGTAGAGGACCAGCATGTTGTCGCTGATCACCAGCCCGAACATGGCCGCGGCGAAAGCGACCATCTCGCCGCCGAAGACCGCGACACGCGGCCGCGCGTCGTCGAAGTAATGCGCGCAATAGCAGAGCACCAGGGCGCCGACGCCGAGGATCAGTACCGACAGGATCGCGGCCAGGGTGTCCAGCCGGGTCACGATGTCCATCTGCAGACCCGGTACCCAGCGCACCGTCTCGGTGACAGGTGGGGAGCCGGCCTTCGGCCAGTTCAGGATGAGCCAGATCAGCGCGGCCAGTGGCGCCAATGCGCACACGTAGAAGCCACGGGTACCCAACCAACCGATCACTGCTGGAGCTACGAGAGCGCATAAGGCGAGCGCAGCCAACACAGAGATCACAAGGGCACTCCGTCTTTCTTCTTCGGGCGGGGTGTCACGGCTCGGGTGGCGGTGAGACCGGGGTGTCACCGGCCGAGGCCGCGTTGTCTACCTTACCGTTGCTGCCATGCGCAGGTTTGTCAGGTTGTGCGGTGTGCTGTGCGTGGCGTTGGTGTCGGCGCTGCTCATCGCCGGTTGTTCCGATGGGGGCCAGACGTCGGCGCCGACCGGTGCCGCACTGCCGTCCGACTTCCCGTCGTCGCAGGTACCGCTCGTCGACGGCACGGTTCTGACTGCCGACGGCAACGCGAAGGACGGGTGGGGCGTGACCGTCCAGGGCACCCAGAACGGCGGCAACGTCCTCGACGCGGCGGTGAAGAAACTCACCGACGCCGGGTTCGCCGAGTCGCAACGCACCGACACCGGCGGCCAGGCAGTGGCCGTGCTGTCCGGGGACAAGGACGGCAAGACCTACTGGGTGCAGGTCGGGCGCACGACCGGCGCTGCCGCGGGCGGAGCGTCGGTGTTCTACGTGGTGACGGTGGGCTGAGCAGGATCGTCGTTTACCCGGACCGGCGCGGCACCGGCACGGGCACTAGTTAGGTTCTTCCGCGTCGGTTTCGGGACCAGTTAGGTTCTTCCGCGTCGGTTTCGATCGTCCGCGTCCTGCTGGTGCCGGAAGGTCG
>JAEYMI010000097.1 GCA_023461275.1 Actinomycetes bacterium | reverse complement strand
GCTGCCGGGGGGGGGGGGGGGGGGTGGGGGGGGGGGGGGCGGGTCCCCTACCCCCCGCGAACCCAACAATGCCGTCGTCGTCGGACTCGTCTAATGTAAGTCCGTTCGCCGACCGGCGACGCGACCCGAGAGGCAGCCGTGAGTCACCCCAATACGCCTGGTCAGCCTGGACACTATCCACAGGATCCCAACGCATACGGACCCTCGGGCCAGCCACCGGCGTGGGGCGCTCAACCGTCCTACGGGCAACCACAGAGCGCAGCGCCCGACGCGGGCCAGTATCAGCCGACCCAGTATGCGCAGACGGCCTACCCGGGTTACGGCGTCCCCGGTCAGGGGACGCCGCCGCAGCAGGCATGGGGTCTCAACGCCGGTGGTCTCAACGCCGGCGGCCTTCCACCTCAACCACCGAAGGACAAGCGCAAGACGGTTCGCTGGCTGGTCATTCTCGCCGGTGTGGCCGTGGTGCTGCTCGTCGTCGCACTCGTGGTGGTGCTGACTCGCGACAAAGGACCGAGCGGGTCGCCCCAGGCCGCCGTGCAGACCTACCTGGAGGGTCTGGCCAACGGCGACGCCAAGAAGGTGCTCGGTGTGATGCGCACGCCACCGTCGGACAAGTTGCTCAACGATTCGATCCTCAAGCAGCAGCAGGCGATCGCGCACATCACTGACATCAACGTTCGGGAACCGGAGAACAATTACGGTGACATGGCGCAGGTCAAGGCCACCTACAAGTTCGGAGACCGAAACGCCGACATCGATTTCCAACTGAAGAAGTCCTCCGACGGCTGGCAGATCGAGGACGGGGCCATTCCGGTCTCGCTCAGTTACATGCGGGTTCCGCAGCCGACGTTCTTCGGGGTCGATGTGACCAACGACACCAAGGTCTATGTCTTTCCCGGACCGCAGAACTGGGGTTCGAAGAACCAATACCTCACCCCGAAGCTGACCACTGACGACAAGGATTTCCCGATGGGTCCCTCGTCGTACTCCAGCGCGGTCTTCAACCCGACGCTGAGCACCAAGGGAGAGGCCGCGGTCAAAACCGCAATCGACACCTACCTCACCAATTGCGCGACATCAACGCAGGCGCGGGCTGCCGTAGACCGTCCGGGTTGCGGGCAGTCGATCTATGGGAGTGCCCCTGCGGGAAGCGTGCGATGGATCAAACCCACTGATCTTTCGAATGTGGACTTCCGGGTCGATTACAGCAACCCGAACAAGGTGGATGTGTCGGGCGACGTCCAGTGGTCGGCCACCTATCCCGGCGGCAACGATACCGATCGCGACTTCTTCTACGGCACAATCGATTTGAATGCGGCGACGCCGACCTTCACGCCCAACTGATCGGCGCGCCCCGTCTGGGCGGTGATCGCTTCGGCGGCGGGTGTCAGTGCGCGCGATGAATCTGCGCGTCGAGCGGGTGATCGGCCGGAATGTCCAGGAGCATCGCGACGCCGTCGAGGGGTGTGCCGAGAGGCGGCTCGACGACGACGCCCGGTGCACCTTCGGTGACCAGCTCGGCGAATCGTGTCCTGATCTGGTCGTTTCGTCCGAGAACGTTCCCCATCCAGCTCACCCGGCCCGGTGTGCCCGGCGTCCATCCGGAACCGGCCAACGCGGTGCGCACCGACAACGCCAACTGCTGGGCGGCGTCGTTGTTGATCCCGGCGGCCACTGCGTCACCGGCGCGGGCACAATCATCGACGATCCGCGCGAAACCCGCAGTCAGCCTGACCCGGTCAGGGTCACCCTGAAGGGTCATGTAGAGCTCGGGAAGCGGGCCGAACGTTTCGGTCGCCCGATCTTGGAGCATGGTCGACGAACCCCGCCCGTCAAAGGCGCGCAGCGCCGCGTCGAGCCCGGCACGGCCGATCCAGAACGCACTGCCGGCATCGCCGTAGAGATATCCCCACCCGTCGACCCGGGCGGTCCCGGACGTACCGACACCGAGCGTCACCACCCCGGTTCCGACGGCCACCACGGCACCGAAGGCGTCCCGGTTGGCGGCCAGATACGCCGATACCGAATCATGCGCCAGCGCAACGGATTCGACGCCGGTGTCACGTAACGCCGCGAGAAGGTCGTCCGGCCTCGACCACTGCGGTGTCAGCCCGGACACCCCTGCGCAGACTTCGGTGATCGCTGGTCGGCCTTGTTCTGACGAACACAGCACCGACCGTGCGTACTCGGCGATCTGCGCGACGACCGGTCGGTCGGTGTGGATCGGTCCGGCCTTGATCGGTTCACTGACGGGCTCACCAGGTGTCGGGAGCCCGTCGGATCGCTGGATTCGCAGCCGGGTGCCTGTCTGTCCGCCGTCGACGGCCAACCGGTACGTGGCGGTGATCGGCCCCGGACGGGTCAGCGCGCTCATCTGTCCGAACCTACTCGCCCGAACGGTACGGGCGGATCAAGGCGGGGCAGTTGGATCGATCAGGGTCAGGCGACGGCATCGATGAGGTCGTCGAGGGTGATCAGGGTGACGTCGTTGGCGCGGTGGAATGGTCGGAGGGGCAATCGGTGTCGCCGGGCCGCGTCGGTGATCAACCGCATCCAGCCGAGATCGCCGACGCTGACCCCGTCGTTGCCGGGCCTGGTCAGTAGGCATGCCACCGTGACCGATCCCAGGTCGTCGACGAGCGATCCGAGCATCTCCACGATGGCGTCGACATAGTCGGGTTCCGGGTGAGCCGTCAGCTCGAATCGGGGCAGCGCCGGCCGTATCCGGCCGTCGTCGTCGATGAAGACACACCACAACAACGCTTCGGAGAATCCGAGCGGGCCCATCAGGGCACGCCATCGCTGCCGGAGGTCTTCGGTGCCGGTGATCGGATCGTTGGCGGTGTCGATGTGCGGAATCGGTTCTCCCGCAGCATCGGTGGGATCGGAGGGGAAGGAATCGGAGAAGTCGTGTCGAGTCATGATCTGATCATGCGGCTGCTTCGGCCGAACGCCAGAAATCTCTCCACAGGACCCCGGGCTGTGCAGAACACCCTTGACACCACGACGTGCCAGACTGTCCGCATGGGCCTTCTCACGCCGGTGGCCGTCAAGGTCGGATCGATCAGCTGGATGCCGACGTTGCTGCCGCAAATCGTTCGATGCGACAAGGCATTGCAACGTCTGACGCGCGATCGGGTGGGTCTGCTCGACATCGCGGGGCTGCCCCACATCACGTTGCGCGTATCCGGACGCACGACCGGCATCGAACGTTCCACCGAATTGCTGGCAGTCCCCGACTCCGGCGGCTGGTTGATCGCCGGTTCCTACTTCGGTGGGCCGACGACGCCGCAGTGGGTGGCCAACGTGCGGGCCGCGGACAGCGTCATCGTCGTCGACCACGGACGGACGTCGACGATGACCGCACACGAGCTGACCGGAGACTCACGCGACAACGGTTGGCAGAAGTTGCGGTCGGTATGGCCGAACTTCGACCTCTACGAACAACGCACCGACCGGCTCATTCCGGTGTTCCGGCTCGAACCGATCGGTTGAACGCTGTTGTGCTGCTTACTTTCCGCCGGACTCGCTACTTTCCGCTGAACGTGGGCGGGCGCTTCTCGAAGACCGCGGTCACAGCCTCGGTGAGATCCTCGCTGGGCAGGAACGCGGCATTCCATGCGGCCACGAATCGCAGGCTGTCGTCAACGCCGGGGCTACGGGTGTGGTCGAGGACCGACTTGATGCCCTGGACGACGAGCGGCGGGTTGGCGGCGATCTCGGCGGCCGTCGCCCGTGCCGCGTCAAGTGCGGCCTCACGGTCGGGGAGCACATCGTTGACCAGTCCGATCGCGGCAGCGCGGTCGGCGCCGATGTCCTTGCCGGTCAACGCTAGTTCACGGAGATGACCGTCGCCGATCAGCGCGGGCAGCCGCGCGAACGAGCCGACGTCGGCGACCATCGCGACCCGCACCTCGCGAACGCTGAACTGCGCATCAGCGGCGGCATAGCGGATGTCGGCGGCACTGATCAGGTCGACTCCGCCGCCGATGCACCAGCCGGAGACGGCCGCGATCGTGGGCTTGCGGCAATCGGCGACCGCAGTGATGGCCGCCTGCAAGCGTCGGACAGTGTTGTGAAAATCGGTGCGCTGCTTTGCTTTCGCATTGTCACCGAGCACCGGTGCGAGATCGCCTGCCATCGCGGCCAGATCGAGGCCGTAGCTGAAGTTGCGACCGGCGCCGGTCAGCACCACCGCACGGACATCGTCGTCGGAGTCGAAGCCGGCGAAGATCTCCGGTAGCTCACGCCAGAAGTCGGGGCCCATCGCGTTGCCCTTGCCGGGTCCAATCAGGGTCACCTCGGCGATATGGTCGGCCACCGTGACCTCGAACGCCTTCCACTGCTGATCACTCATGGGTCTGAGGCTACCCCGGCCCACGTGCGGTCACGCCGACGTGGGGCGTCCGACCCGGTATCGCGCGCACATGAACGCTTGATTACGTTCGACTTCGAGAAGTTCGAGGTCGCAGCGTCGAGTGAACACCGGGCGTCCGGACCCGAGCATCACCGGCGCGATCGACAGGATCATCTCGTCGAGCATTCCCGCTGCCCAGAACTGGGCAGCCAGGTCGCCGCCGCCGACGATCCACACATCGGCACCGACAGCTGCCTGCACAAGCAGGTCGCGATGATCGGCAGGGATTCCGGCGACGATGCGTACCGATGTCGCGACCGGCGCCAGGTCACGATGACTGAACACAAAGCACGGCATGTCGTAGGGCCATGGATTACCGGCCTCGACTTCATGGCGCACCAGCCACTCGTAGGTCGTCGCACCCATCACCACACAACCGACCCCGGCGATGAACTCCTCGTAGTTCATCGGCCCGCGCTCGTCGATCGCCTGGGCGAACAGCCAGTCCAAGGAATCGTCGGAGTCGGCGATGAACCCGTCGAGGCTCGTCGCCACGTAGTAGCTGAACTTCGTCATGCACTGAAGTGTGTCGTCATGCACTGAAGAATGTCGATGTGTGCGTATTGTTCGCCGGTCTCCAGACCGAACCGGCGTGGTTTGCCACCCCCTCACGGGATCAGTGCCCGTAGGCTGGCCGAATATGCCTGCGAGTGCGGGCATCGGCGTGCGGGTCTCCGCACCCAGCGTGGCCGCCAGAAGGGAGCATCCGTGGCCGAGGTCGAGGTCGGAATCCGTTCGGATCTGTCGCCGGAGAAAGCGTGGGCGCTGGCGTCGGATCTCGATCGGTTCTCCGAATGGATGACGATCTTCGGTGGATGGCGCGGTCCGGTGCCCGCGACGATCACCGTCGGCACCGAGGTCTCTTCATTGATCAAGGTCAAGGGATTCCGCAACGTCATCCACTGGAAGGTCACCGAATACGATGAGCCATCCCGGATTTCACTTGCCGGGCATGGTCGGGGCGGTGTCCGGTTGGCGTTGGCGATGTCGGTTCACCCCGATGCCGACGGATCGCGGTTCGATCTCGCGGCCACGCTGTCCGGCGGCTTGCTCAGCGGCCCGATCGGCCGGATGGTGGCCAAGGTGATCGAGTCCGATGTACGTCGTTCTATCGAGAACCTCGCCCAACTGCGGTGAGGCGCGGGATCAGCCGGACGTAGAACACCATCGCGATCACCTCCACGATTGTCTGAGTCACCACTGCCGCGGCCGCCAACGGCGTCGGGCCGGGAATCGCGAGCGCCAACGGCAGGACCACCAGTGAGTTTCGGGTGGCCCCGGAGAACGTCGCCGCTATCGTCTGTGGTCGATCCAGGCGGGCGAACCGGCTCACGACGATCCCGACCGGTGCCATCACCACCAGAAACACCAGGTAGAAAGGGACCACCGCGGCCACCTCACCCAGGTGACCGGTCACCAGCGGTAACTGCGATGCGACGACCACGCCGAGCACTGCCATCATCGCCGGCACCATCCATCGTGACGCCTCCTGTGCACATGATCGCGCCGCGGAGAACCGTGCGGCAGACACCTGGGTGACCCACGCCAGCGCCAGCGGTACGACGATGATCGTCACGAACGCGGTGATAAACGGTCCGACGTCGATGACGTCACCGGCGCCGTCGCCCAGGAAGATCCTCAGATAAACCGGCAGCAACAGCATCTGGACCACCAGCATGATCGGCGTGGCAGCCAGCAGTCGTCGATGATCGCCACCTGCCAGGGCGGAGAACGTGACCACGTAGTCGATACATGGGCACAGGAGGACGAGCAGTACGCCGAGCCGAATATCGGTGATGCCGGGCAGGAACGGCACCATCGCGGCCACCACCAGGGGAACCACCACAAAGTTCACGACGAGCAGCGTGAGCAGAAATCGTCCGCCGCCGGCGGTTGCCATCAGCGACGAGATCGGAACCTGTAGGAAGGTCAGATAGAGCAGCACCATGAGAAGTCCAGTGATCGCCACGTCGAGCGAGGCGGCCGGACCCGGCCCCAACACTCCCACCACCGCGGCACAAGCCACTGTCACCAGATACAGCGATATCTGGTGTTGTTCGAGCCATGCCGACCGACCGCTCACCCGAACGACAGTAGGGCATCGGCGCGGCGAGGGCGCCGAGGTCCTAGAGTGCTTGTGTGGACCTCGACGCTCGTGTGGATCTCGACGCCGCAGCCGACGAGCTGTACGGCGCCGATCCGGCGGAATTCGTCGGCCTGCGTAACACCCTCGCCAAACAGGCACGCGGACAAGGTAACTCGGATCTGGCCAGCGCAATCACCGCGCTGCGTAAACCGACCCGGGTCGGTTGGGTGCTCAATCGATTCGCGAGGTCGGAGCCCGACGATGTAGCGGCACTGCTCGACCTGGCCGGGCAACTCCGAGACGCCCAACGGTCAGGTGCGGCCGACCGCCTGCGCGAGTTGGCGAGCGACCGAACGAGAGCAGTGGCGGCCGCGCGCACCGCCGTGGTGGCGACCGCGGCACAGCATGACGTGCCGCTGTCACAAAATGCGATCCGCCAGATCGACCACACCCTTCGGGCGGCTCTGGCGGATCCTGATGTGGCCGAACAGCTTCGCACCGGTCGCATGGTGGGTGCGGTGGAGTACAGCGGGTTCGGGCCGCCGACCCTTGTCGCCGTCGGAGCCGTTGAGACGAGCGAATCGGATTCCGGTCTCGGCGAGGAGGCCGCCGGCACCGCGGACAAGGACGACGACCTGGACGACGGTGGCGCCGCCCTCGCGGAGACCCGGCGGTTGTTGACCGAGGCGACGGCAGATCTGGAGAGCGCCGCTGCCGCCGCCGACGAGGCCGGTGCTCAGCTGACACGTGCCGTGGACCGATGCGACGCTCTCGAGCGTCGTCGTGATGAGCTCCGCCGAGAACTTGCCGCTGTCGAGGACGAGTCCCGTTTCACCCGACGACAGGTACACGCCGCGCAGACCGAACGAGACGCGGCCGCACAGGCGGTCGACGAGGCTCGTTCCAGGGTTCACACATTACGAACAACCTTGGAAGCGTACGAGTGATAATCGTCGGCCGGGCCGCTACTTTGTGCCGAACATCCGGTCGCCCGCGTCGCCGACACCGGGCACGATGTAGCCATCGGCGTTGAGTTTGCGATCGACCGATGCGGTGTAGATCGGGACGTCCGGGTGTGCCGATTGCAGCACGTCGATGCCTTCGGGACAGGTCAGCAGACACACGAATTTGATCGAGCGCGGACCGCTCTCCTTGAGTCGTTCCACCGCGGCCACCGCCGAATTGCCCGTTGCCAGCATCGGATCGACGATGACCACATCACGCTCGTGGAGGTCGCCGGGCATCTTGAAGTAGTACTCGACGGCGATCATGGTCTTGGGATCCCGGTACAGGCCGATGTGTCCCACGCGGGCGCCGGGCACCACGTCGAGCATCCCTTCGAGGATTCCGTCGCCGGCGCGCAGGATCGACACGAAGACCAGCTTCTTGCCGTCGATCACATTGCCCGTGGTGATCTCGAGAGGGGTTTCGACCTCCACTTCCTGCATCGGCACGTCGCGTAGGACCTCGTAGGCCATCAGCGCCGAGAGTTCGCGCAGGAGACGTCGAAAGCTGTTGGTCGAAGCGTCTTTTCGCCTCATCAGGGTCAGCTTGTGCTGAACAAGGGGATGGTCGATCAGATGTACGTTGTCCACTGGAATTCCTTTTCTCCAACCGATTCCGACGGTCCGGAAGCCGACTCAGGCGTTTTAGACTCCCACGTGTCAGAAGACTGTGCCGTCGCTGACGATGTTCAACGGCGGCATTCCGCCGCGCCGCTGCCGGGCCAGCGACCGCCCGGCGGCCCACGTGCCGCCCTCAAGCACGCACGCCAGGGGCATGGCGTCCTCGTCGACGCCGAGCTCGGCGCGAACCAGCGGAGCAAGCTCATCGAGCAGGGCCACCGTCAGTGCCCGCCACTCGACGATGAACTCGTCGCCGACCTGCCACTCCTGTTCTGCAGCAGACACATCGACGGCCCGTAGCACGCCGGTATCGAGGAGAAGTCCACCATTGCGGTACTCGGGTAGGCCGGTGAGGGCGTCCAGATCGGTCACCGTCACACCGGCCCATTCGAAGGGTTCGAGCAACGAGTACGTGAGCCACTGCGAGAGCTTGTGGAATGGCATCCAACCGGCGGTCAGGCCCTGCCCGTCAACGGCCGAATGACGCCAGCAATCACCCAACGGCACATCGTCGATATCGTTACCGGTGAGCCAGATGGGGGACAGGTGCCGCAGGACTGCCATCAGGATCTCGTGTGCGGGTAGCTCGGTGGGCCCGGACTCGGTGAGGAGATCGAACAGCCCTCCCGGGCGGCCCTGATCACCGAAAACCTCAGGGTGCGAGGCGAGTTGGTCACCGAGCCGGTTCAGCAATCGGACCCGACCGTCGACGCCGACCAACGGATTGTCGTCGGAGACCTGAAATGCGGTGGCGAGAGTGTCGGCGTCGAGCGTGCGCAGACCGTCGGCATCGGCCATCAGCGGCCGCGCCGGATCAGACGAGAACACTCCACTGACGAAGGCATGCCAGCTCGCGACCCCCAGGCCCTCCGACCGTGCGAGCACCACGCCGGATGGCTCGGTGAAGCTCCAGTCGGCACCGGCGCCGGCATCGAGGAGCACACTCACGACGGTGAGGTCGATCATCGCGCGTGCCCGGTCGCCGGCGTCGATCTCACCGAGAAGGCGTCGCAGATCGGCTGTGCGATCGACGTTTTCGGCTTCGAAATGTCGCCAACGACTGTGGTAGGGGATAGACAGATCCGGATAGCGTTGCCGGGTCAGGTCCGCGACGATCCGTGCTGTGGCCGGCAACGCCGAGTCGTCGACGGTGAAGTTGTCGGATTGGCCGTTGCGCGCGCGTGACAACAGGCCGACGGCACGCGTTCTGATCGCTTCGGTGGTGCGTAGCGCGGCTGCGGCACCCTCGGGACGTGTTGCGTCGGAGGTGATCTCGGCGGCGGATGTCGTCATGGGACGGGACATCAGTGCAGGTCCCGACCTTTGGTCTGCTTCAGATCGTCGGAACTGGGGACCGCGCCGGCGGTGAAGTAGCCGGCTGCCATCTTCGCGTCGATCTCCACACGCGCGTCGGCGGGGACGAGTTCGGCGGGAATGTCGACCCGCTCACCGACCTCGATGCCGGAGCCGGTGATGGCGTCGTACTTCATGTTGCTCATCGACACCAGACGATGAATCTTGGTGATACCCAACCAATGCAGGACGTCGGGCATCAGTTCCTGGAATCGCATGTCCTGCACTCCGGCGACGCATTCGGTCCGCGCGAAGTACTGATCGGCGGTGTCGCCACCGACCTGCCGCTTGCGGGCATTGTACACTAGGAACTTGGTGACCTCGCCGAGTGCACGCCCCTCCTTGCGGGAGTAGGAGACCAAACCCACACCGCCGGACTGTGTTCCGCGGATGCACTCTTCGATGGCGTGGGTCAGATATGGGCGGCAGGTGCAGATGTCGGACCCGAAGACGTCGGAGCCGTTGCACTCGTCATGAACTCGCGCGGTGAGCTCGACATCGGGATTCGACAGGTCCTGCGGATCGCCGAAGATGTAGAGGGTCTGCCCGCCGATCGGCGGGAGAAACACCTCGAGGTCGGATCGGGTGACCAGTTCGGGATACATGCCGCCGGTTTCCTCGAACAGCACTCGCCGCAATTGCGCTTCGGTACAACCGAATCGCTCGGCGACACCCGGCAGATACCACACCGGTTCGACGGCCGCCTTGGTCACCAGCGCGGCGCCCGATGCCAGCAGCACACGGCCGTCGGGTATCAACCGGCCACGGTCGATGGCCTCGGCGATCTCGGGGAGGATGACGTGGGCCTGGGTGACGGCGATGGTGGGTTTGATGTCGCGACCGGCGGCGAGATGGTCGGCGAAGACCTCGGAAACACTTGCCCCCCACGGGTCGAGGCTCACGATGGCACGGGGATCGGCCCACTGCGGATGCGGTCCGATCACGTCGGTCGGCGAGGTGTTGGTCAGATCCGCCCGATGGTCCTTCGACAGCGCACCCGCAGCGACCGCCAGGGCCCGGTAGATGCTGTAGGAGCCGCTGTGCGTCCCGACCACGTTACGGTCGCCGCGACTGGTGGTGGTGGCGATCACCGGACCACGTTCGGCCGCGGTGGCCGCGCCCCACGTGATCGACGGCGCATCGACCCCGCCGCTATGTGAGGTGAGTCGAATGTGTCCGGAAGACGGACGCGGGCGGTCCGATGCCGATGTGGCCGGTGCGGTGTCGGCGTCTGCGGGCATGTCTTCCTCCAACCGTGGCGCCGGCGGAGCGAGGTGTCTGCCGGTGACTGATCTCGATTCCGCCGATTTGGTGCGGCTTCGGCGGGAAGACGCCAGCATAGCGATGATTCGACGAGGTCGCCGGGCGTCGGATCGGGCCTGCGGCCCGCGCCGCACACGCAATCGCCCCGCAGGCCAGACGACCCGCGGGGCGATTGTGTTCGGCTCGGTGAGCTCGGAGGACCTAGATGTCGAACCGATCGAGGTTCATCACCTTGTCCCAGGCGGCGACAAAGTCGGTGACGAACTTGTCTTTGGCGTCGTCCTGCGCATACACCTCACCGAGGGCACGCAACTGCGAGTTGGAACCAAAGACGAGATCCACGCGACTGCCGGTCCAGGCGACGTCGCCGGTGTCGCGATTGCGGCCCTCGTAGGTGCCGTCGTCGGATGCCGCCGGCGCCCACTCGGTTCCCATGTCGAGCAGATTGACGAAGTAGTCGTTGGTCAATGTGCCCGGCTTGTCGGTGAACACGCCGAGAGGTGACTTCTTGTAGGTGGCACCGAGGACGCGCAGACCGCCGATGAGCACGGTCATCTCCGGTGCGGTCAGGGTGAGAAGGTTGGCCTTGTCGATCAGCCGGAACTCCGCGGGGAGTTCACCTTCCTTACCGACGTAGTTGCGGAATCCATCAGCATTCGGTTCCAGATACGCGAACGATTCGACGTCGGTCTGCTCCTGGGTCGCGTCGGTGCGGCCCGGGGTGAACGGAACAGTGATGTCGTGGCCGGCATCCTTGGCCGCCTTCTCCACCGCCGCGCAACCGCCGAGGACAACCACATCGGCGAATGAGACCTTTGTGCCTTCGGAGTTGAACGCGTCGGTGATCCCCTCGAGTGTGCGGATCACCTGCGCCAACTCGTCGGGTTCGTTGACCTCCCAACCGGACTGCGGTGCCAGACGAATCCGTCCGCCGTTCGCGCCGCCGCGCTTGTCGCTGCCACGGAACGACGAAGCCGCCGCCCAAGCGGTCGAAACAAGTTGCGCCACAGAGAGACCCGAATCGAGGATCTGCGCCTTCAGCGAGTCGACGTCGGAGTCGGAGATGACCGGTCCCTGTTGTGCGGGCACATTGTCCTGCCACAGGAAGCTCTCCTGCGGAACGAGCGGACCGCGATAACGAATCGCCGGGCCCATATCGCGGTGGAGCAGCTTGAACCACGCCTTGGCGAACTCCTCGGCAAGCTCCTCGGGATGATCGAGCCAGCGTCGGGTGATCTTCTCGAAACCGGGATCGAGACGCATCGTCAGGTCCGTGGTCAGCATCGACGGATGGGTGGTGCCGTCGCCGAACGGCAGCGGGACCGTGCCCTCGCCGCCGGAGTCCTTCGGCCGCCACTGATTGGCTCCCGCGGGGCTCTTGAACAACTCCCACTCGTAGGCGTACAGGATCTCCAGGAAGCTGTTGTCCCACTTGGTCGGTGTGTTGGTCCAGATCACCTCGAGGCCACTGGTGATGGCGTCGGGTCCGGCTCCGGTGCCCTGCGGATTGATCCAGCCCAGCCCCTGCGCCTCCAGCGGTGCGGCCTCGGGCTCGGGTCCGAGCAGTTCGGCATCGCCGTTGCCGTGGGTCTTGCCGAAGGTGTGGCCGCCGACGATCAGAGCTGCGGTTTCCACGTCGTTCATCGCCATCCGGCCGAATGTCTCCCGGATATCGGCAGCAGCCGCCAGAGGATCGGGATTACCTTCCGGGCCTTCGGGATTGACGTAGATCAGACCCATCGTGGTGGCCGCCAGCGGATTGTCGAGGTCGCGGTCGCCCTTGTAACGCAGATTGGTGCCGAGCCATTCGAGTTCCGGGCCCCAGTAGACCTCGTCGGGCTCCCACTCGTCCACACGACCAAAGGCGAAACCAGCCGTCGAGAATCCCATCGACTCCAGGGCGACGTTGCCGGCGAGGACCAGCAGGTCGGCCCACGAGACGGCGTTTCCGTACTTCTTCTTCACCGGCCAGAGCAGCCGTCGGGCCTTGTCCAGGCTGACGTTGTCCGGCCAGCTGTTCAGCGGAGCGAAACGTTGCATGCCTGCGCCTGCTCCACCGCGACCGTCGTTGACGCGATAGGTGCCGGCCGCATGCCATGACATCCGGATGAACAGCGGGCCGTAATGACCGAAGTCCGCTGGCCACCACGACTGCGAGGTGGTCATGACCTCAACGAGATCGGCCTTGAGGGCGTCGACGTCGAGCGACGCCAGAGCGGTGTCGTAGTCGAATCCGTCATCCATCGGATTGGCGACGTCGGGATTCTGTTGCAGCAGCTTCAGATTGAGCTGGTTGGGCCACCAATCGCGGTTTCCGCCGCCCTCGGTGGGCGGTTTGATCCGCATCGGACAGCCGGATTCGGCTTGTGGTTCGGTGTTCGCCTCGCCGATCGGCGGGTGTTCTGTCGCCTCGGCTGGGGTGTTCTCGGACATCACTTTCCTTTCGGGAGGGGGTGATTCGGGCTGTTGATCACTGACCTTGATTAATGGGGTGATCCCGATTCGGTGGACGAACAGGCGGGGCATTGGCCCCAATAGATGACCTCGGCCTCGTCGAGGACGAATCCGAGATCGTTGGCTGGTTCCAGGCACGGTGTCTCGCCGACCGCGCAATCGACGTCGGCGATCACACCGCAACTTCGGCATACCATGTGGTGATGGTTGTCCCCGACGCGTGTCTCATAGCGAGACACGGTGCCCGCGGGCTGAATTCGACGGAGCAGGCCACTCTCGGTAAGTATCCGGAGTGCGTCGTAGACCGCTTGTCGCGACACGGTGACGAGGTCTGAGCGGACCACGCCGAAGACGGTGTCGGTATCGGCGTGCGGGTGTGTGGCGACAGCTTTGAGGACCGCGACCCGCGGACGGGTTACGTGTAGATCTGCGGCTCGCAGTTGCTCCGCGTAGTCCGTTTTCGGCGCCACGGTTCAACCCTAGGTGCCCGTTGACGTCACCGCAGCAGAATTCTGGAATCAATCCAAAGTTTCTCAGGACGTCATCAGGAATGCGCTCTGCGCGCGTTGGGTTCGTCCGGAGTATGAGCAATGATTTCCAACCACGTGACCTGATCGCGCAGACCTCGATCGGCATCCTGGCGACGATCAAGTCCACCGGTCTTCCGCAACTCTCGCCGGTCACTGCCGTCTACGACGCCGTCGCCGACACCATCGCCGTGTCGATGACCGACGGTCGGGCGAAAACCGCCAATCTCCGTCGAGATCCGCGAGCCGCGATCGAATTCACCAGCCCCGACGGCTACACCTGGGCGACGGCCGAGGGGCCGGTCACGCTGATCGGTCCGGCTGAGGAGATCTCCGATCCCGCGGTTGATGCCCTGGTCGACTACTACCGACGCGGTGCAGGAGAGCACCCGGATTGGGACGAGTACCGCCAGGTGATGGTCGACGACCGCCGGGTTCTGATGACGCTGACCATCGAACACGTGTACGGCGCCAAGCTACGCTGAGCCGCGTCGCGCGTCGACCGGGCACCGGGGTGTCGAACCCGCGGCGATTTCGGTGCGGCAATGCCAGGTGAACCGCTGTTGGCATATCCCCGCCGAGGGTGGACAATAGACGCCGGGGTAGAGGCAATGAACGGTACCCATGGGTGCCGTTCAAAGGGGGATCACCGCACTGATGAGGTTCTTTCTCGAATGAGCGTGGACGAGAGCGTTCACGACGTTGGGGTGTTGGCCGCGATCGCGCAGGCGACCGAAGCCGTCGGAACGAGCGACACCAAGCGCCGCGTGACGGCTGACGAGGTGCTTTCCGCGCTGGGTCATGCGGTGGTCGTGGTCGGCAACGACGGCACCATCGAGCTGATGAACGACGCCGCGTGCGATTTGCTCGGCATGGCCTCTGAATTCGCAGTGGGTTTGTCGGTAGACGATCTTGCCGTCAGTTTTCCCGACAGCGGCGAATCGCCCATCGAGGCAAGCCTCACGTCGGGTGTTGGAGTCGATGACGTCACCGCAGTCGTCGAAACCCCCCAGGGGCGACGCTGGCTGATGTGTTCGTGTCGGCCGTTCGACCGTCATCCGTCCTGGTCAGTGCTGGTGTCGTTGGTCGACATCACCGACCGCTATCACGAATTCTTGCGGAATCGATGGCGAGCAACCCACGACTCGCTGACCGGTTTGTTGGACCGGTCCGGTCTCATCGACGCCATCGACACGCAGATCTCTGATCTTGTCGATCCGTCCGAACTCCTCGCCGTCTATCACGTCGCTGTCGAGTCCGTTCGGTTGGCCAATCCCTCGTCGAGTCGGTCACTGGGGGCCGAGATCGCTTCGGCCGTCGCGAATCGACTCCAGACTTCTGTGGTGTGGCCGGCAGATCTGGCGCGGATCGCCCGTGATGAGTTCGCCGTCGCCACTCCGGTGCGTGATGAGGCGATGATTCGTAGCCAGACCGACCGAATCCGGGCCTCGTTCAACCGGCCTCTCGTGGTCGGCGACGACAAAGCGCTGGTGTCGATCAGTGTGGGCGTTGCCACCGCCGGTGTCGGTCGCCCGCTGACCGGCACAGAATTGTTGGCCGAAGCGACGAGGGCCCCGCACCCAGCAACCTTTTCGACGCATGCTCGCTACGTCGGATTCGAGACCAGATTCCGCGAAGATGTTCGGCGCCGCAAGAGCATTGAGACCGAACTGCGTCACGTGCTCAACACCGAGCCGCAGCAGCTGTACCTGAACTATCAACCCATCGTCGACTGCCGGCGAGGCAAGCTGGTGGGTGCCGAGGCGCTGGTGCGTTGGAAGAGCAGCGATTTGGGACAGGTATCGCCCGCCGAGTTCATCCCCATCGCCGAGCAGAGTGACCTGGTGCAGCAGGTCGGTGGACACATCCTCCGTACGTCATTGACGGAGTTCGCCGACAAGTTCGGAACCGACAGTCCGATCATGTTGTGCGTCAACTTCTCTCGCTGTGAGATCGCCGACCCTGAGTTCCTGACCAGGCTCGACGACATCCTCGCCGAAACCGGTGTCTACCCGTCGAATCTCTGTGTCGAGATCACCGAGGGCGAACTGGTCGAGTGCAACAGCGACCTGACCACCACGCTGAGTGCGGTGCGCGCCTTGGGAGTTCACGTCGCCCTCGACGACTTCGGTACCGGCGCTTCGTCATTGAGCGATCTGATTCGTCTTCCGGTGAGTCTGGTCAAGATCGCCAAGCCGTTCATCGACGCGCTCGACAACGGAATAGATCCCTATCGGGCCCAGGTCATCCTGCACAGCATCGTCGACATGGCGCACGCGGCCGGTATGCAGGTGATCGCCGAAGGTGTCGAAACCGAACGTCAGTGCCAGATCGTCGAGCAGGTCGGGGCCGACTTCGTGCAGGGATTCCTGTACGGCCGTCCGGGTCTGCTGGACGATCTCGATGTGGAGATGCCGTCGGCTTCGTGACGAGCCTTGCGTCGTCATCCAGGTAGATCCACTTCGTAGACGACGAACTCATTGGAGGCGACCTTGTCGTACAACCCGCGGGCTGTGGAGTTGGTATAGGCCGTCTGCCAATACACCTTGGGCAGGTGATGGTCTGTGGCCCACAAGGTCACATGCTCGATCAGCGCGCGGCCGACTCCGGATGCTCGTGCACCGGGATCGACGAAGAGGTCTTCCAGGTAGCAGTACGGCTCGTCGCTCCACGTTGAGGGATGGGTCAGCCAATGCACGATGCCGACCGCGGCGTCGTCGTCGCTGGCGATCGCACCCCAGATCGGGAAGTCGCTCAGAATGCGTTCGAAGGTGAGATCAGACTGCGATTCGGTCAGAGTGTGTTGGTAGAAGGCCAGGTACCCGGCCCAAAGGCGTCGCCAGTCGTCGTGATCGGGGGCTGTCAGAGGTCTGATCGACAGTGTCATGGCGACCAGTATCTGTCCTGTGGCAGCCTGGACGCCATGGGCGTGGATTTCCAGATCACCATCGACTGCATCGATCCCGCCGCGTTGGCCACGTTCTGGGCCGGCGTGCTCGACTTTCGGGTCCAGGACCCGCCGTCGGGTTTCGAGACGTGGGACGAGGCGCTGGCCGCCTTCGGTGTCCCCGAAGAACGACGAAACGACGCCTCGGCGCTCATCGACCCGACTGGGCAGAGGCCGCGGATCTTCTTTCAACGGGTTCCGGAGGCCAAGTCTGTTAAGAATCGCCTGCACCTGGATGTCCGCGCGGCACCGGGCCTGTCCGGGGACGAGCGGATGAATGCGCTGGAAAAGGAGTGCTCGCGTCTCGTCGATGCCGGCGCCAGCCGAATCTCCCGACATGAACCGTCGCCCCCGATGCAGGGCGGCCACATCGTGATGGCCGACCCGGAAGGCAACGAGTTCTGCCTGGACTGAGACCCGTACCGAGGTAGGGCAGCCTTGCTGGCGACGGGGCGTCGGCGTGGGGATACTCGAAGTGGCACGAATCGCCTTCCAAAGCCCTGGAGTAGCCGATGCCTCACGAGCTCAATCCTTCTGACATCAATCCGTTTGACGAGGGCAAGCACTACGTTGCCGCCGATATCACGGTCAGCTTCGACGCCAAACGATGTCGGCACTTCGCCGAGTGCGTACGCGGTTTGCCCGACGTATTCGACACTGATCATCGTCCCTGGATCGATCCGTCCAAGGCTTCGGCCGACTCCGTTGCCGAGGTTGTCCGACGTTGTCCCAGTGGTGCTTTGCAATATCGACTCACATCTGGCCCGCCTGAAGCCGCCGATTCCGCCACGACGGCAACGCCTCTCGAGGGTGGTCCCTTGCTGCTGCGTGGCGACCTGACCATCGTCGAGGTTCGCGATGGTGTGGAGGTCGATCGACACGAGACGCGGATGGCCGCATGTCGGTGCGGCAAGACCGCGAACGACATCTTCTGCGACGGAAGTTGTTCCGCTGCATGATCAACCGGATCTACCGGGACAGATGAATGTCGTCCGCGATCGTGCGGCATCAGGCCGAGAGGTCTTCGACCGTCGAGACCGACGACATACGAGGCATGGCGTGTGCCACCGCGGCGCCGGCCGCAACAATGCAGATCATCACCAATAGTGCAGCGCGATAACCGGATTCGAGTCCGTTGTGTTCGCCGACCGTGGCGTAGATGGTGCCCACCGCAGCGGCTCCGACGGCCACCGCCAGCGCTTGCGCTGTGTTGAACACGCCTGATGCGGCGCCCGCCAGCGTCACCGGAACGTCGTTGAGCACCAGTAGGCCTGCCGCGCCGACGATGGCGCCGAAACCGAGTCCGGCAACGGCCAGGGATACGCCGAACCATAGTGACGGATTCGCCGATCCTTCGGCCACGATCATCAGCGCCATGCCTGCGACGAGTATCGCCGCACCGATCTGGAGCACGCGTTTGCCGAGCCGAGCAGTCAGTACCGTCGCCGCCAATCCCGCTGACACCGGGACCGCCAGCGAGAACGGAATCCACATCAGCCCGGCATGCAAGACCGACCAGCCGAGCGCCAACTGAACGTGTAGCGACTGCACCAGGAAATAGCCGCCGGTGGGCACCATCAGTACGGCGAAGGACACCAGGCCGGTGGTGAACGATCGGGTGGCGAACAGTGCAGGCGGCACCATCGGCTGCACCCCGGAGCGAGCAACCGCCACCTGGCGTCGGCCGAATATGGCGAGCCCGATGACGCCCGCCGCGATCATCGCGTAACACCAAGTAGGCCAATCGTTGTCGGGTGCCAAGGTGATCGGAATCATGATGAGGCCGAGCGCTGCTCCGAGCAGTAGCGCCTGCCCGGCCGCGATGGGTGTGCGGTCGGGGGAGCGGGTTTCGGGGATGAGTGCCAGCGCGGCGCCAATCGCGACGACCGCGAGTGGAACATTGATGAGGAAGACCGGGCGCCAGCTCAAACCGAACCAGTCACCACTGGTGATCACTGCACCGAGGATGGGTCCTGTCACGGCAGCGAGTCCGATGACTGCGGTGAACATGCCCATCGCCCGCCCGCGCTCGGCCGGCGGATAGAGCACCTGGATATTGCTGAGTACCTGCGGAACCATCAGCGCGGCGGCGAATCCCTGGACGAAGCGGAACACGACGAGTTGCGCGGGATCGGCTGCCAGCCCGCATGCCAGCGACGCGGCGCCGAATGCGGCCAAACCGATGACGAAGATTTTTCGACGTCCGACGTTGTCTCCCAGTCTGGAACCGAGAATCAGGCCGACGGCGTAGGTGAGCGGATAGCCGGCCACCACCCACTGCAGTTCGGCGGCCGAGGCGTCGAGGTCGATCTGCATGGTGCGCAATGCGACGTTGACGACAGTTGCGTCCATCAGCTCCATGAACGATGCGGCCAGTAGGCAGATGAGCGCGAGAGTTCTGCCACGGCCACGGGGGAGGCCGTCGTCGGAGTCTCGGCTGCTGGTGGGTGTCAGGTCTGTCGGTCGCGACGACGGACTGGGTTGTACTGGTGTCGATTCGGACGGTGCAGCGGTCATGGCTGGCTCCCTCTGATTCGGGCTAACGGGTGATCGAGATCGGACGGGAGCGACGCTATGGGCCATCGCGGACAACGACGGTCCGCATTGAACGGGTTAGGCTCACGATGTGATTCTGGCCAAGGAACGCGATCCGCGGTTGATCACCATTCGTCGAGGCGGAACGCTGACTGACGACGACCACCGCCTGCTTGCACTCTGGGCGGCGCAGTGCGCCGAACACGTTCTTACGTACTTCGAAGATGCCCGGCCCGCCGACGATCGACCACGCGGCGCAATCGAGGCCATTCGATCCTGGACTCGCGGTGAGATGCCGATGATGGCCGCTCGGGCGGCCGGCGGACACGCGATGGGCGCGGCGCGGGATCTGGAAGGCGCCGCGCGGTTCGCCGCGTACGCAGCCGGCCAGGCCGGCTGCGTCGCGCACGTGGCCGCCCACGATCTGGGAGCTGCGGCCTACGCCATCAAGTCAGCGGTTGCGGGCGCGTCGCCTACCGATCGCGAGGCTGTTCGTCGACGTGAATGCCGTTGGCAGCGAAAGCTATTGCCCGATCCTGTCCGTGATCTTGTGCTCGACGACCAGCGCATTCGAAACAGTATCTGCTGGAACGCGTTCGACGAGTGAATTAGGGAGTCTCAGTGACGTCGATGTCGACGGCATCGGGATAGAACGCGATGTGACCTGCGATCGGCGCTACGGCCTCGTACGGTTCCGCGTAGTACCAGACCTTGTCGGACAGCGTCGTGCCGTCGGCTTCGATGGAGTAGTAGCTCGCCTCACCCTTGTACGGGCAGTACGAGGAGTGTGAACTCGCGGTCAGGACCGAGGGATCGGCAGCTTCGAGAGGTAGGTAGTACACGGGCGGGTAGCCGGCCTCGCGTAGCTCGAGCGCATCTGCTGATTCGGCAATGATCCGATCCCCGATACGAACTCGTACCGTTCCCGACGCGGGTTCGACGGTGATCGGGTGTTCCGCTGTTGGTTCAAGAATCTGGCGATCCGTCATGATGTTCTCCGTTGATCGATCGAGGTGGCGCAACTTGTCTCTCGTCTGTGTAACCGACTTAATCCGAGCAATAGTCCCCGTGGTGAATCTCGGGGAACAAAAAGGTCTTGTGTGATTCATCGGAACTGTTTAACGTTGTCGCTCGCGCCCTTCGTCGGCAGGTCAAAGACGGCGGTCGAAGGGAATGACAAACACAAGTGAATATCGTTGTGCGGCATGGCGCATAAGCCGGGGTGACTCGGTGAAAGGCGGGTGACATCTGTCGCCGGGAAGCGCTTTCCGGTAACCCATGTACTCCGAGTCGGAACCTTCATCTCAGGGTGGAGGCAACCTCGAAGCGATCTGATGGCCTTAGGGTCGGGAGAGCCAATCGGTGACCCAGCACCTGCCCGGTGCTGTTCAGTAGCGACGAAAGTTGCGACAGGGGAAGGGATATCAGTCCGAGATCGTCAGTCGAGGGCGTATCCCATGAACGTTGATGCGGGGCGTGGCGGCTTCGTGGAAGCAGGAGAGATCAAGTAGGACAGACATCCGAACGGTCGAGGGTGTGCGGCATTCTGATCCCAAAAGGATTGGAACCGCACGGAAGAGCACATCCTCAGTCGCCCGACCAGACGGTGGTCGGGATAACTGGTTCGATTCCAGGTTCGTGGAGAACCCACTCACACCAATAAGCGAAAGCCTCTTCCCGACGACATCGTGACAGTGTCCTAATCCCTGACCTCGGACGAGGAATCAGGGCGTTTCTCGGGCCCGCAAGGCTCGGGGGCGTTCACGCGTCAGTAGCGGTAGCGGAGAGACCGGCCGGTCTTTCTTCGACGTGACAGCGGTGGAGAAGCGGTCGTCGTAACGCGTGGTGCCACGTCACGGCACTGGACATGGTGGATACCGTCGAGAGGCGGTGGACAAGCCGCAAACCGGAAGGAATACGGCGCGCAAAAGGCCACCGACAGCGGGGAAGTAGTCTCATTTCCCGCACCCCCTAACGGGTCATCCATCCGAGGGACGCAGATTTGTCCGTCGAGGCCGCGGGTGACACAGTTGACGCTGGATTTTGTGATGCCGGGGGGTGGGATGAGAAAGCGGACCGTTCGATCTGCGCAGGCTCGTCGTGCGCTGGCAGCTGTCGTGGCCGCAGGAGCTGCGGCTGCGACGATGTCGGCATGCAGTCACGACACCAACGACGATGATGTCCCGCAGGCCGGCGACTACGCCCTCGTCTGTATGGACGACCAGGGCAACCGGGTCGAAGACTACAACTGTCCTTCCGATGAACTCGATACCTCGACTACGGTCGGACCCAACAATGTCATCGGTACGCCTGGCTACAGCGGGTCCGACGGCTATTACGGACACTCGTACTCCCACGTGTATGTGCCTATCCTCGTGGGCGGCCGTTTCCCGGCAGTCGGTTCGCATTTGTACTCGGCGACCAAGACCGCGCCCGCTGACGCCGGCTCGCATCAAGTGTGGAACCGCTCCGGCTCCTCGTTCGTCGACTCCGATGGAAAGGCCTTTGGATTCGGTTCGTCGTCCAAGGGTTCATCGGGATCGGGTTCCAACGGACGCTCGTATGGTTCCGGATCGCACGGATTCGGTGGTTGATGCATGATCCGCGAAGAGGTTGCACCGCGCGCGGATTGGCAGACGATCATCCGGGACGAGGGCATCGTCTACTCCCAATCGGTCACCCCGTCGGGGCAGACAAGTGAGTACTGGAACGAGTCCGCGGTCTACTCGTTCACCCTTCCCGAAGTGGAACTGCTCGAGCGTCGAGCCGATCAGCTCTATCAGATGTGCTTGCGTGCCGTCGATTACATGTTGTCCGGCGCGATGGGCACCCTCGGCCTGACCGACGAGGCCTTTGCACTCGCGGCCCGGTCGTGGCAGGTAAAGGAACCGAGCCTCTACGGCCGCTTTGATATCGTCTGGGATTCCAGTGCGGATGTCTTCAAACTTCTTGAACTGAACGGAGATACACCTACTGGTGTTCCGGAAGGTTGGGTCAGCCAGTGGAGTCGGGCCGAAGCGCTTCATCCGGATCTCGGTGAAGGCGACCTGCTCGCCGATCAGTGGAATGGCATGTGGGAGGCCGCGGTTCGGCGATTCGCTGCCCTGCGTCCGACCACCGCCGATGGGCAGAATCCCACTCTGTTCCTGGTGTCCACCGATCAGGACGGTGAAGGCGAAGACGAGTGCAACCTCGAAGTTGTTGCCTCCGCGGCCATCTCAGCTGGATGGGACACCGTGATCGGCCGCGTTGAGAACCTGGGCTTCGACTACGTCGCCGATCGCTGGGTGCTGCGCAGCATCGCCGAGGACGGAACCGAGTCGGATCAGTTCGTCGACTACATCTTCAAGCTCTACCCGTGGGAGCAGATGCTCGACGATCAGATGGGTCCGGTGCTGCTGGAAAAGTACGACCGCATGAAGATGTGGCTTGAACCGGCCTGGAAAATGGCGCTGTCGACCAAGCTGCTGCTCGTCGCATTGTGGCGTCTCTACCCGAATCATCCGTTCCTCTTGGAGGCGGCGACAAGTCCGCTGTCCGGAGATTATGTGGAGAAGCCCATCTTCGGTCGTGAAGGTGCCGGGATCACCGTTCGACGCGACGGTGTCGAGATCGTCGCCGACGGTGACTACGATTCACCATTCGCCGTCTATCAACGCTACTGTCAGATCCCCGCGTTCGTTGATTCTGCTGGCGCACTGCACTATCCGGTACTCGGTATCTGGCTGATCGACGGTGAGACGTGGGGCGTCGGAGTCCGAGAATCCGACGGCCCCATCACCGACTACTACTGCAGATTCGTGCCGAACCTCATCGACAAGACCCGACGCGCGACCCCAATCGAGACTCAGGCCATCTAAGCCGCCTTTACGAGTTGTCGGTCCGTCGATTCCAGAACTGGTGTGTCACACCGTTCGACGTGACGACCGACTCGATATCGAATCGCTGATGGAGCTGACCCAGGCCGTCCCACAGTGACGTTCCGGCGCCCAGGACGATCGGTTGGATCGCGAGGTGCATGAAGTCGATGAGGTCGTCGACGAGGAAGTCCCGAACGGTCGACGGCCCGCCACCGATGCGGATGTCGAGTCCACCGGCGAGGTCGCGGGCCAGCGTCAGAGCATCCGACGGTGATGCATCGACGAAGTGAAACGTCGTGCCGTTGGCGAACTCGATCGGATCCTGCGGGTAGTGGCTCAGCACGATGACCGGCGTCTTGAACGGCGGCTCGTCCTCCCACCAACCGCGCCAGTCGTCGTCGGGCCACGGTCCCTGCTGTGGGCCGAACTTTCCGCGGCCCATGATCTCAACGCCGACGCCCTGACCCCAGACACTGGTGAAGAGCCGATCGGCGGTGATGGGAGCGTCGGCGTGCTGGACGCCGGCGATGACCCGGCCGTCGAACCGGGCGAACAGTTCACCCGCGCCGCCGATCGGCTCATCGAAGGTGACGTGCTCACCGGCTCCGTATCCGTCGAGCGAGACGCCCATCAGATCCACTCGTACGCGGGCTTGTCGTGTCATCCTCATATCCCCATTCGCTAGCCTTCGATGGACTTCTGCCGGTCCGATTGTGTTGACTCGTCGGACGATCGAAACTCACCGTTGTGTCGGGCAGATTGTCGAGAGTAGTCCCGAATCCGGTCACGGTTAATTAGCATCGCCGTCATGGCCTCTCGCATAATGCTGTCGCGTGTCCTAGTTATCGGAGCAGCTTGCGGAGTGGGCGCCTTCGCGTCCGGTCTTGCCGCGGCGTCGGCGATTGCCGAACCCACCGGATGCGTGGCGGGATCGGTACTTGTGGCCGCCGCGTCGTATTGCAGTGGCGGCACCGGAGAACACCGCGTCGAGGCCGCCTGCCTGACGTCGACGATGCTGGGGACGACCATCACCGTGCCTGGACCGTGGAAGAACCCGGGCCAGCTGACGGTGGTCACGATCGGAACTCCGACGACTGGGGGTAGGTGCATTCTGACTGTCTTCGGGCAGACCAGGGTCCGACAACCTGAGGTCCAGCAAACCGAGGAGTGACACGTTGATGTGCGTGTGGCGTCGTCGGCTGTATTGCTAGGGACGACCCAGATCAGACCGATGGTCGATCCACTGGCACGACGTGGATGATGCTCTCGAGGCCATCGAAGTCAGCCGGGTTCGTCGTATACAAGGGCAGCTGGGCGGCGGCAGAAACAGACGCGATCATGAGGTCGGCAACGCGACTTCTGGGCGACCCTCCATATGCCTGAACCGCGGCGCTGATGCGTCCGAATGCACGAGCAGCATCAGAGTCGAACGGTAGGGGTTCGAACTCGTTCTCGGCACGTTGTAGAACGTCCATGCGCCGTGCGCGTTCGTTGGTGGCCTCGGCACGGTCGCCCGTCACCAGGTGGACGCCGGCGGAAAGCTCTGCCAAAGTTATTGCACTGATGGCCATTTCGTCGGGTAGCTGGTCTGGGTCAATGTCGCGGCGCAGGATCAAGATATTGGTGTCGAGCAATCCTTGCCGTCGCTCACCTGTCATACGGATCGCTCACGGTTGTGTCGTATGTGCGATCCAGATCGGCCCGAAACTGTTCGGCGTCAAGTGGCGGGGTCAAAGCCGACCCACGCGCAAAGTCGTCGCGAGCGACAAAGGTGCGGCGTCGACGGAGGGGGATGAGCTCTCCGATTTGGTGGCCGTCGCGGGTGACCGTGAAAGAGTCGCCGCCCTCGACCGCATCCATGATCTCTTTGGACCGCGTTCGGAGATCGCGTTGGCTGATTTCGCGCGGCGTGCTCATGTGTCACAGGGTAGCACTCGGTAGCACCGCCGTTAGTGGTCGGCGCTCGATTCAGTGGAACCAGAGATGTCAACCGCGGCCGACTGGTCGTCGATGCTAGTGAACTGCCAGCGTTGCAGCTATTATGACTGCATGGGTGTGGTGATCACCGTTCGTGATGTCCCGGACGAGGTGCGAGATGAGATTGCTGCGCGGGCCGCGCGGGCGGGCAAGTCGTTGCAGGAGTATCTGCGGGGAATGTTGATCGAGTCTGCTGCACGTCCGCCGGTCGACGATGTCATTGCGCGGGCGCGAGCGCGAGTCGCCGCAACAGGAGTTCGAGTCGATGCCGCCGCGATACTCGACGCGCGAGACGCTGACCGGCGGTGACCATCGACGTGGTGTGCGACTCATCAGCCGTCGTCGCATTGTTGCTTGACGGTGGTGAGGACGGTCGCTGGGCCGTTCAGCAATTGTCCGGCGCACGTCTACTCGCACCACAGCTGGTGATGTTCGAGGCGGGCAACATCATTCGCAGGCAGGAACTTGCCGGAGTTGTCAGCGCGGATCAGGCGGTGCAGGCACATATCGACCTGCTCGACCTGTCGATCGAGCAGTGGCCGTATGAAATTCTCGGTACCCGAGTATGGGAATTGCGGAAGAATCTGTCCGGATACGACGCCAGCTATGTTGCTGTCGCTGAACTCGCCGATGCGCCACTGGTCACGCTTGACCGACGCATCGCTGGTGCGCCGGGTATGCGGTGCGAGGTGATCGCCCCTACATAGACGAAGTAGGTGGAGGGTGTCGTATGAGACCAGGCACGGCTGGTAGCACCGCGCATCCCGGATCGGTACCATCCTGCTATGAGCAAGCAGATCGCAGTCAGGCTTCCCGATGAAGTCGTCGAGTTCATCGATGGGGAAGTGGGCCAGCAGCGTGCTGAGAGCCGCGCGTCATTTGTGCTCAAAGCGCTCGAGCGTGAGCGTCGTCGGCTGATCGCTGCCCGTGATGCGGCGATTCTCGCCGAGCAGACCACTGTTGACGACGACGACGACTTCGATGCGCTCGCTGCGCATGCGTCCACGGTCGAAATGGATATCGATTGAGACCAATTCACGTCGCTCAACTCGATAAGGCTCGACCGGTTCTCGTCCTGACCCGGGAACTCGTACGGCCTCACCTGACCAGAGTCACTGTTGCACCTATTACCGGAACGGTTCGCGGCCTGTCGACCGAAGTTCCGGTGGGTTTGCGGAACGGCCTTCAAAAGGAGTCCGTTGTCAGCGTCGACAACATAGTCACGATCCCGGTAACCGCGCTGGGGCGCCAGATTGGGTTCTTCCTTCCGGATCAAGAGGAGTCCCTGACCACGGCGATCCAACACGCGTTCGATCTCGACTGACGTGTAGGCGGTAGGGGCTCAGTGCCGTGCTGCGTGCTAGGAATTGCCCGGTAACGCTGCATGGTGAATTCCTTCATGTACCCAGTGTTGAGTCTCGTTCAGCACGTGTCTTACAAATTGTGCTACAAATGGACGATGGCTGACACTGTCACATTTCGACCCGACGAGGACACTTCCAGAGCGCTCTCGATCTTGACGGAAGACGGCACGCCCGTGTCTGCTGCGGTCCGGGCTGCGCTCATCGATGCGGCAAGGCGCAAGTCCGCCAACTCGCTTCGTGAGGAGGCAGAAGCCTTGGCCAGCGACCCGATCGATCGAGCGGAGGCCGCACAGGTGCTTCGTGACATGGAGGCGCTACGTGCGAGGTGAGGTGTACCGACTTCGTTCTCCGAAGGATGCCCGCGGCAACGAACAGTCCGGCGCCCGCTATGCAGTGGTGGTCCAATCCGACCAGTTGCCGCTGTCGACATGGTTGGTCGCGCCGACGTCCACGTCGGCGCGGGCAGCGAGATTTCGGCCTGAAGTCGAGGTTGCGGGTCGCACGACGCGGGTCCTGGCCGAGCAGGTTACAGCTGTTGACCCGCAGCGACTCGGAGAGGTTGCGGGCTACCTGACTCGTGAAGAGTTGCGGCGCGTCGACGCTGCGCTTCGCGTGGTTCTGGAGCTGTAGTGCGCATCATGGTCGTCTTCAGGAGGGCTTAATTCGGTTGCGGCACAGATTAGTACGCCTACATGCGACTGTCATGTCGATTCTTTTGCTTGTTGCCGTGGCGTCGGGTTGCGCCACCGGCGGGCAGGTGTCTCAACACGTCCAGGCCGACATGCGTTCATCTCGGCAGTCCACGCCGACGCTGCCGCTGCCACGTTCCAACGAGGGTTTTGATTACCAGCTCGGTGGGGCGGTCCCGCCCCCCCCCGGGGGGGGGGGGGGTTGGGGCGCGAACCCCCC
>JAEYMI010000096.1 GCA_023461275.1 Actinomycetes bacterium | reverse complement strand
CCCCGTCTCGGCCCGGCCCGACCGTCGTATTTGGGCAGTCGTGCATTGGCAGCAACCCCGCCTCTCGCCAGAAACACTCCGCGCGCGAAGTGTTTCTGGCGAGAAGCGGGGTTTCTGTGCTGGCGATGCCCGGCGCCCGGCACGCATCTATCACAGCTCCTCTCCAGATCGCTCGTCCCAGTGAGATGTTTCACGCTCGGGTGGGGGATTCACCGAAAGCGGCGTTTAATTAGGGGTGCTAATTAAATTCGGATGAGAGGTGGCCAGGATGACTCGCGCTGTCCAGGGTGATTCTTCGATTCACACGGCATCACCAGATGCCAAGGTGGCACAACGTATTTCGACCGAGAAGACCGTTTCAGGAACTTTGGGCGTATTGGCTGACGGATATGCCGAGCGCGCCGCGCTCGCATGGCGAACCGATGACGCCAAAGAATGGCGATCACTCGATTACGCGACTCTCTGGCGACGGGTGCGGGACGTCGCGGCGGGTCTACGTGACGTCGTGGGTGTTTCCCCGGGAGACATGGTCGCGGTCCTCGGATTCACCAGCCCCGACTATGTCGCCGTCGACTTCGCGATCAGCGGGCCGGCCGCGGCGATCAGTGTGCCGCTGCAAACGACTGCGCCCGAATCGAATTGGCGCATGATCGTCGACGAAACCCAGGCGAGGGTGATTGCGGTGTCCGCGTCGAATCTGGATGCGCTCGTCGCCATGCTCGGATCGCCGGACACGCCCGGCGTCGAGCACATCGTCGTATTCGACACAGACACCGCAGGATTCACTGCCGAATCGAGTATTGAGAAGGTCTCTACAGCGTATCCGCAGCTACAGCTCCATACCCTCGATGACATCGAAGCAGCCGGGCCGGTGCGGCGAGCAGGGTCGACCGCTGTGGCCGAACCAGCCGAGTCCGGCGACCCGGATCGGACCTCGCTGCTGATCTACACCTCGGGTAGCACCGGCACACCGAAGGGCGCCATCTACTCTCAGGCTGCCGTTGTGCGAATGCTGCACAGCGGCTTCGGACTGCCCGACTCCGCCGAGCCGAACGATCCGTGGATCACGTTGAACTTCATGCCGATGAGCCACGTGATGGGGCGGTCCACGCTGTCGCAAACGTTGGGCAACGGCGGCACAGCATATTTCACCGCGCGCAGCGATCTGTCGACCCTGCTCGAGGATCTGGCAGCGGTGCAGCCCACCCAACTGCACTTCGTGCCTCGCGTCTGGGAGATGATCTACCAGGAGTACATAGCAGAGCGAGCGACACCAGACGACGTCGAAGCGCTACAACAGATGCGGCACAAGTACTTCGGCGACCGTCCGGTCCACGCGATCACCGGCTCGGCACCCATCTCCGACGAGGTAGCCGACTTCGTCGGCCGGATGCTCGGAGCACCCTTGATCGAAGGGTACGGCTCCACCGAAGCCGGCGGTGTCATCATCGACGGCCGGGTGGCGAGGCCGCCGGTGATCGACTTCAAGCTGGTCGACGTGCCAGAACTCGGCTACCTCACCAGCGATCGTCCGCATCCCAGGGGTGAGCTGCTGGTGAAGACCACCGACATCTTCGGCGGCTATTACCAACGGCCGCAGCTCAATGCCGAGGTGTTCGACGACGACGGTTACTACCGGACCGGCGACATCATGGCCGAGACCGGGCCTGATCAACTTCGCTACCTCGATCGCCGCAACAACGTCATCAAGTTGTCGCAGGGTGAGTTCGTCACCATCTCGAATGTCGAAGCCGCACTGACCACCCCGCCGATCCGGCAACTCTACCTCTACGGGAACAGCTCTCGCTCTTACCTTCTCGCCGTCGCAGTACCCACCCCGGAGGCCATCGACGGCGCCGCCGGAGACGACGCCGCACTGCGTCGAAAGCTGAACACGGCCATACGTGAGATCGCCGACCGGGCCGGACTCGCATCCGCCGAGATCCCCCGCGACATCATCGTCGAGACCACGCCGTTCAGCCAGGACAGCGGATTGCTCACCGGCATCGGCAAACTCGCTCGTCCCCAACTGCGGGACAAGTATCGGACACGGCTCGAGTCGCTCTACGTCGACCTCGATGCCGGACGTGACGATCTCCTGCGGGCCGCCCGTGAGCAGGTCGCGGACCGACCCGTGATCGACACGGTCACCGACGTCGTCGCCGCGCTGCTCGACCTGCAGCCAACAGAACTAGAACCAACTGTCAGATTCACCGATCTCGGCGGTGACTCGTTGTCGGCGGTGACCCTGGGCACCACGCTGCGAGACATCTTCGACGTGGAGGTGCCGGTCAGCTTGATCACCTCTCCCACGACAGATCTCGCGCGAATCGCCGCGCATCTCAGTGACCTCGACACCCCGGCACGGCCGACGGCGCAATCGGTGCACGGCCAGGCGGTGCTCGCACCTGACGGCGAGATCACGGCCGATCAACTGACCCTCGACGCCTTCCTCGACCACGATCTCCTGGACACCGCGGCAAGCATCGCGGCCGCGCCCGCCGAGCCGAGCACCGTACTCGTCACCGGCGCAACGGGTTTCCTCGGTCGGTATCTGCTGCTCGAGTGGTTGCGCAGGGTCGATCTCACCGGCGGTACCGTTATCGCCCTGGTCCGCGCCGCTGACGCCGAGACCGGTCGCCGACGCCTCGACGCCACTTTCGACACCGGTGACGCCGATCTCGCGGCCGAGTTCGGGCGCTTGGCCGACGCCCACCTGCGCGTGGTGGCCGGCGACAAGGACGCCTACCGTCTCGGCCTCGACGAGCCCCGGTGGCAGGAGCTGGCGGCATCGGTGGACCTAATCGTCGACCCCGCCGCCCTGGTCAATCACGTGCTGCCATACCGGGAACTGTTCGGCCCCAACGTCGTCGGCACCGCCGAGCTGATCCGGCTGGCGCTGACGACGGTTCGCAAACCGCTCGTCTACATCTCCACCGTCGGTGTGGGCGCACAGATCGACGACGATGAGTTCATCGAGGATGCCGATGTCCGTGACATCAGCGCCCGCCGCCGCGTGGACGCCGGATATGCCAGTGGATACGGAAACAGCAAGTGGGCCGGTGAAGTCCTGCTGCGTGACGCCCATGAGAGGTTCGGGTTACCCGTCACCGTCTTCCGGTGCGACATGATCCTCGCCGACGGCACCGATCTGGGACAGTTGAATCTGCCCGACATGTTCACCCGACTCATCATGAGTGTGGCGGCAACTGGATTGGCACCCAAGTCCTTTCACCCGCTCGACGCCGATGGCTCACCCACGCCCTCGCACTACGATGCCTTGCCGGTGGACTTCCTGGCCGCCGCCATCTGCGAGCTCCGGGCGATCGACGGCTTCCGCACCTATCACGCGATGAACCCGCACGAGGACGGGATAGGCCTGGATACCTACGTCGACTGGATGATCGATGACGGTGAAAACATCACGCGGATAGAGGATTACGACGAGTGGTATCGCGACTTTGTCGCCGCTGTCGAGGCCCTGCCTGAGCAGCGTCGTCGACGGTCGTTGCTACCGATCATCGACAACTACGCGACGCCGTCGCCGGCCACTACCGGGGGTATTGCAACCGCCGAGAAGTTCCGCGAAGCTGTCCGAGAGGCAAAGGTGGGACCCGACAAGGACATTCCACACATCAGCCGCGAGATCATCGGCAACTACGTGCGAAGCCTGCGCCACGTCGATCTGATCTGAGGGTGTGGGCGGTGATCTCGATACGCCGCGGGCTCGCTTCGCTCACTCGCGCTACTCGGTCAGCGGTGGAGTACGTCGTGCTGCTGGTTGAGTGCCGCGAGCTTGCGAGCGGAGTATCGAAACCGCCGCGACCCTAGGTCCACAGCTCTTCGAGCTTGATGGTTTCGCCGGTCGCGTTCTGCGCCGCCCGGTGCCCGGACATCAGTGCGGCGGTGACGGTCGCGGGATCGTCGGTCCACGTCGCCTCACCGGCCAAATGCAGGACTCCGCCGACGGGCGTGGCCATCGCATCGTGGTCGGCGGTGGTCGAGCCCAGCGTCATGTATGCGTACGAGCCACGGGCGAACGGATCATCCTGCCACCGCGTGATATTCACGTGGGTGGGCGGCTGCACTGCGGCACCGTAGATCTCGCGCAGGGCGCCGATCACCGACTCGACGATCTCGTCGTCGGACCAGCGCCGGACGGTCTGCGCGGTCGGTCCGGCGGCGAAGGTCAGCAGCGTCGGCTCGTCGTGCAGTGCGGTGAGGTCATACCAGGAGTGCCACTGCGCTGCGGCGTCACCTTGTCGTCGGATCACGTACATGCCGTCGTCCCAGAACTTCTGCGGGAACCGGAGGAAGACCTTCTCGAATGCATTCATCTCCAACCGATCAACTGCTCCCGCAACAGGTTCGGGAAGCGGTGGTTCGATGGTGAACGACTCGGATTTGAGTACCCCGACGGGCACGGTGACGATCGCGGTCTGCGCGCTGAACGAACGCAGCCCGGTACGCACCTCGACGCCGGTGGGTTTCCACAGCACCTGGGTGACCGGTTGGCCCAGCCGGATGTCGAGCCCGTCGGCCAGGCCTGCGGCGAGCTCGTCGTAGCCGTCGGGGAACACCACCTCGTCGCCGAGCGTGGCGTCGTCGTCGAGTCCATGGGCGTCCAGGTCGTCGATCCACGCACCGTATTGCTCCTCGGTCCGATGCCGCAGGAACTCGCGTACCCGGTCGGATCGCGCGGTGTCCCAATCCAGTTGGGACAGGGCATCATCCGCGGCGGTGCCGTAGGAGGTCCCCGGTTCCGATGCGGCGATGATCGGGCCGAGCACCTCGTCGACGGCATGGACGTCCGCAGCGAACGCGGCCGCGGCGTCGTCGGACAGCCGGGTGCCGTCGGGTCCGTAATAGACCATCGGACGGCCGTCGGGTTGGTAACTGCCGGCGGTGAATTCGACGTAGCGCATCCCGAACGCCTCGGTGGTGGCGAACAGCGGCGCGTCCTGGATGCCGTGAATCCACGAGGCGCCGAGATCGGTGATGCGGCCGCCGGTGTGATCGGTGTGCAGGCGTCCGCCGATCCGGTCGCGCGCCTCCAGCACCACCACCTGATGGCCGCGCCGCTGGAGCAGCCGTGCCGCGGTGAGTCCGGCGACGCCCGCGCCGACAACGATGGTGTTCATCTCGCCATTATCTAGCACGAACAAACTACATTCGCGCAAACCGCGCCATTACGAAACAGTAGATGCCGTAGGCGGCCAGGCCCACCGCGGCGAGGATGAGCAGTAACTGCCCGGCCGGCCATCCGGCGACGGTCTTCACCGCACCGTCGACGCCGGTGGCCTTTGACGGGTCGGCGGTGATCGCGGCGACGATGACGAGGATGCCCGCGCCGGCCAGCACGAGTCCCTTGGCCACGTAGCCCACGATGCCGGTGATCCGGACGGCCGGGTTGTCGCGCACTTTGAGGTCGTCCCAAAACGACTGTGTCACACCCTTGTAGACGTGATACCCGCCGACGGCGGTGACCACGATACCGGCCACCACCAGCACGAGTTTGCCGAACGTCGATCCCATCAGCTGCGCGCTGATGCCTGCGTTCTGTTGACCGCTGGACTTGCCCTGCCCGAGCGCGAACTGCGCGGCCGACCATGCGAATGCCACGTACACCACCGCGAGCGAACCGGCCTTGACGCGATCGATGACCCCGGTGTCGTCGTCGGCGCGCGGATCCGACGGATGCGGTCCGACGATCACCTCGGCCAGCCGCCACAACGCCATCGCGACAAACGCGATGACCGCCACCCACAATGCCGCGCGTCCCTCACCCGACGTGGAGAACAGGCCGAGCGCCCCGGACTGATCGGCATTGCCTGGATCGCCGAACGCCAGCCGCGCGACGATGTAGGCGATGAGCAGGTGTAACAGTCCGCTGACCACGTGGCCTGCACGAGCAAGTCGTTCGAACCAGTCGCTGTGGGTCGCCTGCCGGACGGCATCGACCGGGCTCGCATTCATCATTCGATCACTCCCCGAAGTGGATTTCCGATGTTCTTCAAGCCGTACCAGACGCTGCGCCGTGCTGGACCCGAACGGCAAGGTCACCCGGCGCAACAGGTGGCCGCGCAGTATCGTTGACCCCCACCATCGCCACGGAGGGGCCAGCTGATGAACACGCACACGACCACCCGGACACGGGTAGAACGCTGACCTCATGGCCGAGCGGGTGAAGTTTCAAAGCCATTCTGGTCCAATGCTTTCCGGGCTCATCGACGTACCGGCCGAGGAACCGCGCGGATGGGCGGTGTTCTCGCATGGATTCACCCTCGGCAAGGACTGTCCGGCGGCGAGCCGGATGTGCAAACAACTCGCCGCCGACGGCATCGGGGTACTGCGATTCGACAACCTCGGCATTGCCGACTCCGACGGCGACTGGGGCGACGGATCGTTCTCCCACAAGGTCGCCGACACGGCGCTCGCCGTCGAATTCATGAACTCGACGGGCCGAGAGGTGAAGCTGCTGGTGGGGCATTCGTGGGGTGGCGCCGCGGTGATAGCGGCCGCCGAACGCTGCCCGACGGTGAGCGCTGTGGCCAGCGTGGCCGCGCCGTTTGATCCGAGTCATGTTGAGCACAACTATGATTCGCTTGTCGATCGGATCGAACGCGACGGTGAGGCACCGTTCTTCGTCGGCGGCAAGGCGCTGACCCTCAAACGTCACTTCATCGAAGACGTCCGCAACGCCGATCTGAGGCACTGTATCCGCGGACTCAAGCGGCCATTGATGGTGTTGCATTCACCCACCGACAACACCGTCGGCATCCAGAACGCCTCCGACATCTTCCGCACCGCACGTCACCCACGCAGCTTCGTCTCCCTCGAAGGCGCCGATCACCTGCTGGTCGGCAAGAACCAGGCCGCCCGGGCGGCACGCATCATCAGCGCGTGGGTTGACCCGTACCTGTAGCCCAGACCTATATCCCCTGACCTATACCCCCAGACCAGGTCGATGTCGGGCGGCGCGATCGTTAGGGACGTCTGGCGTCGGCGATGAGGGATTTGGTCCCTCATATCGATCGCCTGCCTGCCCTACGCTCGGGGGACCAAACGCGCGCGTGAGGACGGACCCGCATGTCAACAACTGAGCTCGATGCCGCACTGGTGAAGTCGCTGCGCCGGATCGAACGCGCGGTACTCGCCGAGGTCCCATTGCGTCGCGGCTCGGTGATCACGATCTGGGTTGCGCTCGCCGCCCTCGCCGTGGCTTCTCTGGGCACGTGGGTATCGGCGGTCACCGACCACGATTGCCCGCTAGCCGGTATCGCGGTGGGATTGGGTTTCGCCGCAGCTGCGGTGTCGACGGTGGCCGTCATCCGACGACACTTCGCGCCGTGCTGGGTTGCCGCGGTGCTGAGCGGCATCGGTGTCCCACTGACGGTGTTTGGGTATTGGGCCCTGCAAACCGCCAACAACGGTGCGACATGTGTGTGGTTGTTGCTCGCCGCGGCCGCTCACATCGTCCTCGTCGCGCAGTGGGTGCGATGCGGACTCCCGGCGGTACCCGGCGCCGCCACCCGATCGGCACCACCGGCCCGCACGCCCGGTTTGTGACAGTCCGCGACTGCACGCACGCCCCCTACCTGGCATTTTTCGCCGCAAGGTGATGGCCTTCATGTGCGCTGTTCCGGCGTAGCCTTCGTCACCTGCTGCCCGTCAAACGCCCGTTCTGAATTGCTGACGCCAAATTAATGAGTACGCTCATTTTTTGAGCCGACTCATGAAAGGCAGGTGGTACACGACGTGGTCTCAGGATCGGCATCAACAGGATCGGCATCAAGGGAATCGACACCGACAGCGGGCCGGCGAGAACGCAACACCCGTGACAAGCAGGCTCGGATCTTCAGTGCCGCCGCGTCACTCTTCGCCGAGCAGGGCTTCGACGCCGTCTCCACCGGCTCGGTCGCCGAACGCGCCGACGTCGCAGCCGGAACAGTCTTCCGGTACGCCTCATCCAAGGGCGAGTTGCTGCTGATGGTGCTCAACGACGAGTTCCGCACTCTCCTCGACGACGGATCGCGTCGATCCGCCGAAACCTCCGACGTGGCACGCGCCATCGTGCAGATAGTGCAGCCGATCCTCGAGTACGCCTTCGCCCATCCCGCCAATGGTGCTGCCTACCAACGTGAACTGCTCTTCGGCAGATCCGACGATCGTTACCGGGCCGAGGGGCTCGAGCTGGTCGCCGACCTGCAGCAACGAATCGCCACCCGACTGTCCGACGAAGCCCAGGCCCTTGGGCTCACCCCCGACCCCGACCGGGCACTACTCGTGGCGAACATGATCTTCGGCGTCGCCAACCTCGCGGTGGCGCGCCCGACCACCGGTGCCCACACAGACCGAGATGCCCTCAGCGACATCCAAACCCAGGTCCGCATCGCCGTCGACGGCTACGTCGCCGGCCTGCACGCCCCATAGCCAACCCGTCGGCTCGCGCCGCACGGAAGGAACCCCCATGTCGATACTGTCCGACGAACCTTTGCAATTCGGAGTCAAATACCAGCGGCTGCTGCTGGCGGTGGTCGTTCTCGGCGCCATCGTCCAATTCGCCCTGGGCAGTTTCTATCTCGGCGTCGGGCACTCGCCGTCGCCACGGCATGTGCCGGTCGGCGTCGTGGGGCCGGCCGCCCCGGCCGAGGCGATCACGCAGAAGCTCGAGGCCGACGGCTCCTTTGATGTCACCACCTACCCGTCGATGGCCGAGATGACCGATGCCATCAAGAAGCGTGACGCCAGCGGTGGTTTCGAGATCACCCAGAACGGCGTGGTGGCCGTGACCGCCGGAGCCGGCGGTACCCTGCCAGCCGGAACACTGAAAACCGTTGCCTCCGAGATCAATGTGGCCAACTCCGCGCCGCAGACCGTGGCCGTCGATGTGGTCCCGCTGGTCACCGACGACATCAACGGAGCATCACTGGGCTACATCCTGCAGGTGATCTCGCTGGGTGCGAGTATCGCGTCGCTGGGACTTGGCCGCCTGGTTCCCCGTGTGCCCCAATCACTTCGACGCGGCCTGGGTCACGTCGCCGCGCTCGTGGCCTACGCGGCCGCCTCGGCGTTGATCGTGCTGGGCTTCTCCGCGATGTTCGGCGTCGGAAGTTCGGCAGATCAGTGGCATCTGTTTGCGACCTACATGCTGGTGTCGCTGGCCATCGCGGCGTCGACGGCGGGTCTGGTCACGTTGTTCGGTCCCGTCGGATCGTTGTCCGGCGGTTTCTACTTCCTCATCGGTGCCACCATCTCGGGCGCATCCATTCCGTGGAACTTCCTGCCGACGTTCTGGGCGAAGCTCGGTGAATGGCTGCCCACCGGTGGTGGCGCCGAACTCATCCGCAACACGTTGTACTTTCCCGCCGCAGACAACACCCGGGCGTTGGTCTGCCTGGGCCTCTTCGCCGGAATCGGTACGGCCGTGCTGCTGATCTGGAACATTATCGGCAATCGTGGCGGGACGTCGGCCGTCGACGTCGACGTGTTCTTCCCGCTCACCGGTGAACACCACCAGCATCTGCACATCACGTCGGAGGGTCCTGAGCAGCGAACTGCGCACCCGCACAACGCGCCGGCACCGGAGGCGGCACCGGCGAGGAGCGAGTCCTGACGCGGCGGTGATCTCCCACGGCTGATCTCCACCCGTGGGTGGACCCGCCGACGGCGCAAGCTGTGACAGACTCGGCCCATGCGCTCGCTGTTGGAGGTCGAACGCTACGAGAGCGGAATCCCGGTGGAGACCGCGTGGGACCGGATGGTGCTTCGGGCACAGCCGGTACTCACTGTGGCGTTCGCCGCGTCGACCCTGGCCTTCGTTCGGCCGATGGCCGTGGTCGACGGCATGTCGGCGGGCGGCCTGGCGCGGCTGCTGCTCGTCGTCGGATGCACGGCGCTACTGCTGACCATCCGTGTTCCCGACAGGTTCATTCCGACGTCGTATCGGCCGTGGATTGCCACGGCCATCGCAGTATTCGCCGGTGCGTTGATGGGTCTGAGTGGGCAGGGCTGGGCCGCGACGTTCGCCTACCTGCTCGCCGTGCACGCGGGTTTTCAGTATTCGGCGCGCACTGCGCTCCGCATCATCGCGCTGTGTGTCTTTGTCGCCGTGCTTGTTTCGCATACCTCGATCGCCACATCGGACTCACCGTGGTGGACCAACCTGCTGGTCTTTGCCGCGCTCATCCCCGGAATGACCCGTCGGACAAGGCGTATGACCCTGGCGTCGGCGAATGAGGTGGTGGTGCAGAGTCGACGCGCCGCGGCGTCGGAGGCGCAATCGCGGGCCATGGCCGAGCGGGCGTCGATCGCCCGGGACATCCACGACGTGCTCGCTCACTCGCTGTCGGGGGTGAATATGCAACTCTCCCTGGCCGACGCACTGTTCGAGTCGGGCGATGTGGCAGCGGGCCGCGATGCCGTGCGAACCGCGCAGCGACTCGTCGTCGACGGGCTGCAGGAGGCGCGGTCGGCGATGCAGACCCTGCGTGGAGACACCATCGACTCAGCAGAGACGATCGCCCGAATGGTCACCGGACCACAGGAATCGGTCACCATTGTCGGTGAGCCGCAGCAACTCCCGAGCTCCGTGGCGCATGCGCTGGTTCGGGTGGCGCAGGAATCATTGACCAATGCTCGCCGCCATGCTGCCGGCGCACCGGTGGTGATCACGATGAGATACGCACCCGACGAGATACAACTGGCGGTCATCAACGCCGCACCTCCGACCGACGCCGCCACGGAACTGACCTCGACCGACGGTAGTGGACTGGGCCTGGTCGGCATCCGGGAACGGGTTGATCAGGTCGGTGGACGAGCCGACATCGGACCCGACGGTGCCGGATGGGCTGTGCGGGTGTGGATTCCGCTGCACGCAGCGAACGACAAGCAGGAGGTGTCGGGTGAGTGATCAGGCCGAGCCGAGTGAGTCGGTGACCGTGGTGGTCGCCGACGATCAGGCGACGATCCGAGAAGCCTTGTCCGCCATGCTCGACCTGCTCCCCGACATCGATGTGGTGGCATCGGCGGCCAACGGTCAACAAGCCGTCGACGCCGTCGCAGCGCATGAGCCCGACGTGCTGCTCACCGACCTGCGGATGCCGGTGATGGATGGCGCCACTGCCACCGCGCTGGTGTGTGAGAATCATCCGGCGACCGCGGTTGTGCTGCTCACCACCTACGACGACGAAGAGTCGATCCTGTCCGCCCTGCAGGCCGGTGCCCGTGGTTATCTCACCAAAGAAGCCGGCCGCGCCGAGATCGCGGCAGCCATCCGTACCGCCGCCGCGGGGCAAGCGGTCCTCGATCCGGCGGTGCAGGCCCGGCTCCTCGCGGCGGCCACCGGCGCACGGCAGGCCGACGCTACAACTCCGTCGAGCGCCACTGGTGCTTGTTCCAGTCCTGACGATTCCAGTCCTGCTGCGGCACAGGCTGTCTCGTCGTTGACCGGCCGGGAGCGGGACGTCCTGGAACTGATCGCTGCCGGGCTGTCGAATCGGGAGATCGCTCAGCGGCTCTTCATCAGCGAGGCGACGGTGAAGACGCACATCAACAACTTGTTCGCCAAGCTCGATCTGCGAGATCGGGCGCACGCCATGCGATTTGCCTTCGACCACGGGCTCGGCGGATAGCCGCCGGGCCAGGCTCGGCGGCAGTCTATTCCGAGGTCACTGCGTCGCGCGCAGCTCACGCGCCAGCAGATGCATCGCCGTCGTCGTCGACAACGCCCGCACCGATGCCCGGTCGCCGGGGAAGCGGCGGGTTGCGGTGACCGTCGGACGTCCCTTCACGGCCACGCCGAAACACACCATGCCGACCGGTTTGAGATCGGTGCCACCGCCCGGACCGGCGACGCCGGTGGTGGAGACCGCGGTGTCGGCACCCAGGCGTCGCATCGCTCCTTCGGCCATCGAGGCCGCCACTTGCTCACTGACAGCACCGAATTCGTCCAACGTCTCAGTGGGGACGTCGATGACGCCTGCCTTCACGTCGTTGGCGTAGGCGACAACGCCGCCGAGCACATAGGCCGACGACCCCGGTCGGTCGGTGAGCCGGGCGGCCACCATACCGCCGGTACAGGACTCCGCGGTGACGACGGTGCGGCCGGTCAGCAGCTCAGCGAGTTGATCGTCGATGGTGGCGCCGTCGGTGGAAAAGATCTGGCTGCCATGGCGTGTGGTCAGGAACTCGGCGAGAGCCGAGTAGCTCCCGACGGCTTTCTCGTCGAATCGGGTGACGATCTCCACCTCGCCGCGTCGAAGGCAGGTGGTGATCTCCAGGTCGTCGAAGCCGTCGACGTCCTTCTCGGCTGCGCGTAGCGTCTCGGCGAGCTCGGCTTCGAGCAGCCCGTACGCGCGGATCGTGCCTTCGAACAAGATGATTCGTCCGGAGATGGCGTCGGCGATCGCCGGCATCTCGATGGCGGTGGGCCACATCGCCCGAAGTTCCTGCGGCGGACCGGGCAGGATCAGGATCGCCGGGATCGTGTCGGTTGCCGGAATCGCGATACCCGGTGCGGTTCCGGTGGGCGGAATCGGTTGCGCGCCTTGCGGAACAACCGCCTGCTTGTGAATGCCGGCCAGCATCGACGGGGATTCATCGCCGGCTGTGATCCCGCGCCAGCGTCGGATGATGCCGGCGATATGGGCTTCGAGGTCGTCGTCGACGCTGATCGGGCGGTCGCAGAAGTCGGCGACGGTCGCGACGGTGAGGTCGTCGGCGGTGGGGCCGAGGCCGCCGGTGGTGATGATCAGGTCGACGCGCTCACCGGCGAGGAACCGGAGCTGCGCGGTCAGGTCATCGGGCCGGTCGCCGCAGATGGTGATGTGCGCGACGTCGACGCCGAGTTCAAGAAGACGCTGCGTCACCCATGGACCGTTGAGATCGCTGATCTGGCCGGTGAGGACCTCGGTCCCCGTGACGACGATCCCTGCGCGTGCACTCACGGAGTTCAGGGTAGTCCGCCGGTCAGCAGAAGATCGGCAGCGTCTGAGCACTAGCCGAGCCGACGGAGTGACACAGCCTCGGTAGGACAGCGTCGTCGCGCCGATTATCGGTCCGGCGTTGCTGTCCCACCGAGGTTGTGTCACCGGAATCCGGTGTTACTTGGTCGGCAAGGTGGTGATCGTGTTGGACTGCACCAGCCGCTGGTAGTAGGAGCCACCCGGGTAGAACGCCGGCGTGCGGTGCCCGGTCACGAGGTCGTCGGCCCAGTGCGGGGCCAGAGTCCGAATCACCCGCACGTTACGGGGACGGGGTGCGGCGAGTTGGGAGGCGATGCCGATGATGTCGGTGCTCTCGCCCTCGGCGTCGATGTGGACGCCGGTGGTCAACTGGACGCCCAGGAACGGTTGTCGGGTGGAGTGTTCGAGTATCCGCACGGCGCTGCCGAAGTTATTCGACAACGACGGTGGAGTCGAGATGACCCGGATCAGTAGGTCGGCGGTGCTCAACTCAGTGACTGCGGTGCGAAAGTTGTTGCCCTGAAACGAGTTGACCGGGTCCAGCAGGACCAGACCTTGCAGCCGCCGATAGCCGATGAGATCGGATCGACGGAGCGCGTCGGCCGCGGTCACCACGAACTCGCCGCCCGCGGAGTGCCCGGAGAAGATCATCCGCGGCGGCATCGCGATCGACCGGTGGGCCATGGCATTCGCACGGTTCAGGCTGTGCGCCAACGCCCCTGCCGGCTCGTCGGCGTCGCCGAACACGGTGGCCATCGCCGCGACGAAGACCTTGTTGTCGGCAAGGTTGTACGACACCGAGCAGCCCGCCACACTGAACGAGTCGATGCTGGTGGATGCGATCAGGAAGCCCTGTGCCGCATAGCTTCTGGCCAGGCCATCGAGATTCTGTGCGCTGCGCGCGAACCCGTGCTGCAGCCACAGCAGTCCGGTGGGTGGCGCGTCGGGCAGATACCAGCGGATCTTCACCGGGATATCGGCACGGCCGCACGGGGCGTCGACGGTGGTATCGGCGATGGCGAGGGTCGGGGCCGGCGCGGCGGACGCGGCGGGAGCCCCGACGGCAAGCCCCGGGATGGCAAGCGTGGCGACGGCGGTTGCGGCCCCGATGATGTGGGCGAACCGAATTCGCCATCGCGTGGCCATGATGCGCTCCCGACGTCGGTCAGATGATCACCGTGCAACCTACTCCGACCGACGGGCGCAGGCCTGGTGAATCGGCATCTTGGACATCGCATGCCGGATGGCACCAGGAGATGACTCAGGCCACACCAACATCGGGACATCGTGCCCTACCGGCGGGTAGCTGCCCCGACGACGATAGAGATGACAGACGAAGTCGTGTGAGGAGAGTGCACCATGAGGGCTGTCGTGATCTATGAGTCCATGTACGGCAACACGCACCAGGTGGCCGAGGCGATCGGGCGTGGGCTGGCCTCCACCGGCGAGGTCCACGTGGTGCACGTGTCGGATGCCCGATGCCGTGACCTGGACAACTGTGACCTGGTGGTCGTTGGCGGACCGACGCACGCACATTCGATCTCGCGAGCGTCCACGCGTCACGACGCGGTGGTCAAGGCCGCGCAGAAGGATGAGCTCACCGTCGAACCTGATGCCGAACGGATCGGTGTCCGCGAGTGGCTCAACGATCTTGCTCCGGCGTCGTGCTGTCTGGCCGCATCGTTCGATACCCGCCTCGAGGGTAGTCCGATGCTGACCGGTCGCGCGTCGAAGACCATTGCAAAGCGGCTGCGGGACAAGGGATATCAACTTCCATCCGATCCGGAGAGTTTCTTGGTGACCAAGGACAGCGTGTTGGTCGAGGGTGAGGACGAGCGCGCCGAGGCGTGGGGTCGTGCTCTGGTGCGGAGCCTGACACCCGCGCACTGAACGGCCTGCTCGGCGGGTCTGAGTGCCGCGTTCGCGCTACGTTGGTGGAGTTGGTCAGTCCACCAACAGCAGAGGACATCCACTTCATGACCGAAGATCTCGTGGTTCTCGTCGACGATGACGGTCGTCCGGTCGGCACCGCTCCGCGGTTGACGGTTCACGGCCCGGACACGCCGTTGCACCTCGCGTTCTCCTGCCACCTCGTCGACGCTGACGGGCGCATGCTGATGACCCGTCGCGCGCTGGGCAAGAAGACGTGGCCCGGAGTCTGGACGAACTCGTTCTGCGGGCACCCGCGACCGGGCGAGGACATCGAGGCCGCTGTGCACCGCTATGCCGACCGCGAACTGGGCCTCGAGATTGCCGACGTGCGGTGTGTGCTGCCGGATTTCCGGTACCGGGCGGTCGACGCCAGCGGAGTCGTCGAATACGAGGTGTGCCCGGTGTACGTCGCCACCCCAGTCGGTGAACCGCGTCTCAATCCCGATGAGGTGATGGAGGTCGCGTGGGCGCCCATCGACGACATCTGGACCGTCGCCGAACGTACCCCGTGGGCAGTCAGCCCCTGGTTGGTCGACCAGGTGCGGGCGCTGGGTGCTCCGGCGAACGCCTACTCCTGAGCCGTCGACAGGTGGCGTGGTCCGCCCGTTCGATCCGAGCTGTCCAGCGCTCCGAATACTTCCGTGACACGGTCATCATCGGTGGAGAAACCGCCGACGACGAGGGGAGCTGTAGTGGTGCGGTGGTCGCTGCCCGGCATCAGATCGCTGAGTTCATCGAGCCTCGATACCGCGACGCCCTACCAGCGGTACGACGCAGTGGCTGACCACAGCGCCGCCCTGGTGATCCGCTCCTACTCGTCGTCGTTCGGGTTGGCGTCGCGGCTGCTGGCCCCACCGGTACGACGCGACGTCCGCAACGTGTACGCCCTGGTCAGAGTCGCCGACGAGATCGTCGACGCACCGCGGCCGGACCAAAGCGTGGCACAACGACGGGCCGCACTGGACCAGCTGGAGGATGAGACCCGGGCCGCCATGGAGACCGGCACGAGCAGCAACCTCGTGGTGCACGCCTTCGGTCAGACGGCGCTGCGGGTCGGCATCGATCCCTCGTTGACCACACCGTTCTTCGCGTCGATGCGGATGGATCTGGATCGCACCGTGCACGACGATGCGAGCCTGGCGGAGTACATCTACGGCTCGGCCGAGGTGGTCGGGCTGATGTGCGTGAAGGCGTTCCTCGCCGGCGAACCACGACGCGACGAACGCTATGCCCAGCTCGAGCCGGGTGCGCGAAGGCTCGGGGCGGCGTTTCAGAAGGTCAACTTCCTGCGCGACTTCGCCGACGACAGTGACGGCCTGGGACGTCGGTACCTGGTGGGACTCGACCCGGACGATCTTGACGACGAGGTCTGGGTGCGCTGGCTCGACGACATCGACGCCGACCTCGCCGCGGCCGCCGAGGTCATCCCGCTGCTGCCGGCCAATTCGCGGGCCGCGGTCTGCACCGCACACGACCTGTTCGCTGAATTGTCCAAGCGGCTGCGTGCGGTGTCGGCGGCCGATGCCCGACGCGAACGCGTGCGGGTCCCGAATCCGGTGAAGGCCAGGATTGCGGCGAGTGCGCTGCTGCGCCGGGGGATGCCGCGGTAGGCAACTCGCGCCGCACCGGTGACTTGGCATGCGGCGCTGCACTTTTGGTGCGTTGCCCGGCCGGACCGCGGGCTCGGGTGGTGTGGATTGGCTAGGTGGGGACGAGGTGTCCGGGTGGGCGCCAGCGGATGTCGGTGCGGGTGGCGGGTTGGGGTGGGTGCAGAAGTTGGTGCAGGAAGTCTTCGACGATTGATGGTGGTGGGGCTGATGGTGTTG
>JAEYMI010000095.1 GCA_023461275.1 Actinomycetes bacterium | reverse complement strand
TATGTCTTCCAGATACAGGGCATCCAGCAGAGCGATGCAGGCCTCCGGATCTTTGGCATCCGCCGTAATGTATTTATTATCTCCTAAGGATCTGGAACTGTTTCTCAGACCGCTGATTGTATCTCCCTTCTTTAAAACCGGATATGGTGCCGGCTCTAAGGCTTTGGAAGTATCTTTGGATTCTGTTGTGACATAATATTTATTGCCATAGTTCCATAAGTGGGTTACAACAGCTCCGACTTTGTCACCGGCCAGCATAGACATTATGTCATCATTGGTAACCGTTGAAAAGTCCGGATTAACCAGTCCTGCTTCATACCAGTTATGTAATGCAGTCAGGTATTCTTTATAGGCAGGTTCATAAGGACCAAAAGCAATCTTGCCGTCCTTATTTACATAATATCCGTCATCATCAATACCATAAGCGGCGGAGAAATAGTTGGAACCTTTATAGGAATCCTTGTCAAAGGCCAGCGGGTATTCAATTCCGTTATTCTTCATGGCAGTTAACACGGCAGTCCAGTCATCCATAGATTCCGGTACGGCAAGTCCGGTGTCTTTTAGTACATCACTGCGAAGCAAAGGTCCCGAAAAGGTCAGGTCTGCCTCCTCGCTGCCGCAGATTTTAGAGCCCAGCCTTACCACCCTGCCCTGATCATCAACAGCCGCCTTTTTTAAAAATTCATCACTCATAACTAATTTGTTAAAATTCGGAGTGTAAGTATCATTGATGTATTCGGTATAATCGTATAGGATTTTATCCGCATAAGCCATTTCAATGCCTCCCGGATAATAGGAATCGATACCGTTGCAGAATATCATATCCGGAAGTTTGTCCGAAGCCATCAGTACGGAGAAGTTATCACTTTCCTGGCCAATGGGCGGAGACATAAATTCAAACTTACAGTTTAACAGCTTCTCCAGATCTTTCAAAACTGCATAATCTCCCATATTATCCGTAGCTTTTGCATTGTTACCCGTCATGGAAAACCAGATGGTAAAGGTTGTTCCCTGCAGATCCGGATGACCTTTCTCATCATAGGTAAAACGGTTGCCGTTATTGCCAGATGCCCCATCCGTATCCTTTGTACCGGATGCTGCCCCATTTTCAGATGTTGCCGCATCCTTTCCCCCGTTTGCTGCCGTATCTGTCTTTTTGCATCCTGCAAGACTAAAAATCATTACAGTGATCAGGGTCATGGATACGGCTGCCCTTAAAAGCTTTTTCATAAAAATACCTCCTATTTTGTTTTATCCCTTCCGGCGTTTCAATTGATCTGTTGTTTAATCAATCCAGTGTTTATTCCATCGGGTGCTTAATCCGTCCGGTGCTTAATCCATCCGATGCTTAATCCGTCCGGTGCCATTGGGATAAATCCACTATACATACGGATATACCGGTAAGTAAATTATCACTTTCTGCCCTTTGGCTATATATCATTTTCCGTTTATCCTGCGGGTTGTTCCGATACACTAATTTTGACCTTCCATATTCCGTTTTTGTCCTGCCAGGTATTCCTTATACTGTCCGGGAGTAATCCCTTCATTTTTCTTAAACACCCGAATAAAGACCACATCGGAATAAAATCCGGTCATTTCCGCAATCTTCTTTATTTTAATATCCTTATTTTTCATCATGATTTCTTTGGACATGGTAATCCGGTACTGATGAATGTATTCCAGTATCCCCAAACCGGTCTGCTTTTTAAAATATCTGGAAAGATAGGAGGTGGATACATCCAATGTCAAAGCAATGTCCGCCACGGAGAAATTGCTGTCGGTAATTCTTTTTTTGATTTCGGTAAGAATCTTTTCTACGGAGCATTTTTCCGATTCCCTTACCTCCGCTTCTTCCTCCGACATCTTCTGCAGTTTGGCGACAGTCTGGTAAGCTTCATTCATATTCTCAATATCCCGAAAAGCATAGCTGAGATAAACCATACAGGCCAGTTTTTCTTCTTTTAGCAGCGAATCCTTTATGTACTCCCCGCAGCTCTGTAATTCCTTCTGATAGGAAAACGCATTGTCAGTCCTGCCGCTGATCATACAGTAATACTGGTCGTCCGTTATCATAACGGATACACTGTCAAAGGTTGTACTATTCTTAAGGATATGGTTCTTCACCAGGTCTTTAATAGACTTAAGCGAGGCCGCGGCAATTCTGTCAAGGCCCCCCTTTTCATCGTTCTCAAAGCTGATCAGCATTAATCCGAACCAATGGTCCTTTACATCGATACCATACAACCGGCAGCCCTCTTTAATTCCCTGGGCGGAAGCCACATGTCCCAGCATGACCTTTTCCAAATAGGCTTCTTTTAATTCATCCGAGTACTGTTTCACGGTTAAAATCAACTGGTCATTCTGATTCTTAACCTGGTGAAATGAAAAATCCATACGCTTGCTGAAGAGAAAACATAAAACACCCGTAATACAGACACAGAAAAAAAGAGCCAGTGCCGCGTACATCCTGGCAAACTGGATGGAATTATGGAATACGGAATTAGGTGTAAGGTAAATAAAAGATAATCCGTACTGTGGAGAAATCAAAGTCTGAATTTTATATTTAATCTGGTTTAAGCTGTACTCCTGCCGCTCCAGCGTAATTTCCCTGATTTTATTTAAATACT
>JAEYMI010000094.1 GCA_023461275.1 Actinomycetes bacterium | reverse complement strand
CGGGGTGGGGGGGGGGGGGGGGGGGGGCCGGGGGGGTAGGCGCGGGGGGCCGCGTCGCCGCGCCCCCCGGACACCCGCTGCGATGTCGGGGTCGACATCAGTAGACCCCGCACATCCCGTCGATCGACACCTCTTCGACGAGGGATTCACCCACGAGTTCGGTGTCCGCTTCCGCCGGAGCAGTGGATGCGGTCTTGTCCCGAGTGGACGCTGACTGATCTGCCATGATCCAGACCTCCTTGGTCATCTGTAGTGATGTGGATCACCAATGACTATAATGGCACTCAGTGCAGAAACACCATCAGAGAGCGAAAACTATCCAGATGGACAGGTTGTGACGACCGGCGGAACGTCGGCGCCCGACGCCGTACGCGGACAGTCGGGCCGACCGTCGCTGACGAGCCGATCGCGGATCAGCGCCGTCGCGATCGACATCTTCACCGAGCGCGGGTTCGACCAGACCAGCGTCGACGAGATCGCCGACGCCGCGGGGATCGCCCGCCGCACCCTGTTTCGCTACTACCCGTCGAAGAACGCGATCCCGTGGGGCGACTTCGACTCCCACCTGCAGGACATGCGCGACCTGCTCGCCACGATCCCGTCGGAAACCCCGATCGCCGAGGCGCTGCAGCAAGCGCTGGTGTCGTTCAACGAGGTACCACCCGACGACCTCGACAGCCATCGTCGACGCATGGCCCTGCTCCTCGGAGTGCCTGCACTGCAAGCACATTCGATGCTGATGTACGCCGAGTGGCGGCAGGTGATCGCGGAGTTCTGCGCCACCCGTCTGGGACTCGACCGCGACGACCACCTCCCCCAGACCATCGGATGGCTCTGCCTGGGCACCGCCCTGGCCGCCTACGACCAGTGGCTCGGTCACGACGACGCAGACCTGCGGGCGTTGATCGTCGCCGGGAGCCGTACCCTGGCACAAGGCCTCGCGAGCCTGGCATGAGCAGCCCTCTGCCGAACCGGTCGCGATGAGAAGTGTCCTCGTGTGAAGAAAGACGCAGGTGAGATGTCCGATCTGACCACCCACGGCTCGCGCAGCGTGATCCTGACCGTTGCCGAGGTGATCGACGAGACCGCCGACGCCCGTTCGGTGGTCTTCGACGTCCCCGATTCATCCGCCGAGCAGTTCACCGACTACAAACCCGGCCAGTTCCTGACGCTGCGGATACCGAGCGATCAGACCGGTTCGGTCGCGCGATGCTATTCGCTGGCGTCGTGCCCGGGTACCGATCCGCTGCCGAAGGTGACAGTGAAACGCACCGCGGGCGGCTACGGATCGAACTGGGTATGCGACAACCTGACCGCCGGATCACAAATCGAGGTGCTGCCGCCGTCGGGCGTGTTCACCCCCACCGACCTCGATGTCCCGCTACTGCTGGTGGCCGGCGGAAGCGGTGTCACACCGGTGATGTCGATCCTCAAGGCGGCGCTGGCGCACGGCTCGTCGCCGATCGTGTTCTTCTACGCCAATCGCAGCGCCGACGACGTGATCTTCGCTGCCGAACTCGGCGAGCTCGAACGTGACCACGCCAACCGGCTCACGGTGATCCATTGGCTGCAGGACCGGCAGGGGTTGCCCACCGAGACGGGACTGACCACCGTCTTTGCTCCGTTCGCCGGCGATCACACCGTCTACCTGTGCGGTCCCGGACCATTCATGGATGCTGTGCACGCCGCCCTGGATGCGGCAGCTTTTCCGCACCACAACGTGCACACCGAGGTCTACAACTCGTTGTCCGGTGACCCGTTCGCCGACGTCGAACTCGAGCAGGTCAGCGAGGCGGAATCCGTCGATGCGGCGACGGTCGACGTCGAACTCGACGGCGAGACGCATACGCTGCGTTGGCCGCGTAAACGGTCGCTGATCGAGGTGATGATCGAGGCCGGCCTCGACGCGCCATACTCCTGCCAGGAAGGTGAATGTGGTTCCTGCGCTTGCACTTTGACCGAGGGAACGGTCGAAATGGACAATCCAGGCGCCCTCGATCCCGATGACATCGCCGACGGGTACATTCTTGGTTGTCAGGCGCATCCCACGTCGGATGCGCTGAAGATCGAGTTCTGACGCTGAGCCGGCCCCCGGGTCCGGCCGAGAGGACGAAGATGAAGCGCGACCGATTCACCCCTGACCATCTGGCACGATTGCTGTCCGGCATGCTGATCACCATCGGCGTCGTGCACTTCATCGCGCCGCGGCCGTTCGACGAGATCATTCCCCGTGAGATCCCGGGCGATCCGCGACGGTTGACCTACGCGTCGGGCGCCGCCGAGATCGCCATCGGCGCCGGACTGCGCGCACCCCAGACACGACGGCTTTCGGCAGCCGCTGCGGCCGCCCTATTCGTCGCGGTCTACCCGGCCAACATCAACATGGTGCGGATGTGGTGGGATAAGCCGTTGGCGTACAAGGCAATCGCCATCGGTCGGCTCCCCCTGCAGTTGCCGATGATCTGGGCGGCCTACAAGGTGGCCAAGGCGCCCGTCGACCCGCAGCGCTGACGCCGACAGCGCCCTCCGCGTCGTCGACAGCGCCCTCCCTCACGTCGACAGCGCCCTCCCTCACGTCGACAGCGCCCACCGTCCCATCCACAGCGCCCATCCTCACGTCGACAGCGCCCTCCGCGCCATCGAAAGCGCCCTCGCTCGCGTCGAGAGCGCCCTCTCACGCTGATCGAGTAGCCCGCGAGCCGCCGGGCGAGCGAGCGTATCGAGATCCGCTGCAACGACTTTCGGGACCAGTGGCCTCGATACGCCGCCTCGCTTCGCTCGGAGGCTACTCGACCAGCTTCTTGGGCGCCGTCAACGCCAGGGTGGGCGCCGTCAACGCCAGGGTGGGCGCCGTCAACGCCAGGGTGGGCGCCGTCAACGCCAGGGTGGGCGCTGTGAACGCCAGGGTGGGCGCCGTCAACGCCAGGGTGGGCGCCGTCGATGGCATCATGGGCGCCGTCGACGCGGGGTCAGGCGTCGGCCTTGATGAGGTCGGCACACTTCTCCGCCATCGCCATCACCGTGATGTTCGGGTTCACCACCGGTAGCTTCGGCATCGCCGACGCGTCGACAACACGCAGTCCCGCAACACCTTTCACCCGCAACGACGGATCGAGAACAGCCATCGGGTCGTCGACGGCACCCATCCGGGCGGTGCCCGCCGGGTGATACACCGTGTTGTGCGTCTTGTGGATGTAGTCGAGCAGGTCGTCGTCGGTGACCGCGTCGGGCCCCGGCGCCAGCTCACGGGCGATCCACTCCTTGAGCGCCGGCTGCTCACCGATCTTTCGGGCCAACTTGATGCCGGCCAGCATCACGGCTTCGTCATGACCCTCGGCATCGGTGAAGTAGCGCGGGTCCACCTTGGGCCGGTCACGGAAATCACGCGACCGCAACCGCACGGTCCCTCGGGACAGACCCTGAGTGACGTTGGGCGTCAAGCAGAACCCGTTGTCCGTCGTCGGGTAACCCCACCGCAGGGTGTTCATGTCGAACGGCACACTGCCGTAATGCATCATCAGATCCGAATGGTTCAGGCCCGGCTGCGTGGTGGCGAACAACCCGATTTCCCACCACTGCGTCGACGTGGTGACCATCGGCTTGGATGCCTCCCAGAACACCATCCCCTCGACGTGATCATCGAGATTCTCCCCGACGCCGGGTGAGTCGACACGCACCTCGATACCGACTTCGGCCAGGTGCTTGGCGGGTCCGATTCCGGAGAGCATCAACAACTTCGGGGTGTCGATGGCACCGGCGCAGACGATCACCTCGTTCGCCGCGACCACCACGTCGTAGCCGGTGAGGTCAGGCCGCAGGTACCGAACCCCGGTCGCCACACCCGCGTCGTCGATGACGATCTCGGCGATGTGGCACCCGGTCCGCACGGTCAGGTTCGGCCTCGAATCGAGGATGGGATGCAGGTAGGCATGCGACGTCGACATCCGCGTCCCCGACTCGTCGGCGTTGATCTGCAACCAGCCGGCGGCATTCAGCGACCAGTCGTCGCGGTTGAAGGCAACCGTCGGCAATCCGACGTCGGCGGCCGCGGTGAGCACCGCGGCGCCGCACGGGTCCATCGGTGGCACATCGCGCAGCCGCACCGGCCCCGAATCACCATGCGGTACACCCTGATACAGCCCCGACGCCACGTTGTTCTCCAGCCGGGTGACATACGGCAGCACGTCGTCGGGACCCCAACCCGCCGCCCCCGCGGCCTCCCAGTCCCGCAGGCCCTGCGCCAACGGCCAGAAGGCGATACACGAGTTGTGCGACGAACACCCGCCGAGCACTTTGGCACGGGCGTGCCGAAGGAAGCTGTTGCCATTGGACTGCGGTTCCACCGGATAGTCCCAGTCGTAACCCGAATCGAGCAGATGCATCCACTCGGCGAGCACCAGGATGTTCGGGTCGTCGACGTCGCTGGGTCCGGCTTCCACCAGACACACCGTCACCGACGGGTCCTCACTCAGCCGCGCGGCCAGCACGCAGCCGGCGGTGCCGCCACCGGCGATGACATAGTCGAATGTTCCCGACGTCGTCGAATCCGGTTGATTCACTTGGTTTCTCCGATGGGTAGGTCGTCGCCGGATGCGGTGGGCACCTCGGGGTCGACGACCGGCCGCGACGTCGCGTGCGATTCCAGCACCCCGATCTGCCGCCGACCGACAGTCGCGTACCACGCCAGCCCGGCACCGAGGATGATGCCGATGTAGACGAACGCGCCCCAGGTGTTGTACCAGGGCGTGCCGTACACCGCGGCACGTGGCCAGGCGAGGTTGAGCGCCATACCCGCACCCCACACCACGGCGAGGATGTTCACCGGCAGACCCCAGCGCCCCATGGTGAAATAGCCGCCCTCGGCAAGGTCTTTCGGCGGCCATTCCCCCTTGAACCGTCGCATCAGCAGCGGCCCGGTCACCATCAGGTAGGCGAGGTAGATCATGATGATCGCGATCGAGGTGAGCACTGTGAAGATCTTCGGCTGCCCGATGTTGATCACCAGGATGAGCACTGCCAGACCGCCGATCACGAAGGCCGGCACCACCGGCGTCTGCCGTTTGGCGTCGACCGAGGCGAGCCGCTCACCGAAGGGCAGCGCGTTGTCGCGGGCCATCGCGAACATCAACCGGATCGCAGCGGTGTGCACGGCCAGCGAGCAGACGATGACCGCGACGACGATGCACACCAGGAAGATCTTGCCCACCGGGCCCCACATCACCGATTCGACGATGTACTGCAGGCTGCCGTCGGGCTGGCCGAGCTTGGGGTCGTCGAGGTTCGGGGCGGCGAGGATCGCGAACACCAGGATGGCACCGCCGATCACGAACGACGCCAGGATCGCGCGCAGGATGGCCATCGGTGCGGTGCGCCGCGGCTCGACGGTCTCCTCCCCCAGCGAGCTCGCGGTATCGAAGCCGTACATCACATAGCCCGACGCCAACGACGCGATCAGGAACGCGCCGAGGTAGCCCATCGACTCGTCAGCGCCATAGCCATTGGTGGAGAAGAAGACCTGCGGGCCGCGAGTGATGTTGAACGCCAAGATGATCGCGATGAGCACGGCGGCGATCAGCTCGATGAACACACCGGCACTGTTGATCATCGCCATCAGCCGCACACTCCACGCGTTGATCGCGGTGGTGATGGCGATCATGATGGCGCCCAGGATGACCGCATTGACCGCGTAGTCGTAGTCGCCGGTACCGTCGCCGTAGATCTGGAAGCCGCTCCACAGACGCGGCAGGTTCAGCTGCAACGCCAGTACGACGGCGGCGAGGGTGACGATGGATGCGGTCAGCATCAGCCAGCCCGACGACCATCCCACCACCCGACGGCCGAGTTGCTTGGACCAGTTATACACCGATCCGGCCACCGGATACTTCGCCGCCAGCTCCATGAAACACAAAGCGACACAGAGCTGTCCGATGAACACCAGCGGCCACGACCACAGGTACGCCGGCCCGGCGGTACCGAAGCCGAAGTAGAACAGCTGAAACGTGCCGGTGAGGATCGAGATGTAGCTGACACCCGCGGCGAAACTCGCGAACTTGCCGATACTGCGATCCAGTGACTGTTTGTACCCGAAGTCCTCGAGTCCGTGGTCGGCCGACTGACCGGCCCCCTTTGCCGTCGTCATGGCGTGTCCTTCCGATGGGTGAACCATCGCGACGGCGCCGGCGCGGTGTTGTTCCAGATATGTTTGAGCTCTTGATATTCGGCCAGTCCGGTGGGACCGAGCTCACGTCCGTTACCGGACTTGCCGAAGCCACCCCACTCGGCGGTCGGCGTGTAGTAGCCGAAGTCGTTGATCCACACCGTGCCATGCCGCAGCGCACGCGCAACACGTTCGGCGCGTGCGGTATCCGCGGTGCGGACCGCGGCGGCCAGCCCGTACTCGGTGTCGTTGCCCAGGGCGATCGCCTCGTCCTCGGTGGAGAACCGTTCCACCGTCAGGATCGGGCCGAAGGTTTCCTCGGAGACGATCGACATGTGCGCTGCGCATCGATCGAAGATGGTTGGTGCGAACCAGTATCCGCCGGCCGACAGGTCGGCGCGGTCGGGCCGGCCGCCCCCGGTCACCAGGACCGCACCCTCGGCAAGCCCGGTCTCGACGAAGCCGGTCATCTTGTCCAATTGCGCCTGCGACACCAGCGGTCCGGTCTCACTGGCCGGATCAAGTCCGTCACCCATTCGGATATGCTCTGCGCGCGAGGCGAGTTCGGCGACCAGACGATCGGCGATGGTGTCCTCGACGATGAGCCGGGTACCCGACGAACACACCTGACCCGAATGCAGGAACACCCCCGTCAGTACCTGATCGACCGAGGATTCCCAGTCGGCGTCGGCGAAGACGATGTGCGGGTTCTTGCCGCCGAGCTCGACGGCAACCTTGCTCACGTGCTTCGCTGCTGTTTCGGAAATGATTGTGCCGGTGGACAATCCACCGGTGAACGAGATGAAGTCGACGTCGGGGTTGTCGGTCAGGGCCGCCCCGATCGCCGCCCCGGCACCCTGCACAAGGTTCAGCACGCCGGCCGGCACACCAGCTTCGACGCAGAGCCGCAGGAATGCGATGGTGCTCAGCGGCGTCACCTCGCTCGGTTTGGCGACCATCGTGCAGCCGGCGGCCAGCGCGGGGGCGATCTTCCACGAGATCTGCAGCAGCGGATAGTTCCACGGCGCGATCAGCACGCACACGCCGATCGGTTCGCGCACCACCCGGCTGATGACCGCCGGGTTGCCGACGTCGACCACCCGGTCGGATTGCACCTCGATCAGTGCGGCGTAGTACTGAAATACCGCGGTGACGTCGTCGATGTCGATCTCGCTCTCGGCCAACGTCTTTCCGGTGTCGAGCGTTTCGATCCGAGCCAGTTCGGCCTTGTCACGCTGCAGAAGATCGGCGATCCGACGAAGCAACGCCGACCGTTCGGCGACCGGCGTCGCGGGCCAGGTGCCGTCGTCGAAAGCCTTTCGGGCGGCGGCCACCGCGGCCAGCGCGTCGTCGGCACCGGCTTCGTCGACCGTCGTCAGGACTTCCCCGGTGGCCGGGTTGATCAGGTCGCGCACACCGCCGCCGGTGGCGGGACGCCACTCGCCGTCGATGTAGAGGTGTGGACCGATCAGCAGGTCCGACACCGCGTCGACGGTACTCATTGGTGAATGTGTGGACGGCACATCCTGCTGAGTATCCGCGTTTCATCGGTTCCCCGCAGCGCAGCGCGAAATAGCGGTGCCGTTGTTGCGCTCAGCGCAACAATCTGAAGTGTTCTCGCTGGTCAGGCGGCATTCGTTCAATTGCATAAGCCAACGCGGTGCGCCCCATCCGGGCAGCATTGTCGGTGAGGAAATCGGTCAGGAGCGATGAATCGATCCGCTTTTCCATCTCGCGCAACATCCATCCCAACGCCTTCTGGATCAGGTCGCGCCGGTCGTCGAGAACCAGTGGTGCCACCGCGAGTATGACGTCGGGGTCACCATGTTTGATGAACGCGAACGTGCCGACGATCCCGACCCGGCGGCGCCAGAGGTCGCCCTCGGCGGCCAGCTCGCCGAGCAGTGTGTGATCACCGCTGCGGTACAACCATTCACCCAGGATCGGGTCGGCCGAGCAGTCGACGAGATCCCAGTTGTTGACCCGACCGGCCCGCACCGCCTCGAGATAGAGATCGACCCAGGTCTGCGGTTCCGACGACCGCTCGAACTCGTTGCGGAGCAACACCAACGCGATGTGCCGGTGCTCGTGAACCTTCGACGCCAACAGTTCCCGAACCGCCGATGAGTCGATTCCCTTGAACTGTTTGGCCATCCGCCGCAACTGCGGCACCCGCACGCCGACGAACACATCGCCTTCGCCGTAGTCGCCCGGCCCGGTCTTGAAGAACGACGCCGACGACGCCGCACGTTCGGGGTCGGCGACCGCGGCCACCGCCGCGATCACGTCGTCAGCGGAGTGCATCGCCCACCGGACGCAAACCGACCATCAGCCACCGACCGTCGACCTCACGCATCCGCACCCATCGGCTCAACGCCGCCGGACCGGCCGCCGGACCTTCGGCACGCTCGGCCGGCACACTGACGTTCTCATTCACGAACGCCAAGAGCCGCGCTTCGGTACCTGCCGACGTCGGGACGCCGAATTCATGCACGCCGACACCGATGACGTCGGCACGCAGTGTGGCGCCGGCCTGCAGCGCACCCGGTATCACCAGGTCGGGTCCCGACAACCGGTATTGCTGCGCGAGCAGACCGGTCAGGTGCAGTTGCGCGCCTGCCCGGTCGCGGTCGGCGTGCGCGGGGTCGTAGGTCATCACCGCGGTCACGGCTTCCCGGGTGGCCGTCAGCAGAGCACGGCGTTCGGGCTCGGTCGGACTCGGCCGGGCGTGACGCGCACCGATGACCGCGACCGTCGAGACGAGCAGCGTGCTGACCACCACGATCGCGGCGACGATCCACGCAGTTGCGGTGCGGTCGGGCATCGACCATCGGCGCGACGTCATCCCTGCCTCATCCAACTGATCCGCCAGCGAGTACCGGCCTGGGAATCGCCGGATGGGGGATCACCGACGCGGGACATGGTGATACTCAACGTCACCCGGTCACTCGTTGCGTCCAATCCGAACAGGCCGGGGTCACTGGCCTGTGCCACCAACAGCACCTCCGCGGTCGCGCCGGGGGCGTCGGTCGGCGGATCGGTCTGCAACCCTGCCGACAGCACCACCCCGGTGGCCGGCGGTGCTCCGGCGACAGCTGCGGTCACCTCCTGCCGGGAGCCGTCGAGCTGGCGGTGCGTGCCTCCGGTGGTGACCGACAGTGCTCGCTCGACGTAGGCGCCGGGTTGGGCCGGATCCGAGGTCAGCAGCACCGTCACCGCGGTTCGCGCGTCGGCGAGCACATCGTTACGAACCCGGTGGTGCTCGTCGGCGGAATGCGCCATCATGGCGAGCACGATGCGTGCCGCCACCAGCAACACAGCGACCACCGCCGAGACAAGCAACCCCCAGCGCAGCATCCGGCTCCGACGTCGGGCACGGGCCCGCAACGGCCCGATCGCGGCGATGCGGGCCAGCCGAGCGCGTCGGGTCGAGTCGACGACGTCGGTCCGCGCTTGCTCAAGCGCAACCGTCACCGCGGCGTCGGTGGTCTGGTTCATGTCAGCACGTCCAGCCGGGTGAGCAACCAGCGGCCGTCGACCAGTTCGAGATGTGCTTGCACCGCTTGACGCCTCGACAACGGTTGAGCGCCAACGACTCCGACTGTGTCGACCCTCGCGTAGACGAGCACGTCGCCGTCGCGCGACCCGACATTGATGAGTCCGACGCCGTCGGGTCGCCACGTAATGGAGTCGACCCCGTCGGGTGGTGGCGAGTCCAGCGCCGGCGCCTGCGACTCGGCGAATTCACCACCGACGACGTCACGCGCCCGGGCCCGATCCGCCTGCCAGGTCGACCGGTTGACTGAGAATGCCTGTGCGACAATACCTCCGGCGGTCTCCCGAAGCGTCGACCGGTTGGCTTCGATGTGCCGGTCGGCGGCCACCCCGACCGCGGCCATCGTCACCGAGACGATCAGCCCTGCGAGCACCATCACGGCCACGAGCGTGAGCACCACCGCCGACCGCACCGACACCGGCCTCGACGAGATCAGACGAGACGACGAACCGGCCCGTTTCGTGTTCATGGGAGATGCTGGCTTCATGGCAGATACTGCACCGCAGACATTTTGAGCGTGCCGTCGGCCGGGGTGATCAGCACCCGCAACCGGAAGGGTTGCGCACCCGACGACGAAACATGTTGATTGTCAGCCTCTCCGGCGAATGTCACGGAGGCGGCGACCAGCACGACGGCCCCGTCGTCGACCCTGCCGGACACGCCGGTACCCATCACCGCCGCCCGCCCGACGGTGCCGCGTGAACGCACGAATTGCGTATAGCTGTCCGCGGATTGGGCGAACTCGTCGTGAAACTCCCCGGTCGCACCGTCGAGAATGCGTCTCGCGATCTCCGGTGAGCGAAAGTCCGGACTCAACAGCAGCGCAACGTGCTGTGCGGCAGCATGTTCGTAGTCGGAGTCGGAGTAACCCGACGAGGCACGCAGCCACCCCGACACCGCGATGCCGCACCCCACCACCGCGGCAAGACACAGCAGTATCGGCACGATGGTGCCGATCCGTCGCGGCCGATCACGAAGCCCCGCATCGAACTCCGCCGCGCGCAACCGCTTCCGCGCATCGCGCAACTCAGCTTGCGCGACACGGTCGGCGCGGAGGCGGTCGTTGCGGAGGCGGTCGTTGGGGAGACGATCGTCGGGAAGGCGATCGTCGGGGGTGGACAACTTCGTCACGGCACCACGATAGCGACCCGTACCGCACGGTGAACACGTCAAAGTCGTCGTTTCGCTCGCGCATCTATTCAGTTCAGTGCACAATCGGTTGACCCCGCAGAAGGAGCAGCCATGGCCGGGTCACCAGCGATGAGCCAGTCGATTTTCCGCCGCAAGCCGGTCGAAGGACAGGGTGCGCCGGGCACGGCACGCGGTGATGCGCATCTCGAACGCAGCATCGGCACCTTCCAATTGACGCTGTTCGGCGTCGGCGCCACCGTCGGCACCGGCATCTTCTACATCCTCCCGCAGGCCGTTCCCGATGCCGGTCCGGCGGTGATCATCTCGTTCCTCATCGCCGGCCTCGCAGCCGGTTTGGCGGCGATCTGCTACGCCGAGATGGCCGCCGCGGTACCGGTATCCGGGTCGAGCTACTCCTACGCCTACGCCACCCTCGGCGAAGTGGTCGCGGTGGGTGTGGGGGCCTGCTTGCTCCTCGAATACGGGGTGTCGGCGGCGGCGACCGCGGTCGGCTGGAGTCAATACATCAACCAGTTCCTGAACAACGTCTTCGGCTTCCAGATACCGCAGGCGCTGACCGCCGCTCCCTGGGATACCAACGGCGGTTGGTTCAACCTGCCCGCAGCGATCCTCGTCGCGCTGTGCTGTCTGCTGCTCATCCGCGGTGCCAGCGAATCCGCGCGCACCAACGCGATCATGGTGCTGATCAAGCTCGCGGTCCTGGTGCTGTTCGTGGCGATCGCGTTCACCGCGTTCAACGGCGACCACTTCTCCGACTTCATGCCGAACGGGGTCTCCGGGGTGACTTCGGCGGCCGCGGTCATCTTCTTCACGTTCATCGGCCTCGACGCCGTCTCCACCGCAGGTGACGAGGTCAAGAATCCGCAGAAGGCGATGCCCCGGGCAATCCTGTCGGCACTGGCCATCGTGGTGACGGTGTACCTGTTGACCGCGATCGCCGCGATCGGCGCGCAGACCTGGCAAACCTTCGCCGAACCCAGCCAGCAGGATGCCGGACTGGCCAAGATCGTGGAGAACGTCGTCGGCGCCACCTGGCCGGGCACCCTGCTCTCGATCGGCGCGGTGATCTCGATCTTCTCGGTGACCCTCGTGGTCATCTACGGCCAGACGCGCATCTTGTTCGCCATGGGCCGCGACGGTCTACTGCCGTCGATGTTCGCCAAGGTCAACCAGAAGACGATGACCCCGGTCAACAACACCATCCTGGTCAGCCTGATCATCGGTCTGATGGCCGGACTCGTTCCGCTGGACAAGCTCATCGACCTGGTGTCGATCGGCACGCTGGTGGCATTCATCGTGGTGTCGATCGGCGTCATCGTCCTGCGACAGACCAAACCCGATCTGCACCGCCCGTTCCGGGTGCCGCTATACCCCATCACGCCGATCCTGTCGGTGCTCGCCTGCGTCTGGATTCTCACCGGACTGCATTGGTACACCTTCGTCTGGTTCGCCGTCTGGGTCGGTTGCGCCCTCGTGTTCTACTTCCTCTGGGGGCGTCGCCACAGCGAGCTGAACCGGCAGACCGATCCGGCAGCCGGGGATGCCTCGTGACCATTCTGGTCGGTTACCAGCAGGGCGAAGGCGGCCTCGGCGGCGTACAGCTCGGCGCCATGCTCGCCGAGTCGCTGGGCACCGAACTCGTGGTGGCCACCGTGGTCCCCAAGCCGTGGACCACGCCGTCGTTGGCACGGGTCGACGCGGAGTTCGCCGCGTGGACCGACCAGGTCGCCACGCTCGCGGAGTCCGAGGTCGCCGAGTACATGACGATCTATCCGCCCGAATTGTCGTGGCGTTTCGAACGTCTCGACAATCGGACCGCGTCGGCGGCGCTCAACGAACGAGCGCGTGAGCTCAACGCCGAGGCCATCGTGCTCAGTTCCACCAACGACGGCGCGCTCGGTCAGATCGTGGTCGGTTCGACGGCGAACTGGCTGCTGCACCGGGCGCGGTCGTCGGTGGCGGTCAGCCCACGCGGTTACCGCTCCCCCAAGCACGGCAAGCTGACCCGGATCACCGTCGCCTACGCCGGTGACCGCGACGAGACGGTGATCGCCCGGGCCCGCGCGCTGTCGGACCGGATGGACGCACCGCTGCGCGTGGTCACCTTCGCCGTTCGCGGCGGGGCGATGTATCCGCCGCTGGTGGGCCTCGGTGTGGAGTCCGACGTCTTCGCGCAGTGGCAGAGCCAGGCGGCCGAGTCGCTGACTTCGTTGCGGGACAACGGCATTGTCGCTGACGGCACCGAATGCATGGTCGCCGCCGGACGCGGCTGGGGTGAGGCGTTGGACTCGGTGGAATGGATCGACGGCGAGGTGCTGTTCCTCGGCAGCACCCGCGACGGTTTGCTCTCGCAGGTGTTCATCGGTTCGCGCGCCACGAAACTCATCGCCCACTCGCCGGTGCCGGTGCTGGTACTACCCCGCTGAACCACCGGCTGCCCGGAGTTACTCCTCGCCGCGGATGCGCTGCACGTACGCCGATCGCTGATCGGTGTCGTACCGGAGGAACACCGAGTCGAGCTTGGTCACGCGACGCACCGAACGTTTGAACCGCTTTCCCAGAACCGGAGCCAGGTCCACCCAGCCCATCGATGCGGGCGCCGCGACCCGCACCCGTGGCTTGACGATGATCGAGATGACCTGTGCGGCAACTTCTTCGGGGCCGATGGTCTGGATCAGCGCGTTGGTTTCGATCCCGGAGATCAACTCGGTCCGGGTGAAGGTCGGCAGGACGGCGCTGACCCGGACCCCGGTGGACTCGAGTTCGGCGTCGAGTGCCTCGGAGAACTCGATGACGCCGGCCTTCACGCCGTTGTAGACCGCCATGCCCGGGGTGGGCACCCGTCCGGCGACCGACGCCATGTTGACCACCTGTCCGTGCCCGCGTCCCACCATTCGACGCACCGCGAGCTGCGTTCCGACCATCACCCCGTAGAGGTCGATGTCGATGGCTCGCCGGATGATCGTGTCGTCGAAGTCGAGGAACGGACCGACCGGCATGATGCCGGCATTGTTGATCAGCACATCGATCGGGCCGAGGGAGACTTCGACGGCGTCGAGGAACTTCTCGAAGGAGTCGCGGTCGGAGACGTCGACCGGGTGGCCGTCGATGCCGAGCTCGGCGGCCGCCTTACCCACCGCCTCGTCGTCGATATCACCGATCGCGACGGTGGCACCGGATTCGATCAGCATGGTCGCGGTGGTGAAGCCGATCCCGCGGGCTCCACCGGTGATGGCAATCACCTTGTCGGCCAACGCTTTACGGGTAGCATTGGTCCGTGACGAGCCAAAGATACGGTCGCGCAGGGCCATCAGTGTCCTCACAGAGTTAGTCGTTACGCGCTCGGTTGTCACCAGATCATCGGGGCCAGGAATTTGGTGGCGAACTCCCGGACCGCGTCGGGTTCGCGCCGGGACTCGTCGGATGCGGGGACCTCGAGGTAGGAGATCACCAGCCGCACATGGATTTCCACTGCTTGCAGGAGGTCGCCTTCGGGCATCTTCGCACCGGCCTCCAACAGGGTCGCCGCGACGCGCCCGGTGACGACCTCGACGAACATCGAGGTCAACGACGACGTGATGCCCTTCATCTCCGCATCCTCGAGAACCAGGCGCCGCATCAGCGGGTCGTCCTGGACCATCACGGCACCGACGGCGAATGCCTCGATGACCGCCTCCCGCGGGCCGAGTCCGGAGACCGACGACTCCATGTGCGCCATCCCACGGCGATACAGCCGATCGGCCACCGCGATCAGCAGCGCCTCCTTGTTGGGGAATCGACGGTAGAGCGTGGAGCGGCTGACTCCCGCCCGGCCGGCCACCTCGTCGACGTTGGCTCGCCGGACACCGACTGCGGCGAACTCCGCCGCTGCGGCATCGAGGATCGCCGACTCCTGGGCCTCGGGGCCGGACATGTTGCGCGGCTTGCGTTTCTGTCGCTTGCCGGCGGGCGCCGCCGGCGCCTCGGTTGCTCCCTTCACGTCGTCCGGGGCCGTCACATCGTTCGGGGCCGTCATCGGCGCCGCACCGTGACCGGAAGATCGTCCTTGGGTACCGGCAGCGCACTGTAATCCATCGGGATCTCGTAGCCGGCCGGCACCGACCACTCGTACCCGCGGAGCAGGTGGTGCAGGATCGTTTTGATCTCCATCTGCCCAAAGTACAGTCCGATGCATTTGTGCACACCCCCGCCGAACGGCATCCACGCCAAGCGGTGCGCTTTGTCCTCGGCACGCTCGGGTGCGAAGCGTTCGGGATCGAACATGTCGGGGTTGGCGTAGATCTCCGGGTCGCGATGATTGGCCAGCTGCGGCACCACCACCATGGTGCCCTTCGGGATGAAGTATCCGTCGATCTCGGTATCGCGCAACGCCATTCGGGGTTGTGCCGGCACCGGCGGACACATCCGCAGGGATTCCTTCATGATCAGGTCCAGCGTGGTCATCTGCGCGAGGTTGTCGTACCCGAGTTCGGCATTGAGCTGTAACGATTCGGTTCGTGCGCGCTGCTGCCACTCGGGGTGAGCGGCCATCTGGTAGGCCATCTGGGTCATGGTGATCGTCGACGTGTCGTGGGCGGCCATCAGCACGAAGATCATGTGATTGACCACGTCCTCGTCGGAGAACCGATGTCCCTCTTCGCTTTCCACGTGGCAGAGGACCGAGAACAGGTCCGGCGTCTCGCGGGCACGTTTGGCCGGGAGGTGCTCGTAGAAGAACTCCTCGAGGATCTTGCGGGACCGCAAGCCCTTCCACCACCGGCCGTAGGGAATCGGCTTACGCACGTAGGCAACCCCGGCGCGGACGGTCTCGATGAATGCCTTGTTGATCCGGTCGGCCTCAGCCTGCGGCAGGGTGATGCCGACGAAGACTTCCAGCGCGACGTCGAGGGTCAGCGATTTGAACTCCCGGAACAGTCGGACCTCGCCGGTTGGGAAATGCGCCATCCGATCGGCGATCATCGGCTGCATCTCCTGCAGGTAACCCTTCAGCGCGGTCGGTGTGAAGGCCTGCTGCATGATGCGTCGATGGTGCCGGTGCTCGTCGAAGTCGAGCAGCATCACACCGCGGTTGAAGAAGGGTCCGATGAAGTAGCTCCACGCCGGTGCGTTGGCGAACGCGTGGTCCTTGTTGACCAAAATCGTCGATGCGTTTTGCGGGCCGGAGGCCAGCACCATCCGCAGGCCCATCGCGTTGAGGCCGGAGACCTTGCCGAATTCGGTCAGGCGCCGATCCGACATGCCGAATGGGTCTCGGCGCATCCGGAACACCTCCAGCACACCGTTGTTCTCCGAACACGGCACGCCGCGCAGTCCGCTGCCGTCCGGCGGTGCAGCCAACACTGTGGTCATCACTGTCTCCCTGCGTACGGTCCTCGTCGTCCCGGCCCACCTTCAGCCATTGAAACAAAGATTTCAGATTGTTTCTAGCGTGACGCGGGTTCTGTTGTTGAACCGATTCCGAGCTACGCGGTGCCGACCAGCAGCGCATGACATCGCGTGAGGCGCTCACGCCACCAGAGTTCGCGATCGGGTTCGACGCGAGGCGTCTGCTGCGCAATGGCCTGCCCGGCGTCGAACCACCGTGGCGTGACCATGCCGTCGATCGGCGAGAAGCCGTCGGCAACATCGGCGACAAGTAGCGATCCGGTGCCCAGGCCGCACGCGTGCGGAAGGTCTGGCAACGCGGCGGCGGCGGCGACGCCGGCGGCCATTCCGACCGCGGAATCGAGCGCGCTGGAGACCACCACCGGCAATCCGATCGCCTCGGCCAGGCGCAGCAACGCACGCATCCCGCCCAATGGCGCCACCTTGAGTACGGCAATGTCGGCTGCCTGCGCCTCGACGACCCGGAAGGGATCGGCGGCCCGCCGGATCGACTCGTCGGCCGCGATCGGCACATCGACCCGACGACGCACCTCGGCGAGCTCTTCGACTGTGGCGCAGGGCTGTTCGACGTACTCGACGTCGCCGATGGCGTTGATCGCGGTCACCGCCTCATCGGGGGTCCACCCGCCGTTCGCGTCGACCCGCACGATCGGGATGTGCTCGCGTGCCGCGGCGACGCGGGCGACGTCGTCGTCGAGGGTCTGACCTTTTTCGGCGACCTTCACCTTGGCGGTGGTCGCGCCGGGGAAACGAGCGAGGATGCCGGCGACGTCGGCGGCGGGAACCGCGGGCACGGTCGCGTTGATCGCGACACTCTCGCGCACCGGCGTCGGCGGGCCGAGGTAGGCGGCCTCGATGCCGGCGGCCAGCCAGGCGGCGGCCTCGGCGTCGTCGTACTCCGGGAACGGCCCGAACTCACCCCAGCCGGCGGGCCCCCGAAACACCATGGTCTCGCGTTCGGTGATGCCCCGAAATCGCGTGCGCATCGGTAGCCGCACCACGATCGCGGTGCTCAGGAGGTCGGCGACGTCGGGCAGCGTGCCATCGGGCACTGTGCCGCCGAGTTGCGCGGCGAGATCTTGGAACAAATTGATTGTTCTGTTCCTTCCTTCGGTAGGGTGGCCGTCATGTCAGTCAACCAGGGATTCGAGCGCAGGCCCTTCGATGAGGCCATCCGCGACGCGGAGCCGGTTCTCGTCGACGACGCTGCCGACGCGAGCTCTGACGTCGACCGGCCCGCGCCGCGACTCGGCGCGGATTCCCTGATCTGGAAGTTCTACGGCGACATCCGCGGCCTGCTCGGATTCCAGCGGCTCGCGGGCACCGAGAACTGCATCGAGCAGCTCGGGCAGGGGGTGCTGGATCATTCGGTCATCTTCGACGACTTCATCGGCCGCGCCCGTCGCACCGGCCCGCCGGTGATGCGCACCGTCTACAGCACCGAACCACAGAAGTGGGGCCGGACGGTGCGCGACTTCCATCGCGATATCAAGGGCACCATCTCCGACGGCTCGCGCTATCACGCGCTCAATCCCGAGCTGTTCTATTGGGCGCACGCGACGTTCGTCGACCAGGTCCTCTACGTCACCGACACCTTCATCCGCCGCCTCAGCCGCGCCGAGAAGGAACGGATTTTCGACGAGAGCAAGGTCTGGTACTCGCTTTACGGCGTGAGTGCTCGCAGCCAACCCCAGACCTACGACGAGTTCCTCGCGTATTGGGACGACATGCTCGACCGCTTCGTGTCGCACAAGACGATCGTCTACGCGACCGGCTACCTCCGCAAAGGACTCCCCCGCCCGGCGCGTGTTCCGGCGTTCCTCTGGCCGCTGATGTCGGCTCCGCTCAACGCCATGCTGCGCACGGTGGTGGTCGGCACGCTGCCGCCGCAGATGCGCGAGGTGTGCGGCCTGGACTGGGATGCCAAGAAGGACAAGCGGTTCCAACGCTTCGCCGCGATGATGCGAGCACTCAACCCGGTGTTCAACCGACTGCCGGTCACGTGGCTCTACGTGCCATGGGCGGCCGAGGCGTGGCAGGCCGTCGGGGTGGATCCCCGTGCGCTGCACAACCGGTCGACCGGCTGAGTCCTAATGGGTCAGGCCCCGGCGCCAGGACAGAAACGCCGCTTCTCGTCAGAAACACTACGCACGCACAGTGTTTCTAGCGAGAACCGAGGTTTCTGATCGGACCTAATTCTGTTGCGCTGCAACCGATCACAACACCCGGGCCAGCGTACCTAGAACGGCCCCTCGTCGTCGTACCTGCCGCCAGAGTAGCTCCCGCCCGAGTACCCACGACGCGACGACCGGTATGGATAGTCATCGCGGCGACCGGTCAGCCGCGGGCCGCCACTGACGTCGACGTTGTGCATGGCCCTGATCTTGCGGCCGATGTCCTCGAAGTCCGACGACGCCGTCGACCACGGGAAAGCATCGGCGATGAGCGCCAGCCAGTGGTAGATCTGGCGGAGTTCGTCGGCGTTGAACGGCCCGTTGACCCACTCGTCGCGTCTGGTGGTGCGATCCCACGCCTGCCACGGGTAGTTCACATCGCTCGACGGGGTGACCGCCGTGAGCCCACGCACGACCAGATCGGTGCGTTCGAGTCCGGATTCCTTCCGCCAACGATCCACCAGCGCCAGATAGGCGACGTATTCGGTTGCGGTCCAACTGTTCTGGCGCAGCTTCTGCCAGCCCGCGAGCCGCAGGCTGCGAGCCACCTTGACGTCGAGAACCTGGCTGGGGTGCGTCGGCTCGCCACCGCCGGCGAAGTAGAGGAACCACGTGAAGCCCGCTGCGCCGAGTCCGTCGATGGTCGCGCTGCCGCGCTCGGGTTTGAGCAGTTCGAAGGCACGCCCCGGATCGCTCACGCTGAGTGCCGCGGCCTCCTGCAGCAGCGCACCGATGCGGTGCCGATCGTCGGCGACCGCCGCGATACGTCGCTTGTTGGTCGCGTTACCCCGTCCGTGGCAGAACGCCACGCTGTTCCACAGCAATGCGAGCGCGGATTCGGGAGAATCCGCGGCCCGGGCACCGATCGCGAACACATCGGTGATGCGAAGATTCTCAGCGGCAACGGTATTCATGAACCGGTGGGCACCGAGCGCGGCGCTCCACCACATCTGGTCCACCTCGACGGTGTCGTTGTGGAGTTCGGCGGCGCGGTCGCCCGCGGCCAACCACTCGGCGAGTACCGGCGGCAGCGCGAGCGTTCCCGGCACATCAGGTGTTGCCGGCAGAGCCGATGGTGCCGACGGGTCAGATGGTGTCGATGGAGAAGGGGCACCGGACGAGCGCGTGGAAGTTGTCATGCTCTTTTCGACGCGAGCACGGCCCAGTCGGTTCCGCCCGAATCACCTTCCGGTGAACAGGAAATCCGACACCGTCGCGTCGAACCGGATTCTGGCGTCGCGATGCACGCTGTGCCCGACCGCGATCGTGGTGAACTCCGCGTCGGGCATCACCTCGCCGAGAGCCCTCAGATGGCGAACCGGCAGGAAGCTGCGGTCGCCGCCGGAAATGATCAGCGATGCCACGTCGAGACTGGCCGCATCGTCCCACCATTGCGGTTGCGCCTGGCGGAACTCTTCGGTCACCGATCTCTGCACCATCGCGTCGAACCTGATGAGCGGAAACGGGTTTCGCGCCGCCTTCCACACGCCTCTGGCCCGTTCGGCCACCGTCGCCGACACCACGATGTGCTCGTCGAGATCGGCCTGATCACGCGGCATCGGCGGAATCTCCTCGAGCACCAGCCGCCGCACCCTGCCCGGCTGCGCCATCGCGAATCGCAGTGCGGTGTGCGCACCGAGCGAGTGGCCCACCACGTCGGCCTCGTCGACGGCCATCTCGTCGAGAACGAACCCGAGGTCGGCGGCGAAGTCATCGAGCAGATACGACGACGCACGCCCGCTGCGGCCGTGCCCACGCATGTCCACCGAGATGACCGGCCTGCCGATATGCCGCAGCACAGAACCCAACGAGCGCCACGTCGAGTGATCGTCACCCATGCCGTGCACGAGCAGCACCGGAACTCCGCTTCTCAGCGACCCTGACGTGCGTACCGCGAGCGGCAGATCGCCGTCGGGTAGGTGTCGGTAGATCATGCGCATCTCGTCGAGCCTAGCCGCCAATGCACACAACCAGCCGGACCGATCTCAGTTGGCATACCCGAGGTTGGGCGCGAGCCAGCGTTCGGCTTCCTCGATCGTCCAGCCCTTCCGGTCGGCGTAGTCGGCGACCTGGTCGCGGCCGAGCCGTCCGACGACGAAGTACTGCGACTGCGGGTGCGAGAAGTACCAGCCGCTGACCGAGGCACCGGGCCACATCGCCATCGACTCGCTGAGTGTGATGCCGGTGTTCTCCTCCGCGGAGAGCATGTCGAACAGCGTGACCTTCTCGGTGTGCTCCGGGCAGGCGGGATAGCCTGGCGCAGGCCGGATTCCGGTGTAGCGCTCGTTGATCAGATCCGCGTTGTCCAGCGACTCCTCGGGCGCGTAGCCCCACAGCTGCGTGCGCACCAGCTCGTGCATGCGCTCGGCGAAGGCCTCGGCGAGACGGTCGGCGACCGACTCCAGCAGGATCGCCGAGTAGTCGTCGAGGTCGGCCTTGAACGCCTCGCACCGCTCCTGCGAACCGTGCCCGGCGGTGACGGCGAACCCGCCGACATAGTCGGCCAGCCCGGTTTCCTTGGGCGCCACGAAGTCTCCGAGACTCCGGTTGGGCACGCCCTCACGGTGCACGCCCTGCTGACGCAGGTTGTAGAGCGTGGTCGCGACCTCGGTGCGGTCGGCGTCGGTATAGACCTCGATGTCGTCGCCGACGGCGTTCGCCGGGAAGAACCCGATCACGCCGTTGGCAGTCAGCCATCCCTCCGCCGAGATCCGGTCGAGCATCTCGTTCGCGTCGTCGAACAGTTTGCGGGCGGCCTCGGCCGAGGCGGGGTTGTTGAGGATGTCGGGGTAGCGCCCCTTCATCTCCCACGCGTTGAAGAACGGCTGCCAGTCGATATACTCACGCAGTTCGGCGATCGGATAGTCGGCGAACACCTTGACGCCGGTGAACGTCGGCGCGGGCGGGGTGTAGCCGTCCCACTCGATCGGGGTCCGACGTGCACGCGCGTCGGCGAGAGACACCAGCGGACGCTCGGACTTATTGGCATGACGTTCCCGCAGTGACGCGTAGTCGGCGTCGGTGTCGGCCAGCAGCTGCGGACGTTGCGTGTCCGAAAGCAGCGCCGAGACAACGGGAACCGAGCGTGAGGCATCCTTCACCCAGATGACCGGACCCTCGTACTTGGGCTTGATCTTGACCGCGGTGTGTGCGCGGGACGTCGTCGCGCCACCGATCAGCAGCGGGATATTGAACCCCTGACGTTCCATCTCGCCGGCCAGGTTGACCATCTCGTCGAGCGACGGGGTGATCAGGCCCGACAGTCCGATGACGTCGGCGTCGACCTCTTTGGCCTTGTCCAGAATGGTCTGCGCGGGCACCATCACGCCGAGGTCGACGACCTCATAGTTGTTGCACTGCAATACCACTCCGACGATGTTCTTACCGATGTCATGGACGTCACCCTTGACGGTGGCCATCACGACGCGACCGTTGCTGCGGGCCACACTGTTCGGGTCCTTCTCCGCCTCGATGAACGGAACCAGGTATCCCACAGCCTTTTTCATCACGCGAGCAGACTTGACCACCTGCGGCAGGAACATCTTGCCGGCACCGAACAGGTCGCCGACGACGTTCATACCGTCCATCAGCGGACCCTCGATGACCTCGACGGGGTGTCCGCCACGGGCGGCGACCTCGGCGCGCAGTTCCTCGGCGTCGGCCTCGACGTAGGTGTCGATGCCCTTCACCAGCGAATGCGTGATGCGTTCTCCGACAGGCAGTTCCCGCCACGCATCGGTGGCCTTCTCGGCCTTCTCGCCGGTGCCGGCATGCTCGTCGGCGATCTCCAGGAGTCGCTCGGTGGCATCCGGGCGACGGTTGAGGATCACATCTTCGATGCGTTCGCGCAGCGTCGGGTCGAGGTCGTCGTAGACCGCGAGCGCGCCGGCGTTGACGATGCCCATCGACAACCCGGCCGGGATCGCGTGATAGAGGAAGACCGCGTGGATCGCCTCGCGCACCGCATTGTTGCCACGGAAGCTGAAAGAGACGTTGGAGATTCCGCCGGAGATGTTGACGCCCGGCAGATTCTCACTGATCCAGCGAGCAGCCTCGATGAAGTCGACGCCGTAGTTGGCGTGCTCCTCGATGCCGGTGCCGACGGCGAAGACGTTGGGGTCGAAGACGATATCCTCGCCCGCGTAGCCGAGCTCATCGACCAGAATGCGGTAGGCGCGCGAGCAGATCTCCTTGCGGCGCTCCAGATTATCGGCCTGGCCCTGCTCGTCGAAGGCCATGACGACCACAGCCGCACCGTACTTGCGGCAGAGCCGGGCATGCTCGCGGAAGGGCTCTTCACCTTCTTTCAGCGAGATGGAGTTCACGATCGGGCGGCCCTGCACGCACCGCAGGCCGGCCTCGATGACCTCGAACTTCGACGAGTCGATCATGATCGGCACCCGGGAGATATCCGGTTCGGACGCAACGAGTTTGATGAACTTGTCCATCGCGGCGACGCCGTCGATCATGCCCTCGTCCATGTTGACGTCGATGATCTGCGCGCCGTTTTCGATCTGCTCGGCGGCCACCGACACCGCGGTCGAGTAGTCCTCTTCGCGGATCAGCCGTCGGAATCGCGCCGACCCCGTGATGTTGGTGCGCTCACCGACGTTCACGAACAGACTCTCGGCAGTCACGTTCAGCGGTTCCAGACCCGAAAGCCGTAGCGCAGAAATGGGATTGGCCTTGGTGCGCGGGGTCTTGTCGTCCACCGCCTTGGCGATCGCGGCGATGTGTTCCGGCGTGGTGCCGCAGCAGCCGCCGACGATGTTCATCAGTTGCGAGTCGGCGAACTCGCCGAGCACGTCGGCCATCGCTTCCGGCGACTCGTCGTACTCGCCGAAAGCGTTGGGCAGACCGGCATTCGGGTGCACCGACACGTAGCAGTCGGCGATGCGGGAGAGCTCGGCCAGGTACGGACGCAGATCCGACGCACCCAGCGCACAGTTCAATCCGACGCTGAACGGCTTGACGTGGCGGATGGAGTTCCAGAAGGCCTCGGTGGTCTGGCCACTCAAGGTGCGGCCCGAGGCATCGGTGATGGTTCCGGAGATCATCACCGGCCAGCGGCGGCCGGTCTGCTCGAACAGCGTCTCCAACGCGAAGATCGCGGCCTTGGCGTTGAGGGTGTCGAAGATGGTCTCGATCATCAGGATGTCGGCGCCGCCGTCGACCAGTCCACGTGCCTCTTCGAGATAGGCGTCGGCGAGCTGTTGGAACGTGACGTTGCGGGCGCCGGGATCGTTGACGTCGGGTGAGATCGACGCGGTGCGGTTGGTGGGGCCGAGCGCACCGACAACGAAGCGCGGCTTGCTCGGGTCCTGCGCGGTGAACTCGTCGGCCGCCGCCCGCGCCAGTGACGCCGCGGCAACGTTGAGTTCGTAGGCGAGGTCTTGCATGCCGTAATCGGCCTGCGAGATGGACTGCGAGTTGAACGTGTTGGTCTCGATCAGGTCCGAACCGGCCGCGAGGTACTGCCGATGCACCTCGGTGACGGCGTCGGGGTAGGTCAGCGAGAGCAGGTCGTTGTTGCCGGCCACATCGTCGGGCCAGTCGGCAAAGCGCGTCCCGCGGTAGTCGGCCTCACTGAGCTTGAGGCCCTGGAAGAACGTCCCCATGGCGCCGTCGAGGACAAGTAGCCGCTGTCCGAGAATCTCCGACAGCGTTTCCGTGGCGTCCGGACGATGGTTCTGTTCAGTCACCGGCGATCCCCAACCTCAAATACACGCGTGTCCGCAACACACATGACATGCCTCCTCTTCCGACGTCCAGCACACTCAACGATTGCGCGCACTGGATTTCATCCCGCATCGTCGTGCCTGGCCAGGAGGCTTCCTCGGCCGTATCTGCTCGTCGGATGTCCGACGTTTGCGGCATCCTCATGACGCCGCATGCACGATAAGTGGCCTCCAATCTAGCACGCCCCACCTCTTGTGACGGAAGGTGCTCAAGTGGCTGATGGTTCTGCTGTTTGCTGATATTCGTCCGTGAGCTCGGCATCGAATCGGTTACATCACGTCTCCCCCACTGGCGTACCGACCGCCGGTCCCCATACTGAGATCACCTGACACCGAGATCACCTGTCAGACAACGACTCCGCCCATTCCAGGGGCGCAGCGATCGGCAAGGAGGTGGCCTAATGCATTGCACGACCGAGAATTCCGACACCGAGAACTCCGACGCGCATCATCTGCCGCCGGTCCGATCGCACCGTCGCATCGGGCATCCAGCCCCGCACCTGCGCAGCGCCTGAACACGCTCTAGCAACGGAAGCCGACGCGTCGTCGGCCGACCGTCTCCCTCCGCAACCCTCGTCGGGTGCGGAGATCTCACGCATCCTCGCACCGACCATTGCTCGCGTGCGCCGATAGGTCAGGAGCACCTGATGATAACGAGTTCAACCCACGCCACGTGGGGGATGTCGAGCCAGCAGTTTCTGATTCTTTACGCCGAAATCATCTTTCTCGCAGCGCTATTCGCGTTCTCACTACGCCATCAGCCATTCTGGTCGACTACCCACCCATCCGACGAGAAGCTGTCACCGGTCGAGCTGGGCATGCTGATCTCCGATCGCAACGCGCTGCTCGCCGCCGCAGCCCAGCTGAGGGCCGCGAAGCTGATCAATTCGAAGGGTCGGCGTGCGCGTCGACGTACCGATGTAGACCAAGTACAGCTGGAGCCGTTGAGCAGAGATCTGCTCTCTCGAATCGACCGGCGCCGCGCGAGCGACACCATGGACGACCCGCTGAAGGAACTGCGTTCGGAGCTCATCGACCGCGGTTACCTTCGACGCCACGGCCGCTTCCACGCCCTTGTCCTGGTGCCGGTCATCGCACTGGGGGTGGCGCGTTTCTTCGCCGACGCCGCGAATAACAGGCCCGCCGGATACGTGTTCCTGATGACGTTCGGGGTGACGATGATTGCCGTCGTGTTCGCCCTTCGACCCATTCGACTCACCCGCCGCGGCGAGGCCGCGCTGCGTGCGAGCCGCACGCGGTATTCGTATCTTCATCCGCGGCACAGTCCGGCAATGAGCACCTACGGCGCAGTGGGCGCCTGCACGGCTGCCGCACTGTTCGGCGTTGAGGCCTTGACCATGGTCGACCCGGTTCTCCGAGGTAGTCCGACAGCCATGGCAGCTGCCACGCTCACACCGCTGGGGGCATTCGACCGCGCGGCCCGCAGGCGCACCCGTCCCGCCGGTAGTCGGTCGTACTTCGGCGGCAGTATCGGCAGCATTGGCGGCGGCACCTGCGGCAGTAGCGGCAGCAACTGCGGCAGCGGAGGTGGTAGCAGCAGCTGCGGCGGCGCAGGTGGCGGCAGTAGCTGCGGCGGCGGAGGTGGCGGCAGTAGCTGCGGCGGCGGAGGTGGGTGCGGTGGTGGCGGCGGTGGGGGCGGCTGACGACCACACACCAGCCGCCTTGCGCCGTGTCGTCCCAACGACCGAGCGCGCCTGTTGCCAAAGTTGCCCACGAGAGTGCAGAGACACATGGTGTCGTGCCTTGCTGACACCGACCAAGTGATCCGCATCGAATCGGTTACGACGGGCATCGGGGGCTGGCACCAACGACATCCATCCGCATACTGAAATCACTTGATGGACAACGGACTCCGGCCAAACGGAATCCCTTTTCCTCGGCAACCGGGTCGAGCAGGAAGGAGTACCCATGTTCACCTCAGTGTCTTTTACGTCGACGTCCCCGCATACCTGGGGAATCTCCGGCCACGCCTTCCTGGCCCTCTACGCTCTATTGATCCTCATGTCGGCGCTGCTAGCCGCGTTGGCGCGCAGTGACGTCATGGGTCCCCGCACCCCCAGCTCCGACCGGCGGTTGACACCCACCGAGGCGGGAATGCTGGCGTCGGATCGCCATGCCCGACTGGCCGCTGTATCGATGTTGCGTAGCGTCGGATTGATCGACTCGAGGGGACGAAAGGCACGCTCGCTCAACGCGACCGATGCCGCCAACCTCGACAAGTTCACCTGCGACCACTTCGCACGCCTGTCACTCGAACCCAAGTCCAGACCGAGAAGTCACCGGTACGCGCAGGCACCGCTGCAGCATCTGCGTGCATCACTCGTCGAGCGTGGCTACATGCATCGACGACGTACTACCGGCGCCATTTACCTCGTCCCGGTCATTGCGCTCGGAATCGTCCGCATCATCGCGGGCAAAGCGAATCACCAACCCGTCGGATACCTGCTCATCATGGTGGCGGCAGTGAGCGTCGTAGCGCTCATCCTGGCCGCGAACCCGGTCCGTCTGACGCGACCCGGGCGATCCGCCCTGGCGCAGGTTCGCGCTGAAAACGCTTACCTGCACCCACGCTTACATCCGGCATTGCGCACCTACGGCCCGTCGGCTGCAGGAATGGCAGCAGGTTTGTACGGAGCGGCCGCGTTGGCCTTGGTCGATCCGAACCTCGTCGGCAACGCGAGGTCGATGGCAGCCGTCACTCTCACCGCGTCGACGGGCTCTTACCTCGGGTGGTCGGCTATCTCCGGCCACGACTTCACGATGAACAATGGCGCTTGCGGCAGCGGAGGCAGCTGTGCCGGCGGAGGTGGCTGTGGCGGCGGAGGTGGCTGTGGCGGCGGGGGCGGTTGCGGTGGCGGAGGTGGTTGCGGTGGCGGAGGTAACTGAGACCCGAATGACGATGCCCGCCCGCGGCGCCCAGCTCGCCGGCATCGGGATCGGGTGGCGCCCGGAGATCGCGGGCGTCATCGCCGAACTACCCGGCCTCGGCTTCTGCGAGGTGATCGCGGAGTCCGTGCCGCATTACCCCGTCGACGTGATCCGGGCGCTGGACGTGCCGGTGATCCCACACGGCATCGGACTCTCCCTCGGTGGCGTCGAACCTGTTTCAGCACAACGCATTCGAGTGCTTGCCGACGCCGCCGACACATTCGGTTCACCACTGGTCAGCGAGCATGTGGCCTTCGTCCGCGCCGACGGCATCGAAGCGGGTCACCTGCTGCCGGTCCCCCGGTGCCGGGAGGCGCTCGACGTACTGACCGAGAACATCCGGCGCACCCAGGATCAGCTGCCTGTCCCGCTGGCGGTGGAGAACATCGCGTCGGTCGTCGAATGGGCCGACGACGAGTACACCGACGGCGAGTTCCTGGCCGAACTCGTCGAACGGACCGGCGTGCTCCTGCTCATCGATGTGGCGAATGTGTATGCGTGCGCGATCAATCGGGGTACCGACCCGGCACGGGAACTCGCGATGCTGCCCACCGAACACCTCGCCTACTGCCACGTGGCCGGCGGCGAATTCGACACCTCGGATCCGACGCTCTCGGTCTACCACGACACGCACACCGCAGCGGTGAACACCGCCGTCCTCAAGCTCGTATCCCAACTCGCCGGTGTCGCAACGGCTTTCATGCTCGAACGCGACGGCAACTATCCTCCGGCCCGCGAGTTGCTCACCGAACTCGACGCCATCGCCGACGCCGCCCGGATGCCACGCATCACCGACGGCAGTGCCTGGTGGGAGCGATCATGAGCAGCCTCGCCGTCCGTCAGGCCGCATTGGTGCGAGCGTTGGTCCTCGGCGGCGACGTCCCCGAGGGCGTCGATCCGCGACGGCTGCGCGTCGCCGAGAACTCGTTGTTGCGCAAGCGATCCGGCGAAGTAGCCCGCCATCTCCCGATGGTCGTGGGACAGCTCGGAACGGACCGTTTCACCGCGGAGTTCATGGGGTGGGCCCGTGGTCGCGTGCGCGGTGGGTCAGCGGCCGACGCGCACGCGTTCGTCGAACATCTGGTGTCGACGGGCGTGTACGACCCGCCTGAACCGCCTCGGCGACTCCGACCCCTGCTCCGCCGCCGCCGAGCTTGATGCACGTAGTGCCCGGCCGGCCACACCACGGCGCCACTTGTATTCTGGTGTCCCGCATCGAGTGGCTACAGCCAGCCGTTGTCCCTGGCGATCCGGCCCGCCTCAACTCTGTTGCGAGCGTTGGTTTTCGCGATCGCAGCCGAGATGTAGTTGCCGACGGTGCTCACCGAGAGATGCAGGTGGCCGGCGATTGCCGGCACCGTGTCGTGGGTCTCGGCGGCGCGTAGTACGTCACACTCGCGCTCGGTCAGCGGATTTCGTCCGGTCGTCATCGCCGCCCGTAACTGGTCACCGGAGATCTGCATCTCGCCGGCGACGACCCGCCGGATGGCGGCCGCGATCTCACTGACCGGAGAGTCCTTGATGAGGTAGCCGTGGGCGCCGGCCTCCACGGCCCGGCGGATGTATCCCGGCCGGGCAAAGGTGGTGAGCATCAGTACGAGCGTGGGGGATCCGGCGTCGCGCAACGCCTCGGCGATCTCCAGCCCGCCGCGTACCGGCATCTCGACATCGAGGAGGGTGACGTCGGGACACATCTCGACCACCTTCTCCACCACCGCCGAGCCGTCGTCGAAGGCCGCGATCACCTCGATGTCGGGTTCGAGCTCGAGCAGGGTGACGATGGCCGACCGCAGCATCTCCTGATCTTCGGCGATGGCCACGGTGATCACGTTCTCAGCTGGTGTCTCGCTTGCGGAGTCGCCCTGCGATTCACTGGTCATCGTCGTCTCCACCCCGATAGTCCGCGTCCGCCGCGAGATCCACCTGTACTACATGGTCATGGCCTTCGACGCCGTGTCGCACCGTGCCGCCGAGTTCGGCTACCCGCTCGGTGATTCCCCGTAATCCGTTGCCGCCCTGCGCACCCTGGGCATCGCGGTCGGTCCTGCGGCGGGCGGCACCGGTGACCACACCGTCGTTGACGACCCGCAGTCGCACCCTGTTGTCGCGGCTGGTCACCTCGATCAGGCAGCTCGTCGGGTCGGCGTGCCGCACAATATTTGTCGCGCACTCCCGCACCGTCCACGCGAGAACGGTGTCGACCGCATCGCTCCAATTCCGTTCGTCGACCCGCACGGTCAGTTCGGCCACCGAGGCCAACGGGTCGGTGACGCGGGCCAGCGCATCGGTGAAGGTTCCGGCGCGATATCCGCTCACCACCGCCTGAACCTCGGACATCGCTTCGCGTCCCACTCGTTGCACGTCAGCGGCGGCTTGGGCTGCGGCAACGGGATTCGACGGTACGAGCCGCTCGGCCAGTTCGGCCTTGACCACCATGGTGACCAGGCTGTTGCCGAGCACGTCATGCAGGTCGCGGGCGATGCGCAGCCGTTCGTTCTCCACCGCCGCTGCCGCCAGCTCACGACGCTGCGCCCGGGTGCGGGCGATCTCGGTCAGCAGCCGGGCACGCAGGATGGCGATCGCACCGGCCCCCACCACGATCAGCCCACCCGCGGCGTTGGACAATGCCATCGTCACCGCGGCGGTGATGGCGACGCCGAAGGAGGCGGGAATCACCAGGGGCAGCAGTGCCGCGCAGGCCACCGCGGTCATCGCCGCGCACACGATCCACTCCGAGCCGACCAGGACGAGCCCGGCCGCCGAGATCGCTCCCATCACGGCCAGCAGGGCGCCACGCTGCCAAATCGCCGAACGAGCCCCGGCATATTGTCCGACGGCATATGCGGCCGCGAAGACCACCAACGCGGTGATAGCGGCCGCGAGCTTGCCGGCCGACTCACCGAGTACCCGGCCAGCGGGCACCGCCAGAAAGGCGAGCAGGATGTAGTTCCCGCCGAGGTTGATGGTGGCCTTGCCCTGCACGAACACACCCTACCGCCGGGGTTGTCGAATCCCGGTAGGAGAAAACACCCGAGAAAGTGCGATGGTTTCGCGGTGTTGGCGCGCGGATCGACGTCGCAGGATTGATGGTACCGATCGACCATTGCAGGAAGGACACCAGCATGAGCGGCGCCACCCAGGGATTGATCCTGGCCATCGTTCTGATCGTTCTATTCGTCATTTCCCAAGTCGTGCAATACCAACGGCGCAAGCACAAGCAACGATGAGATTCAATCGTTGCGTTACGAATACGTTTGGGAACAAGCAAGTTCGTAGGAGAAAACTCCCATCACGATTCGTAGATCTCCCACTGGATCGACCAGGGTCGACAACGGCAGGCTTGAGCACATGAGCACTTCTCCGAGCACCCCCACAACGCCACCGAGCAGGCTCGCTGTGCTGCTCCCGGTCCTCGCCGAGATCGTGGTGCCGACGTTGACCTACTTCGCGCTGCGCGCGGTCGGGTTCAGCGCCGTGTGGTCGTTCGCGTTGCCCGCCATCGGGGTGGCTGCCTTCGCGGCCGTACAGACCGTCCGGTCCCGCACGATCGACACCATCGGAGTGCTCGTCTTCATCGAACTCGCGGTGTCGTTGAGCCTGACCTCCGTCACCGACGACCCACGGTTCAGCGCGGTTCGCCCAGCGATCTACCTGCTGTTCACCGGTGCCTATTTTCTCGTGACCTGTGTTGTCGGCCGCCCGATCATGTATCTCATGGCCACGCCGATGGCCACCAATGGCGGTGATCCGGTGCGATCGGCCGCCTACGCCAGCGCATGGGAGTATTCACCCCGATTTCGACGCATCGAGCGTCTGATGACCGCCGGGGTCGGCCTCGTGCTGTTCGTGGACTCCGCGATCCGGATCGTGATCGTGTTCAGCTTTCCCGCCGATCAGGTGGGCCGCTCGTTCCTACTGTCCAACGTCGCCAGCATCGTGATGATCGTGCTCGTCATCGCGATCATGATCGCCGGCGTTCGTGCGGCCTCCCCCATCGTCGACGCCCTGGCTGAAGCGGAGTCGAGTGCCCACCGGAGTATCTCGCTAATACCGGAGTAGTTTCCCCGGTATTAGGTAGATACGCCGGTGATTGGCTGGCCGGCAGGTGATCTCGATACGGTCCGCTCGCTGCGCTCGCGGGCCTACTCGATCAGCAGAAAGCTCGCGGGCCTACTCGATCAGCCAAA